>DATAXF010000043.1:0-17263 GCA_036273095.1 Steroidobacteraceae bacterium | reverse complement strand
GACGATGCCGATCTCGACGTGGCCATTCCGGGGGCCTCGAACGCCATCTTCTTCAATCACGGCCAGTGCTGCTGCGCCGGCTCGCGCCTGTTCGTGCAGGAAAAGCGCTACGAGCGGGTGCTCGAGGGCGTGAGCGATGCGGCCAGGAAGATCCGACTCGGACCCGGACTCGACCCCGGCACCCAGATGGGACCGCTCGTCTCGAAGGTGCAGTTCGAGCGGGTGACCGGCTTTCTCAAGTCAGGCAAGGAGCAAGGCGCGCGCACAGTGACGGGCGGCGGCCGCCACGGCAGCTCGGGCTACTTCGTCCAGCCTACGGTCCTCGACGGCACGCAGGAGAGCATGCGGGTGTACCAGGAGGAGATCTTCGGCCCCGTCGTCACCGTCACGCCGTTCAAGGACGTCGACGACGAGCTCATCCGGCGGGCCAACGACACGGTGTATGGTCTCGCCGCTGGCGTCTGGAGCAGCGACATGAAGCGGGCGCATCGGATCGCCAACAGGCTGCGCGCCGGTACCGTCTGGATCAACTGCTACAACATCTTCGATGCGTCGATGCCTTTCGGCGGCTACAAGCAATCCGGCTGGGGCCGAGAGATGGGCCACGAGGTCCTCAACAACTATCTCGAGACCAAGTCCATCTGCGCGGCCATATAGGCGGCAGCGCTCAGGGCGCGGTTTCGAGCAGGAATTCGAACACGGCGCCCCGGCCCGCCTCTTCCTGCAGCCTGATCTCGCTTCGCTGCAGCTGCAGCATGCGGTGCACGATCAGCAGACCGAGGCCGCCGCGCCGTGCATCGCCGACCTTGAGCGCGCGCTGAAAGAGGCCAGCGCGCAGCTCCGGGGCAATACCCGGCCCGGTGTCGCTGACGATCACCGCGACCTTGGCGGCGCGCGGCTGCAGCTCGATCCGCACCGTCCCGGCTTCGGGTGTGTGCCGGATGGCATTGTCGATCAGGTTGGTCAGGATGCGCTCGATCATCGCGAGGTCCGCATGCACGTTGGGCAGGCGCGGCGGTATGCGGGCTTCGAGTGCGATGGCCTTGCTGCGCGCCGCCAGCTCGAATTTCTGGAAGACATCCTGGATGAGGTCGGCGAGCGAGAAGTCCTCCCACTGCGGCGCGACGATCCCGTACTCGAGACGCGCCAGCTCGAACAGCGACTGTGCGAGCTTGCCGACCTTCTCGCTCTGCGCCAGCGCCGTGCCGAGATAGCGGCGGCGCTCGCTCTCGTCCAGCGCATCGCCCTTCAGCGCGAGCAGCTCGAGATAACCGTGGAGCGAGGTAAGTGGCGTGCGCAGGTCGTGCGAGATGTTCGTCACCAGCTCGCGCCGCATCTGGTCGCTGCGCGCCAGGGCGCTCAATTGCTCGCCGATCCGCGCCGCCATCTGCACGAATGCCCGCTCGAGCACCGCGATCTCATCGTTCGCGTTCCGGCGCGGCGTGCCGCTCTGTTGCGGCAGTGCCGGCAGGCGTGCCGGCTCAGCGCCGGGATCGAAGCCGCTCAGAGCCTCGGTGAGGCGCCGCAGCGGGCGCGTGATCCAGCCGAAGGCGATCAACCCCGCCGCGATGCCCAACACGGCGACGAGCGCCGTCAGGCGCAACGTATTGCGCAGTACCGCGCTCGCCGCGGCGCGTGCGGCCAGCGCATCGCGGGTCTCGCCGAGCAGGATTACGTAGATATAGCCGGCCACCGCGCCGTTGGCGCCGGAGATTGGCGCTGCGCTGAACACCTTGCTCCCATCGACGCTGCGCGGATCATCGCCGAGGATCGGCAGCGGCGCGCCGGCCAGAAAGCGCTGCACGGGAGCGAGCTCGACCTGATTGCGCTTGACGTGTCCGGGCGGCGCATCGTCGCCGCGGATGTGGCCCTCGGTATCGAGCAGATAGACCTCGACACTCGGGTTCACCACCATGAGTTGTCCGAAAAGCTGCCGCACTGCGTCAGGCTTGAGTTTGCCCGCATCCATGAGCTCGGTGCTCTGCGCGATGTGCGCCGCGAGCCCGCGCGAGAGGCTCTGGATCACCTGCTCCTCGCGCAGGTGGCTCGAGCGCACCTGCAGCCACGCCGATGCGCCGCAACAGGCGAGGAGGAGCAGCGCAAAGACGAGCGAGAGCCGTTGCGTGAGCGTCAGGCTCACGGGCCCTCCCCTGGCGGCAGGAACTTGTACCCGTGCCCCCACACGGTGACAATGCAGAGGGGCTCGGCCGGGTCGGCCTCGATCTTGGCGCGCAGCCGGTTGATGTGAGTGTTGACCGTATGCTCGTAACCCTCGTGGTTGTAACCCCAGACAGCATCGAGCAGAGCCATGCGCGAGAACACCTTCCCCGGGTGACGCGCAAAGAAGTGCAGCAGGTCGAATTCGCGCGGCGTCAGCTCGAGAGGAGCGCCGGAAAGCGAGGCCACGCGCGCGATCGGGTCGATGACCAGCCTCCCTTGATGCACGCTCGTATCCGCCTGACCCTGGCTCCCTTTCGCCAGGGCATCGACGCGGCGCAGCAGCGCCTTCACGCGCGCCACCAGTTCCAGCACCGAGAACGGCTTCGCCAGGTAGTCGTCGGCTCCGAGCTCCAGGCCGACGATGCGGTGAGTCTCGGTCGCACGCGCGCTGATGATGACGATGGGCGTGTAGCGCGGCATCGCGCGGGCCCGTCGGCAGATCTCCAGGCCGTCCACGCCGGGCAGCATGAGATCGAGAATCAGCAGGTCCCACGCTGCCTGCTCGAGCCGCCGCAGGCCCTCATCGCCGCGGGCGCAGTGGACGATGTCGAAGCGCTCTTCCCGCAGATGCACGCCTAGCATGTCCGCGATGTCGACGTCGTCTTCGATGATCAGGATGCGTTTCTGCTGTTCCACGAGGCTGCCACGAAACAAGGCGCCGTCATGATAGGCGAAGCATTCGCGTGAGTTATCACGAAACGTTTAACTTTCCGTGAGGACTCGGCCACCCGGTCCGTAGCAGCATGCGCTCATCGTCATTACAGCCTCGCCCCGGGGCGAGCAGCCAGGAGCCTGCCATGCCAAGTCGTAGACGATTCCTGCTTTCCGCCGGAGCCGGCCTGACCGCGCTCGCTGTGGGCCGCCAGCACATGCTCTCCTTCGCCTCGGCTGCCGCCCCGGGCGCTTACGCGGTCACGCATACCGATGCCGAATGGCGCAAGCTCCTGACGCCCGAGCAGTACGCGGTGCTGCGACAGGCGGACACGGAGCGTCCCTTCAGCAGTCCCCTCGACAGGGAGTTTCGCTCCGGAATCTACGCCTGTGCCGGCTGCGGGCTCGATCTCTACTCTTCGCGCACCAAGTTCGACAGCGACACCGGTTGGCCGAGCTTCTGGGCACCCCTGCCGCATGCGATCGCCAACCAGAAGGACTGGTCGCTCGCCATGCTGCGCACCGAGGTGCACTGCAGCCGCTGCGGCGGCCATCTCGGACATGTATTCGACGACGGTCCGCCCCCGACCGGCCTGCGCTATTGCATGAACGGCCTGGCCCTGACCTTCAAGCCCGGCGCGGCTTGAAGAGGACGCTCTGGTGTTGCTCATCCTGCTTGCGTATCTCGGTGGCGTGCTGACGATCCTCAGCCCCTGCATCCTGCCGGTGCTGCCTTTCGTCTTTGCCCGTGCCGACCAGCCGTTCGGGCGCACCACCCTGCCTCTGCTCGCCGGTATGGCGGTCACCTTCGCGGGCGTGGCGACCCTTGCCGCCGTCGGCGGTGGCTGGGCGGCGCAAGCCAATCAGGTCGGCCGCGCTGTCGCCCTCGTCCTGCTGAGCCTCTTCGCCGTGACCCTGCTCTTGCCGCATCTGGCTGAGCGCCTGCTGCATCCTCTGGTCAACGCCGGCAATCGGCTGGCGGCGCTCGCTCAGACGGACGGCAAGCCAGCGGGCGTGGGTTCCTCGTTCCTGCTCGGTATTGCCACGGGTCTTCTCTGGGCGCCTTGCGCCGGTCCGATCCTCGGGCTTCTGCTGACAGGTGCTGCGTTGCACGGAGCCAACGCCGGTACCACGCTGCTGCTGGCCGCCTATGCTGCCGGGGCAGCAACCTCACTCGCCGTCGCAGTCCTGATAGGCGGCAGTGTCTTCGCAGCGATGAAACGCTCACTGGGCGTCGGGGAGTGGGTGCGGCGCGGCATCGGCGTGGCGATGTTGGCGGGAGTTGCCGCGATCGCGACGGGGCTGGATACCGGTCTCCTCGCGCGCGTCTCGAGTGTCGCCACCGGCGGTCTGGAGCAGCGACTGGTCGACCTGACGATGGTGCCGTCGGCGCACGCGACCGTGGCTCCGGCGCCCACCGCAGTCCGGGTGTCTACCGCGACTCCGGCACCGGCTTTGAACCTACCGGTGGAAGGTCAGATTCCACCCCTGTCGGGCGCCGTGCAGTGGCTCAACTCGCCGCCGCTCAGCGCGCAGCAACTGCGCGGCAAGGTCGTGCTGCTCGATATCTGGACGTACTCGTGCATCAACTGTCTGCGCACGCTGCCCTACGTGAAGGCGTGGGCAGACAAGTACAAAAGCGATGGCCTCGTAGTGATCGGCGTGCACGATCCCGAATTTGCCTTCGAGCGCAACGTCGACAACATCAAGCAGGCGGTCGCGAGGCTAGGCATCACCTATCCGGTCGCGGTCGACAACGATTATGCGATCTGGCGCGCGCTCGACAACGAGTACTGGCCCGCCCACTATCTGATCGATGCGCAGGGGCGGATTCGCTATCACCATTTCGGTGAAGGCAGTTATGACGAGACCGAGCGGGCGATACAGCAGCTCCTGGGGGATGCAGGTCATCCACAGGCGCTGCGGGTGGCCCTGGGACTGCGGCAGAATCTGCCCGCGCAGGGTGTGCAGGCCGCGGCCGACGACCATGACCTGGATTCGCCCGAGACTTACATCGGCTACGACCGCGCGGAGAACTTCAGCTCGCCGGGCGGTGCCGTGCAGGATAACTCCGCAAGTTACAAGGTGCCGGTGGATCTCGGACTGAACGATTGGGGTCTCGCCGGGGATTGGCGGGTCAAATCCCAATACGCGAGCCTGCAGCGCCCCTCGGGCCGGATCGTCTTTCGCTTCCATGCGCGCGACCTGCACCTGGTGCTCGGTCCCGGCATGGACGGCAAGCCGGTGCATTTTGTGATTCGGATCGACGGCGCTGCTCCGGGCGATGCCCACGGCAGCGATGTCGCGCCCGATGGCAGCGGCGTCGTCACCGAACAGCGGTTGTATCAGCTGGTGCGCCAGCGGGGAACCGTCACGGACCACACGTTCGCGATCGAGTTTCTCGATCGCGGCGTGCAGGCGTATTCGTTCACCTTTGGATGACTCTCATGACACGCATCATTGGCTTCGTCAGCTTGTTTGCGATCGCCGCGCTCGCTTGGCTGCACCTGGCACGGTCGGCCGAGCCGGTGGTTCAGATTCCGCCGCCGGCGCAGGACGAGCCCGCAACCGCGGCCCACAGCGAGACGGCGGTATTTGCCGGAGGCTGCTTCTGGGGTGTGCAAGGCGTCTTCGAGCACGTACGCGGCGTGCAGCAGGCAGTGTCAGGCTATTCGGGCGGCGCGGCGGCAACGGCGCAATACGAGACGGTCGAAACCGGCAATACCGGGCACGCGGAATCCGTGCGCGTCACTTTCGACCCGGCTCAGGTGAGCTACGGCCGCCTGCTGCAGATCTTCTTTTCCGTCGCCCACAATCCGACCGAGCTGAACTATCAGGGCCCGGACCAGGGCACGCAGTACCGTTCGGCGCTGTTTCCGTTGGATGCCGCCCAGCGCACGGTAGCGCAGGACTATATCGCCCAGCTAAGCCGCGCCCGGGTGTTCCCGGGCCCCATCGTCACCCACGTCGAGACCTTCAAGGGCTTCTATCCGGCCGAGGGCTATCACCAGAATTTTCTGACTCTGCATCCGGACAACCCGTACATCTACGTCAACGACCTGCCGAAGGTCGCCTCCCTGAAGAAGCTCTTCCCCGCTCTGTACCTCACCACCCCTGTGCTCGCCCGCAATTACAACTAAAGATTCGTAACATCACTGCATGACATGAGATTAGTCTCGTAATTTGTTGATTTATAAGTAATTATGATACGCTAATTGCGCCTCCGCGCCCCCTGGCGCCGGAGGCGCGCTCCCATACAGACTGAGAGTTGTCACAAGGCCCGTCTGCAACCCTTGCGGGTATGCTTGGCAGCGATGTGACTGTCGCCTGACGATTGTCTGCGAGCTCAAGAGTCGGTACAGGGAAATCCATGGGTCGAGTGCTGGCGCTGATCAATCGGTTCCTGCCGCTTCTTTTCTTCATCGTGCTGACCCTCGCATTGGCGAGGACGATCAAACACTTTGATGAACATCTCGGGCGCTGGACATCTGATCTGATACGTTTCGCCGGCGTCTGGCGCGCCGGGATCCTCGCTCTCGCCGTGCTTCTCTGGCTCGTGGTCACCGTCGGGCTGCTCGCCCGCGCGGGCCGTTTGCCCGCGTGGGTCCTGCGTAGGAGATGGGTTATGGACGTGCTCGATCGACTCACCAACCGTGCGGCGCTCGAAGGCCGCCTCAACCAGGACGCCGATGCGGAGTTCATCGACGCCGCGGCCTTGGCCAATGCGCTGAAATCGCGAGTCATCGGCCAGAATGCAATCTGCGACGACCTCGCCGCCCAGATACGCAGGCGCCTGGCTTTGCAGCAACGCGGCAGACCGGTCGGCGTGTTCCTGTTCGCTGGCTTCCCCGGAACCGGCAAGACCTATCTCGGTAAACGTCTCGCCGCGGAGTTGCATCGCGAGCTGCTGCATCTTGATATGACGCAGTGCTCGAGGGGAATGGGCGCAACGATTCTTTTCGGCTCGCCCAGGGGCTATGTCGGGTCGGACAGCTATGGAAAGCTCACTGCCGGATTGCGCGACAACCCGGATGCCGTCGTGCTGTTAGATGAGATCGAGAAGGCCGATCCGGAAGTACACAAGAAATTCCTGACGGCGTGGAATGACGGTTTTGTCACCGAAGCCTCCGACGGACGCCTGATCTCTACTACGCGGGCGATCTTCGTCCTGACTACCAACGCAGCGCTGGACGCCCTGGAGGATATCCGCCGCCGCTCTGCCCACGATCCCGACGAAATGCGGCGAACGGCCACCAGTGCGCTTAAGGACGCGGGCTTCGCGCCGGAGGTCCTCAACCGCATCGACCGCATTTTCGTCTTCTCCCGGCTCGAAGGCCTCGACGTCGCGCGGGTCACGGCCCTCGAGATCGAGCAGATGATCCAGGGATATGGCCTCGGCGTGGGCAAACAGGGCATCGACCCCGAATTGCTCTATCGCCTGATGCGCCGTCAGGAGAAATTTGCCGAGACCGGCTCTTCACGCGACCTTGTCCGCGCCATCGAGGAGTCCATTGCCGACTCGCTGATCAGCGCCAAACAGCAGGGCGCGCGTTGTGTGGCTTTGATCGAGGGCGGGAACGGAGTTCTGGCCGAGCCTGTCGAGTGCCCGCAGGCCGAGGCATCTCCATGATGATTGATCGTCCCCCGAAAAAGCTCTCCCTTGCCGGGAGTGGCGGCCAGCTCTGGCGGCGCTCCGTAGGTTGGAAACTCGCGCTGCTGGGCGCAACGGTTTGCACCGTCTTGTATTTGCTGAATCCGCCCTGGCAATGGAACAAGCGTCCAGTGGCGGCCACTGTCCCGTCGCACCAGATCGTCCGGACGGCACCTCCGTCCGCCGCACCCCCGATGTCCGTGCGGCAACAGCCACCCGTCCCCGTTCAATCAGCGGCTCCGCCCGCCCCGATGCCGGTCGTACAGATGCAGCCACGGGCCAGTGAAGACCCCCGGCCCGATCGCGCAGGGATCAGCAGCCAGATTGCGATAGCGGATGAGAATTGCGGTAACGGCGGACCCATGCGCAACGCTCTCAACCCCCCGCCCCCTGTCGCGGGACGCGTCGTAGGTTTCGTCCCGAGCGCTATTGCGCTCGGGCTCATTCCACGCTCGGAGGAGGAGGCCAACGGAAGGATCGACCCGGCCTATGTTCACAACTTGCGTGCGCTTTTCCACCCGTACGATGCCACACCGGGCGTGCGTCTGACTGTCGTCGTTCCCGCGGACACGAACGTGTATGTGGGCGAAGCCGTCCAAATGGTCGGCGGACATGCGTCGCCGAAGCTAGCCTGCCACTATGTGCCGAACCTTATCGTGGTGGCCGGGCCGCAGACCGGCTAGTTGCGCTCAATTCGTCGCCGCGCCCTGCCTCACCACGGGTAGCAGCACGGCGCTCGGCGCGTTGGAGCCGTGCATGATGGTCACCGTCGCCTTCTGATAGTCGGATGGCTTGGCGAACAGTATGTTCGGCACGTAGGTCTGCGGATTGCGGTCGTAGACGGGGTAGAGCGACGATTGGATCTGCACCATGATCCGGTGACCCGGCTTGAAGGTGTAGTTCACCGTCGGGAGACGGAATTTATATTCCTGCACTTTCCCGGCGGGGATCGGCGAGGGGTCGGAGAAGCTCTTGCGATAGCGGCCGCGGAAGATGTCGAGCGCGATGGGGAGCTGATAGCCGCCCATTTCCGGCTGCTCGGCGTAGGTCGGCGGATAGACGTCGATCAGCTTGACGACGAAGTCGCCATCCGTCCCCGTCGTCTTGGCGAAAATGTCGGCGACCGGTGCGCCTTCGAGGCGGACTTCATGATCGAGCACCGGCGTTTCATAGCTCAGCACGTCGGTTCGGTTGGAGACGAAGCGCTGGTCCTGCACCAGCCATGTCCGCCAGCCGTCGGTGTTTTGGGGAATCGGTCGCGGTATGTATGACACCGGCTTGGCCGGATCGGAGACATAGCTCTCGCCGCCTGGCGCGGCCGGCTGGAAGGCAAGCCCGAAACCGCTCTGCAGATAGATGGGCGTGAGCCGGCTCGCGCCCGGCCAGTCGGCGAACCTGCCCCACTTCTTTTCGGCCGGATTGAAAACCATCACCTGCGGCATGGACATCGCCGGGTGGCTGTCCTGAAGGTACATGTCGAAAAATGGAATGAGGACGTGTTGGCGGAAGTCGGCTGTGGTGTCGCCATTCCACTTGAGCGGTCCCAGATTCCAGCCGTCGCGGTTGATCTGGCTATGCCACCAGGGACCGATGACGAGGTGGTTGTTGGCTTCATGTCCGGCGGCCTTGAGCGCTTCCCAGCTGTGGACCGCGCCGTAGATGTCCTCCTGGTCCCAGAGGCCCTGCAGCCAGACCGTCGGGACATCGGACGGGTGCGCGGCGACCAGCCTGTCGAGCGCCTGGTCCTGCCAGAAGACGTCATAGGCGGGATGGGCGGCGAAGCGCTTCCACCACGGCAGCTGGTCGAAGCCGGCGCTCTGCGCAAGCGCGCCCGCGCTGCCGGCCATGAGGTAGTTCTCGTAGTCGTCATAGGCCCAGCGCGGGATGTCCTGGCCCTTGCCGGTTTCGCTGCTCTGGCCGATGAAATAGTCGAGATTGATTTCGCGGAAGGCGCCGTAGTGATACCAGTCATCGCCCATCCAACCATCGATCATCGGGCTTTCCGGTGCCGCCGCCTTGACCGCCGGATGCGGGTCGAGCAGCGCCATGACGACCGTCCAGCCGTCGTAGGAGGAGCCGATGAGGCCGACTTTGCCGTTCGTCCCCTGCACATGCTTGACCAGCCAGTCAACCGTGTCCCAGGCGTCAGTGGTGTCGTCGGTCTTGCTGCGGTTGAGCGGCCCGCGCGGCGGCCGCGTCATGACATAGTCGCCTTGCGAGCCATATTTGCCGCGAATGTCCTGCCAGACCAGGATGTAATGGCCATTGGCCCAGTCGCGGTCGCCCGACCAGACGGCCGCGGCCATGTGCGGACTGTCGGTATTGGACAGGCTGCCGGCATCGTAGGGAGTACGCTCCAGCAGCATCGGCAGGCTCTTCGCGCCCTTCGGCGCCATGATCACCGTGTGGAGCTTGATGCCGTCGCGCATCGGAATCATGACTTCCGTGCGCACGTAATCGAAATTGTCCTGCGGCTGCTTCCAGTCCTTGGGAATGTCCGTCCCGGTCTGCAACATGCCGGGCGTCACAGGCGGCGTGGCGGCGGCGATCGAACAGGCGGCGCTGAGCGCACCGGCGGCAATGACCGCAAGCGCGGTGGTTCGGCAGCGTGTCATGGGCTCAGGATCCTCGTCCCGGCTCGGCGTCGTCCGCTTCCATCTCACGCACCAGGCTCAGGGGCCGCATATCGGTCCAGTTCTGGTCGATCCAGTCGAGACAGACCTTGCGTTTGCCGCGCGGCCCGGTGGTCGTCCAGCCGGCGGGAATTTCCAGGTGGCTCGGCCAGAGTGAATACTGGCGCTCGCCGTTGATCAACACGAGGAAGTCGCCCTCCTCGTCGTCGAATGGATTGCTCATGAGTGCCCTGCTCGCTCTTTATCGCGACAGACTAGCCCGGCGGCCCCGAAAATCAAAGGGGTGCACCGATGGCGGTCGCCACGGCCCGATGAAACGCCTGTACTGCAGGCTCGTTGCGGCCGAACACCAGCCGGAATCCGGCGGGTGCGTGGCACAGATTCGCATAGGCGTCGACCGCGACCCGGTAATCCTCCTGCGTCACCTCGCTCTCGCTGTCGACCACGCCCGCGGATAGCTCTTGGAACTGCGCCGGCGACATTCCGTGCGCATACACCGAAAATCGACAGGACATCTCACCCGGCGTGTCGCCCGGAAACAACTGGAACGCGCGCACGAACGTCCGACCCGCGGCCGGACCGCCGACGACCAGGATCGTGTTGGGAAAGAGGAAATGGATCCCCTCGTAGGCCGGCTCCGGCCACAGGCTTTCGGCTCGGCCGACCAGCGTCGCCAGGGCTTTTTCCGCGAAGTTGAGCCGCCAGTGCGGGCCGAACGCGTCGAATGCGGCGACGTTGTTGAAATGGGTGGCGCCGATGGTGTCGGCATGCAGGACGCCGAAGTGATATCCCTCGCCATAGGTGTCGAGCGCATATTTCCAGTTCGTCCTCGCCTGCAGCACGCTCGATTGAACGGGCGTGAAGTCCCTGAGCTGCAGCTCCTCCATCACGGCTGCGAACGGGCCCTCATCGGGCAGAACGGCTCGGGAAAATCGACGCTGCTGAAGATCCTGGCCCGCCAGCAGAAGCCGAGCCGAGGCGAGGTCGCGAGCGGCAGCGGGCCTGGATAGCCATGCTGTTGGCGCAGGACGCGCGCCTGCTGTTGCTCGACGAGCCGATCTCCGCCCTGGATGTCGCCCACCGGTGAGCGTGTTGCGCCTCGTACGGCGGATCAGTGTGGAGCACGGCATCGGGGTGATTGTCATCATTCACGACGTCAATCTCGCCGCCCGTTTTTGCGATTGGATGGTCGCGCTGAAGGGCGGCCGGCTGGTCTGCCAGGGCGCACCGCTCGAATTCATGACGGCCGCACGATTGGGGCAGATCTATGAGATCGGCATGAGCGTATTCACCCACCCGGACAGCGGCGACGCGGTCGCCTATGTATCCGAGTAGCGGCGATGCCGATACGGTGTTACGTGAAAAATACTATCTAAGTTATTGATTTTAGACAGGATTTGGAGCGGGAAACGAGGCTCGAACTCGCGACCTCAACCTTGGCAAGGTTGCGCTCTACCAACTGAGCTATTCCCGCGCCCCGAGGGAGGGACGGGATTTTAAGTGCCCGGCCTGTGAAGTCAAGGAAACGGGCGCTCAGCGCCTGAGCTCCGGCCAAGCCGCCCGCAGATAGGCCACCATCGAGATCAGGGTGATGGCGGCGGCGAGCTCCGTGAACACCACGCCGAGGCGATAGATGGGGATGCCGAAGAGCGACAGTCTGTAGAGCATCATCGAGAGTCCGACGATCTGCAGGACGGTCTTGAGCTTGCCGAGCTGCGACACGGCCACCTTGCGGCGCGCGCCTATCTCCGCCATCCATTCCCGCAGGGCCGAGATCGTGATCTCACGGCCGATGATGACCACGGCCGTGAGGACGATCAGGGCTCTCGTGTCCTTGCTGATGAGGAGCACGAGCGCCACCGCCACGATCAGCTTGTCGGCCACCGGATCGAGGAAGGCCCCGAGGCGCGAAGTCTGCCCCAGCCGGCGCGCGAAGTAGCCGTCGAGCGAGTCCGTGATGCCTGCCGCCACGAAAAGGAGACCGGCCGCCGGGTCCGACCAGTGGTAGGGCGCGTAAAAGAGCAGCACGATGAGCGGAATGGCGGCAATCCGCAGCCACGTCAGCGTGTTCGGCAGGTTCCAGAGCATCGGGCGATCAAGAGCCGGGGTGGAGGTGATCATAAAGGGTGCGCGCCAGTGCCGCTCCGATTCCGGCCACCTCGGTGAGATCCGCCACTCCCGCGCGCATGACGCCCTGGAGGCCGCCGAAATGAGTGAGCAGCGCACGGCGCTTGGCCGGTCCCAGGCCCGGGACGGCCTCCAGTACGGACTCATTGTACCGGCGCGCACGCCTGCGCCGGTGCCCCGTGATCGCAAAACGATGCGCCTCGTCGCGAATGCGCTGGACGAGCCTCGAGGCGGGCGAATGGGCCTCCGGAACCCGGGGCGCGGCGGCGCCGTAGACGAAGAGCCGCTCCTGCCCGGGCCTGCGGTCCGGGCCCTTGGCGACGCCGACCAGCAGGACATCGCCGAATCCGAGGCCCGCCAGCACCTCGTGGACTGCGCCGATCTGCCCGAGGCCACCGTCGATCAGCAGCAGGTCGGGGGGCGGAATCTCGCCGTCCCGCACGCGCGCGTACCGCCGCTCGAGCGCCTGGCGCAGGGCACCATAATCATCACCCGGCGTCACCCCGGTGATGTTGAAGCGGCGGTATTCCTTCTTCAGCGGCCCCTCCGGGCCGAAGACGACGCACGAGGCCACGGTGCCCTCCCCGCCCGTATGGCTGATATCGAAGCACTCGATGCGTTGCGGTGCCTCGGGCAGCTCGAGCACCGCCGCGAGGGCCGTAAGCATCTCATCGAGTCCCTGCTTCTGCGCCAGGCGCATGCGGAGCGACTGCTGCGCGTTCTCGCGCGTCAGCTCGGCCCAGCGGGCACCTAGGCCGCGCGACGGACAGCGCACGTGCACGACGTGCGACGTTCGCGATGTCAGCGCCTGGCTCAGCGACTCGGTGTCCTCGAGCTTCTGCCCGACCAGGACCTCGGGAGGCGGCTCCTGGTTGGCGTAGTACTGCATCATGAATGAAGACAGCGCCTCCTCGGGCTCCGCGAGCACGGCACGAGGATAATAACTCGTGGTGCCGAGATTGCGGCCGCCCCGCACCAGCATCACGCTGATCGCGTACTCGCCGGGTTCCCCGATGATGACGAACACGTCGACGTCGCGCTCCCCTTCCGCTGTGACGATCTGCTGGGCCTGGATATGCTTCAATGCCGAGAGCTGATCGCGAATCTGCGCGGCGCGCTCGAACTCCAGCCGGCCGGCAGCCTCCTCCATGCGCGCCTGCAGCGTCGCGTTTACCTCATCGCTCCGACCCTCGAGCACCTTGACGGCGGATTCGAGGTCCTGCGCGTACGCCTCACGAGTGATGAGCCCGACGCAGGGCGCCGTGCAGCGGCCGATCTGATGCTGCAGGCAGGGGCGGCTGCGATTGGCGAAGAAGCTGTCGCGGCAGTTGCGTATGCGAAAGAGCTTCTGCAGCTGGTTGAGCGTATCGCGCACGGCCCAGGCGGTCGGGAAAGGTCCGAAGTACCGTCCCGGGGCGCTGCGCGAGCCGCGATAGAAGGCGAGCCGCGGGAACTCGTGATCGAGGCAGAGCTGCACGTACGGGAAGCTCTTGTCGTCCCGCAGCACGATGTTGAACCGCGGCTTGTGCGCCTTGATGAGGTTGTACTCGAGGAGCAGCGCCTCGGTCTCGGAGTTGGTGACCGTGACCTCGATGTCGGCGATCTGCTGTACCAGCGCCTGCACTTTCGGATTGACGTTACTCGCCGCGAAGTACGTGCTCACCCGATCCTTCAGGCTTCTCGCCTTGCCGACGTAGAGCAGCTCGTGCCCGGCGTCGAACATGCGATAGACGCCGGGCCGGCGCGGCAGCGCCGCCGTGAAGTCTTTGTGATCGAATCCAGTCGCGCTCATGTGCGCTCTATCAACGAATCCCGGCGATCTCGCAGGCGCGAGCTACGACCTTTTTGAACATCGGCTCGGTGAGCACCCCGGTCGAGGTGTTGTAGCGGCTGCAATGATACGAGTCGACGAGGCACCGCGTCTCGTCGAGCCGGTGCTCGCGGCCGTGACCGAAGGGAAAGTGGCTGCGCTTGAGCCCGCTGCCCATGAGGAAGGCGTCGTGCCCCACCCTGCCCAGCGCCAGCACTACCCGCACGCGCTCGAGAGTTGCGAGCTCGGCCTTCAGGTACACGTTGCAAGTGCGGATCTCGTCCGGCAGCGGCTTATTGGCCGGCGGAACGCATTTGACGGAATTGACGATGCGCGCATGCCGCAGCTCGAGCCCATCGTCCGCCGCGACCGACACCGGGCCCGTGGCAAGCCCTGCCTCGTAAAGCGTGCGGTAGAGAAGCTCCCCCGCGTAATCACCGGTGAACGGCCGCCCGGTCCGGTTCGCCCCGTGCATGCCCGGGGCCAGGCCGACGATGATGATGCGCGGGTCCGCGGCGCCGAACGAGGGCACGGGCCGGCACCAGTAGTCCGGGTAGCTGCCATGCACTTCGGCCAGAAACTCGGCGAGCCGCGGACAGCGCGTGCAGCCGGGATCGTATGCCGCACTGCGCTTGACCGGCAGGACCGGCCGGCGCCCCTGGTTCGTTCGGACCTGCTTAATGCGGGTCGTCCATGTGGCGAATGATCGCGGTCGCGAAGCCGGAGCAGCTCAGGAGCGTCGCGCCCGGGATCAGGCGCTGCAGGTCCTCCTCGACACTCTTGCGCCGCGCAATCTCACGCTTCGGCGCCTTGATGGCCTCGCGCAGCCGCGCGAGGTCATAGGTGAGTTCCTTGTTGGCGATGGTGTTGGCGACGCCCTTGATGATGAAGTCGGCGGCCTCCGTCCATCCGAGATAGCGCAGCATCATTTCCGCGGAGAGGATGAGCGAGCCCGGGTTGACGCGATCCTTGCCCGCGAATCCCGGCGCCGTGCCGTGCGTTGCCTCGAACACCGCGAGCCCGTCGCCGATGTTGCCTCCGGGCGCGATGCCGATTCCGCCCACCTGCGCCGCGAGCGCGTCGGAAACGTAGTCGCCGTTCAGGTTGAGGGTCGCGATGACGTCGTATTCCTCAGGCCGCAGCAGCACCTGCTGCAGGAAGTTATCCGCGATCACGTCCTTGACGATGATGTCGTGGCCGGTGAGCGGGTTCGGGAATTTGAGCCATGGACCGCCTTCGATTTCCGTGGCGCCGAATTCCTCCTTCGCAAGCTGGTAGCCCCAGTTGCGGAAAGCGCCCTCCGTGTACTTCATGATGTTGCCCTTGTGCACCAGGGTCACCGAGACGCGATCGTTCTCGATGGCGTACTGGATGGCCTTGCGGATCAGGCGCTGACTGCCCTCCTTCGAGACCGGCTTGATGCCGATCGCCGAGCTCGCCGGGAAGCGGATGCCCGTGACGCCGAACTCCTTTTGCAGGTAGGCGATGAGCTTGTGCACGTCGGCCGAGCCCGCCGGCCATTCGATGCCGGCGTAGATGTCCTCGGTGTTCTCGCGGAAGATCACCATGTCCGTCTGGCTGGCATCCTGCATCGGGCTCGCGACGCCCGGGAAATAGCGGATCGGGCGCACGCAGGCGTAGAGATCCAGGCTCTGGCGCATCGCCACATTGAGCGAGCGGATGCCGCCGCCCACGGGAGTGCCGAGGGGTCCCTTGATCGAGACCACGAAGTCGCGCAGCGCGTGCAGGGTCTCGTCGGGAAACCACTGTCCGTAGCGGGCATTGGCCTTCTCGCCGGAGTAAACCTCCATCCAGCTGATGCGGCGCTTGCGCCCGTAGGCTTTCTCGACCGAGGCGTTCACCACGCGCAGCATCGCGGGAGTGACATCGATGCCGATCCCATCCCCTTCGATGTAGGGAATGATCGGGTTGTCGGGAACGCTCAGGCTGTTATCGGGATTGACGGTGATCCCGCGTCCCTCGGGGGGGACGACGACGTGTTCATATTGCATCCTGCAATTGTACCGTCATCACGCGCGCTGCGTTGCGCGTCGGGTGCTCTGGCTGTGCTCCGCGATCAACATGGCGAGCTCGAGAGCCTGCTCGTGGTTCAGGCGCGGGTCGACCGTCGAGCGGTAGGCCCGCTGCAGGTCCGCATCCGTGAGGCCACGCGCGCCGCCCGTGCATTCCGTCACGTCCTCGCCGGTCAACTCGATGTGCACACCGCCCAGGCGAGAGCCCATCTCCGAGTGAATGCGGAAGGCTGCATCGAGCTCCTTCTGAATGTTCTCGAAGCGCCGGGTCTTCAGTCCCCCGGTGCTGGTCTCCGTGTTGCCGTGCATCGGGTCGCAGACCCAGAGCACGGTCTGGCCAGTCTGCCGCACGGCCTCGATGGCCTTGGGAAGTGCCGTGGCGATGTCCTTGGCGCCGAAGCGATGGATCAGGGTGAGGCGCCCGGGCTGGTTCTGCGGGTTCAGCGTCGTCACCAGACCCTGCAGCCACGCTGCATCCATCGCCGTACCGACCTTGACGCCGATGGGATTGGCGAGACCCCGGAAGTACTCGACGTGCGCGCCGTCGAGCTTCGCGGTGCGCATGCCGATCCACGGCATGTGCGTCGAAAGGTTGTACCAGCGGTTCTGCCGCGGGATGAAGCGCGTCTGCGCCTGCTCGTAGAGCAGGTGCAGTCCCTCGTGGCTGGCATAGAAATCGACCAGCGTCGCCTCATGGACCTTGGTGCCGCTCATGCCCTCGAAGAAATCGAGCGCATCGCCGATCGACTGGATGATGCGCTGGTAGGCGTCCTTGAGCGGGGCGTGCTTGATGAAGCCCAGGTCCCAGTACTCCGGGTGATGCAGGTCGGCGAAGCCGCCATCGACCAGTGCGCGCACGAAATTGAGCGTGAGGGCCGCCCGCTCATAGCCCCGCAGCAGCAGCTCCGGGTCAGCGGCGCGTGCAGCGGCCGTGAATTCCGGACGGTTGACGAGGTCACCCCGAAAGCTCGGCAGGGTCACACCGTTGCGGGTCTCGGTGTCCACCGAGCGCGGCTTGGCGTACTGGCCGGCCATGCGGCCCACACGGATGATGGGCTTCTTGAGGCCGTGCAGCAGCACGAGGCTCATCTGCAGCAGAATCTTCAGCTTCTTGACGACCGTGTCCGATTCGCAATCG
>DATAXF010000042.1:0-2616 GCA_036273095.1 Steroidobacteraceae bacterium | reverse complement strand
CGGCCGCGGGTGAGCTCCGGATAGGCGGCGCTCATCTCCCGCTCGAGCACCGGAACCAGCTTGTAGAAGAAGGGCTCCTCGATGCCGAGCTTGTAGCCGTGTCGCACCGCGCGCCGGATGATGCGCCGCAGCACATAGCCGCGTCCTTCGTTCGAAGGCAGCACACCGTCCACGATCAGAAACGTGCACGCACGAATGTGGTCGGCGATGACGCGCAGGGAGCTCGACTCCAGATCCTTCGTATGCGCCAGATCCGCCGCCGCGCGGATCAGGTTCTTGAAAAGATCGATGTCATAGTTCGAATGCACGCCCTGTAACACCGCGGCCATGCGCTCGAGGCCCATACCTGTGTCGACGGACGGCTTCGGCAGCGGCGTCAGCGTGCCGCCGGCCGTCCGGTCGAACTGCATGAACACGAGATTCCATATCTCGACGAAGCGGTCGCCGTCCTCATCGGTCGAGCCCGGCGGGCCGCCGGGCACCTCTGGGCCGTGGTCGTAGAAGACTTCGCTGCAGGGACCGCAGGGACCGGTATCGCCCATCGCCCAGAAGTTCGACTGCTCGCCCATCCGCGAGAAGCGCGTGGGGGAGACCCCGACCTCTTTCAGCCAGATGTCCGCCGCCTCGTCGTCGTCACGGAAAACGGTCACCCAGAGGCGCGCCGGATCGAGCTGCAGGGTTTGGGTCAGAAATTCCCAGGCGAAGCGGATCGCATCGCGCTTGAAGTAATCGCCGAAAGAGAAATTGCCCAGCATCTCGAAGAACGTGTGGTGGCGGGCCGTATAGCCCACGTTCTCCAGGTCGTTGTGCTTGCCCCCCGCACGCACGCAGCGCTGGCTGGAGGTAGCGCGAACGTACTCCCGCCGGTCCTTGCCGAGGAAGACGTCCTTGAACTGCACCATGCCGGCATTGGTGAAGAGCAGCGTCGGATCATTGCCGGGCACGAGCGGGCTCGAGGGCACGATCGTGTGGCCGCGCTCGCGGAAAAATTCCAGGAAGGCGCGGCGGGTATCCGCCGCCCCGAGAAATAGAGGCTGCTTCAAGTTCTTCAGTCCGGTTCGAGATCGGCGCCAGTGGCCGCCCGGATATGATCCGATGAAAACCCCCGATACTGCAAAAATCGCGCTTGGCGGGCCCTTTCGGCCCAGGAATCGGGGGGTACGCCACCGAATTTGCGCCGGCGGGCGGCCTTGGCCACAGCGGGCCAGTCCGGGCCGGACTCGAGGGCCACCTCGATCAGCTCTCGCGGCGCTCCGAGAGATGCCAGATCCGCGGCGATCCGTACCGGGCCTTGGCCGCGCTCCGCCCGGGAGGCGACGTACCGCTCCGCATAGCGGCCATCATCGAGGAGGCGTTCCCGCACCAGGTCCGCGACCACACCGCCCGCGGCCTCGGGGGCATAGCCCGCAGCCTGCAGCTTCGCGCTCAGCTCACTCGTGAGCCAATCGCGCCGCGCGAGCAGGGTCAGTGCGGCGGCCCGGATTGAATCCGGGTCGGCAGCCGCCTCAGGCCGTATTAGCCGCTTCACCGCCACCGTTGCGCTGCTGCTTGACCGGCAGGAGCCGGGCGCGGATCTGCTCCTCGATCTCCCGCGCCACCTCGCGGTTGGTTTGCAGGTACGCGCGTGTATTGTCCTTGCCCTGCCCGATGCGGTTGCCCTTGTAGGCGTACCAGGAACCGGACTTCTCGATGATGCCTTGTGCGGCGCCGAGCTCGATGATCTCGCCCTCACGGGAGATCCCCTGGCCGTACATGATCTCGAACTCCGCCTCGCGGAAGGGCGGCGCCACTTTGTTCTTCACCACTTTGACGCGCGTCATGTTACCGACGACCTCGTCGCCGTTCTTGATGGCACCAATGCGACGGATATCGAGGCGGACGGAGCAGTAGAACTTCAGTGCGTTGCCGCCGGTCGTCGTCTCCGGATTGCCGAACATCACGCCGATCTTCATGCGGATCTGGTTGATGAAGATGACGATGGTGTTGGAGCGCTTGATGTTGCCGGTGAGCTTGCGCAGCGCCTGCGACATCAGGCGCGCATGCAGGCCGACCTGCATCTCCCCCATCTCACCCTCGATCTCCGCCCTCGGCGTGAGCGCCGCGACGGAGTCGATCACGACGATGTCCACCGCATTCGAGCGGACGAGCATGTCGGTGATCTCGAGCGCCTGCTCCCCTGTATCGGGCTGCGAGACCAGCAGATCGCTGATGTTCACGCCGAGCTTCTCGGCATACGTGGGATCGAGCGCATGTTCCGCATCGACGAAAGCCGCCGTGCCGCCGGCGCGCTGCACCTCCGCGATGACCTGCAGCGTGAGGGTGGTCTTGCCGGAGGACTCCGGCCCGAAGACCTCGACGACCCGGCCGCGTGGCAGCCCGCCGATGCCGAGGGCGATGTCGAGGCCGAGCGAGCCGGTGGAAACGGCTTCGATGTCGAAGCTCTGCGCGCCATCGCCGAGGCGCATGACCGAGCCTTTGCCGAACTGCTTCTCGATCTGGCTCAATGCGGCGACGAGCGCCTTCTTGCGGTTCTCTTCCATCTTTGGATCACCCGGGAGGTTGCAGCGAGAGGGAATTCTCTGCCGCGGAATTATCCCACAAAGCGGCGGCGACAGA
>DATAXF010000041.1:0-12904 GCA_036273095.1 Steroidobacteraceae bacterium | reverse complement strand
TCCACGGCACCGGCGTATTCCTCGCCAGCGACCCGGACCTCGTCCCTTCAGCGCTGATCCGTAACATCGAGCACAATGGCGTCGTGCACGAGCGGCTGATCATTCTCAACGTGGAGGTGATGCGCACTCCCCGCCAGGATCCGGTGCGGCGTGTCGAGATCGAGGAGACCCTGCCGGGTGTCTATCTGGTCCACGCCCGCTTCGGCTTCATGGAGACTCCGGACGTCGGTGAGGCGCTCAAGTCCTGCCGGGTTCGCGGGCTGAGGGTGTTCACCGAGGACAGCTCGTTCTTCGTCGGCCAGCACGTGGTGCGCGCGCGGCCGCTGCCGGGCTGGAGAGGTCTGCAGCGGCGCCTGTTCGCCTGGATGCAACGGCATGCGACGCAGGCCGCGGAGTTCTTCCGCATGCCGTTCCGGGGCGTGGTCGTCCTCAACACCGTGGTCGAGATCTGAAGCCGCACCCGGCGGCCGCGCATCATGATCCTGCAACAACCGCTCATCTCTCTCGTCGCCGCGATGGCGGAGAACGGCACCATCGGGCGTGAAAACGCTCTGCCCTGGCGGCTTCCGGACGACCTCAAGCGCTTCAAGGCCCTGACGATGGGCAAGCTCGTGTTGATGGGGCGCAAGACCTACGAGTCGATCGGCAGGCCGCTTCCGGGGCGCACCAATATCGTGCTCACGCGCGACCGGGACTGGCTGGCGGAGGGTGTGGTCGTCGTGCGCTCGCTCGGGCAGGCGCTCGGCATCGCCCGCGACGCCGAGGAGCTGGTCGCGATCGGCGGTGCCGAGATCTACCGGCTGCTCATGCCTTTCGCCCGGCGCATTTACCTCACGCTGATCCACGCCGACATTCCGGGCGACACCTTCTTTCCGGATTTCGACTCCACCCAGTGGGCCGACGTCGAGTGCCACAGCTATCCGGCCGACGAGCGCAATGCCTACCCCTTCACCTTCGTGACGCTCGAGCGCAAGAGCGACCCGCAGGCGCCCGGCAATTACTAACGCCGGAACAGGTCCTTCACTCTGTTGAAGAAGGAGCCGGAGTGCATGTGTCGCAGCAGCGTCGACCATTTGTTCTCCGCCAGCAGCTTGCGCTCCAGATCCGTCTCTTCCTTCTTCATCAGCTCCAGGACTCGGGTGTCTTCATCATCCTCGAGCCAGTAGCCATGCTGGTTGGGGCAGAACTCCATCTCGAGATCGTAGAACCGGTACTGAAACCGCTGTAGGGCGACGGCGCATTCCGGGCACTTGTCGCTCGTCGCGGTCGAGCTGAACACCAGAGTTCCCTTCCAGCGGTCGCCGAAATCGAACACCTCGTCTTCGAGCTGCTCGAGCTCGTCGTGCTCGAACCACATTCCCTTGCACGACGGACAGCAATTGACCTGGAGCTTGTGCCGCTCCGCCGGCTGCAGGTCCACACCGCATTTCGGACACTTCACTGGAACCTCCACTTGGCATCGTCCAGCAAATGATCATGGCATCCGGCCGCCCGATCGGCTAGAGGATCGCGGCCGCGCGCCCTCTTGCATATGAATGAAATCTTGTATATTATTTCTATAGAAAGTAAATCCCGTGATCCTGACCGCAACAAGCACCCAAAGCGCCGCCACGGTCCTGTCGAAGGCGACCGCGCGCGCGGCCGAGCAACTGGACGTGCGCCAGGCGCAGCTCGCCAGGGTGCTGGGCTTGAGCGCCGCGACCACATCGCGATTGGCGGCCGGCAGGTGGGTGCTGCCGGAGGGCAGCAAGGCCTGGGAGCTTGCGGCAGCCTTCGTGCGCCTCTACCGCTCCCTTGCCGCCATCACGGGCGGGAAAGCGCAGGCCATGCGCGATTGGCTGCACTCCGCCAACGATGCGCTGGGTGGCGAGCCCGCGCAGCGCATTCTGACGGCCGAAGGACTCTTCCATGTCGTCCAGTACCTGGACTCCGCCCGCGGTCGCATCTGAATCGAAGGCCTGCGAGGTAACGCTGTGGCGCGCCGTCGAAGCGCAACATGTGGTTGCCACGCGCGCCCTCGTCGACAGCCTCGCCGAGCAGGAGATCCTGGAGTCCGTGCTGGAGGCCTCCAAGCCGCCGCTCCCGACTCAATGCGCCGGCTTCGACTATCTGCTCTACACGCCTTTCCGCTATCCGCCGCCGTCGGGCGGCTCGCGTTTCCGCAGCTACGATGATCCGGGGGTCTGGTACGGGGCGGAAGCAGTGCGCACGAGTTGCGCGGAGATCGGCTACTGGCGCTGGAGGTTCGTGATGGACAGTCACGGACTCACAAGGCTCGACGGCGTACCACACACCGTTTTCCAGGCCGTGGCGCGCGGCAAGTCCGTAGATCTGCGCAAGGCACCATTCGCGCGTGACGAAGGAATGTGGGGCAACCCCGAGGACTACGGCCCCTGCCATGCATTGGCGCGAGCCGCCCGCGCCGCAGAGACGCAAATCATCCGCTACGCGTCAGTTCGTGACCCCGAGCACGGCGGCTGCGGGGCCGTACTCGACTGTCGTGCCTTCTCGGGCACAGGCGGCGTACGTCAGCGACAATCGTGGTTCCTGACCGTCGACAGGCAACGCGCCTCATGGGTACGCTCCGGCACACGCAACGCGGCAACGTTCGAATTCCTTTTCGAGGCGATGTAGGCGTTTGCTATCGAAGCTCGTTATCGAAAAACATCAGAGTGGCGGCGGCGTTACCCACGCGCTGACTGAATGATGCTCCAATGTTGCCGTGGCCGGCAGCGCGGCGCGTGAGCAGCAGCACCGGCAAGCCGGACGTGGTCGCAGACTGCAGTGCAGCAGCGAACTTGCGCGATTGCCAGGGGGCAACACGCGGGTCGTTCTCTCCGGTCTCAAGCAATACTGCCGGATACGGTGTCTGCGGGCGCACGTTGTAGTAAGGCGAATAGGCGTATAGAGCGTGAAACTGCGCCGCGTCGGCGACAGTTCCGTACTCGTGCTCGTTGTACACCCCGTTCGGCCACAACTGGTGGCGGAGTGTGTCGTAGATCCCGACGAAGCTCACCACGGCCCGAAACTGCTGTGGGTGCTGCACGAGCTCTGCGCCCATCAGCAGTCCGCCATTGCTGCCGCCGATGATTCCGAGATGCCTCGGAGAGGTCCAACCGGCCGAGACCAACGCCTGCGCCGCCGCGTCGAAGTCGTCGAAGACGTTTTGCTTCGCCGTCAGCCGGCCTCCGCGATGCCATGCCTCGCCGAACTCGCTACCGCCGCGGATGTTCGCCACGGCGAAGACGCCGCCGCGCTCGAGCCACGCGAGGTCGGTGCCAATGAAGTGTGGCGCCACCGGTATGTCGTAACCGCCATACGAGGTCAGTATCGCCGGCGTGTCCGGTCCCTTCGGCGTCGACCCCAGAGCGAGGAGCGTCACGGGAATGTGCGTGCCGTCGTTCGAGATCGCTGTCAGCCGGTAGGTCCGGATCTTTGAATAGTCAGTATCGGGCGGTCGTACCGCAAAGACGGTCTTCACGGAGCCCGACGCGGCGTCATAGAGCGCCCAGCGGCTTGGGATGGTCCACCCGGAGTAAGTGATGATCGCCTGCGGCGAGCCGGCCTCGGAGGCTACAGTGCCAATGCCGATGCCCGTCTTCGGGAGCGGAACGCGGCGCACGAAGCGCCCATCGCTCGCGTACTGATCGACCCGCCAGTCCGGCCCCCACAGCTTCGTCACCAGGAATCCGCCCTGGATGGGCGCGACACCCTGCATGACCCAGTTCTTCTGCTCGGCGACGAGGGTCGAGATCTTACCGTCCGGGCTCACCGTAACGATACGCCCGTGATCACTCTTGCCGAACGCCGCCAGCAGCAGTCGATCCCCGTCGAATGCACCGGCGTTGACCCCTTCGTCGGGCCCAAACACTCGCTGCCACTTCCGGTGACTGCGCCGGTACACCAGAAACGGAGTCGCATCTCCAAACTGGACCAGCGCCGCAGCCTCCCTGGCGTCGGGCGAGGTGATGAGCTCGTACTCCGTGATGGGCGAGAGGCCTTGCCCGAACTCGGGCCGATCACCCGACTGCGGGGCACCGAGGACATGATGATAGAGAGAGGCTCCGAACGGCGAGCCATGCGGCAATCGCGCATACGTAAATCCGCGCTCATTCTCATCCCAGGCCACGGCCGAGTTGGTGGTCCCGCCGCCCGCATCGACCAGGGCATCCGGCAGGGTTTTCCCCGTGACCGGGCTGACCACGTGAATTGTGGTCGCCTCGCTGCCGTTGACCGATGTGCCGTAGGCAACGTACCGACCCGAAGGTGACGGCCAGACCTCCTGGATGGCCACATGGCCGCCCGAAGGATTGGTGTCGACCAGGACCCGTTGCGGGCCGTTGGGCCACGCTTGCGCAACGAGCACGGGTTGGGCCTGCGGCGGCGTGTCGCGCATGAAGAAGAGCGTCCCATGGACGAGCTGCGGCTCGTACTGGTTCGAGCTCGTGATTGCAAGCTGGCGCACGCGCTCGGTGATCGAGCCCGCGTCCTTGAAGCCACCCATCACGCTGTCCGCGAACGCGTTCTGGGCGCCGATCCAGGTCAGAACCTTGGGACTTTTGGCATTTTCCAGCCAACGGTAAGGATCGTGAACGGTGACACCGTGCATGACCGTAACGACGTCTTCGCGAGGCGTCGGCGGCGGTGACGCCGCGGCAGCGGAGAAGGAGAACACCGCTGAGATAAGTGCGCACCAGCAGGCGGAGTTACGATGGATGGGTGTCGCCATATTTGTGGCTCTGGATGTCTCAAGGTCGAGCACTTACTCAGTCCGCCGCATCATACCGCAACAACAGGCGCGACCACTTGGTGTCTGTCGCCTTCACGCCTCTGATGGCCGCAGGCCGGCAGGGCCTCGGACACAGGTCAGGATGATCGCCCCTGCCGCCCCGTCGCAGCGCTCAAACCTGCAGCCCAATGGCGCGCATCAGCTCGAGTCCGTTGCTTTTCGTCACGACGCCTTCCCGCAGCCTGTAGTCGAATCGCATGTGCCCGTTCTCCATATGGTCCTCGAAGTGCATGTTGCGCAGGACACCTCCGCCCAGGCCGCCGAGCGCTGTCAGCGCCAGATCGTGCGTGGTTGCCAACCCGATTGCGCCCTGCCCGACCAGGGCCCCGAGGATCCCCTCGGCGCCGATACGCCGATCGTTGGAGTTGGTTCCCTGCAGCATCTCGTCGATGAGGAACAGGAGCGCTGGCTCACGCCCGCAGAGGTCCTTGAGCTGGCGCAGTCGGGTGATCTCCGCATGGAACCGGGAGCTGCCCTCGCGAAGCGAGTCGTTGATGCGGATGCTGGCGCCGACTTGCAGAGGTGTCAGCTCGAAAGCCTGCGCCCGCACCGGCGCGCCGGCCATCGCAAGGACCACGTTGAGGCCGAGCGATCGCAGCAGCGTGCTCTTGCCGGACATGTTCGAGCCGCTGACCAGCCAGACTCGCGCCGGATCTCCAAGACTCACGTCGTTGCGAACGCACTGTGAGCGCGGGATCAGTGGGTGGCCGATCCCCTGGCCCCGCAGGCACGCGCGACCCTCGACGAATGCAGGGAAGGGATCATCCGGGTGCTCGAAGCTGTACTGGGCGAGCGACGACAGCGCTTCGAAGCGACCAGCCGCCTCCACCCATCTGCGGACGAACACTCCGTGCGCGCGGCGCCAGCGTTCGGCGGCCAGCGCCATGTGCAGCGTGTAAAGCAGTGGTACTCGGAGCCAGCCCACCATGAGGTTTTTCCGCTGCTCCGACAGCATCATGAGAGTCGCGAGCCGACCGATTCGGGCCGACGCGCAGTTCGCACCGGACGAGAGGCCATCGATCAGCGCGCGCATCGGCGCCGAGTCGAATCTTTGCCGCTCGATCTCGCGGAGCAATCCGGCGAACGTCTTCAGACCGTCGAAGTCGAAAGCGCGCTCTGCGGGGAAGAGAATCTGCTGCAGCGGCTCCCTGAGCCGATACAGCGTGATCGCCTCGAGCGTCAGGACGAGCAGTGTCGGCGTCCAGAAGCCGGTCAGCGATCCAGCGACCACTGCAGTGATGAGTAAAGCGGGCAGCACGTATGCGGCCCAACGGATCCAGGCCTCCCTGAGCGCGGCTGGCGCCTCGGCCCACGCCAGCAGTCTTTCCGGTTGGAGCACGGGCTCGCGCTCGCTGCCCAGAGTGGCGACACGCTCTCTCAGATCCAGGCGGTCGCGCAGCTCCCGGACACCGGCCTGTCGCTCGCCGATTTCTGCCACTGCCGCCGGTGCCAGGAGCCAGCGCGCGAGCATGTCCGCACCCATCTGCGTGCGTGCGGCACAGAGCAGCTCGAAGAGGCTGCCCTCGCCGAAGAGATCCAGGTCGGCGCTGTAGACATGATGGACGTCGCCGAATCGCTCTCCCCGGTTGCCGCTGCCCGCCCAACGTTCCTCCAGGCGAGCGACTCCCCGTCGATGGAACTCCGCCGCGCGGCCAATCTCGGAGTGGCGGCGGCGGAGCACGGCATGGTAGGCGACTGCACAGATGAAGGCTACAACAGGCAGGAGCACCCATGCCGCCGACAACCAGTGCTCGCCCCAGATCGACCAGGCCAGCGCGACAACGACGGCCGCGAGCACGAGGCGCGCGGTGCTCACCCGCTGCTGGACCGCCTCCAGCCGGCGCATGGCCGCCTCTCTTGCAGCAAGTCGACTCGCGTATTCCGGCCCGGGCGTCACGCTCTCATTCTACAGCGCTCTCGCAAGCGGCAATCAGCCGCTAGATCGAGTTGACGTACTCTTCGGGGAAATTCAGCTCGCCGAGCACCTTGCGCAATCGGGCCGCGTAATCCTGGTTCCTTTCGTCGGCTTGCGGCTCAACGAGCAGGTTGTAGCACAATGCAGGGACGGTGCCGCCGTCCATACAGCCAGCCAAGACGGCCTCTGCCCGGTATTGATCGAGGCCGGGAGCCCCGTACAACCTTTCAAGTTCCGAATGCGTGAGCGCCATGACCATCCCGTAGGCACGAGCGCGGGCGAAAGGGATCGGCGTGGCGCGATTACCTATCTGCAGCGCAAATCCGTCGACGTAGGCTTTGCGCGGATTCACCGGCACGACGCCGCTATTCCGTAGCACGTTGACGTCCATGAACAGGCCATAGAAGAAGCCATCGATATGGCGCTCGTTCACGAGGCGCCCTCCCAAGGCATCGCCTACAGTCCGGCCGCCAACGCCAGGGCGCAGGGCTCGGATACCTTCAAGGACAGCAACTCGTCGGCGCGCGTGCGACCGAGATTGACCGCGGCAATCGGCTTGCCCGACTGCGCCGCTGCATGCGCGAACCGATAGCCGGAATACACCATCAGCGAAGAGCCCACCACGAGCATGGCGTCAGCCTGCTCGAGCTGCTGCATCGCCGCATCGACCCGAGGCCGCGGAACGCTCTCCCCAAAGAATACGACGTCCGGCTTCTGGACCCCATCGCAGCGTGTACACGAGGGGACCGCGAACTCATCGAACGGCAGCCCTTCCAGGTCGGCGTCGCCATCGGGCGCCGGCCGTCCCTGCAGCCCGCTCCACTCGGAATTGCGGCGCAGCAGCTCCGCTTGCAGCTCCTCGCGCGGCACGAGGTCCTCACAGTCCATGCACCGGACGCGGCTCAGCCGTCCATGCAGGTCTATCACATTCATGCTGCCGGCAGCCTGGTGCAGCCCGTCCACGTTCTGCGTAACCAGGTGCTGCAGCCTTCCCTGCTGCTCGAGTCGCGCCAAAGCGGCGTGCGCTGCGTTAGGCTCTGCCCGGCGGAAGCGCTGCCAGCCGACCAAGCTCCGCGCCCAATAGCGGCGTCGCACCGCTTCGCTGCCCATGAATGATTGAAAGTTGACCGGCGGCGAGCGTTTCCAGCTGCCGTCCGCGTCGCGATAGTCCGGAATGCCCGAATCCGTGCTGCACCCGGCCCCGGTCAGAACGAAAAGCCTGCGGTGCCGGGCGAGAAAATCGCGTAGCGAGGCTATCTGCATGCATTGGCGAGCTTACGCCAAATCATGCCCGAAGTGCCGCGGCGGTATACTCCGCGGCCATCCGTGACGAATCCGGAGAGACAGTGGAAGCCAGACGTGTGGCTCTGATCACAGGCGCGGCACAGGGTATCGGGCGTTGCATTGCCCAGACGCTCGGAGCGCGGGGATATGCGCTTGCGCTGAACGACGTGCGCGCTCCAGTGGAAACGCTCACTGCCTTGCGCAACGCCGGGTGCGAAGCCATCGAGCTCATCGGCAACGTCGCCGACGAGCGGCTGATCGAGGCAGGTGTCGGGCAGATCAAGTCCCGATGGGGGCGGCTGGACGTTCTCGTGAACAACGCGGGCGTGAGCTGCATCCTTCCGGCACAGGAAACCTCCACGGAACAGTTTCGCCGCGTTCTCGAGATCAACCTGCTGGGCGCGTTCGTCGCCGCGCGCGCAGCGGGTTCCGTCATGCTCGCGCAGCGCTCCGGCAGCATCATCAACATCGCCTCGATCGCGGGTCTGGTCGGGATCGCGGACAGAGTCGCGTACAACGCCTCCAAACATGGGCTCATCGGCATGACCCGCACGCTCGCGGCCGAATGGGGCGGCCGTGGCGTGCGTTGCAATGCGGTATGCCCCGGTTGGGTCAAAACCGAAATGGATGTGGCGGACCAGTCGAGCGGCAGCTACTCGGATGCGGACATCACCGACCGGGTTCCGATGGGCCGCTTCGCCTCACCCGAGGACATCGCAAACACAGTGAGCTTTCTCGCGGACCCCGCCGTCAGCGGTTTCGTCAACGGTCAGGCCATCGCCGTGGACGGCGGCTGGACGGCCGATGGCTCCTGGGAGAGCCTGCGGCTGCAACACCGTTGACAGGACCGGAGAAACTTCGATGCGAGGTGGACTTCTGATGCGGCATCCCGGCGGCGCACGAGTGGCAGCTCTCCTCCTGGGACTCGCCGGGTCCCTCCCGGCTTTCGCCTCGCACTGGATCGCAGTCGGCAGCAACGGCGGCCCCGATAACAAAGTCCTGGTGGACACCGATTCGCTGCGGAAGGTCGGGCAATTCACTTTCCTCGACATCATGACGCTGTATCCCACGCCGCTCGTGAATTCACACGACATCACTCTCGACCGGTTTGTTCAAAGAACCGCGATCGACTGCGCGAAACGTACCTTCGTCGCCGTGAAGACAACCGGCTATCTCAAGGGACAGCGCGTCGGCACCAGCCGCGAGCTCAGGGATTGGCGAATCATGGCGGTACCCCTGCCGAGCGATCCCGCTTCGAACCGCATCTACGAGATTGCGTGCGAGCCAGCTGCGCCGACGTCGAGCCCGAAGGCAAAATGATCCCTGCCGGGCGGCGATACTCGGCGTATTTGGCAGGCATTTGCGTACTGATTGGCGTCGGCATCCGAAGCACTGGGGCGGCGACCGCGCCGGACATCCAACAGCGTATTGACCGGATCTGCAATCACATCCCGCCGCCGGTGATCATGGTAGGGGAGCGTTCCGGCGATACGACGCTAAGGGATCTGATGGGGAGGCTCCACGTACCCGGGATCAGTGTCGCCGTCATTCACGATGGCACGATCGAGTGGGCTCGGGGCTTCGGCGTTCGAGGCGCCGCGCGCGACCCCGTAACCGCAACGACGCTTTTCCAGGCCTCATCGATCAGCAAGCCGGTCACGGCGCTTGGGGTGTTGCGGTTGGTTGACTCCCACAAGCTCGACCTCGACACGAACGTCAACGTATATCTCAAGTCCTGGAAAGTATCGGACAACCCGTTCACCGCGAAACACGACGTCACTCTCCGCGAATTGTTGAGCCATACGGCCGGTGTCACTGTCGATGGATTCAACGGTTACGGCCCAGGCGAGCCGCTACCGTCGCTGCTGCAGATTCTCGACGGCGAGCCTCCGTCCGACAATGCGCCAATTCGTGTCGACGCCGTGCCCGACACCGAGTGGGAATACTCGGGCGGCGGATACGTCATTATCAGGCAGTTGCTCGAGGACGTGACCGGCGAGCCCTTCGGCGACCTTCTGCAGGGGAGCGTACTGACGCCCAGCGGGATGAAGGACAGCACTTTCAGTCAACCGCTGCCTGCCCGACTCCGGGCAGAGGCGGCAGCGCCCTACGGGCCGAGCGGCCGGCCTGTGAGCACGGGCGCCAGGATATATCCGGAACTGGCACCGGACGGCCTTTGGACGACGCCCTCCGATCTCGCGCGCTATGCAATCCAGGTGCAGCGCGCACTTGCCGGCGCACGCGGCGCCCTCGTCAGCGCCCGCACGGCCCGACTCATGCTTACGCCACGCCGCGATCATTATGGACTGGGGGTCATTGCCGGTGACGATCCGCAGCATCCGTGGTTCACGCACAACGGCGGCAACTATGGATTCCCCAGTCTCTTCGTCGCCTACGACAAAGGCGATGGCGCCGTAATCATGTCCGACGGTCAGAACGGCTTCGAGGTTGAAATCGATCTGCTTCGCAGCATCGCGGAGGAATACGGCTGGCCGGACTTCGGGCCCAGTCGTCACCGCGCGGCGTCCGTGGGTTCCAAAACACTCGATCGCTACGTCGGTGCATATCGGATGGCGGGGGGAACTTTCGCCGCAGTCACTCAACGCGATGGCCGACTGTTTCTTCAGACTTCCTCTCTCGGTCGGCAGCCAATGTACCCGCTGTCCGCGCACCGGTTCGTCGTGAAGCATGGAGTGACGGACTACTTCTTCAATCGCATCGATGAAATCGAAGATTCCTTCGTAACGGACCCCCGCGGCAGAGTGACCGGATTGAGTCTCGAGCAGGGTGGGACTACGTCCCCGAACGTGGCAGCACGCATGGATGGCGCAAATGCCATGCGCGTGATCGTGGACATGACTGCCGTCACCAGGAGATTCCAGTTACAGGTGCCTGCGGCAGGCGGCGTGATGGCCCTAAGAGAGTTGCTCGAGGATCTCGCGACGGGCACGACGCATTACCGCAGCGTGACGGCGGATTTCGCCGGGCACCTCGAGTCGATCGTGGCGCTCAATCGGCACGTGTTTGCAGCCCTCGGGCCGGCCCGATCGATTGCGTTTCTGCATGTGAGCCCGACGGGCATGGATACCTATCACATAGTCTTCAGAAACGGTCAGGGAGACATGGACCTCTCGCTCAGCGCCACCGGGAAAGTGCGATACGCGCTGTATTTCGCCGGCTGAGCAGGCCTGCGGACTCACGCATTAGCGAACTCCGCGAGCAGCATCGCGTAATCCTCCACCGGGGGAAACTCGGCGTAACTGTGCACGGCCGGTGTCGTTACCCACGGCAGCTTCGCCCTGGCCCACGTCTCGACGAAAGGCGAGAACCAGGACACATCCTCGAGCATGGTGGCGCGCACGTTAACGAACTCCGGCAGGAAACGGGTGACGATTTCCGGCGGACGAGTGAACATCCAGCTCATGCATGATGGACAGAAGAAATGCCGCAGCTCCGGATCGCGCAGGCCACCGAGCACAGGCTCGCCGCGGGTGACCTCGAAGCCTCGGGTCGGGATGGCCGCACTCAGCGAATAGGCGCTGGCGCTCATCCGCTGACAGCCCGTGCAGTGGCAGGCCATCGTCAGGATGGGGGGCGCGCTGACGCGCAACTGAATCTCACCGCAGCGGCAGTGACCGGCAAGTGGAAGTGTCAACTGACTCATGGCGCCTCGACTACGCGACCCGCGCTACGTCGATCTTACGGATGTCATCGATGCCGTAACGCAGCATCGCGAGACGTTCTCGAGCTCCCATGCGCGCTCACGCATCGGATATTGGACCGGCACGATCTTTACCGGCCGTCCGGGCCCGATCCGATCCACCGACTGTAGCACCCGGCTCGTCAGTTGCCACTGATCGACCTCCCTCACGCGGTCAGCCATGGACTCGCGAGCAGCTCGACGAGCTTGCCGGGCAAGCGACCAACCGCCGTGGTACCTCCTGTCACAGATGCGACGCTCCTCGGTGCTCAGCGTGAGCAGGGCTGCGGCCAGACGATGCCTTTGTGCCTCGGACCAACGCTTCTCCGTCTCGTCGAGCACCGGCGCGCTCAGGACATCGTCCAGATCCAGCAGTGTGACGCGGCGGACACGGCGCCGTGATCACGATCCGACGCAGCCAGCCCGCAAAGGCAGCCGGTTCTTCGAGGTCTCCCAGCCTCCGGAAGGCGCGCAGGTAGGCCTCCTGGACCGCGTCCTCGGCCCCCGCGGGATCGCGTAGAACGCTCACCGCAACGACCAGCGACATTCGCCTGGGTGGCCTGAACGAGCCTGCCATAGGCCGCCACATCGCCGGCTCGAGCCGCCGTGACGAGGTCATTGAGGCAATCGGCTTCGCGGGTCCCGGTCATTGGTTACCTAAAGACACGCCGTTCCCCAAAACGTGACAGGCAGGCAGGACGGAACGATCATACTTCGCGGAGTGCTATGATGCGCGTCAGCTAGGGTCAGGTTGAAATAAGAGGCGTCAGATGCTCGAGCCCAGTCGTCACCTCAAGAGCACCGCATGGATTGCCATGGCCTGCACCCTGCTGCTTGTCAGCGGCTGCGGCATCAATACCATCCCGACCTACAAGCAGCAGGTCGATGCCAGCTGGAGCCAGGTACTGAACGAGTACCAGCGACGCACGGACCTGATTCCGAACCTGGTGGCGACCGTCAAGGGGTACGCTACCCATGAGGCGGAGGTCCTCGAGGCGGTCACCGAGGCTCGTGCGAAGGTCACTCAGACCCGGATTCCGTCGAACATACTCACCAACCCGAAGGCGTTCCAGGCTTTCGAGCAGAACCAGGCGACCCTGGGCGGTGCGCTGTCGCGCCTCATGGTGGTGACCGAGAACTACCCCAACCTCAAGGCCGACCAGAACTTCCTGGCTCTGCAGGCCCAGCTGGAGGGAACCGAGAACCGGATCGCCGT
>DATAXF010000040.1:0-7152 GCA_036273095.1 Steroidobacteraceae bacterium | reverse complement strand
CGCTCCATCCCAACGCGCTTGGCGAGCTGGCCCACCTTGCCGTTGCACAGCAACAGCTGCTGCTGCAGGTAGGCGCGCTCGAACTGCTCACGGGCCTCGCGCAGCGGCAGCGCCAGCAGGTCCTGCTTGACCAGCGGCTCGCCCGGCGGCGCCTGCACGGCAAGCTCCCGCTCGATCTCATCGAGACTGATCTCCTCGCCGCCCCCCTGGATCAGCAGCCGATGAACCAGATTCTTCAGTTCCCGCACGTTGTCGGGCCAGGGATAGTTGCGCAGCCGGTTCTGCGCCGCGACGCTGAAACGGCGAAACGGCAGCCCCTCGGTGTCGACTATGCGATCCACCTGTTGGCGCAGCAGCTCCGGGACATCCTCGGCGTAATCGCGCAGCGGCGGGACTCTGACGATCAGGGTGTTGAGATGCGCCAGGAGGTCGCGGCGCAGCCCTTCCGCGCCGGCCCTGCTCTCCACGCCCGGCTGGGCGGAGGACACAACGCGCGCGCGCAGCTCGACCGGCTCCGCGGCGCCGATCGGCACGAAGCGCCCGGACTCGAGCGCGCCCACCAGGAGGCGCTGCGCGCCGGCGGGCAGATCCTCGATCTCCTGGACGAACAGCGTGCCGTCCGATGCCTGCTCGACGAGGCCCGGATGGCGGCTCGCGCCTTCCACGCGGCCGAAGAGCCGGCTCTCCGCCTCCGCCTCCCGCAGGCTGCTGGCGACGAGGGTGACGAAGGGCGAGCCGGCACGCGGCCCGCGCTCGTGCAGATATCTGGCGAACGCTTCGCGGCCGGAGCCGGGCTCGCCGATGAGCAGCACGGAGGAGGAGTGGCTGGCTATCTGCTGCAGCTCGGTGCGCAGCTGTTGCATCAGCTTGCTCTTTCCGGCCGGCACCATCAGCGCGGGCACGAGCAGCTTGCCCGACTGGCGGCGGCGCCTGCCGGCATCGAGCGCCCTCTCCACCGTGCGCAGCAGCTTGGCGAGCGAAAGGGGCTTTTCCACGAAATCGAACGCGCCGAGGCGTGTGGCCTCGACCGCGGTTTCAACGGTACCGTGACCGGACATCATCACGACGGGACAGCCATCCGTCACAGTTGCTGACCACTCGCGCAGCAGCGTGATCCCGTCGACATCGGGCATCCAGATGTCGAGCAGCACGAGATCGGGGGTCTGCCGCGCACGCGACGCGCGCGCCTGAGCAGCGTTGGCCGCCACATCCACCTCGTAGCCTTCCTCGGAGAGGATCTCCTTCAGCAGGCCGCGGATGTCCGCCTCGTCATCGACCACCAGAATGTGTGGAGCGCTCATGCCCTCTCTCTCCGCAATTGCTCTCTTCTGTCACGCGTCCCGGCCGCCGTCCGGGTGCTGTCGACGACGGGTAACAGTACCCTGACACGGGCGCCGCCTTCCGGACGATTGTCGGCATCTATCCGGCCGCCATGCTCCTCGACGATCTTCTTCACGATCGCGAGACCCAGGCCCGTGCCCTTGGGCTTGCTCGTGACGTAAGGGTCGAAGATCCGGCCCAGGAGCTCGCGCTGAAACCCGGGCCCATTGTCACACACGGCCAGCGCGGCGTATTGGCCGTCGTCGGCGCCTTCCAGCCGGGTGGCGATCTCGAGCCGCGGCTGCGGCGCACCCTCGAGGGCCTCCAGCGCGTTGGTGACCAGGTTGTTGAGGATCTGGCGCACCCGGCTGCGGTCGGCCTCGATTCCCTCGACCCGCTCATCGAGGCTCAGGTGGATGGCCGCGCGCGGATCCTGCGACCGGTAGAGCTCCGCGACCTCGGTCACGAGCTGATTGAGGCTGAAGCGGCTGACCCGCATCTCGGGCGCGCGCGCGTACTCGCTGAACGCGTTCACCATCTGCTGCATGCTTTCGACCTGTTGCACGATGGTGTGCGTGGCCCGCTCGAGGATCTCCGCATCGCGCGGTCCCATGCTGGCGAGCAGCCGGCGGCGCAGGCGCTCGGCGGAAAGCTGGATCGGGGTGAGAGGATTCTTGATCTCGTGTGCCAGCCGGCGCGCGACCTCGCCCCAGGCGGCGTCCCGCTGCGCCTGCAATAGGGTCGTAATGTCATCGAACACGATCACGTAACCCATGTCGCCGCCCTCGCCGGGCAGTGGTGTGCACGCGCACATGAGATTGCGCCGGCCCAGCGTCCCATGCGCCGGGCCGCCGTCCAGATCGAGCTGCTCACGCCATTCCTCGCGGCCGCGCGCGAAGCGCACCGCGAGCGCCGCGACGAACTGCCCCAGCCGCTCGTTGCCCGACGACAGGTCAGGCAGGGAGCGGCCGGTCGCCGCGGAGAGGTCGGTACCCAGTATCGCGCCCGCGGCCTCGTTGGCGATGCGCACGGTGAGCGTCCGATCCACCGCCAGCACACCGGTGGACAGCCGGGCCAGGATGATCGCCAGACGCTCCCGCTCGCGCTCGACGGCCTTCTGGCTGCGGGTCGCCTCCTCGTGCGCGCGCCGCAGGCGCTTGGTCATATCGTTGAAGGAATGCACCAGAAATCCCATCTCGTCGCGTGACGGCAGCGGCAGGCGCGTATCGAAGTCGCCTTTGCCGACGGCGCGGGTGCCCGCTATGAGGTCCTGGACCGGACGCGCCAGCCGCTGCGCAGAGAAAATGGCGCCGTAGAACGCCGCCAACATGGCGAGCAGCAGCACCAGTGTCAGCGTCAGGCTGAAGCTGTACTTGAGCGGCTCCCGCAACGCCGCCAGATTGCCGTATTGCGAGTAAGAGCGCTGTACGGTATCGGCCAGGTCCGCCAGCTGTGTCGGCACCGGATAGAGCGCCATGACGTAGCGATCGTCCGGACTGTCCGGCGACTCGCTGAGCGGTGCGCCGATCCGGATGACGTACTGGCCGCCCGGTTGCGGCTCGAGGCTGACATACGGGCGGTGCTCGCTCACGCGGCGGACGAGGTCCGCGGGTGGGGCGAACGGCACGGTGGCGAGCGGGTTGTCGAGACTCGCCGCGAGAATGCGCTCATCACCGCCGAAGAGGACGATCTCCGAGGCCGCCGTTGCGCGCCGCTCCTCGTCGATGCGGCTCTGGATCTCCATGCCCGAGCGCTCGGTCAGCGCGCGCGCGAGCAGCTCCGTGCGCCGCGAGCACTCCTCCACCCGCAGGTCGAGCGCCTCCCGCGACAGAACCAACGCGTCCTTCAGGCCCTGGCGCACCTCCACCCGGAACCAACTGTCGATGCCGCGGTTGAGGAACTGGAGCGACGACAGATAGACGATGAGGAGCGGCGCCACCACCAGCGAGCCGAAGATGATCACCGTGCGGGCGGTCAGGCGCGAGCCCGGCACATGATTGCGGTAGTCACGCACCAGCTGCCAGAGCTTGCGCACCAGCAGCACGACGAGAGTGAGCACGCCGGCGATGTTGAGCAGCAGGATCCAGGGCTGCAGCCGGCCGAACTCGGCGGAGTTCTGCACGCTCTTGGCGAGCAGCAGCAGCAGTGCGCCGAGGCCGAGGACGCCCCACAGCGCAAGCGACCATGCGCCGCGGCGTCGGGCGCGCAACCGCTGCGCCGCGTCGCGATCGTCGCTTACACCGGCAGAGACCATGAGTACCACTTGCTCACGCGTTGCCAGTCATCCGTCCAGAAGAGCAGCGCGCGCAGTGAGGCGGGAAGCTTGCCGCGCCGCACGCCTGCGCGCACGCTGATGATATAGCGGCCTCCATCGAGCTGCGGCTCGACGAGTATGGGCCAGGTGTCGACCTTGCCGAGGTAGGCCAGCGCTTCTTTGAGCGTATCAAAGCTCTTTTCGTTGCCGCTGCGCACATCGCGGACTACGAACTGGTCGGTGACCACGTGGTAAGCAAGCTCCCGCTGAAGCGTAAGGTCGACTACGTTGGCGTCGAACCAGAGATGCCGCACCCGGTCGACTTTCGCTTCGAGATCGAACGTCAGCGTGACACCATCCTGCAGCGCCTTCTGGATCGCCGGATTCAGCGGGTACTGGACCCGGGCGTAGAGCTGGATGACGCCACTGTCGAAGTTGACGTAGGCGGAGCTGACCTGCAGCACCCCATCCAGAGCATTGGCGAGAGCGAGTGGGCTCCACAGCGCGAGCAGCAGGGCTCCGGCGAGACCGATCAGGCTCGACCTGATGTCCCTGCGGGGATGGGGGCGTGTGCGGCCCGGTGGTGAGAACCGTCGTGGCATGAATGCAACGGCAGATAACTAAGTCTCTCGGACCTGAACACTATGCTCAGGTTCCGCGCGTTGTCTTTTCGAGACAAGCATAATAGAAGCCGTCGCTTCCCGCCGCTCCTCCGCAAAGAAGCTGGGTACCCACCCCCACGGCGATGCCGCCGGGAGCGAGGTCTTGGCCGCGCGGCATCGACGCCGGACTCGCCTGCGGCTCCTCTTCCAGGAATCGGGTCACCACCGCCTCATTCTCCGGCGGCAGGGCGGAGCAGGTCGCGTAAACCAGCCTCCCCTCAGGGGCCAGCATCGCGAAAGCCGCTCTAAGGATCTCGAGCTGCGTCCGGGCAAAGGCCGCCACGTCCCCGGCACGGCGCAGAAGCTTGATATCGGGGTGGCGGCGAATCACTCCCGTACCGGAGCATGGGGCATCCACCAGAATCCGCTCGTACGGCCGGCCGTCCCAGAAAGCGCCTGGATCACGCACGTCCGCGGCGATCAGCCTTGCGCTGAGGCCGAGCCGTTGCAGATTCTCCGCGACCCGGCGCAGGCGGCCGGCATCGATGTCGACGGCAGTCACCTCGAGCAGCCCGGGCGCGGCCTCGAGCAGATGACTCGTCTTGCTGCCCGGGGCCGCGCAGGCATCGAGCACCCGCATTCCGGGCCGCGCCTCGAGCAGGAGCGGGGCGAGCTGCGCGCCGGCGTCCTGCACGGATACCCAGCCTTCCTTGAAGCCAGGTAACGAGCCGACGGGTACTGGCCGCTCGAGCGCCACCGCTATGGATCCGGACCCGCAGCGGGCGGCGATCCAGTCGAGGACGGACCCTCGCAGTCCGGCAGCCTCCAGGTCGGCCAGGTACTCCGCGGCCGGGCGGCGCCGGGCATTCAGACGGAGCACCATGGGAGGATGGGCGTTATTGGCTTCGAGGATGCGTCGGTAATCGTCGGGCCAGGCGTCGGCGAGCGCTGCGGCCAGCCAGCCGGGATGCGCTGCGGCCAGCGCCGGATCCGTGTCTATGCGAGCAAGGAGGGGCACGCGCTCCCGGACGAACCGTCGCAGAACGGCATTGACCACCCCGGCCGCACCGGGCTGTTTCAGCAGTCGAGTCGCGTCCACCGCGAGATTCACGACGAGCGCCGGAGCGTCGCGCGAGTACTCGATCTGATAGGCCGCGGCGACCAGCAGAGCGTGGATTTCGCGTACCAGCGTTCCTGGCGAGCTCAGCAGCGTGTCCACGGCAGGCCGCAGACGCAAATACCAGCGCATCGTACCGAGTGCGACGGCGCGAACGGCGGAGCGCTGAGAGCTCGAGTCCGAGCCTGCGAGAGCTTCCTCGGACGAACGTCCGCGGACGACTGCGGCGACTGCGCGGGCGGCCCCGGCGAGGGCCTGCGCACCCGGCTTCCCTGTCCCGCCGCTCAACTCACTCCACCGAGCACCATCGATGGCTCGAGCGCCCGTGGTCCGCGGGTGAAGAGCGCGGCCGGCAGGGGCTGTCCGCCGGGACGCTGCAGGTTCAGCAGATCCAGCGCGCCGTCACCGCATTGCACGCGGATGTAGCCCTTCTGATGATGCCCGTCCGTCTCGAGGATGCAGCCAGGCTGGCCTGTGGCGGCCGCGCTGCCGGCCGGCGCCACTCGCGCGGAATAGACCAGGAGGCGGCTGGCCTCACCGGTCCGAGGGTCGCACAGCTCGGTTTCGGCCACTGGCCACGGCTGCAGACCCCGGACCTGCCGTTCGATCTCGACCGCGGGTCGGCTCCAGTCGATGGTTGCTTCGCGCTTTTCCAGCTTCCGGGCATAGGTGGCACCCCCCGCGGGCTGCGGCCGCGAGTGCAAGGCGCCGGCGGCGAGTCCCTGCAGCACCTCGAGCAGCAGATGCGCGCCCTCGGCGGCGAGCCTGGCACGCAGGCTGACGCCGGTATCGCCTGGATCTATTGCGACTGGCCGTTGCAGGAGAATGGGCCCCGTATCCAGGCCAGCATCCATCTGCATGATCGTCACGCCGGTGCTCTCATCGCCCGCAAGAAGAGCGCGCTCGACCGGCGCCGCGCCCCGCCAGCGCGGCAGCAGGGAGGCGTGCACATTCATACATCCCAGGCGCGGAATGTCGAGCACGGCCTTCGGCAGGATGAGGCCATACGCGACCACCACCAGGACGTCGGGCTTCCAGGCGACCAGCTCCTCCCGGTCCTCGGGCGATCGCAGCGTCACCGGCTGGGCAACGGGCACTGAAGCCTCGACCGCCGCCTTCACCGGCGAGGGACTCAGGTGTCTCCCGCGGCCCTGCGGCCGGTCAGGCTGAGTCAGCACCCCAACGACCTCGTGCGGTGAGCGCATCAATGCCTGCAGCGTCGGCACCGCGAACTCAGGCGTACCAGCGAATGCCACGCGCATATTCTTCTTTCAGCTTGCAGAGCGGACCCGGGCCGTTCCCGGGCCCGCGGCGAAATGTGTAGGGTCTTGCGAAAATCGTCTCGACGATTTTCGCCAATGGATAATAGTAAAACGCGTGCCGTTCAGCTCGGGCTCAGGTACCTTGCGGCAGTCTGTCGGCAAGTCTCTTGCTGCAATTCCTTTTGCTGTAATCATTGGAGGGTGTTCAAAAATGAAGCGAATGATCATGGGAGCGATGGTGCTGTCGCTGGCCGCAGGATCCCTGGCACTGGCCGATCCCCCGGGCTACGACCAGCATCATGACCAGCATCACGACCAGCATCATCATGCAGTCGAGCATCATCGGACGATGGTGCATCACGCGCATGCAGGATTCGCCACTGGCAGGTACGTGCACCCGCATGGGTACTACGCGCACACGTGGCGTAAGGGTGATCGGCTTCCGCCGGCCTACCGCGGGTCGGCGTATGTCATCCCGGACGTTGCCGTCTATCATCTCCGTCCGGCGCCCGCAGGCTTCTACTGGATCCGAGTGGACAACAACGCGGTTCTCGCGTCTGTTGCGACAGGGGCCGTAGTAGACGTCCACGTCAACTT
>DATAXF010000039.1:0-55718 GCA_036273095.1 Steroidobacteraceae bacterium | reverse complement strand
GCGGGCCGGCCAGGATACGTGTGTACATGGCGCTCAGTCGTCGTCGCGTCGGCCGGCTTTCGTGCTCGGCGAGCGCGTAATAGCCGACCTGATGGTAGTAGGTGACCCGCGCCCGAACGTTGGCCTCGGAACCCCTGAAGCCGATATTGTTGAAGATGCGCTCGATGAGCCTGATACGCTCGTGATCGACCTCGAGCACGGCGCGTGCCACGTGCGGCGAGCGGCGCGCCCAGTCACGTACCGCGGAATCATATTCCGGGCTGTAGTCCGCATCCTCGATCCACATGTTGACGAGTTCCTTGAATTGAGCGGCTCCATCCGTGCGGGTCCGGGCGGCGATGGTGCGTATCGCGCGTGTGTTGACCTCCCGCCAGTCCTGAAGCAGGCGCTTGAGCAGCGCGCTTCGGCTTCCGAAGTAACCGTAGAATCCTCCGCGGGTCACCCCGAGCTTTCGTGAGATGCTCTGGACCGTCACGGCTTCCACGCCGCCTTCGACCAGAGCTTGCCGCGCGACCTCTATCCATTCCTCCCGAACTCGTTTGACCATCCGCCAGCCTCCTATCCGAGCACGGGTGTGGTGCCTTCCAGCCAAGTAAGAAAATGCTCGGCGAATCCGCGATCGAGGAGGCAGCGGAAGCGGTCGGGGTTGCCGGGATTCCACAGGATCGCCGGAACACCGGCGAGCGCCGTGCGGACGACCCGCCTCGCGGGAAAGGCATGAGACCTCATATCGAGACTGCAGCCGGTCATGAGAGTCTCGGGGGCGCCTGAGCCGCTCACCTCGAACGATACGAGGGCGTCGCTGAAATCCGTGATGACCGTGAGAGATGGACCCAGGCGCTGGGTGAGGGCGCTCTCAACGGGGTCGGTCTCGTCCCGCGGGAGCTCGAGCAGCCATTCGGCCGGCGCCAGCCAGAGGAGGGCATAGTTGCCGAGCACGTTGACTTGCTGCGCGGCGGGCAGCGTGAGATCCAGCACCTGACCCAGAGCCTCCTGCAGTGAGTTCACGCTGGCGCTCTGAAGCAGGAGGAGGCCTTTCTCGTGAGCAGGGGCGACATGAAAGTCGCGACGCTCGATCGTTGGGCCGTGCTGAGCTTGACGCTCTCGTATGGAGTCAAGCGGCGTGCGGTGCTCAAGCATTGAGACGTTCTCCCTTCGGGTCATACCACTGTGGAGAGACGATGCGCGCCGGGAAGAGCCGCCCATCGGAGTAGATCTGAACCGATTCCCCGAGCCGGCTACGCCCGCCCTGCACGAGGCCGAGAGCGACGCTGCGGCCGAGGGCTTCGCTCATGCAGCTCGAGGTGACATATCCGTGACTGCCCCTACGGGTCTTCGGATCGGCCACCAGATGCGCTCCGACGGGAAGCACCGTGGCTCGCTCATGGGCTTCGAGCCCTACGAACTGCAGGCGATCGGACCGCTTGGCATCGGCGCGATCGAGTGACCGCCGGCCGACGAAGTCGTCGGTCTTCCTTGCCAGCACTTCCCCCAGTCCAATGTCCGCAGGCAGCGTACGGCCGTCGGTATCGGTGCCGACGTGGAGGTAACCTTTCTCGGTGCGCAGCTCCTGCAGCGCCTCGATGCCTATCGGCATGACGCCCATCGGGCTCCCGCGCTCGAGAAGGAGCTGCCAGAGAGAGGCAGAGTAGCCCGCTGGAAGGCTGAGCTCGAAGGAAAGCTCGCCGGTAAAGCCTACTCTTGCGATACGCACGGGCACGCTCTCGAGTCTCCCGCGACGGACCGAAAGGTGAGGGAAGGCATGGGGGTCGAGATCGATATCCGTATCGAGGCGGGAGAGCAGTTCCCGCGCTTTGGGACCCGCGACCGCGATGTTCCCCCACGCCGAGGTAACGTTCGTGACGAGAACGCGCAGGTCCGGCCATTCGCACTGCAGCCAGTCCTCGAACGCTCCGAAGATGCGACTGGCCCCGCCGCTCGTGGTGCTCACCAGGAAGTGATCGTCCGCGAGGCGAATGCATACGCCGTCATCGATGATGACTCCGTGCTCGCTCAACATGATCCCATAGCGGATCCGGCCGGCCGCCAGCGTGCGCATGGTGTTGTAATACATGCGGTTCAGGAAGAGTGCGGCATCGGGACCCCGAACCTCGATCTTGCCGAGTGGAGAGCCGTCAAAGAGACTCACCGCTGACCGCGCGGCCCGCTTCTCCACTCGGATGCACTCTTCTCTGTTTCGTCCATGCGAGGCATACCAGGCCGGGCGCCACCAACCGCCGAAATCCTCGAAGACCGCTCGAGCAGCGGCATGCTGCCGATCGAGCGGCGTATGACGCAGCGGATGATAGAGCCCCCCCACGTGCCGGGCGGCGAGCGTTCCCAGCGTCACCGGGTCGTAGGGAGGGCGAAACGTGGTGGTGCCGATCTCAGGGATCGAGGTCTGGAGGAGCTCGGACAGGATTCCGAGCGCATTCATGTTGCTCGTCTTGCCCTGATCCACCGCCATGCCGGTCGTGGTGTAGCGCTTGATGTGCTCGACGGAGCGGAGGTTCTCGCGGACGGCGAGCTCGAGATCCCCGCGAGTCACATCGTTCTGGAAATCCACCCAGGCCTTCCGATGCCCGTCTCGGGGAGACGCCCAGAAAGCCGTGACAGCTGAGCGCTCGGCCTTCGCGATCGGCGCAAGTCCGGCATCTGAAGTCGCTCCGGCGGCTTTTGCCGCCTCGCGACCGGCGGCGAACCCGTCGGTGAGGCATTGATGAAGGGAGAGGTTTCCGGCTGCCGCTCCAGCGCACTGAAAGCCCTTGGTTCCCGCGGCGGGAATGAATGCGCCCCTCTCTCGGTCGTACCGCATCTGTCCGCGTGCCTGAGAATAGAGATGTACGGTCGGCGTCCAGCCGCCCGAGACGCAGACGAGATCGCATTCGAGGTGCCGAGCGGATCCGCCCGCCGTCCCATTCGCCGGGCTCAGCCCGACCTCGATCGACTTCACGGCAAGAGTGCCCCGAGCGCGTACAGGGACGTAGCCGGCGAGTATCGGGATGCCGGCGCGCTGCGCGCTGAGAGCAATCTCGCCGGGATCCTTGCGCGTATCGACAATCGCTGCGATTTCGATTCCCCGGATCCTCAAGCTTTCGGCCGCTTCATACGCGGAATCCGTGCTCACGACGAAGACGGCTCGCCGTCCGGGGCGAACCGCATATTGCGCCGCGTAGCTCATTGCGGCTGACGCCAACATGATCCCTGGCACATCGTTGTTCGCGAAGACCATCGGGCGCTCGATGGCGCCGCTCGCGACCACTACTCGCGCGGCGCGAACGTGCCAGAGACGCTCGCGTACGGCTGCAGCAGGCTCCGAACCGATTCTCTCCGACAGCGCGACAAGATTGTGGTCATAACAGCCGAAGGCTGTCGTTCGCTTGAGCACTCGGGCGCTGGATGAAGCCCGAAGCTCCTGCTCGGCGGCGGCGACCCACTCGAGCGCCGGCTGGCCATCAATGGATTTCTCCTCCCACTGCAGCGATCCGCCGAGTACGGGTCGGTCATCGACCAGAACGACTCGAGCTCCCGCTCGGCTGGCGGCGAGGGCTGCGGCGATGCCGCCTGGTCCCCCACCCACCACGAGCACGTCACAGTGCTCGTGGCGCTCCTCGTAGCGGTCCGGGTCAGGAACCCTGGGAGAGATGCCGAGCCCAGCGGCACGGCGAATCGTCGGCTCGAACCAGTGCCAGCTCGGCCACATGAAAGTCTTGTAGTAAAACCCAGCCGGCATCAACGGGCCGAAGAGCTTGAGGAAGGCGAATGCGTCCCGGCGTGCGCTCGGCCAACAGTTGACACTGCGAGCCTGGAGCCCCTCGGTGATCTCGACCTGAGTGGCCTTGAGGTTCGGGACGGCGGTTGCACCGCTGCCGAGCTGGACGATGGCATTTGGCTCTTCGGACCAGGCGCCCATGAGTCCGCGGGGCCGGTGCAGCTTGAAGCTTCTTCCGATGATGCGTACGCCGTTCGCAAGCAATGCCGAGGCGAGTGTGTCGCCCGCGAATCCGTTATACCGCCTGCCATCGAACACAAAGGATAGCGGGCGGCTGCGATCGATCCGGCCGCCGCTTTCGAGCCGATGCGGATTCGTCCTCATGGCGCGGTCTCCGGCAGCGAGTCTCCCAACTTGGTGGTGGTCCGGATCTCGTGCGATAGGGTGTTTCGGACCACGATGAACCACTGCCGGCAACCCAGGGCATGGAGCCACCGCTCGCGAACCCAGCCCTTGGGGTTGTCGCGGATGAAGAGATATTCCGCCCAGGCGCTGTCGGAGACCGCCTCAGGCGGTCCGGGCCTGATAACGGGAACCTCGCCGCCCCAGCGAAACTCGGGTTCATCACGAGGGCCACACCAGGGACAGGAGATACGCAGCATCGAGGTACGCCTTCAGTGCGAGATGCCGGCCGCGGCGCCTTCGTCGATCAGCGCGCCGGTCGCAAAGCGGCGCAGGCCGAACCCTTCTGCCGCCGGATGCGCTCGATCAGTTGCCAGGAGGTGGGCGAAGGCAAAGCCGCCACCCGGAATCGCCTTGAATCCGCCGGTTCCCCAGCCGCAGTTGAGGTACATCCCCCGTACCGGGGCATGATCGATGATCGGAGAGGAGTCGTGGACTACATCGACGATTCCTGCCCACTGGCGAAGCAGTCGCAACCGGCTGAAGCAGGGGAAGCACTCGAGAAGTCCCGCGACAACCGCCTGCAGCGCCGGAAGGTTGCCACGCTGGGCGTAAGAGGGGTAAAGATCGAGACCACCGCCGATGACGAGCTCCCCTTTGTCGGATTGGCTGACGTAAGCTCCCGTCGCCATGGAGAGCACGACACACGAGAGAATCGGCTTCAACGGCTCGGTCACGAATGCCTGCAGAGCGTAGCTGGTCACCGGAAGCCTGAAACCCGCCTTGGCGGCCAGTACGCTGCTGTGGCCGGCGACGGCCAAGGCAACCTTGTTGGCTCGAATGTGGCCCCGGGTGGTCTCGACGCCGACGACGCGATCGCCCTCCCGCTGGAATCCGATGACCTCGCAGTTCTGGATGATATCGACCCCGAGCGCGTCGGCCGCCCGGGCGAAACCCCAGGCGACGGCGTCATGGCGCGCGACACCACCGCGGCGCTGCAGAACGGCGCCTTTGACTGGAAACCGGGCCGTGGGGGACGAATTGATCAGGGGAAGCCACTCGCGAATCTGCCGCGGATTCAACATCTCGCCTTCGATCCCGTTCAGATGCATGGCGTTCAGCCAGCGAGAGAGCATCTCGAGCTGGTGCGAGCTATGACCGAGGGTGAGGATTCCTCGCTGGCTCAGCATGATGTTGAAGCCGAGCTCACGGGAAAGGCCTTCGTACAGCCGCAGGGAAAGATCGTAGATGCGCGCGCTCTCGGGGTAGAAGTAGTTCGAGCGCACGACCGTCGTGTTGCGGCCTGTGTTGCCGCCGCCCAGCCAGCCTTTCTCGATCACTGCGACATTGCGAATGCCGTGCTCTTTGGCGAGGTAGTAGGCGGTGGCAAGCCCGTGACCGCCTCCCCCGACGATGACTACGTCGTAGAACCGCCGCGGCTCAGGACTCCGCCAGAGCTTGGGCCAGCGCTCGTGATAAGAAACGGCGTTCCTGGCAAGTGCGATGGCAGAGAAGCGCATGGGGTACGTACTTCGTGAGGCTCTCCCAAAAGTATACAGTACTGTATACTTTAAGGCACACTCGAGCCTTGTTTGGGACCTCGCGAGGCACCAAAATGAGGAGATTCCATCCAGGCGTAGTGTCAGCTCACCGCATTCGCTGCTCGAGCTGTCCACTTTCCGTCTACAGCCACGTCTCGCGGGCGACGCGCAGCAGATTCCCGCCCAATATCTTGACGAGAGTCGCCTCGCCGTAGCCCTTTGCCAGCAGCGCCTCGATGATCCGCGGCAGCCGCTCCGGCTCGACCATCTTGAGGCCGCGCTCGTAGCCCAGCGATTTGGGAAAGCTGGCCCTCATTTTTTCGAGGTACTCGTCGAGTTCCACAGTGTCATACACATAATCCAGCCCGAGCGCTACGTGTTCATCGCCGACGAGCTGAGTCACGTAGTCGATATGGCGGACGAGCGCCTCGGTGCTGTTGTCGTTGGCGCCCAGGAAGACTCCGAGCCCGTTGATCCCGATGACTCCACCGCGCGCCGCGCAGGCCCGGATCAGGTCATCCGGAATGTTTCGCGGATGATCGCGCAGCGCGCGCGGGTTCGAATGGGAAAAAATGACCGGGCGGGGAGAGTGATCGATGGCCTGTCGGGCCGTTCGATATCCGGTGTGCGAGCAACAGAGCACCATGCCGACCCGGGCCATTTCCTCGATCGCCCTGCGGCCGAAGTCGGTCAATCCTCCGTCTGCCGCTTCCTGGCACCCGGCGCCGGCGCGGTTGACCCGGTTGTACGCGACCAGCATCCAACGCACTCCCAGGTCGTAGTAGAGCTGAATGAGGCTCAATTGCTCCTCGATGGCGTTCATCCCTTCGATATCGAAGCAGACGGCGAGCTGACCGCCCTGCTTCGCCGCCAGGATATCCTCGACTCCTTTGACCAGCCGGTACTCCTGCGGTCGCGCGGCAAGCCAATGACGGAATTGCGCCAGCATACGCACGTGATCGGCGAGAGTTTGATCTCCGAATCCGACATTGAGGCTCACGACGTTGAATCCCGACTTGCGACAGCGCTCGAGCTGCGGCAGAAAGCTGTCGTCCATGGGGCGCAACGGCATGCAGGCGTGACTGTCCCAAACTATCGCCTTGTCGAGCAGAGGGGCCATCAGGGAGTCTCCGTGAGGCCGAAGCGCCGCAGGAGCGGGGTCATGTCGGGATCGCGGCCGCGGAAGCTCCGAAACGCCCGGGCGGCGGGGATCGAATGCCCGACTTCCAGTATGGTCTCGCGCCAGCGTGCTGCGACTTCGGCGTCGTATAAGGCGTCGGGCGCCTGCATAAATGCTTCAGCCACATCTGCTGCCATGACATCGGACCAGAGGTACACGTATACGCCAGCGGCATAATCGTCAGAGAACGTGTGATAGGCATGCGGTAGCCGCAGCGTCGGGTCGAGCGCCTGCGGCATACCAATTTCACTCAGTACTCCCGTCTCGAGGCGGGTCGCATCGATCTTACGCCCGTCCGCCAGTAGATGCGCCCGCAGGTCGACCAAGGCTGTGCTCAGGTACTCCAGTGTTACACTGAATACGCGATCGAAGCGCGCTCCCTGCTCGATGCGCTCGATCAAGGATTCCGGGATCGGCTCACCCGTCAGATGGTGGCGTGCGAAGCGTTTGAGCAGCGTGCGGTCGCGAAGCCAGCGCTCGTTGAGCAAGGATGGCAGCTCCACGAAATCCCACGCCACGCGCATGCTGCCGAGCGACGGATAGCTCGCTTTGCAGCTCAGTATGTGGAGTGCGTGGCCAAGCTCGTGAAAGAGGACGTTGGCGACTTCCCAGGTGAGGAGCGCTGGCTCGCCTGGCGGCGGCCTCGGGATGCTGGAGTTGATCGAGGAGATGGGCAGGACGCGACCGCGAAAGCCCTCCGCGGCCCGGTACTCCTGTTGCCAGGACCCGGGCATCTTGCCGGGCCGGGCGTAGAGATCGAGGTACAGCACCCCGAGTGGCTCATCCTGCCGACGCACTTCGAGCACCTGCACGGTGGGGTCGCAGGTCGGTGCCCCGGAGAGGTGGCTGAACGTCAGGCCGTGCAACCGGCCCGCGGCATCCAGCATGGCCGCGATGACCGACTCCAGCGCGAGATAGGGGCGGACCGCCTCGGCGTCGAGTCCGAAACGCCGCCGGCGCAGCTTCTCGGTGTAGTAGAGCCGGTCCCAGGGCTCGAGGCGGATCGTCGGATCGTCCTCGGCCGCGAGCGCTTGCAACTCGGCAAGTTGCGCCCGGGTGGAACTGATGACGTGCCGCCACACCTCATCCAGCAGGACGGCCACCGCTTCGGGTCGCCCGAGCATCCGCTCAGCGAGCGCGAAATGCGCGAAGCTCGGATATCCCAGGAGCTTTGCTTTCTCGCCGCGCAGGCGGAGCATCTCGTCGATGATCGGCCGATTGTCGTATTCGCCGGGATTGGCGCCGCGGGAGACCCACATGCGCCATACGCGCTCACGCAGATCTCGTCGGGCTGCGTGCGTGAGAAACGACCAGACGGCAGGCCGCACATTCGGAATGGCCCACTGCCCGGGCCGCGCCCGCTGTACGGCAGCTGCGGCCGCCGCGGAGCGCTGCTCTGCGGTCAGGCCCTCGAGGACCTCCGGGTGCTGCAGAAAGAGGGCCTGCGAGTCCTGCTCCGCAATGAGATTGCGGTTGAATCTGGCGAACAACTCCGCCAGGCGTGAATGCAGGTCTTTGAGGCGTTGCTGCGCGTCGTGCGAGAGAGCTGCGCCGCGGCGCACCAGGCGCTCGTACATGACTTCCGTCAGCCGGATCTGCTCCGGTGAAAGCCCCACCGATTTGCGCAGCCCGTGCACGTGCCGCACGCGCGCGAATACACTCGAATCATGGGCAATCTCGTCTTCCAGCGCCGCGGCGAGCGAACTGAGCTGCTCCGCGACTGTCTGCATGCCCGGAGTGCTCATCGTGGCCGCGTAAACCCGATATAACGCGTCGATTCGCCGCAGCTCGCGGCCGCTGTCCTCGAGCGCGGCAATCGTGTTCTCGAAGCTCGGGGGCGTGGGATTGCCTGCAATCTCCTCGACCTGGGCACGCTTCAGCAGAACTGCCGCCTTATAAGCCCGGGCGATGGTGTCGGGGCTCGCCCTGTCGAAGGGCGGAAGTCCACCGCAGGGGCCTCGCCAGGGCTCCAGTAAGGCGGCAAGGTCTTCGTTGGCGGCGCTCAAGTTGGAATCTTCGCGTCCGCGGAAAGGTGGCTGTCGAGGAATGCGCGTATCGGGGGCACGACGAGCTCAGGATGCAGTGTCAGGCCGTGCCCGTGGCCAGGGACCTCGACCACCTGCCAGCCGAGCGCCTGCAGCTCGCGCCGATGCGCCCGAATCGTGGAGGCGATCGGGATCGGTATGCCCGCCTCGACGATGTCACCGTCCTCACCGAAGAAAAGGAGCCTCGGACAGGCGATGCCCGCAACCGACTTCGCTTCAGGCCAGTCGAGGACGCTGGCGTAGAAGTGAATCCACTGTGCGTACTGAGCAGGGCTGCGCAGAACGACGCGCGCACCTGCGTCGGGATTGGGCTGCTTCGCGCGCGCCGCAACGATGGCTTGCGCGTAGGTGCCGCCGAGCGCCGGCCAGCCGCCGATCACGAGCGCGGTCAGCCGTGTCGTGCGCGCCGCCAGCTGCAGGCCCACTGCGCCACCCCACGAGTAACCCCAGTAGGCAAAGCGGTCGAAGCCGGCAGCGCTCGCCACGCCGAGGAGATCGGCGCATACCCGCTCGGCCGTGAGCTCCTCGGGGGGAATGTCGCGGCTGCCGCCGATGCTCGGATAATCGAGGAGCAGCACGCGATATCGGTCCGTGAGCCGGCCGAGATATCCCTGCAGGACGGCGGCGCTATCCTTGCCGAAGATCTCCACGTGAGAGGCCATGAGCGGCAGCCCGACGAGGAGGGGCACGCCGTACGCGGGGCCGTGGAGAACGTAGTGAACGCCCGTTTTGGCATCAAACGCCATGAGCGCTCGCCAGCCAGGATTCGCAGAGGTCAGCGAGAATGGGCAGTGTCACAGGCCCCGCCGCGAGCAGCATGTCGTGAAAGTCGCGCAGATTGAAACGCTCCCCGAGAGCCGACTCCGCCCGCTGCCTCAGGGCGCGAAACGCCCGGTTGCCGATCTGATAGGCTAACGCCTGGCCGGGCAATGCCGCATAGCGGTCCACCTCCGCTTCCAGCGCGGCTCGCTCGAGAGTCACGCGTCGTGTCATGAAGTCGAGGGCGCGTTCGCGGCTCCATCCCTGCCAGTGAATCCCGGTATCCGCTACCAGGCGAACGGCGCGCCACATCTCCATATTGACCCGTCCAAACTGTTGATGCGGAGTCTCGTACAGGCCCATCTCCAGGCCCAGCCCCTCGCAGTAGAGCGCCCAGCCCTCCACGCACGCCGTGTACTTGACCGCCCCGTGACGGCGAAAAGCCGGCAGATGTTCCTGTTCCTGCATCAGGCCGATGTGCATGAGGTGTCCCGGCCAGCCTTCATGCAAAGCGAGAGGTACGTGCATGAAGGTCGGGCAGCGCGCCGGCAGGCCGCTGATCCAGAGAATGCCGGCCGTGGAGTGGTCGCCGGGACTCGGCTGAGCATAAGCGGGCGGCATGCTCGCCGACAGTGCCTCGGACATGCACTCCACTCCGTAGGTGATGCGGGGAAGACGCCCGAAAAAGCTCGGGATGCGCTGGTCGATGCGCTTGGCGAGTCTGGCGACCTTCTCGAGCAGTGCCTCTCTGGACGGCAGGATGAATTGCGGGTCGGTCGCGAGAAAATGCTGATAGCCCGCGACGTCGTCACCGAAGCCTGCGATGACCGCTACTTTCCTGATTTCGGCGTCGAGGCGCGCTACCTCCTCGAGACCGAGTTGATGGACGGCCGCCGGCGTGAGGTCGGTGTTGGCGAAGTGACGGACCTGCAGCTCATAGAACTCGCGGCCGCGCGGCGCTTCCGTGCACGACAGCGTTTCGCGGGCGCCTTGCGCAAGCTCGCCCCGCAGGAACTCGGCATAGCCCGCAAGGGCCGGCCGCAGATCGCGCTCGATGAGAGCACGCATGGACTTGGCCGCGCACCGCATTCCCTGCGGTGCGGTGTTGGTAGAACGCTTGAAGGGTCCGTACCAGGGTGATTCTTCCGTGGCGACCTCGAGCGGCGCGAGGACGGCGGCCACCGCTCGATCGAGGACGACCCGGGGATAGCGGATGCCCAGCCGATGCCCGATGCGCAAATTGGCCTCGAGGTCGCGGATGAACGCAGGCACACTGGCGAAACGCTCGACGTAGCGCTCGGCGGCCTGCGGGTCGGCCAGACTCGTCGATTGTGCGAGAAACACCGTGTTGAAGTCGGGGCCGGCCGGATAGAGAGAGGGCCGGAAGTGCGCCAAGGCCTCGTGGAAGTCGCGCATGGCTTCGAGCTCGCGCCGCAGGAGCCCGAGTGTCGCCCGGTCTTGAGCGCTGAGCATACGGGAATCCAGGCTCCTGACCTCCGCGAGCAGCTCCCCGGCCTTGCCGAAGCGCCGGTCGTAATCGGCGGCGGATTCCCGGAAGAGGATGGTCGACTGCGTGGGCTCGCCGGCGAGCAGAGCGTTCATTGGGAATTCCTCGCACTCGAAGCGCCAGTAGCGCTCGGCGAGGTCCGCCACGCGTCCATCACCAGTTGTCATTCGGTTGCCTCCACTGCCTCGAAGGTGCGCGCCAGGGTGGGCTCGGCGAAGCGCATGAAGAAGAAACTCAGAAGGTAGCAAGGGCCGCCCACGATGATGATCGCCAGGAGCAAGCCTCGCGGCCCTGCAGTCACCCGATCGGAGATGCCGCCGACCAGAATTGGCGTCAGCGACATGAACACCATGTATATGAGACCGCCAAGGGCGATGACACGGCCGCGCATCAGGCGTGGCGCCATGAACTGCAGGATGGTAGGTGACAGGGACAGGCAGACGGTGATGGCGATCGTGTGGATGCCGATGGCGAGGTAGACCTGCCATGCCGAGTCTGCCGAGAGGAAGACGGGGACGGTCAGCAGCGCCGCGAGCACGCCTACTTCGCTGATGCGCAAGGGAGTGAGCCTGCCCAGGCGCGGCCGCAGCTTGCGCGCCATGAGGCCCGAGGCTAACACGCCGAGGAGGGTGGCAGCGGCCGATACCGCCCCCAGTCGAACGCCGGTTTGCGCCGGAGACTGGGCGAATGCCCGCTCGAGAACGACCGGAATCCAGGCAGCCACGGCACCCGAGCTCGCCGCCGCCAGTCCAAAGCCGACAAATACGCCAACGAAGGTGCGCGCGTTCTCGCGTACATAGTTCGCGAGGCCCGCAGCCTGCTCGGCCGCCGCTGCATGGGCACGGGCCGATATCCGGATGAGTGTCACCAGAACCGCAACGACCGGCCCCGGCAGCGCGATGATCAGCAAGGCGACGCGCCAGGATTCGAAAGCCGGCGGCACGAGCGGCACGAGGGCACGATGAGCTCCTGCGAATCCGATCACGCCGCCGCTGAACGTCATTCCCGCGGCTGAGCCGAGCACCGCAGCGAGATAATAGATGTAGTTGGCCAGCATCCAGCTCTCCGTCGGGAAGAGGTCGGCGACAAAGGCGTAGCTGATGGGGCCGAGCACGGCCTCACCCACCGCAATCCCCATGCTGCAGGTGAAGAGCTGCGGGAAACTCCGCGCAAATCCGCAGGCGGCGGTGAAGATCGACCAGATGATGATGCAGAGCGCGAGCAGCCGGCGGCGATCGACGCGGTCGGCGAGCCATCCAAAGGGGAAGGTGGCGAGCATTGCCACCAGCGACAGCGCGATGCCGTTCATCGCTCCGATCTGCGTGTCGGAGAGATCGAGTGCTTGCTTGAGCGGCTGGGCGACGAGCATGAGGATCTGCCGATCCATCTGCGCGAACACCGTCGCCAGGACGAGGGCGGCGAGGCCGTACCAGGCCCCGGCGAGAGACCTCGGTGTATTTGCGGAGTGGGTCGCCTGCACTGACGCGTTGATTGCCATTCGCTAAGCCTGAATGCCGGTTGGCTCGGTAGCGCCGAGATCCAACCTGCGCATCAATGCTTCAGGGTCGAGATCGCGGCCGCGGAAATTGCGGAAGGCTTTCGCGGCGGGCACGCTGTTGCCGACGCGCAGCACCGTCTGCCACCAGCGCGTCGCCGTGGAGATGTCGTAAAGCCCTCCCGGCGATTCCGTAAACGACTCCGCAGCGTCCGCGGCCATGGCATCCGCCCAGAGATATGAGTAATAGCCCGCAGCGTAGCGATCATCGCCGAAGCAATGGGCGAAGTGCGTGACACGATGAGCCGGCGTGATCTCCGCAGGCATCCCGATCCCGGCAAGCAGCTCCGCCTCGACAGCCAGGGGATCGATTTCACGGCCATCTGCCCGGAGATGAATTCCGAGGTCGACGATGGCCGCCGCGAGATACCGCAGGATCGCGGTCCGATCGAATGTCCGCGTCCGGGCTATCTTTTGCGCCAGTGCGGCGGTCGGCGGCTGCCCGGTGTTGGGATCGAGCGCGAATCGCTCGAGCACCTCCCGAGTCTCGAGCCAGCGCTCGTTCAGCCGGGACGGCAATTCGACGAAGTCCCACGCCACTCGATTCCATGCCAGGGAGGGATAGCGGACCTCGGACGAGAGGGCATGGAGCGCATGCCCGAGCTCGTGGAAGACAATGGCGGCGAATTCCCAGGTGAGCAGCACCGGCGTATCGGCGGCCGGGCGCAGCAGGTTCATGTTGATGGAAACGAGCGGCAGACATCGGCCGCGAAACGTCTCACCGTTGCGATACTCCATCATCCAGCCGCCGGGACGCTTGCCGGTGCGGGCAAAAAGGTCGAGCCAGATGATTCCGGCGGGCTCGCCGGCGCGCCGGACCTCGATGACACGAACATCGGCATGGGGGACGGGCACGCCCGGTATGTCGGTGAAAGTCAGGCCGTGCAGGCGGCCTGCCGCCCAGAACGCGGCCTGGCAAAGGTTGCCGAGCTCGAGGTGCGCCGTCACGCGCTCCTCGTCGAGATCGAAGCGCGCGCGACGGAGCTTTTCGAGATAGTGGAGGTGGTCCCAGGGGGCAATCTGAAACCGGGAGCCTTCCTGGCCGGCGAGCGCCTGTAGATGGGTGAGCTGCTCGCGCGCGGGGTCCAGCGCCCGGTTCCACACCCGTCTCAGCAACGCCATGGCCTTTTCCGGTGTCGCCGCCATTCGGTCGGCAAGCGCCCAGTGCGCGTAGCTGGGGAAGCCCAGGAGCTTCGCCTGCTCGCCCCGAAGCCGCAGGATCTCGGCAACAAGGGATCTGTTGTCGGTGGGACCCCGGTTCTCGCCCCGCATGGCCCACATGCGCCAGACCTTCTCGCGCAGCTCACGGCGGGTCGACTGCGTCAGAAAGGGAAGCGCTGCGGCGCGGTCGTTGGTGATGACCCATTTGCCGGGCAGCTCCCGCTTCCGCGCGCTCGTGGCTGCGAGCCGCCGTGCAGAGGCACTCAGGCCCTCGAGATCGGCTTCGCTCTCGAGGATGACCATGCCGTTTTCCTGCTCGATGAGCAGATGCTGCCCGAAGGCGGCATATAGGCCGGCAAGTTGCCTGTGAATCGAGCTCAGGCGCCGCTTCACCGGGTTCGGCCGTCCCGCCCCGTGCCGCCTGAAGCGATCGTAAGTGACATCCAGCAGCCGCTGTTCTTCCGACGAGAGCCCTGCCGCAGAGGCCGTGTCGCGAACACGGCTCACGCGAGCGAACAGAGCGTCGTCGTGGGCAATTTCATCTTCCAACGCCGGCAGAAGCGGTGCAATCCGTGGCTCGATGCGGCGCATGACGTCCGTATTCAGCGTCGCCGAATGAACTCTGTAGAGGCAGTCGATGCGATTGAGCTCGCGTCCAGCGTTCTCCAGCGCGACGATCGTATTCTCGAAGGAAGGCCGCTCGGGATTCGCCGAGATGGCGCGAATCTCGCCGCGCTTGAGCTCGACCGCCATCTCGTATGCGCGAGCGATCGACTCCGGCGTGGCGCGATCGAATGGGGGTGTGCCCCCGCAGGGTCCGGCCCAGGGCGCCAGCAGGGCTTCGGTCACTTCAGGCAAGATCGTACGACCTCGGCAACGAATTCGGGCGCCTCATACGGGAAGTTGTGGCCCGTGCCGGCCGGGGAATAGATCCGCCGCGAGGTGGTCGAAGTGGCCAGATAGCGCTCGCGGCTGTGGGCAAAGATCCGGCGCATGCGCGCGACCTCCGACGCACCGGCCTCGCCCCGCGCCGTCGCAGCAACCGCCGCAGGGAGGGTTGCGAATTCCACCATGTCTGCGGGCGCGACCAGCAATACCGGCAGGCCTCCAAGATCCCCGTCGTAAACTGCCGTCTCCCAGCCCACTCTGGCCATGCCTTCTGCCGTGAGCTCTGTAGAAATCGAGGCGGTTGCGCAGGGTCCGCGCGAACGTGCTTCGAGCGCGCGCGCCGCAACTCCTTCCGATCCCAGTCGCTCGGCGATCAGGTCCGGGAGGCGCGTCGTGGTCGGGTTCCGTCGATCACGATCCTGCGTCCGGTCCCGGTGCAGCCCGTAGAGATGCCGGATGGCCGTCCACGTCGCGAAGAGCCGAGCCCTCGCAAGGTTCGCAAGCCGCGGGCCGTAGATGAGGGTGTCGGGCGGTGTAGCATCGAGAAGGATGAGGGCTGCCGTGAGATCGGGCCGCCGGCGGGCGATGTTGGCGGCGAGCAGACCGCCGAACGAGTGGCCGGCGAGAATGAACGGTCCCTTTTCGCCGGCACTCTGCAGGGCTGCGATAACTTCGACCACCTCGCGAGCAGTGGTGCGCGGGAAGGGTCCGATATCGCTCCAGCCGGTGCCGGCGCGGTCGATCAGAATCGAGCGCGTCTCCTCGCGCAGAATGCGATGCAGGTGGTACAACGCGAACCCGCCGCTGTGGCCGCCGGGCAACCAGACCACAGCGGGCGCTCCCTTGCATTCCCCCTCGGCCAACACATGCAGACGAAATCCGCCCACATTCACGAGCCGGCCGGGAGCAGGATGCCGAGCCTTCACGCGGGCGAGGTGGAGGAGGTGCCACGCCGCGCCCGCGGCCAGTATCAGAGCGCACGCCGCCAGCAACCCACCCGCTGCGAGACTCCACGGCGAGGCATTTGCCACGAGTGCTGCGCCGGCCGCGCCCAGCAGCGCGGCGGGAATCAGCCCGGCCCAGTCGCGGCTGAGAACAGCGAGGTGAGTGTCGCGATCAAAAATCAACTTTCACCTCGACTCCCAGCGTGCGGGGAGTGGGCAGGACCGGCTCCGGAAACGAGCCTATCGCGGGATACAGGGTGCCGTTGTCGTTCGTCAGGTTGTGGCCGAAGAGGGCCACCTCGTACGTGCCGAAGTCGAGCCCGAGTCGTGCGTTCAGCACGTTGCGCCGATCGGTCGGGAAGACCTGCTGCGGGCCCGGGTAGTCCCGGATGATCAACTCGTAGCCGCTCGCGTGACCGAAGTCGACATGCACGGTCAACGTGGAGCCCGCGCTCAGCGGATGACGCTCGTCGGCGGCCACCGAGTACGTCCATCTCGAGACCATGTCGAGCGGATCGCCGGCATTCGTCTCGGCCGAATTGACGTCGTACTTCATATCGGCGAATCCGACCGTCGCCGACAGAGTGAACTGCGGAATCGGCCGCGCCAAGACATTGAAATTGACGCCCGGCCCGGAAGCTCTGCCGCTGTTGGTGAAATAGCTCAGCGGACTACCGTCCGCCACACCGAGAGCCTGAATGTCCTTCCATTGGTTGTAGTAGACCGAGAAGTCGGTGTCGAGGCGCCGCCCGAGCCACTCTTGCTTCTCGCCGAGCTGATAAGTCCACAAAGTCTCGGGTCCGACCGACGGCGGCGCCGGCGGTGGCGCGCCCAGGTTGAACTGCCCGCTGCGGAATCCCTTGGCGGCATTGAGATAGACGAGACCGCCCGGGCCGAGCTTGTACGAGAGGTTGAGCTGCGGATTGTTCGAGGTGAACGTGCCGTCTCCCGTATTGGTGCCCGGAACGTCGAACACGCCCAAACCGGTCTGAGTGAAGACCTCGTGGTCCTGATAGTGACGCACGCCGAGCTGCGCCTCGAGATTCTGCGTGAGCTCGTAGCGCAGCTGCACGTACGCCGCCCAGGACTTGGAGCTCGAGGCGAAGATCTCGTCGAGGAGCGGGAAAGGCAGCGTGCCCGGAGCGGTTACCGTGTCATCCACGCCGTCGGCCCGGTAATCGCGAAAATAGGCGCCGACGAGATAATTGAACCGCCCGGCGCTGTTGGAGCCGAGCCGCAGCTCCTCGCTCAGGGCATTGTGCTTGCTCACGTTCGGATACCCGATCGAGCCGATCGTCGATGTGACGCTGGGCGGCAGGCCGAGCAAGGGTAGAAAGGGCAGGAAGTAGGCCGTGAAATCGGTGGCCACGTCGGGCTCCCGGTGCAGGAACCCGGTGGAGTTGGTCAGGGTCGCCCAACCCAGATCATAGGTAATGACGAGGTTTCCCAGGTTGTAGGTCTCCTCGTTGAAGGTGGGGAAGGCGGTCGCCGTCCTGCGGTCCGGCATGCCGAAATTCTGGTAGTCCTGAGTCTGCTGCTGATGCAGCACCATCAGCGAGACGGACAGATTATTCAGCGGGCGATACAGGATCGTGCCGCGGAAGGTCCTGAAGTCGGCTCCGTTGATATCCTTGCGGCCGGTGGCGAGCGAATCGATCCAGCCGCCGTCTCTCTCATATCCCGCGACCAGGCGGACGCCGAGCACGTTAGGGACGAGCGGTGCGTTCAGGACGGCATCACCGCGGTAGCTATCGGCTCCGTCGGCGATGCTTCCCCAGTTGCCCGCCACCTCACCGTCGAAGCGCGCCAGATCGGGCGCCTGAGTGATGTAGTGGACCGTGCCGCCCATCGAGCCTTCACCGTACAGCGTCGCCTGGGGTCCGTGCAGCACCTCGACGCGCTGCATGTCGATGAGGCGAAGGTCCAAGCCCTGTCCGCCGTCGGGCGCCGTGATCGGCATCTCATCGAGGTATTCGCCGACGGTCGGCGCACCGGTCGAGCCTCCCTTGGAGCCGATGCCGTCGAGCTGTATGCGCTCCTGGCCGGGTCCGGTTTCAGCGATGGTGAGGCCGGGCACGGCGTACTGCATGTCTTGCAAGGAGGTGACGCCTCGAGCCGCGAGGTCCGATCCGGTCACGACTGTCACGGCAATGGGCACATCTATCAGTCGCTGCTGGCGCCGCTGGGCCGTGACGACGATTTCGTCGAGCACCGGCCCATCGGTCGCGCCCGGCGGCTGAGTCGTGTTCTGGGATTGCTCTTGGGCTAGCGGCAGGCTCTGCGCGACTGCGACGGTGCTGAGCAGCGTCGCGGCGCCGCACAACGTGGTCGCGAAGGCAAGTCGGCCGAGCTTCAGAGACTGGGTCACCCTTTTGTCGCGCATCTGCCCCCCCCGATTGATGTGTGCAGCGCGCTCTGGAGACGCGTCGTCACGAGGGAGAGATTGAGCCGCGGCGCAACCCGAGCGTGGGGCTGCCGTCCGTCAGATTGGGGCTGCCGTAATTATCTCGGCCCGATCATACCGCGCTTGCGGCGCAGCTCGGACGGCAAAGCGCGGTAGCGCGCCTTGTAGGCCTTGGTGAAACTACTCATGTCGCAGTAGCCTGCCGCGATCGCGGCCTGGCGAATCTGCACGCCGGGCTTGGCCAGCATCTCGCGCGCAAGCGCCAGGCGGCGGTCGCGGTGATAAGCGCCCACCGTGGTGCCAAAGACCTGCTTGAACCCCGCGGCGAGCTTGGTCCGATTGAGTCCCACGCGCCGTCCCAACTCCTCCAGCGACGGCGCGGTCTCACTCTCATCCAGCAGCCGCCGCGCGGCGCGCACCGACGCGACATCACGCGAGCTGAGCTCGATCGCCCCCTGTCCCCGCAGCTCCGGGGTGCTCAGGCGATCGAGCGCGAGACAGGCGAGCTCGATGACCTTGGCCTTGAGGTAGATCGGCCGCACGGTGGTGTGCACCGGCGGATGCAGCAGGCCGCCGACGGCCGTCTTCATCTGCTCCGATAGATGTCCCGCGAACCAGAAATCGACCTCGGCATCGCCGGAGCGGAAGGCCCTCAGCTCCGCAGGCAGGCTGCCGGCCGGGAACTCGAGGTGGCGCAGGATGAACGATGGGCGGCAGGCAATGGCCACGGTCCGCCACGTATCACCCAGAAGCTCGCGAGCCATCGAAAGTCGCTGTGTCGAGGTTGACAGGAAGAAGGTCTCCGCACCCAAAGACCAATTGCGACCGTCCGCGGTCTCATCGTTGCTGATTCCGTCGAGCCGGAAATGCATCATCAGCCAGCCGCGATGGTCGAATTCCCAGCGCTCACTCTGCCGCGCGGCCGTCGGCACCGAATGAAAGTCGCACCGTGTGAGGAGGAGATCCTCCCCGAGGCTCATGATCTCGTGTTCGCCCGTGCAGCTTCGGGCGCTGGTGTGCGTCGGCGCTACGAATTCGAGATGTCGCTCGGAAGAATAGGCCGGAAGCTGGCCCCCCGCCGTCGCGGCGTGACGCAAATCACCAATGGAAATCTGGTATCGATGGGGACGCACGGCAGACGATCTTAGAGTTTCCGGCCCGATAGCGCCAGAGTGTACATAATGGCGCTCAACCGCCGCTGCGTCAGCCGGCTCTCGTGCACTGCCAGCGCGCAGTACCCTGCCTGGTGATAGTACGTGACACGTGCGCGGATGTGCGCCTCCAGGCCGCCGTGGCCAAGGTTGTGAAAGATTCGCTCGATCAACCGGATGCGCTCCTCGATGTTTCCGACTAGATCGAATCGTTCTACAATTCACGGCGACGCCATCGTCACCTCGGAGGCGTCAGCGCAGAAGCGTTCGAAACCAGTGCGGAGCGCGCATCGCAGCAGTGATCGAGGGTCGCTGGTGGCCGCCAATGTTTACAGCCACCGCGTCATCGCAGTCGGGGCATCAATCTGCAACGCGCTGACCTTTCCTCTGGCTACGGCGGCTGAGCTCGCACTCTATTACGATTTGAGATTATGCCTCCAGGGAAGCGACGTTTCCTTGCGCGAAGGTGCTCGTGCGTGAGTAATTCAAGTCCTGTCACTGATAGGTCGTGCGCTGCGCACGCCCCACCGGATCATGACGACTGATTTAGTAAAATGCGCGGTCTGCGGCAAGACTCATACGCTGGACAACAGCGAACTCTCGTTTGGGCTGCCCGACGAAATCTACACGCTTGCGGAAACGGAGCGAACGGCTCGGTGCGATATCAATTCCGATATTTGCGCAATTGATCGGAACCGCTTCTTCGTGCGAGGTTTGCTCCCGCTGCGCGTCAAAGGGCAAAGGAAGAAATATTGCATTGGTGTCTGGAGCGAGATCTCGGAAGACGCGTTCTCGCGCATTTACTTGCGGTGGCGCGATCCAGATCAGGCGAACGAGCCTCGTTTGTCCGGTTCGCTTTCCAATAGATTACCGCTTCATCGAAAGAACTCAGTGGGACTGGCTGTTGCCATTCAACTGACGGGGCCAAACACGCGACCAGAGTTTTATTTGGAACCGACGGATCATCCGCTGTACCTCGAACAGGCAAAAGGGATAGATAGACACCGTGCGGTTGAGTACTCGGATCGAAGGCGCCACGATCCCAAGCGCTGATCTTTTGCAGGAGCGCGTCCGCAGCGAATATGTAACCTAAGCGCGGAGTGTCCGCTATTCGGAAACTCGTTAAAGTTAAGAGTGAGTTTCGATGACCGGTTCTGGCCGCACCTCGCCACCCCGTGGCCGCGGGAAAGTGTCGGCCACGAGGAGACGTCCGGCCGCGCGCTCAGCGGTCATTCTCGCTCAAGGGAAAAGGAGATAGCTTTCGGAATCCCGCTGCTCACAAAGCAACCATAGCTCCGCGAGCGATTGGCATCGCCATCAGCGCTGCACACTACCTCCGGGAAGTCGAGCTTTGTAGAGCGTGACCGAATCGGCGGGTTCTTAGTCGGCAGAGTCACTAATCTGCTCCAACGGGCTGCCAGTAGGTCCCAAGGTACACGTGAAACGACGCTCTCCTCTTCAGGGAAGTCTCCCTCGGCTTCCCGGTGATTCCATTCGGGGACAACTCGTTGAGCTCGCGTTCAACGATCTGCTGCCCGCGTTGATGGCAGCAACGCTACTTTCTATCATGGCGTTGATCGAGTGGCAAGCATCCATACACCACTGGTCCAGACATCCTGCTCTTTACTGTGGCGCGGCTCTCTGGGCCATCGCGCTCTGCGTCTGGCGCTTCATGCGTGCCCACCCTCGAATACGGGCGTTGCAATTGGGCCGCGACGGCGAAATATCCGTCGCATTTCTGCTTGATAGCCTCCGGGGGTCTGGCGCTCGTGTATTCCACGATGTCCCATTGAAGGTCGGTAACATTGATCATGTCGTGTTGTCGACGATAGGATTTTACGCGATCGAGACAAAAACGCGTTCTAAGCCATTGGGCCGGCGTTCAGAAATTTCATTTGAGCGGGATCATATCCTCGTCGACGGCTTTCAGCCTGACCGTGATCCGCTAGACCAGGTTGAGAGGAACGCCCGGTGCCTGCGAGTGCTCCTGACGGAGAAGGCCAAGAAACAGTTCGAAATAAAGGGCGTGGTGCTATTCCCTGGTTGGTGGGTTCAGCGCATGGACGCCGCCTGGCGTACCGCCGACAGACCTTGGGTACTTAACCCCAACGCATTTATGAAATGGATGGCCCGAGGGCGAGCGGCCATTGCCCTGTCTGACGTGCATCTCGCGGCTACACACCTTGAGGAGTATATCCGCCAGAAGGGTTCTGCTTCGCAGGCGGCTGCCGCACTATAGACTGTCGTCGACCCGCAACCGCATATGGGAACGGCGGCTGAGATCTATTGCGATCTCAACGCACGAATGACCTAAAGGGGTTACTCCCTAGAGCGCCGCGGCTCTATCGAGGACTTGGAGAAACTTGGATTGACGCTGCGTACGGCTATGGGCAGGCGGTTTACCTTCTACATGGACGACGGTGATGCTCAAGGCCGCCCAGACGACATCATGTGGGAAGGTGTCGTAGTACATGATGGATAGTGCGGGTATTTGGCCGAGAGCGACGGCAGCGGCTTCTATCATCGCTCGGACCTAGCGGACGGCGAAGGTGGCCGCAATAAGGAATGATTTCCTGGATACCTAACTCAGCCGTATAGCTCCGACCACGCCAACTGATTTTCCACGTACCCGGAGATCTCGTCAGTATCCACGTAGTTGAGAAGCGCTCCAAGCTTGAGATCCTCCCGCCCGAGCGCTACGACACTCAGCGCCGCCCGCAGCGTGAGGGCATCACAGCTTGACGCGAGGTCGGCAAGCGCAAGTCGCACAAGCTCGTGCCAGGCGTGTCGGTAATCAGTCTCTGCCCAATCCGGAATCGGAGGGTTGCCCCGACGATGTCGCTCGACCTCGATCGTCGCCGCTAAGGCGTAGAGGTTCCAGTCCCGCACGCGCTTCGCGGCGCTGATGCGCACGATGTGGGGAACGGCGGCGTACGACGCCTCTCAGACGTCACCTTGGTGGTGCAGCTCTTGCCACAACTCCTTCCACACATTGAGGCCGGCCTCCATGCGCCTCAATGGCACCGAGGCATCGTACGGTACCTTGTAGCCAGCTTGCAGTTGATGCCAGCGTGGATCCTGCAACGGAAGCATGTGTCGGCCTTTCCGGACATTCGGTTGCCAGCCATCGAGCCATCGGCGCCAGTCAGGCCGTCCAGGTTGTGACGGCATGATAGCTCGGCGGATACCTGAGGGGCCAATGGCCGCTTTCCGGTCGCTCGTCGGTGCACGTCGATCGGCCGGTCATGGCCGACACCAGCTGTAGTCGTTGCCGGCCAAGAGATCCCCTTACTGCCTGTTCCGCAGGAAACGCGGTCATGCGGCCTGCGCGTCCTGGATGAAATACAGAAGGCGCGTGTTGACCCGCCCGGGCTGCTCCTCGGCGACCCAATGTCCTGCTCCGGCCACCAAACTCGTACATGTCTTTCGCATGTCTTCGAATGCCCCCGGCCATGTCCCACAGATGGCGAGCCACCGAGCCTGGCTGGTGCTACGGCGAGCGCGCGATAAAGCTGCCGCGGTTCATTGGCTGGCCGCCCCCAAGGAGATTCAGAGAGTTACACGCACTGGCCTCGTAATGGCCTACTTGGCGTATGTCAGAAACACACGCATAGTTTCTTACATATGGAGACGCCGGTGAACACGCTGCCCGAAACCATCCTGCTGCAAGCGGAATCTCTGCCCGAGGGAGGCGTGCTGTCACTCGAGGAATTTCTGCACCTGGGGAGCCGTCCGGCGATCGATCAGGCTCTCTCTCGGCTGACCAAGGCCGGCAAGCTGCTGCGCGTGGCACGCGGCATCTACGTCGCTCCGGTCTCCAGCCGATTCGGCACGCGCGCCCCTGCCCCGGAGAAAGTCGTGAAGGCAATGGCCGAGCAAAGCGGAGACGTCGTCGCGCCACATGGTGCCCGCGCTGCCAACGCCCTGGGGCTGACGCAACAGGTTCCCATTCGTGAGGTCTACCTGACCTCCGGAAAAACCCGAAAGCTGAATTGGGCCACTCGGAGGTGCTTATAAAGCATGCGCCGCGGTGGATGTTGGCCCTGGGCACAGGCCAGGCGGGGGCGGCTGTGCGTGCGCTGGCCTGGATGGGGCCGACGCATGCAGGCGAGTCGCTGGCCTACGCTACGCCGCACCCTTCCCCGCGCTGAATGGAGCGCTCTCGCCTCTGCCCGTGCGGCGTTGCCCTCCTGGATGGCGCAGGCGATCGGCCGGCAAGCCAGCCATGCCCAGGTTCGCGGGCCGAAAGGACGGCTCAGTGCCCGACGCCGCCATTGAATCGCCGTGCCGCTGTGACGACCCAAAGCTGACATTCATAAAGGGTGTCGGGCGCCCCGCAAGACGCCATGTCATACGCACGCGCCATGTCCAGCGTACCCAACGGCTTCAACCCGTCCTGCAAGACGTCCCAGTCTCGCGTTCGGCAACACCATGGCTCCGACTCTTCGACGGAAGGAAATTGCTGTACACTTTTGCAACCCTGGGTGTCGTGAGCAGATCGGACCAAATGCTCTTGGAGGAGTTGTCCACACGGGACTCTAACGGATCATGAGACGAATGAAGCGAACGCAGGTGGCAGTCTACGAAGACCTTCTGGCGGATGTCGCGCGCATGATTGAGGGCGCGCGCCGCGCCGCAGCTCGATCCGTAAACGCGGTTATGGCGACCACCTATTGGCTTGTGGGCCGTCGAATCGTTGAACAGGTGCAGAAAGGGGCGGCGCGCGCCGTTTATGGAGAGCGGCTACTCGAACGCCTGGCTCGCGATCTTTCAAGGCGTTTCGGTCGGGGTTTCTCCCAACGGAACCTCGAGCAGATGCGGGCCTTCTATCTCGGCTGGCAAATTCCGCAGACAGCGTCTGCGAAATTACTTGCGTCGGCAGGTGCTGAGCATGGGAGCCATATTTCGCAGACAACGTCTGCGAAGTTGGTCGATGTCTCCTCGGAACGAGGTCACTCACGGTTCCCGCTTCCCTGGTCTCACTATACGAGGCTCCTTGCGGTCAGAAACGAGAACGCCCGGTGCTTCTATGAGAGTGAGGCCCTCCGCGGTGGTTGGACGATTCGGCAGCTCGATCGTCAGATTCAGTCCCAATTCTATGAGCGCACGGCACTCGCTCTCAACAAAAGAGCCATGCTTCGCAAGGGCACTAGCAAACGACACGACCTCGCCTGATGAGGAGATCAAGGACCCCTATGTCCTCGAGTTTCTCGATCTCAAAGAGGCCGAAATTCTTCATTTTGGTCGGGGTGACAGGATTTGAACCTGCGACACCTACGTCCCGAACGTAGTGCTCTACCAGGCTGAGCTACACCCCGAGATGGCGGGCTCCGCGGACCCTGGGAGGCCGGAGGCGGCAGGGAGGGCGGGGCGCGCAGTGTACTGAAGCGACTCCCGGGGTTCAACGGCCGTCGAGGGCGGGTGGCCTCGCAGCCGCCGAATCAGGTCGTATGCTCCACCGCAAAGCGCGCCAGCGCCGCCAGCCCTTCCTTGTAGATGCTCTCCGGCAGCGGATTCAATGAGAGTAGCGCCTGCTCGGCCGATTCCCTCGCCAGCCGCGCCGAGTACTCCAGGCCGCCGGTCGACTCGATCGCGGCGATGATGGGCTCGAGCTGGGCGAGACCGCCCTTCTCGATGGCGACGCGAATCGCGCAGCGCTGCATCTCCGTGCCGTTGCGCAGTGCGTAAATGAGGGGCAGGGTGGGCTTGCCCTCGGCGAGATCGTCGCCCAGGTTCTTGCCGCGCTCGGCTGGATTCGAGCGGTAGTCGAGCACATCGTCCACCAGCTGGTAGGCCGTGCCGAGATGGCGGCCGTAAGTCCCTAGCGCCTGGCGCACCTGCTCCGGGCTGCCGGCAAGCACTGCGGCGACCTCCGCGCCGGCCTCGAAGAGCTTGGCGGTCTTGCGGTAGATGACCTCGAGGTAGCGCTGCTCGGTGGTGTCGGGGTCATGCGCGTTCATGAGCTGCATGACCTCGCCCTCGGCGATGACATTGGTGGCGTCGGCCATGATCTCCATGACCGGCTGGGAGGTCAGCGAAGCCATCATCTGAAAGGCGCGCGAGTAGACGAAATCGCCCACCAGCACGCTCGCCTGATTGCCGAAGACCTGGTTGGCGGTGTCGCGGCCGCGGCGAAGCGAGGAGCCGTCGACCACATCGTCATGCAGCAACGTCGCGGTATGGATGAATTCGATGAAAGCGGCCGCCTCGATGTGCGCATGCGGCCGGTGCCCGCACGCCCTGCCGGCCAGGACGACCAGCAGCGGCCGCAGCCGCTTGCCGCCCCCGGAAATGATGTGCTCGGCGATCTGGTCCACGAGCGGGACGGCGCTCTTCAGGCGCGCGCGGATCACCTGGTCCACGGAACCGAGGTCCGAGTGGACGAGCGCGCGGATTTCTTCCAATGTCATTAGCAGATCGGACCTCGAGTACGGCCACGCATCGTAGCCGACGCGGGGGCCGCGGAGAATGGACCAGGGGCGCGCGAGGGTCGTAAATGGTCCAAAATTGGGCGTTTGACCCGCCGGGGGGGCGCCAGTAGAATGCGCGGCCTTTCTTCAGCCCCCCGCGCTCGTCTTAAGCCTATGTACGCAGTGATCGCCACCGGCGGAAAGCAGTATCGTGTCACCAAAGACGGCGTACTGCGCATCGAGAAGCTCGACGCCGAGGCCGGCGCCACGGTCGAGTTCGGCCAGGTCCTGCTCGTCGGCGAGGGCGCCGACGTGAAGCTCGGCAATCCGCTCATCGCAGGGGGCAAGGTGCTCGCCACCGTGGTTCGCCACGGCAAGGGCGCCAAGATATCGGTGGTGAAGTTCAAGCGCCGCGCGCACTACCTGCGGCAGAAGAACCACCGCCAGCCGTTCACCGAGATCAAGGTGACGGACATCAGCGCAGGCTGAGGCACACACATGGCACACAAAAAAGCTGGCGGCAGTACCAAGAACGGCCGCGATTCCCATTCCAAGCGACTCGGCGTGAAGCGCTTCGGCGGCGAGCAGGTGCTTGCCGGTAACATCATCATCCGCCAGCGCGGGACTCCGGTGAGGGCGGGCTCCAATGTCGGCACCGGCACCGACCACACTCTCTTCGCCAAGGTGTCGGGCAAGGTGCAGTTTCAGCGCCGGGGCGCCGAGCAGCGGCTGTACGTCAACGTCCTGCCGGAGATCGGCGTGACGGAGACCCCGGCCGAGACCACCGAAGCGTAACCACTGCCGCCTACCGATCGACCCTGAAAACCCCGGCCTCGAGCCGGGGTTTTCGTCTGGGAATACCGCATGAAATTCGTCGACGAGGCCAGAATCAAGGTGCAGGCCGGCAACGGCGGCCGCGGCAGCACTAGCTTTCGCCGGGAGAAGTTCGTGCCGTTCGGCGGCCCTGACGGCGGCGATGGCGGCAGCGGCGGCAGCGTCTTTCTGCGCGCCATTCCCGGGATCAATACCCTGGCGGACTATCGCGTCGAGCGCACCTTGCGCGCGCAGCACGGGGAGCCGGGCAGCGCGAACGACTGCACGGGCCGCAGCGGGGAAGATCTCTACATCCCCATGCCGGTGGGCACCATGGTGCGTGATGCGGAGACGGGCGAGCAACTGGGCGATCTCACCCACGAGGGGGACGTGCTGGCGGTGGCTCGCGGCGGCAAGGGAGGCTGGGGCAATCAGCGCTTCAAATCGAGCACCAACCGCTCACCGCGCCAGTTCGGTCCGGGGCTGCCCGGGGAGAAGCGGGCGCTCGAGCTCGAGCTAAAGGTCATCGCCGACGTGGGGCTGCTGGGCCTGCCGAACGCCGGCAAGTCCACGCTGATCCGTGCGGTTTCCGCGGCGCGGCCCAAGGTGGCGGACTACCCGTTCACCACGCTGTATCCCAACCTGGGGGTCGTCGCCGTCGGGCAGCACCGCAGCTTCGTGATGGCCGATATCCCGGGTCTCATCGAGGGAGCGGCGGAGGGGGCGGGGCTTGGAATCCGCTTCCTGAGGCATCTGCAGCGGACGAGGGTGCTGCTTCACCTGGTCGATATTGCGCCGCCGGATCCGGAAGCCGACCCGGTGAAGGACGCCCGGGCCATCGTTCAGGAGCTGAAGAAGTTCAGCAAGGAGCTTGCGGCGAAGCCGCGCTGGCTGGTGATCAACAAGAGCGACCTTCTGCCTGCGGCAGAGGCGCAGAAACGCGCGCGCGCTATCGTCCGCAGCCTACGGTACCGTGGGCCGCACTTCCTCGTGTCCGCAGCCACCGGCAGCGGAACGAGAGAGCTCTGCGAGGCCGTTATGGCGTTTTTGGAGGAGCAGGATCGCGAGGCACGCGGCCCCGTATCACCTGCAGGAGGAACTGTCGACGAGCAGCCGGCTTCAGCTTGAGCGGGATCGGAGCCGAATTCGGCAGGGCAGTCCAGCGGAGCTTCTCTTGACCATTCATCGCAGTCGACCTCACGGCAGTGCGCGAATCCGAGCCGCCAACCGGCTCTTGTGTCGCGCCGCCTTGTTTCGGTGGATGATCTGCTTGTTCACCAGAGTATCGATGACCGGAACAGCTTCCTTGTAGGTGGCCTGAGCTGCCTGCTTGTTCCCTCCGGTAACCGCCGCCGTCACATCGCGTACGGCTGTACGCATCCGCGAGCGCAAAGCGACATTGCGGGCGCGGTGTTTCTCGGCTTGGCGAGCCGCCTTCTCGGCGGACTTGGTGTTGGCCACATGCTCTCCGTTGAAGAAAAATGAACCTTCCCCCGGCTCGCGGGGGTCGCTAGTCTGCTCAGATGGCCGGACGTTGTCAACGCTAGCCAGGAACGTAGCCGGACCCGGACGGTCTCTTCACATAAGGTGGAGACGTCCAGGCTCAAGTGGCGCCAAGCACCGGCATGAATCCTGTATTCTTTACCTTTTGACATCAGCGGCTTAGCGGCCCCATGGAGCTCATTCGCGGACTCAACGGCCTGAACGACCGCCAGCGGGGCTCCGTCGTCACGATCGGCACCTTTGACGGCATGCACGTGGGCCACCAGGCGCTGCTCGCCCGGCTCAAGGAGCACGGCGAACGTCTGTCCCGGCCGGCCATGGTGCTCACCTTCGAGCCGATGCCGCGCGAGTTCCTGATGGGTGAGGACCGGGCGCCGGCGCGTCTGACCTCGTGCCGGGAACGTTGGCGCGTGCTCGCGCGCCTGGGATGCGATTTCCTGTGGCTGTTGCGTTTCGGGCCGTCACTGCGCAGCCTCTCGGGCGAGGCGTTCGCGGGCCTGTTGGCGCAGGAGCTGCGGACGCCGCTGGTCGTCGTGGGCCATGATTTTCGGTTCGGACGCAACGGCGAGGCGACGGCGGTGACGCTCGCGGCTGCGGGCCAGCGGCTGGGGTTCGAGGTCGACGTGGTGGCGCCTGTGACTGTCGACGGAGACCGCGTCAGCAGCAGCGGCGTGCGCGATGCGCTCGCCAGAGCGGATTTTGAGCAGGTGCGCCGCTGGCTCGGCCGGCCGTACTCGATGACCGGCCGGGTCGTGCAGGGTAACCGTCTCGGGCGCACTCTTGGTTTCCCGACGGCGAACCTGCAGATAGAGAGGCGGCGTACTCCGGTGCAAGGCATCTTTGCCGTTCGGGTGCGTGGCGCCGCGGACGGACCGCTGCCAGGCGTGGCGAGCCTCGGGACGCGTCCGACGGTCGACGGCGAGCACACGCTCCTGGAGGCGCACGTGTTCGATTTTTCGGGCGATCTCTACGGCCGCGAGATCGAAGTGGAGTTCGTGGCGAAGCTGCGCGAGGAGGAGCGTTTTCCGTCCCTCGACGCCCTGGTCGCCCAGATGCACAAGGATGCGGTCCAGGCACGACAGATATTGCGCGACGGATTTTGAATGGCTGAATACCTCGAATGAGCGACTACAAGAGCACGATCAACCTGCCGGAGACCGCTTTTCCGATGAAGGCGGACCTCGCCCGGCGCGAGCCGGCCATGGTCGCCTCCTGGGACGAGCGCGACATCTACGGCAAGCAACGCCGGGTTGCGAGCGGCCGCCCGCGCTTCGTGCTGCACGATGGGCCGCCTTATGCCAACGGCGCCATCCACATCGGTCACGCCGTCAACAAGATCCTCAAGGACATCATCGTCAAGTCGCGATCCCTGGATGGGTTCGACGCGCCCTACATCCCGGGCTGGGACTGTCACGGGCTGCCCATCGAGCAGCAGGTGGAGAAGAAGCACGGCCGCCCGGGGCAAAAGCTGGATGCGGCCGCCTTCAGAGCCGCCTGCCGCGCCTTCGCGCAGGAGCAGGTGAATCAGCAGCGGCTCGACTTCAAGCGCCTGGGAGTGCTCGGGGACTGGGATCGTCCCTATCTGACGATGGCGCCGCGCTACGAGGCGCAACAGCTGCGCGCCTTCGGCCGCGTCATCGAGAACGGACATCTCTACAAGGGCGTGAAGCCGGTGCACTGGTGTCTCGACTGCCGCTCCGCGCTCGCCGAGGCGGAAGTCGAGTACGAGGAGAGGACTTCTCCCGCGGTGGATGTTGCCTTCCGCGTCGTCGACTCCCGCGACCTCGAGCGCCGCATGGGCCTGGGGGCGGGGCGACTCGGCAGCGCGCCGGCGGACCTCGTCATCTGGACCACTACCCCATGGACGCTGCCCGCAAACCAGGCCGTGGCGCTGCGCGACGAATTCCGCTACGTGTTGGTCGAGGTGGAGCACGCGGGCGAGCGCTCGCGGCTCATTCTCGCCGCGGACCTGCTCGACCCGTGCCTGAAGCGCTTCGGGATGACGCGGCTTACGGTGTTGGCGGAAGCCGCAGGCCGCGATCTCGAGGGACTGAAACTGCAGCACCCGTTCGAGGACCGCCAGGTGCCGGTCATTCTCGGCGAGCACGTGACGCTCGATGCCGGCACCGGCGCGGTCCATACGGCCCCCGGGCACGGTCACGAGGACTTCGCTGTCGGCCAGCGCTACGGGCTGCCCGTCGTCAACCCGGTCGGCAATGACGGGCGCTTCCTGGCCGACACGCCACTGGTCGCGGGACTGAAGGTCGAGGAGGCCAACGGCGTCCTGATCGATGCGCTGCGGGCGCGCGGCCGGCTGGTGCATCACGAGCCGTTCGTGCACAGCTATCCGCACTGTTGGCGGCACAAGACGCCGGTCATTTTCCGCGCCACGCCGCAGTGGTTCATCAGCATGGAACGCAAAGGACTGCGCCAACATGCGCTGCGTGACATCAAGAGGGTGCAGTGGACGCCCGAATGGGGCGAGCAGCGCATCACCGGTATGATCGAGAACCGGCCCGACTGGTGTATCTCGCGCCAGCGCACGTGGGGCGTGCCCATTCCGCTCTTCGTCGACGCAGAGACGGCCGAGCTGCATCCGCGCACGCAAGAGCTGATAGAGCAGGTGGCCGCGCGTGTCGAGCGTGACGGCATCGAGGCCTGGTTCTCGCTCGATCCGGCCGAGCTTCTCGGCGCCGAGGCCGACAGGTATGAAAAGGTCAAGGACGTCATGGACGTCTGGGCCGACTCCGGACTGTCGTTCGAATGTGTCGGCGCCGAGCGGCCCGAGATTGTCGCGCCCGTGGACCTTTACCTCGAAGGCTCGGACCAGCACCGCGGCTGGTTCCACAGCTCGCTCCTCATGTCGGAGGCGCTCTACGAGCGCGCTCCGTATCGCGGCGTCCTGACGCATGGATTCACGGTCGATGAGAAGGGCCGCAAGCAGTCGAAGTCCCTCGGCAACGTGGTCGCGCCGCAGAAGGTGATGAGCACGCTGGGCGCGGATGTGTTGCGCCTATGGGTCTCCGCCACCGATTACGCCAACGAGATGAGCGTGTCGGATGAGATCCTGAAGCGCATGGCGGACTCCTATCGCCGCATACGCAACACGGTGCGCTACCTCCTCGGCAACCTCCACGGCTTTGATCCGAAGCGCGACGCCGTGGCTACCGCCGATCTGCTGGCGCTGGATCGCTGGGCCCTGGCGCGTACCGCCGCCCTGCAGGCGGAAATCATCGAGGCCTATCGGCGCTACGCCTTCCACCTCATCTATCAGAAGGTGCACAACTTCTGCAGCGTGGACCTGGGCGGCTTCTATCTCGACGTGCTGAAGGACCGCATGTACACCACGCCGGCGGCGGGACGTGCGCGCCGCTCCGCGCAGACCGTGATGCATCACATCGCGGAATGCATGGTGCGCTGGCTCGCCCCGGTGCTGTCCTTCACCGCGGAGGAGATCTGGGAATTCCTGCCCGGCGAGCGCTCGGAGTCTGTGTTTCTCGAGACCTGGCATCAGGTTCCGGAGACCTCCGCGGCCGACGTCGAATGGCCGGCTCTGCTGCAGCTGCGCAGCGATGTCACGCGCGAGCTCGAGAGGCTACGCGATGCCGGTGCGATCGGAGCGCCGCTCGATGCCGAGGTCGATGTGTACTGCGTCCCGGATGAGTACGAGCGCTTCAATGCTCTGGGAGACGAGCTGCGCTTCTTCCTCATCGCCTCCCATGCGCGTGTCCATCGCGCCGCAGGTACGCCGCCGGCGGGCGCGACTATCGCCACCAACACCGGGCGCAGCGGTGTCTGGATTGCGGTGAAGCCTACCTCGGACCCGAAGTGCGTCCGCTGCTGGCAGCGCCGCCCGGATGTCGGCTCGAATCCGCAGCACCCGGAGATTTGCGGCCGCTGCGTGACCAATATCGACGGGCCGGGCGAGGACCGCCGCTTCGTATGAACGCTGCCAATGAGCGGGAAACCGGCAGGGCCGATCGGTTGCAGGACGGCGTCGCCGCGCGGGCACCGCGCGGCTGGCGGTGGCTGCCCATTACGGTGGCGATAATGGCTCTCGACCAGCTCGTCAAGCTCTGGGTCGTCGATCACCTGGCGCTCTACCGCACGGTGCGGCTCCTGCCGGTGCTCGATATCACCTTGACGTACAATAGGGGTGCCGCGTTCAGCCTGCTGGCGGAAGCTTCGGGCTGGCAGAAGTGGCTCTTCGCGGGCCTCGCCGTGGCGGTGGTTGCGGGAATCGTGCTCTGGCTCAGGCGTCTCAATGGCCGCACTCAGTGGCTGCTGTGCCTCAGCCTTACGCTGATCATGGGCGGTGCGCTCGGGAATCTGATCGACCGCCTGCGCATCGGTCACGTGGTCGATTTCATTCTCGCCCATTGGCATGGTGTGTACTTTCCGTGGGCGTTCAATGTCGCGGACTCGGCGATCACCGTCGGCGCGGCGCTACTGCTCACGGATGCCTGGCTCGAGGCACGCGGCCCGACCCGCGGCCCGAATTGAGGAGAGTGTTTGATGCAGGTACTTCTCGCCAATCCCCGCGGTTTCTGCGCCGGCGTGGACCGCGCCATCGACATCGTCGAGCGGGCGATCGTGCTCTTCGGCGCTCCGATCTACGTTCGTCACGAGGTGGTGCACAACCGTCACGTCGTCGAGCGGCTCCGCGGCCTCGGTGCCGTCTTCGTCGAGGAGTTGAAGGAGGTGCCCGGTGGCGCCACGGTGATCTTTTCCGCGCACGGCGTATCGCATGCCGTGGAGGACGAGGCGAAGGCGCGCGGCCTCACCGTATTCGATGCGACTTGCCCGCTCGTGACCAAGGTCCACATGGAAGTGCAGCGCTACGCGCGCGAGGGGCGCGAGGTGATTCTCATCGGCCACGCCGGCCATCCCGAGGTCGAAGGCACCATGGGACGATTCGATACCTCCTTCGGCGGCGGCATGTATCTGGTCGGCAGTGAGGCTGATGTGAGTTCGCTCGAGGTCCGCGATCCGAGCAACCTCGCGTTCGTAACCCAGACCACGCTCTCCGTCGATGACACCGGGGAGATCGTCGCGGCGCTGCGCCGCCGCTTCCCGATGCTCGCGACACCGCGCAAGGAGGACATCTGCTACGCCACGCAGAACCGCCAGGATGCCGTCAAGAAGCTGCTTGCCGAGTGCGATCTGCTGGTGGTGGTGGGCTCGAAGTCGAGCTCGAATTCCAACCGTCTGCGGGAGCTGGCCGACCGCGCGGGCATCCCGGGTTACCTCGTCGACGGCCCGGAGGACCTCAGGCGCGAGTGGTTCGAAGGCAAGCACTCCATCGGCGTCACGGCCGGGGCGTCGGCGCCGGAGGTGCTCGTTCGGCGCGTTCTCGAGCAGCTTGGCGCCTGGGGTGCGCAATTGCCGCGCGAGGTGGCTGGGCGCGAGGAGCGAGTCACCTTCGGGCTGCCGCATGAGCTGCGGCGCGCGGGCGAGACGGGTAATCCGCCGGCGTCAGCGTCCTGAGCCTCGGGCCTGATAGAGGGATTTTTTGAGCTTCCAGCGCTTGTGCGACCAGGGCCAGTCGGGCGGCGCATCGCGGATCTGCTGCTCGACCAGGCGAACGTAACGCTCCGTCAGCTCGCCGGTTTTCAATGACTCGCCGGGTGAGGACAGCGGCGTGAAGCGCATTTCATAGAGTCCGCGTGCCGTGCGCTTCATGCCGATGAAGAACACGGGGAAGCGGGTGACGCGCGCGATTTCCTCCGGCCCCATGTAGAACGCCGTGTCACGGTTGAGAAATCGCGTCCAGTGCTTGTGCTCGCTGGTCGTCGGCTCCTGGTCCGCGACCATGGCGATGGCGCGCACCACCTTGCCGCGCTTGATGATGTCGGCCAGCAGCTCCTTGGCCGGCACCAGGCGGCTGCCGAAACGGCTGCGCACCTTTTTCATCTCGCGCTCCGCCCAACTGTCGACCAGCGGCTTGTAGGCGGCATCGAGCGGGAATTCCAGCTCGAGCGACAGCGCGAGAAGCATCCACTCCCAGTTGCACTGATGGGCCGCCGCGAGCAGTACCGACCGACCTTGCGCGAGCAGCGCGTGGGCCTGCTCGATGCCGACGATCCGCACCCGCCGACGGATCTCCTCGGGGGGAAGCGTTGCGGACTTTATGACCTCCACGAATGCTTGGGCGAAGCCACTGTAATAACGGCGGCGGATGTCGGTGATTTGGGCGGTGTCGAGCTCCGGGAAACACAGCGACAGGTTCGTCCGCACGACTTCGTCGCGATGAGGAAAGACTCGAAAGGCGAGCCAGCCGACGAGCTCGGCGAGCAGATAAAGCACCGCAAAGGGCACGTGCGACAGCAGCCGCACCCACCATACGAAGCGCGGCAGGGCCGTGGCCGCGGACGCGGCGGGTCCCGCGGCAGGTGGCGTGGGGCCCGAGCCGGGGGCAGGGCTCTGTGATGGGACGGGGCGTAACATGGTGCGCGCAGGGTACCTATGGCAGGATGCGGCCGCCACCCCGGCTTGGCGCGTGGAGCCTTCGATGCCCATTGCAGAGTACTTCAGCCCCGACTACGCCTCGGCGCGCGAGCGCTTTCGGTCAGCGGCGGCACGCGCGTCAGCAGCGACAGTGAGCTACACGCTGCCTGACCATCTCGGTCCGAACGGCGAGACGTTGAGCCTCGACGTCGCGCGGCTAGGCGCCGCGGAGGCGCAGAGCGCGCTCTTCGTCATTGCAGGGACGCATGGCGTCGAGGGTCTGGCGGGCTCGGGTTGTCTCGTGGGTCTTCTCGAGGATCGTCTGCACGAGGCCTTGCCGACTTCCGCTTGCCTCATGCTGCTCCACGCAATCAACCCTTACGGCTTTGCCTGGCTGCGGCGTGTCACCGAGGACGGCGTCGACCTCAACCGCAACTTCGTCGATTTCTCGACGCCGCTGCCGTCGTCGCAAGCCTATGAGCGGCTGCACGACTGGCTGGTGCCAAAGGCGTGGGAAGGCGAGATCCGCCAGGCGGCCGATGCGGCGCTGAGCGCGCATGCCCAACAGCATGGCATGGCTGCTCTGCAGGCCGCGGTCAGCGGCGGGCAGTACACACGGCCCGGCGGGCTCTTCTACGGTGGAGTGCGTGAGACGTGGTCGGCGCAGATGTTGGCTCGAGTCGTGCGCGAGATGTTGCCGTCCACGGTGCGCAGGCTCGTGGTGCTCGACCTGCACACCGGCCTCGGGCCGCCGGCGTACGGCGAGCCGATACTCGATGCCGCCGATCCGAAGGCGCGTGAGCGTGCTCTGCGATGGTTTGGGCCAGACGTGCGCGACCTGTCGGCCGGCGAGTCAGTCTCCGCACGGTTGACGGGGACCATGGCTCGCGGCATCGAGCGGCTGCGGCCGGAGTTGGAGCTGACCCTGATCGGGCTGGAGTTCGGCACCCGGCCGGTCCTGGAGGTGCTGGCGGCGCTGCGCGCCGATCATTGGCTGCACAGTCACGGCGGCGGCGATCCGGCAGCGGCGGCGCCGATCCGCCGGCAGATGCGGGACGCCTTTTATACCGATACCGCGGCCTGGCAGGCGGCGGTGTACGGCCGCGCCACGGATTTCGCTTTCAGGGCCTTGCGCGGGCTCGGCGGCTGACCGGCGTGACCACCGAGCCGACTGCGTCCGGCCGCCCGGCGAACTCGCTCGCCCGCCACGCCCTGGTGCTGTACGACGCGTCCATGAAGATCGGACGCGTGGAGGGCCCGAGGCTCGAGGCGCTGGAAGCGGCGTCGTCGCCCTGACGGATCAGCGCTTGCGCCCGATGAAGAGGTAATAGGGCGCGGTCAGCGCGGGTAGGTAGGGGACCTTGCCCCGCCGCTCGAGGATCCGGCAGTCCGGCACGGCGGTCGCAAGCTGCGCCATGTGAACGGGATCCAGCCGGACTCCGTCGTGAGCGAACCATCGGCGCCACAACCAGCGCTCCCAACCCGGATGACGGATGCCGCCGCGTGCCGGGCATGCGGATGATACGTAAAAGTCCACTACGCCCAACGTTCCGCCCGGCTTAATCATCCCCACGGCGTTGGCAATGACGGCTCGCCAGTCTTCCACCATGGTGAGCGCGTAGGAGAGATAAACGCAGTCCGCCGCCTCCGGCGGCCGATAGCGGCCGATGTCTGCTTCGACGACCTCGACGTTGCTGAGCCGTTCGGCACGCGTTCGCGCCTGCGCGAGCAGCGCCGGACAGAGATCGACCAGGACGAGGCGCCGCAAGCGCGCGACCCGGCTGCCGAGCCGCTCGAGGTTCTCACCGGTGCCGCAACCGAGCTCGACGACTACATCGCCGGCCCCGGCCGGCAGCCGCTCCAGGAGCTCCTCACGGCCGTGCAGCAACCGCTTGCGGAATGCATCATAGCGCCCCGCCTGGGGCGCATAGAAAGCCTGTAGCCGCTGCGCGGCGCTTCCGTTGCGCGGCAGACCGCGGAGCATTCGCCAGAGGACGCGCGAGTCGGCGAGCAGATCAGGCGGCGACATTGCAGATATGGAAGCCGGCGTAGGTGTGCACACGGTCCTGCCGGGACAGCTCGCGTGCGATCTGCTCGTGGAAGGTGAGCCGCTCGAGCAGGCTCACGCCGCCGATCTTCACCGCCGCGAGATAGCGCGGCCGGCGATGCGCGCTGCGGAAGATCAGCCGCGCGGCGGGCGCCGCGTGGCGGAAGATCTCGCGCCACTCCTCCGCCAGCGCCTGCGGATCGTGACTCGCCATCCAGTCCATGTGATCGAGCAGGATGAACTTGGAGATCGGCTCCGTCGCCGCGTGCAGGAACTCTGTGACGGTCGTCGTATGCGGAACGATGCAGTCCGCAAGTCCCCCCTTGAGCCGCGCGAAGTTGTGCGGCTTCAGGTATTCCGGACAGCAGGCGCGGGTGTAACGGCCATCGAGATATAGCCGCCAGAAGTAATTGGTCGCCAGGGGAAGCTGACAGAGCACGTACTCCAGGGAGTCGCGCACGTAGGCCGCCACGCCGCCGGGGTGCTGCGCCTCGATCTCCTGGCGCTGCGGTCGCGGCACCCCGAGGAGGCTCAGGGTGAGCTGGCGCGAGAGTGCCCAACGCATGCCCGGGCCCCACATGAGCGGCGCCACGCGCTCTGCGTAGATGGTGCGCTGCTCGGCGATCGAGCCGGCGCCAAAGAGCGCGCGAATGCAGGCATCGAGAGGCGGGCGGGCGGCGAGATAGGCCCTGAATCCGCAGGCCACCAGCCCGGACAGGCCGTGGAAATAGAAGCTCCCCCGTCGGCTCGCGAACCAGGCGTGGTTATGGTCCCAATATTCGCGCGCGAATGGCGTCAGCTGGCTGCGTAGTCTGCGCTCGTACAAGGCGTGCACGTCAGGGTGGAATCCCTGGCCGAACAGGCGGAAGAAGTCCTCGAAGTCGAGGGCGCGCACGCCAGCGAGCTTCAGCTCGAGGAGCGCGGTCTGGCGAGGGTTGGCGTCCACGGCATGGATCCGCCGCGGCGCGAGCAGTGCGTAGTCGAGCGCGTTGCAGCCCGCGCTGGTGATGACCAGTACGACGTCCTCGCGGCTGAGTCCGAGCGCCCGCCGGTCGACTGCGGGATCCTCCCAGCAGGTGTTGTAGACGAGTGATCGCGAGTACAGGGTCCGGAACAGCCGCTCGTCGATCCGCTCAGTCAGTTTCGTCAGATGCCGCAATGACGGTCCGCGGGGCAATGCACTGCGGACGAACGTTACCGCTGCAACGTGACAGGCCCGTGACCGGCGTGTGATCGGTTTGTGACGAGCGCCGGACCGTTGGCCGCGCGAGCTCAGCCGCCGTCGGCGTCGTCGTTGAGGCCGTGCTTGATGAGCGACATCTGCGCGTCGATATCGACTGAGACGCCCGTCTGCGCCGGCCGCAGGTAGATCCGAGCGCGCGGATAGTCGAGCACCAGCGCATCGACCGACCCGAGCACGTTCATGCCGATGATCAGCGCGGGTTGGGAATCCAGATGCCAGATCCTGAAGATGGGGATGTCCGAATACACGATCCCCAGCCCCTGGACCACGACCGGCCCGACGGTAATCCAGGGGGTGATGGCAAGGCCGCCGTCGCTGACCTGCCTGGTGACTCCGTAGATCCTGGCATCCTCCGGGTGCTTGGCAGCCTGACGGAGCAGGGCTTGCCGCAACGCGGTGTTGCCCAGGGTCACCTCGGCTCCCGTGTCGATGACGGCTTCGACCGGAACGTCCCCCACGATGACGGGGATCATCAGCAAGCCCCCCGAAGTACGCCGCGCCTGGATGCCGAGATATCCCTGCACCAGGCGGTCGCTCGAGCGGTCGATCTCCACCCGGTTGCTGCGAAAGTTGACCACCACCCGCACCGGTCCGAAGCCGGCCATTCCCAGGATGCCGCCGAGCCCCGTCATGACGGGGCTGGGGCTCACGGGCATGGGGACGTTATGTTTGACGATGGAGCCGATGCGCAGGTCGGCGATGGTAACGCACGGTAACTGCTCGATGCCCGTCGTGCCCTGGACCCGCTCATCGCTGGTGTCATTGGAGGTGAGTCCGAGTCTGCTGACGAGCGATTGAGAGATCATCGAGCCGTCCGCTCCGGTGTCGACCAGGAAGCGGAACGGCCCTTTGCCGTCGATGAAGACCGGAACGACGATGCGGCCCGAGCGGTCCAGCTGAGTGGGCGCCGCAAACAACATGTCGGACGGGTCGGGTTTTGCGGCGGACGCCGGGTGAGGCGCGGCCCATGCACTTCCACGCAGCAGTGCCGCTACGCATGCGACCAAAATGAAGGTCTTCATGGTGAGTCACAACCCACCGGTAGTATCCCACTATTTGCCGCCAGTGGGCGTGACGGGCGGCGCGATCCTCGCCGGATGACCCGTGGGCGCAGCGCGTTGGCGCTCCATGCCGGTCAACTCTGCGCCACGTGCACGGTCTGTGTGGTAGCGTACGATCCCGAGCCTGGCACCGGAAAGTGCCAGATTGCGTACGTTTTACGGTGCCAGAATGCTGCTAGCGAAATTCCCACTCGACGGCCGGGGGGCACTATACGAGCAGCTCGCGCGCGTCCTGAAGCGGGCGATCGTGGAGGGTCACTTCCACCCCGGAGAGCGGCTGCCGGCGACGCGCGACCTGGCGCAGAAGCTCAATCTCTCGCGCAACACGGTGCTCACCGCCTACGAGATCCTGCGTGCGGAGCAGCTCACGGTTTCCAGCGAGCGATCCGGAACCAAAGTGGCCGATATCACCTTGCCGCCCGGATTCACCTCGCCGCCGGCCGAGGCGCCGCCGCAGTCGCGCTACGCGGCGCGCCTACGCAAACTCGGAACCAACACGTTGGGCCGGCTGCGTGAAGGGCTGCGCTACGACCTGCACTGCGACCCGCCGTTCGGCATCGACATGATGCGCTCGTGGAGCCGCAAGCTCACGGCTGCCGCGCGTGTCGCCGGCCCACGATATCCCGACTCGCAGGGGTTTCCGCCCCTACGGGCGGCGATTGCCGACTACCTCGCGCGGCGGCGCGGCGTCGTGTGCTCGGAGAGCGACATCCTGATCGTCAGCGGGACGCAGCAGGCGATGACGGTTGCGGTGCGAACCGTGCTCGACGAAGGCGATACGGTCGCACTGGAGGACCCACATTACCTTTACATGATGCAGGCACTGACCGCGCATGGCGCGCGTATCGTAAGCGTGCGCACCGATGAGAACGGGATGGTGACCTCGGAGCTCGCCCGTCACAATGCGCGCCTCATCTGTGTCTCACCGTCGGATCAGTTTCCGTCCGGCGCGGTAATGAGTCTCGAGCGCCGCGTGGAGCTGCTCGATGTGGCCTCGCGCCAGGGCAGCTGGATCCTGGAAGACGACTACAACAGCGAGTTCCATTTCCGTGAGCGGCCGCTCGCGGCGCTGCGCTCCCTGGACTTCTCCGGCCGCGTCATTTATGTAGGGACATTCTCCAAGACGCTGTTCCCGTCTCTGCGCCTGGGCTTCATAGTCTGTCCGCCGGGTATCCGCGACGATCTCTGCAGGGTCAAGCGCCTGGACGATCTCGGCAGCCCGTCCGTGGAGCAGGCGGCGCTCGCGGCCTTCATGCGCAGCCGTCAATTCGAGAAGTACCTGCGCCGTACCGTGGTCGAGCTCGAGCACCGCCGCATGGTCTTCATCGACGCGTTGCGGCGCCATTGCAGGGAGCGCATCGCGGTGCAGGAAACGCACGCGGGCACCCACATCGTCGTCTGGCTGCTGAACGTGGAATACTCGCAGCTCACTCGACTGGTCGAGCTCGGCGTCGCACGCAGCCTGGGGCTCTACCCGATACACCTTTACTACCGCAAGCCCCCCGAACGCCCCGGACTGATGCTCGGCTATGCGGGACTGTCCGCCGAGGCCCTCGAGCGAGCGGCGGCGCTGCTCCGGGACTGCCTCGGCGAGCTCGAGGGCGAGGCCCGGGCAGAGCCGGCCGGTCAATACCGGTCCGCCCGGAGTCAAAAGTGATGGCCGAAAAAAGCCCCGCGCGAGGCGGGGCTTCGAGGCAGCCCTCCCTGAATCAGAAGTCGTAGTCGAACCCGAGCAGGAAGTACCTGCCCACCGCGCCATCCTGATGAAGCGCGGCGTCGTAGGGCAGGAATACGCTGCCCGAGCCGTAGGTCTGGACGTCCACGGGCGGCTGCTTGTCGAAGAGATTCGTCACCGACGCATGCAGCTGGAAGTTGGTGGTCAGCTGGTAGGATCCATAGACATCGGTTTCCAGGAAGTAGCCCACATTGCAGAACTGCTTGTTCGCGGCGGTCACCCCGTCCGGGAAGTTGGCGCCGTAGGCGATCGCCGTGGCACAGTCCGGAATGCCGGACGACGGATCCGAGATGCTGAAGTGGCTGACGAAGTTGATGCTGGGGGTGATCGTGACCGGTCCCTTGTTCCAGCTGAGGCGCCAGTTGACGCGGTCCTTCGGGTTGCCGGTGTCGCCCGACACGCCCGACGGGCCGTGCGTACCGGCCAGATCGAAGGTGCTGCCGCCGACGATCAGCTGATAGGTGATCTCATGCGTCCATGTCATCTCGCCGGTGAAGCGGCCGATGCGGCCCATGTCCCAGTGATACTGCAGGTCCACATCGTACCCGCTCGTCTTGGTCGAGCTGGCGTTCACGTACGGGAAGCTCTCCTCCAGGATCAGGCCCACCGGCGTCGCCTGATTCACCGTCTGGCCCTTGGCGTTGACGTAGGGCAGCACGACCGAAGGCCCGCGAACCAGGCTGATGTCGTCGGCGAAGCCCGCGCCGGCCTCGAAGACCGGGACGATGTCATTGTCGAGCTTGATGTTGTAGTAATCGACCGAGACGCTCGCCTGGGTGAGTGGCTGGAACACGATGCCCGTCGTCCAGTTGGTCGACTTGACGTTCTGCAGATGTGGGTTCGCCAGCAGTACGCCCGTCAACGCCACGTTACACTGACTCGGATAGTTCCCGGGCGTATTGGGCGTGGTGGGATTCGGACACAGGACCGGATCGTTGGAGGTGCCCGCGCCGAACGCCTCGCCGGACGATATGCCCTCGGCCGCCGACGGTACGCGGAAGCCCTTGCCCCAGGTGCCGCGCAGCGCGACCCATTTCACGGGCGTGAACTTGAATCCAATCTTCGGTGTGAAGGCCGATCCAAAGGTCTGGTAATTATCATAGCGTCCCTGCAGGTTGACGTTGAGCGACTTGACCGGGTTGCCGTCGAGCTCGGCGAAAGCCGCGCGGTCGTACTCGGTTCCGATCACGTAGATGGAGTCGGCTGCCTGGATGCCTTGCTCGACGAGCGGCGGGGGTGTCTCGTCATGCTCTTCCTTGTACCACTGCGCACCGATCGCGAAGTTCAACGGCCCACCGGGCAGGTCGAACAGCTTGTGGGTGCCGTGGAGGTCGATCAGGTCGAGCTGGCTGGTGGGGGTGGTCTGGGCCGGCGGGGCAAATAGCGAAGCGCCGGTGGAGCTGCCGAGAATGTAGCCGCTGTTGAGCGCGTTCTGCAACGCGGTCGGCTCTACGGCGCCGTAGATCCACTGGTCCATCTTGGCGTACATGGCGCCGAGGGTGGCGTCGATGTCCCAGCCGGCGGCATTGCCCGAGAGAGTGCCCATCAGACGGTAGGTCTTTGTGTCGACCTGATTCGTGGGTGAGTACCCGAGCTCCGGGAAGTTGTAGATCAGCGGCGCCGGCGCACCGAAGGGGTTGCCCGGGTAATTGGCCGGGACGGTGGTGAGGGGAAAGGTGGTCACGTTCGGCGGCTGACCGGGCGCCAAGCCGATGGTCGTGGCCCCGCCGACGCCGTAGCCGGTGCCGGTGGCCGCGTTCAGATCATTCGCGTATGAGGCCACCTGCTCCGACCTGCTGTCGAACCAGGACGCTTGCAGGCCGACTTCCCAGCCGCCCCCAAGCTCCTTGGTGAACTTGGCCAGCAGGTCGATGTTGCTGGTTGGCGGTTGCAGCTGCGCGCCCGCGGGAAAGAATGAACATTTATTGAGCGCTTGCGAAGTCGCGTCGCAGCCTGGCAGATAGGCGAACTGCTGGCTGTTCGGATTGGTCGGATCGTAGTTGGGGTTGACCAGATAGCCCGTGATCGAATTGGGGTAGGGGATGTTCGGATTCTCGGCCGAACTGACACCCGGCGTGCGGTTGTATCCGCCGTAGCCCGTGAAGTCGAGGCTGTCCCATTGGCCGCTGCGGTTGCGGGAGAGAATGTCGTCCTGATGGCGGATATCGCCGGAGACGTACCAGTTGTAGCCGTCGCTGGCGAGGTCGCCCCGGCCGCCGATGAAGCCGATGTGCTCCTGGGTACCATCCCAGTGCTGCGAAGTGCCCGCTTCGGTCGAGATGTGGAAGCCCTGGTACTCCTTTCTCAGGATGACGTTGACGACGCCGGCGACTGCATCCGCGCCGTACAGAGCGGAGGCGCCGTCCTTGAGGACTTGAACCTGCTGGATGGCCGTGAAAGGAATGGAGGAGAGGTCGACGAAGCTGCGCTCGTTGTCATCCAGCAGCGGGTAAGGCACTGAGCGCTCGCCGTCGATGAGTACCAGCGTGTCGCCCAGCGACAGGCCGCGCAAAGAGATACCGGATGCGCCTACGGCAAACGCAAAGCTGAAGGACTGGCTCAGCGTGCTCGCGCCGTTGGCGCTGATGTTGCGCAGAACGTCCGAAATGTCGGTGTAGCCGGACTGGACGAGATCCTTCGCGCTGATCACCTGGACCGGGTTCGGTGACTCGGTGGCGGTCCGCTCGATCAGCGAGCCGGTGATCACGATGGTCTGCAGCTCCTGCGGGGCCGGGCCATGGGCCGCCGGCGCCGGGGTCGTCTGTGCGAGCTGAAGCGTTACGCTCCCGGGGCTCGCCTTTGCGGCAGGCGCCTTGGCATGCGCGGCCTTTGGAGTGGTCGCCCGCGTCGTGGTCGTCGGCGCGTTTTCTGTGGGCTGCGCGTGCGCGGCCATTGCCCCCGCGCCGCACAGCGCTATGGCGCCGGTCGCAAGAGCAAGCTTGACGGAATCTCTGACAGAGTGGCCGACGGTCATGATGTGACTCCTCTCAACAGCGTCCCCGAGCACGCTATGCGGTTGTTTTTGGCAGTCTGAATCGCCGTTCTTCGCCTCACGTGTCGCCGGCTTTGTGTCTGAATCGCAACGAATGGCGCAGCGCGCGTCGCGTAAGCGGCACAAGTGGATTTCGCCACTGTTGCGTATGATCTCTAGAAGCCGGGACCCGTGTGTCGTAATTGGGCGCGTTGGCGGTTACCCTACAGGCACGCCTTGGTACCTTAAAGTGCCAGGCTCATTCCATTTATTGATGCCAGGGTTGACTGATGTGGTAAATCCCAAACATCCTTGTTTGGTCACGTTGTCTCGACGCGTCACCTTCGTACGAATGGCGCGCCGTCGCCGACGGCCGCGCGGTCACACTATCGATAGCGTGGAGCGAGCACTGGCACGCGTTGGGAGCTGCGCGTGGAAGTCCTCGAGTTTTCGGGCCGCGGGAGAGGCCGTCGCTGGAGCGGATATCGTGTTTCCAAGGCGCCATGCGTGCTTCGGGCTGGTACCTTTTCCTGCTTCGACGTGGCTCCTTTTGCCTCCCAGGCCAACACCCGCAGAACTCTGCCCAAGCGCCGGATTGCCGTCCGGATGACGCGGCTATCCACTGCGCCGATCCCGAATACCAACCCCGGAGGCAGCGATCGCGTTATGGTGAGACTCGCGAGCGCTACTGCGTCGATTTGGCGCGCAGCGGCGCGTCGCCAGGCCTCGGCTTCGTCCAAATCCGTAGCCAGCCAGCCGACGACCTGTCGTCCCGCCGGTGCGTCGGAGAACGCCATGAGGTCGCCCAGCTCGGCTCTGCCGACTTCGATCAGCGTCTGGCGCCTTTCCCTGTACAACGCGCGCGCTCGCCGCGCGTGCTCGTCCAAATGACCCTGCGCAATGAAATCCGTGAGTACGGCCTGGACTGCGGTCGGCTGGTACCGCTGGGTAATCGAGAGTGCGGCGGCAGCAGGCGCGATGAAAGCGGGAGGTAGGATCAGAAAGCCGAGGCGCAGCGAGGGAAACAGCATCCTGTTGAAGCTATTGGAATAGAGCACGCTGCCGGCTCGATCCAGGCTTTGCAGAGCCTGAGGGCGGGCGTCCGCCGGCAGCAGGCTGTCATGATCATCCTCGAATATCCATGCTGACGCCTCGCCTGCCCATTGCAAAAGCTTCAGGCGGCGCTCGTGCGACATCGCCATGCCGAGGGGAAACTGACAGCCAGGCGTCACGTACGCGAGACGCGCGAGCGGGCACCGTCGCCGGCCAGCGGCGCAGTCGATTCCCCTGGCGTCTACCGGCACGCCAACTACTTCCGCGCCGTGCGAGCGCAGGAGCGAGGTGACGGGCAGGTAGCCCGGTTCTTCAACCCAGACCTGATCGCCCGGGTCGAGCAGGAGTCTCGCAACGAGATCGAGCGAGTGCTGGGTGCCGGAAGTAACGAACACCTGCTCAGCATCGCATCGGATCCCGCGCGTCGCGCGACATAATCGGCGACCGCCCGGCGCAGTGGCGCAAAGCCCAGCGGCTCGCCATGAGCAAGCAACTCGAGATTTCGTTCCGGGCGGAGGTGCTCCCCGGCAAGGCGATTCCACGTCTCGAGCGAGCGGCTGTCGAGCGCCGGTCGGTCGAGCTCGAAGTTCGCGGCCGAGTGCCTGTGCGCGAGCTTGGGGAAGGGCTCAGCCGCAAGCAGCCGTCCACGCCCGGAAAGCCCTCTCCGGCGTATTCGATCGGGCGCTGATGCCTGCGGTCCACTGCCCTCGGAAGGTCCCTGCGGGGATGCTCCTCTGACATATGTGCCGCTGCCCGCTCTGGCATCCAGGTACCCGTGTTCGACGAGCTCATCGGATACCGCGACGACGGTAGTGACCGAGACGCGATACTGGCGCGCGAGCGCTCTTCGCGACGGGAGTCTCGCTCCGGGTGAGAGCCGGCTGTGCAGAATCGCGCTACGAATCTCATCGTACAGCCAGGAGTGAAGCGTCACGCCAGCGGCGCGGGGCCGCGAGACGACAGGGACAGTTGGCTCTCGCTTCGGCATGCTGGAGTTGAATTCGCCTCCGTCGAGCCGTGGCGATTCAGCGGCAAGGATGATCCGTTGCGCCCGGCGCACTGTAAAGAACCACTTCCCGCCTCGCGCCGTGGTACCAGAGTGAGACGCGCGAACCCTGCCGAGGGTTTAAAGATTCAACGCGAGGCGCGAACTTCTCAGCGCTGCGGTGCGCTTTTGTGGGGTCGCGATGCCGTATGCAGCGGCGCGCCCATTGCCTTGGCATCGGCGAGCAGTGCCTGACAGTCGGCGCTTTTGTTGAGTCCGGGATCGACGAAAGCCGCGATTGCGGCGAGCGGCGTGCCGATGGCTCCCAGCACCACCGCGGCGGCTCCCTGCGCGGCGAGCTTGCTGCCTTTGAGGCCTACCGCTGGGTGGCGCAACGTGCCTCTGATCTCGACCGGTGAGCGCAGCACAGCGAGGCGGAACTTCTTGGGTCGTCCGGTGAGCTGCAGGTTCAGCCTCTCGTCGTGCAGGTTCACATCGCCCAGGCCCGTGATGAGCACCACCTGAGTGTCGAAGACGACCTGTCTGACCTTCGCGATGCCGTCATGCGCATCGAAGTCCGCGATTCCACAGCGCAGAGCCGTTTGCTGCTGTTTCTTCTTCAGAATGAGCCCGAGGCCGCGCGCCACATCGATGCCGGCAAACTCGGCGAAAGCCTGCTCGATCTCACCATGCGGGACCACGATCGAGAGCGTGCCGTCCGCGGTCGAGGCGAAGTCATGCATCGAGTCGCCTTCGCCGGCCAGCTTGAGCCGCCCGACGAGAGTGCCTTCGAGCGGCGGTTTGGTCGTGCCCTTGGTGTGAAACTGCGCAAGCTGCACGTGAGTGAGACGTACGTCCAGCTGCTCGGCAGGCACGTGCCCGTTGGCGTCGATCACCGCGGTGCCGGCGAGCATCCCCTCGGGAAGGGTGAAGGCAAAGGGATCGATGCGCAGCACGTTGTTCTGCAGCCGCAGATGGAGATCCACCTTCCGCAGCGGCAGGTCCTGCGCCTTGATCTCCTCAGCGTGATAGTGCAGCGTCGCATTCAGGCCGCGCAGGCGGTCGACCTGCAGCTTCGCCGTCGGCAACAGCAGCGCGCTGCTGCTCACCTTCTTTGCGGCGGCGTTGGCCGTGACCGCGTGGGCGATTCCCTTGCCGAGGGCGCTCTCTGCTTTCGCTTTCGTGGGATGGCCTTTGGCGTGCGATGCCTGCGTTTCCTCCGCGGCGCTCGGCGCTGCGCCACCGAATGTTGGGCCAAGGTCGGCGAGATTGAGCGAGTGTGAGATCAGGTCCGCATCAATGATGGGATTCCCGCTCGAGTTGAGCCGCATGCTCACCAGGCCGTGGATATCGCTGCCTCCAAGCCTGCCGCGTACGTCCTTGAATTCATACTTCGTGCCCACGACTCGCAGATCCCCTGAAATCGAGTAGGGTGGAGTGTTCGGGAGAGCCACGCCGGTCAGGTAGTACCCGTCGGCAAGGTCGTTGCCGGCGAGCGAGAGCGTCACTTTGAGCTGCGTGAGGTCGAAGGGTCGGGGCACGACGCCGCGAGCGCTGGCGCGGATGTCCGAGGCGAGCATCTGCACATCGAACGGGTATGGCTTATGAGTCTCCGCCCACACGAGGGGACCACCGCTGACGTGCAGGGTGAAGGGTTTGCCGTTGAGCTCGCCTTTGCCGAGGAGCTTGAATCCGGTACCAGTGTCCGCCGCCACCCTGCTGGCCCGCTGTTTGGCGCTGCTGGGCTTGGCGCCGCGGCTCTGCGCTTTGTCCTTTACCGCCGTCGCCGTGCTCGATGGCGCACCGGCTGCGACGCTGTTCATTCCTCCTGCGTCGACGGTACCGTCGAAGCTGACTTTGTGCATCTCGTCACGGGCGCTCAGCTTGCCTGACTCGATCAGCAGCCGATGCACCAGCGGCAGACGCATCGGCTGGCTCGCTTGCTTCTTCGCCTTGGCGCTCTGCGGGTTGGCGCTGAACACCCAGTTCGCGCGCCCATCGGTGGCGCGAAAGAGGCGCACGTCCGGGCGGATCAGCGCGACTCGCGGCAGCACGACCTCGCCGCGCAACAGCGGCCAGAAGCGCAGCTCCAGCTCGATGCGTTGGATCGACACCATCTGCCCGCCGCCGGCCCACTCAGGGTTGCCGATCGTGAAACCGCTCACCTGCACATGAGGATGGCCGAACAGTGAGCCGTGCAGCGCCGCGATCGTGACCGGCCGTCCAAGATCGGACGCGAGCATGCGCGCGACCGGACCGCGCAGCTTGTTCCACGGAAAGAATGCGACGACCAGCACCAGCACGACGATCAGGACGCCGATGCCGATGGAGATTTCTTTGAGTGTGCGTGAGACGGCTTTGCCCCGGGCCATACCAGACCTAAATGCTACAGGGGGCCGAACCGTTCCTGAGGACGCCGTTGCGGCGTCAGCTCACCGCCTTGCCGAGGTCATTGTGCTCGAGCACGAGCGCTGCGAGTCACATTCCGGGAAGCGTCGCGAATACCTCGAGTTCCGGCGGCAGCAGGACCCAATCCGGCTGCTCGCGCGCAAAGATCGCCATCGTGGGCCGAAAGAGCGAGGGCTCATCGAGGGAGCCGGCGTAGAGGGTATGAAACTCGGCCGTGCCGACAGGCCCGCCGAACACCAGACCGCCGCAGGTGGCACAGCGGTTGCGCACCGCGTTCGAGCCACGGAACGATTTGACGACGGATTGCTTCGTCTCGCCCTCGAAGCGAACCGAGCTTGGCGCGAACAGCAGGAACGGAACGACGCCCGATCCGGAAGCCTTGCGGCAATCTCTGCACATGCAGTAGCCCTGGGCCTGCGGCTTGCCATGCGCTTCATAGCGCAGCCCGCCACAGAGGCATCCACCCTTGTAGGTATGCACGCCGGTCAACGCGGGACTCCAAGCGGTGGGTCGGGCTGCGGCGGGTCCGTAGCGGCGAGTGCGCGCTCGAGAGCGGCAAGATCCACAGGCTTCACCAGATGATCGTCGAATCCGGCGCTACGTGGCCGCTCCCGGCGCAGGCGCACGCCGATCGAGCCGCTGAAGGTGAATTTGAGCGCATTCGAGAGCAGGTTCAAAACAACCTTGTCCAGTCGAGCGCGCGCATGCGCTCGCCCATCGCCCCGCCGCCCGCGAGGAAATCGAGGCCGCTCGAGGAGGTGTCCTGCCGCGGAAGAGTCATGGAATTCCCTATCGATGAAGACGTTGTCATCTCATAGCGTCGTAGCGCCGTAGCACTGGTGATTTTCTACGGACGCCGCATGAATTCTTGGTTCGCGGTCGTTTGAGCGCCACTAAATTATGACGCAGTCCTCGCGGCCGAAGCAGACATCTTACAGCAGCGCTAAAGCCACAGCCGAATCGGTGACCGTGATGGTGATCGAGCTGCTCTGATCGGGATTCGTCATGCTGGTTGCCGTCGCGGTGTAGATGCCCGGCTCCTGGGGTGCCGTGAAGGTGACCGCGCGAAGATCACCAAATTCCGCTGGCATGACCTTCGTCACCATTTCGCATCCCGGCTGGTGCAGGCTGGTGTGCCGCTCAACACTATGCGCGAGCTGCTCGGCCACGGAAGCATGGCAATGACGCACCGGTACGCGCACCTCGCGCCCGCCCAGAAGCGCGCGAGGCGGTCGCGAAGCCGTTCAACTCAGATAGCACGGCCGGCCCCTGGGTACTGACCAGCCCTTGACCGGCAAGTTGAAGCTTGGTAGTTTGATATCTATAAAAATACGGAATTGGCTATGAGAGACGCGATATTCCGAGCAATCGCAGACCCTCAGCGACGCAAGATACTCAAGCTCCTGCAGCAGGGCTCGATGACCGCCGGACAGATCGCCGCGCACTTTGCCATCACCAAGGGCTCTCTGTCCTATCATTTCAACCTCCTAAAGAGGGCAGGGCTGATTCGGTGCGAGCGCCGCGCCCAGGAGCAGGTCTATTCCCTCAATACGTCGGTTTACGAGGAAATCGCGGCCATGCTTCTTGAATTGTTTCCGGCGCCCCGCTCCCTCAGGCGGAACGCATGAGAAAGTTGGGTCGCTATTGGCTCGCAATGACGCTGGTGGCCGCAGCCTTCGCAACCTCCGTGGTGCTCTATCCAAAGCTTCCGGCAATCATTCCTACACATTGGAACGCTGCTGGCGTGATCAACGGTTGGATGCCGAAATGGCGCGGCGCATTTGTTGCCCCTGTCGTGTCGTTGGTGATTGTCGCCTGCCTGATCCTGTTCGAGCCGATCCAAATCGAGGAGGATGGCGACGACCTGAAGGTCCGCTATTACCCGATCATCGTAGCCGGCGTCGCAGGATTGAACTTCTTCGTCAACCTTTGGGTTCTCATGGCAGGAATGGGATGGCATCGCGCGCTCCCTTCGCATCTGGCCATCGCGGTTGGCCTTTTGCTCGTTGTGCTCGGCAACAGCCTGGGCAAGGTGCGTCAGAATGGAGTCGTCGGCATTCGGACGCCGTGGACCTTGGCGGACGAAGAAGTCTGGGCCCGCACGAATCGTGTCGGTGGCTGGCTCATTGTTCTCGCGGGATTGGTGATGGCCGCCACGGGCATTATGGGATTTCGAATGATCCCCGGGCTAATCGCCATCGGCGCCGCGGCAGCGGTATCGGTCGGGTATTCCTACGTCATATGGCGCCGCGTCAACAGGGGAAATGGTAAGTCGGTCTGATTCGATTGCTTCCCACCAGAAGCCGCTCGAATGGTCCTTTTACCCGCATAGCGGACGTTTAACCTCTCTCGAATCGACTGACAGGAGAGGGTCGATATATGCCCGTCGGTGGGCTCGCCAGTTGGCACGGGGATCCGCCGTCCTCGATCTTGGCTGCGGTTCCGGCGTTCCAATCGCTGAGGTCCTGATTGACGAAGGCCTTGCCGCCTATGGCGTGGACGCCTCGCCATCACTCGCGTCTGCGTTCAGGCAACGATGGCCTGATACGCCAGTCAAGTGTGAACCCGTGGAGGAGTCGCAATTCTTTTGTCGACAATGTGATGGCGTGCTCGCATGGGGATTGGTGTTCCTGCTGTCAGCCGCCAGACAGCGCGAGCTCATCAAACGAATCAGCGACGCTTTGAATCCTGGTGGCCGCCTGTTATTTACCTCCCCGGCCCAGGCGGTAGCGTGGAACGATGCGCTAACCGGCCAGCGTTCGCTATCGCTCGGTGCCTCAGAATGCCGGCGTGAACGCTCGAGCGTCGGACTAACTGTCGTGGAAGCCGACGGACGAATGTCCGCACTGCCGATGACTGAACCCGTGGCCGATTCGTCAGCGGATGTCTCTGATGGGTCGGCTTCCGCCGACGGCAACGATGCACCGACGGCGGTTATTCAGGGTCCGTCTCCTGCATCCAGGCTGGAATATCGCGCGCGCCATGCAGCACGCGCCAGACGTCGATACATTCTTTCGTTTCGACATAGAACACGACGTGCGGAAAGCGTCCGAGTGGCCATGCACGCAGGCCCGGCATGCTCAGCTCTACGGCATAGCGTGAGGAGCCGCTCGCCGGGTGCCGGGCAATGTGCCGATATGCACGCTCCAGCGCGTCCACAAAGCCAAGCGCGACTTGCTCTCTCGCTTCGCTGAGGTAGTGCGCTATGGCCTCATCGGCGTCGTGGTTGGCCAGCTCACGTGGGACAACCGGTTTCGCCATTACCGTCGCTGGCTGGCTGTCCGGCTACCGCGTACCCGACTGCGCAGCCTCTTGAAATACGTCCCATCCGCCGATGCTGCGCGCGGGGAAGCCGCCCCCGCCAGCAGAAGCTCACGAAGGCGCAGCTGATCCTGATCCTTACGGATCAGCTCGCGCACGTACTCGCTACTGGTGCCGTAACCCCGCTTCACCTGCTCATCGACAAAGTCTTTGAGCTCCTCGGGGAGGGAAATGTTCATCGTGCTCATGGCTGCCAGTCTAGGTAGCTTGCCAAATTTTGGCAAGCCAGCAGACACGCTAAGCCGTCGGATGCACGGCCCTCGGTGTGGAGCGGCCTGCGGCCTCACTCAGAGGCAAACTGATACCCGTTTTGCCACCGCGGGGTATCGCCATGACTCACCTCATTCAGACTGCTTTCAAGACCGGATCGTGGAGCAGGGGAAAGCTCGTCGGGCAAAAGGCACCGCTACGGTTGAAGCAGATCTGGGCGATTCGGATCCGCCTGCAACTCGTCAACCGCGTTCGCGATTTGGCACTCTTCAATCTGGCCATCGACAGCGAATCGAGGTCTTGCGATCCTGTGAAACTGCGGGTCCGAGATCTCTGCACGGAGAGCGGATTGCTGCACGGGCGATCGTCATGCAGCAGAAGACGCAGCGTCCCGTACAATTTGAAGTTACGGAACAGACGCGGGAAGCTCTGACCGCGTGGATCCGTTTCAGCCGGTTCTTCACTGGGTAGCGCTGATTCGTACAACTCGGTGGCGATTTCCTTGGCGCTCCGAAGCGCCGTCTAATTTGGGACCTGCTGCAGCCAAGGGAAGCGGCATGATGAATTTACATGGACCGCCTTGCGGTCGGAACTCGAGACGAAGGGCAAAATCGGCCGAGAGTCGAGTGAGCCTGCAACAAACCCAGAACGGTCCAATGCGACACTTGCGAAAGCTTGGGGTCGTGCTCGCAATAGGACTCTGTGCCGCAGCGGTCTGTGGCGGTCAGCTGGCCTGGGCAGCGGATACTGCGTACGGGTCTCCCCGTTCATTGCAGCGTGAACTCACACGACTCGCGGACGAAGTCCGACCAGGTACGCTCGGACTCGCCATCATCGACCTCCAGGGCGGCCGCAACTGGAGCGCTAACGCCGACCAGGCATTTCCGATGATGAGCGTCTTTAAAGCGCCTCTCGGGGCGACGGTACTCTCCGACGTCGATCGTGGAACCCTTTCCCTTACCCAGAGGGTGATCGTGAGGCGCGATGACCTCGTAAGGCCGGGTGTCAGCCGGATCACCGCAACCTTTCATGGTGACCAGGAGGTCTTCACGGTTCGTCAGCTCCTCGAGGCGGCGGTCAGTCATAGCGACAACACCGCCGCGGACGTCCTTCTGAGGCTCGTCGGTGGGCCCTCTGTCGTAACCGCCTTCTTGCGCAATCGTGGAATCAGGAACATGCGCGTTGACCGTGGGGAACGGGAGATTGCACGAGAGTTTCAAGGCCAGTCCGACCTGCACGCGGTCAGCAGCGAAGAAACCCCGCAACAGAGGGATGTACGCCTGCTTAGAGGATATGCTGCTTACCTGAAGGACCCGAGGGATCGAACAACCCCGGTCGCTGCAGCCCGCTTCCTGAAGAAACTCTGGCAAGGGCGGCTCCTTTCACCCCCATCGACGCGACTTCTTCTCAATCTTCTGTACCACCAAACAGTCCCCGATCGTTTGCGAGCGGGAATACCGCCTGGAGTTCGTCTCGCGGACAAATGTGGGACCTCTTACACGCTGGATGGCATGACCGCGGCGTTCAATGACATCGGGATTCTGACGTGGCCCGACGGCCACACAGTAATTGTGGCCGCGTTTTTGATGGGGTCGCGTGCAGCAGATGACCGAAGGAGAGCGCTCTTCAAAAGCATCGCGCATGCGGTAGTCGCCGGTTTGCGCCCATAGCGTTGGGCTCGTGGACTGCTCCAGCGGACCACTCCGGGTCGACCTGGTGTGGTACACCGATCGGGCTCAGTTCGGCCAATTGCGGGCATACACAGCCTGGACTCGGGTTTCCTCTTTGCAGTCATTGGAGTCTCCACGGTCAGCTCCGGCGTCATTCCCCGATGGACGACCGGTAATTCCCAATTGGACGTGGCATCAATCCCAATTGGACGGTATCCTTCCCCGGAGTCAAAGGCGCCGAACCACGGGGGACAAGATGTATGCGCGCGTCGCCGAGGGGCTGGTTCGTACAGCGCTGCGCGACACTCGGGTTGTGGCGATCAGCGGCCCGAGGCAGTCGGGCAAAACCACCCTTGCATCCGCGCCCAGGACGCTTCCTGCTTACTGGCTCCGCTAACCTACTGACGATCCGAACGGTCCACGAGTCCCTCGCTGGCAGAGTCGAAGTCATCCCGCTGTACCCGTCTCTGAGCTCGGTCGTGCGATCAGGCGTGACCACAAGACCGCCGGACAGTACCTGCGTGTCTTGGAACAGATCTACCTTGTCCAGGCCGTGCAGCCCCGGGGCGCGCAATGAGTTATCCAGGCTCGTGAAGACTCCAAAGCTCCATTTCGTCGACTCCTAGCGTGGGCGCGCACCCGGTCGTTCATTGGACAGAGGACGGCGAGGCGCGTTCCGCCCGCTGGCGCTCCGAGAGTGGTGCGCCGCCCGCCAGGGGCGTGATCATCGCCGATGAGCACATCACGGCTGATGACGCATATGGCCTCGCGTGCCAGGGCACCGCGCTGCTGTGGCGCGGCGACTTCCAGAACGCGCGCCAGATGTTGCTTGCGTTGGCGAGTCGCGCCGACCGCCAGCCGCGCAAGTCGAAAAAGTTGGCTGCATCCTCGATATCCACATCGCCTGCCGAGGCCTTCCATCGCCATCGCCAGGCGCGATCACAGCGGGCGCGCACATTGGGCATGCTGCTGGTGCCGCTCGACGAGGACTACGGCATTCCGTTACGACGTGCGCCCGACGTACGACAAGCCTGCGCGGAAGCCTACGGCCCGGGAGAGGGACCCTCGCTCACCTCGCTGCGATCGTTGCTCGGCCTCATCGGTGCGCACGAGTGGCGCACTAAGGGAATTGAAATCGCGGCGATCGGCGGTCGAATTCATCCCCACTACGGGGTGTTTGCGCCGGTTCGCCGTGAATACGTCGATCTGGTCGCCACGGCGCCACTGCCAGATTTCAGGTCTTCGTCCAGCCTGGCCTTCGACATCGGCACCGGGACGGGCGTGTTGGCCGCCGTGCTCGCGCGGCGCGGCGTCAGGCGTGTCGTTGCCACCGACCGGGATCCCCGCGCGCTGGCGTGCGCTCGCGAGAACCTCGAGCGTCTCGGATTGGCAGAGCAGGTCGAAGTTGTGCAGGCGGATCTCTTTCCCGAGGGGCGGGCCGCGCTCGTCGTATGCAACCCGCCCTGGGTTCCCGCGCGGCCGAGCTCTCCCATCGAGCGCGGCATCTACGACCCCGAGAGTCGCATGCTGCGGGAGTTCCTGGGCGCGCTGCCTACGCACCTGGAGTCAGGGGGCGAGGGCTGGGTCGTGCTTTCGGACCTCGCGGAGCACCTGGGCCTGCGGTCGAGATCGGAGCTGCTCGCTGCAGTCGACGCAGCGGGGTTGAAGGTCGTGGATCGAAGCGATGTGCGCCCGAAACATCCCCGGGCGTCCGACGAAACCGACCCGCTCCACGCGGCGCGCGCAGCCGAGGTGACATCGCTCTGGCGCCTCGCCGTGCGCTGAGTTCGGGCCCTGTCGTTGCATCCGCCTCCGCGGGACGGTCGGCGCCGCTCGGCGGCCGGCGGGCGCCATCGCGCTCCCGGGCGGACCGGCGCGGCCGGGGCTGTTATCCTAGTCGAGCTCTGTGGCGCCGGGTCGAGTGCACTGGAACAAACATGAGACGCAATCCGTTCGAGCGGGTAGGCCATCCCGACGGTCCGAGGCCACCGCGTCTGCGGTCAGCCGGGCGGCGGACGCTGATCCTCACAATCGTGGTGGTGGCCGTCGTGGCCTACCTCTGCTCCACCACTGTGTCGTACTACGTCGACTCCCTCTGGTTCGGCGCGCTCGGCTATGCGTCGGTGTTCTGGACGCGGCTCGCCCTGCAAGTCGCGGTATTCTGCGCTTTTGCCGTCGTCACCTTCATCGTGCTCTACGGGGCGTACTCGGCCCTTCGGCCCGAGCACCTCGACGAGCTGCTCGCCGCGAGAATCCTGGTCAATCGACAGCGGGTGGACCTTCCCATCGGACCGCTGGTGAAGTTAGGGGCGATCGTAATATGCCTTGCGATCGCGGCTGAGGCCGGTGCGACCCTGTCGGAGAGCTGGACGACTCTGGTGCTCTGGTGGTACGCCCCGCACACCGCCATGCTCGATCCGATTTTCGGCAGACCCTTGGGGTTTTACCTTTTCCAGCTTCCTGCGTGGGAGCTGCTCACGGGATGGCTCACGACGCTCGCGGCGGTCGTCTGCGCTGTCGCTGCGGTGCTTGTCGGCCTCACGGCCACAGCGCGCGCGCTCACCCGCCAGAGCATCGTTGCGACCCTCGAA
>DATAXF010000038.1:0-28671 GCA_036273095.1 Steroidobacteraceae bacterium | reverse complement strand
TCGAACCAGATCGCGAGCCTGGTGCAGAACATCTCCGCCAGCTCCCGGCAGCAGACCGGCGGCGCGCAGAACATTGCCCGCAACATGCAGGTGCTCAAGGAGATCAGCGTGCAGACCGCGGAGTCGACCAACGCCACCTCGACGGCCATCGCCAAGCTCGCCGAGCTGTCGGCGGGTCTCAGGCGCGCGGCGGCCGGCTTCCGCCTGCCGGGCACGTCCGATACCGGCGCCTCGGGCGCATTCCGGCGGCCGCCCGGGGACGGCAAGGGCCCTGTTCCGCCAGGCCCCACCACCAACACCGCCGCCAGCGGCACCGTGCGACAGATCTCCGCCCTGGGCGGAACCTGAGTAATGCCGGAAGTCGCCTCCCAGACGCTGGACCTCATCGGCCGCGAGCTCAATGCCACGCTGGCCGAGGCCCGCACGGCGCTCGAGACCTATGTCGAGCAGCCCGACAACGTGTCGCTGCTCGAGCGCTGCAAGCAGGAGCTGCACCAGGTTCACGGGGTGCTGCGGGTGCTCGAGATCTACGGCGCGGCGCTCCTCGCCGAAGAGATGGAGCAGGTCGCGGGGTATCTGCTCGCCACCGTCACGGAGCGCAAGGGCCAGGCGGAGAGCCTGGATGCGCTGCTGCGGGCGATGGTGCAGCTGCCCGGCTATCTCGAGCGCGTGCTGGCTGGAGGGCGCGACCTCGCGCTCGTCCTGCTGCCGCTGCTCAACGACCTGCGGGCGGTGCGCGGCAGCGCGCTGCTCTCCGAAGGCACGCTCCTCGTCCTCAACCTGAAGTCGGACAAGCAGGCGGATCCGGTTGCCGCCCCGGCGGGTGAGCCGCCGCTCAACATCGAGCAGTTGAGCCGCAGGCTCCGCGCACGCTTTCAGATGGGGCTCATCGGCTGGATCCGCGGCGAGCGCATCCAGGGGAATCTCGAGACGCTGTCGACGGTCTCGCAGAAGCTGGAGCAGAGCGCCACACGCCAGCCGGTCTTCCAGCTCTGGTGGGTGGTGGGCGCGGTCATCGAGGCGCTGCGTGAGCACGGCCTCGAGGGCGGTCAGTCGATCAAGCGGCTGCTCGGACTCGCGGACCGGGAGATCCGCCGCCTCTACGAGCTGGGCGAGGCACGCTACTGTCAGAGCCCGCCGGTCGAGCTTCTCAACAACCTGCTTTATTACGTCGGGCGAGCGGAGTCCAGCGGCACGCGCGTCTCCGCGGTGCGCGCCTCATTCCGCCTGACTGAGCTGCTGCCGGTCGATGAGAGCATCGAGCAGGAGCGCGAGAGCCTCTCGGCGCCGAGCGTCAAGCTCATGCAGACCGTCGCGGCGGCGATTCGCGAGGACCTCTCGAAGGTCAAGGACGTCCTCGACATCTTCGTGCGCCGCGGCGCCGGCCAGCCGCAGGAGCTCGGCCCGCAGGTGGAGCTGCTGCGCAAGATCGGCGACACGCTCGGCGTGCTCGGCCTCGGGGACCTGCGCGCAATCGTTCAGGCGCAGACCGAGAAGCTGGGGAAGATCGTTTCGGGCAGCGTGCGCGCCGACGAGGCGATGCTGGTCGAGATCGCCGCGGCGCTCATCGGTGTCGAGGACCGGCTCGACGACGGCCTGGTGGGAATGATCCTGCCGAAGGCGGCCGCGGCACCCGAGCATGGCGAGGACCACGACTTCCAACAGGTGCAGTCCGCCGTGTTGCGGGAGTGCATCCTCAACCTCGCGCGCATCAAGGAGGCGGTGACGCAGAGTGTCGGCGGTACTCTGGATGCCGCCGGGCTCGATAGCTGGCAGGACCTCATGCGCGGGCTGAAGGCGGCGCTGCTGCTCCTGGGCAGGGGCCGCGCGGTCGAGGTCGTCGAAGGGCTCACCACGCAGTTGAAGCGGATCATGCGGCCGGGCGCGCCGGCTCTGCCTGCTGGCTTTCTCGACCGTCTGGCGGATGCGATCGTCAGCGTCGAGTACTACATGGAGACCCTGCAGGCGGGACGCAGCGATCCCTGGTATATGCTCGACAACGCGCAGGCCTGCGTGCAGGCGCTCGAGTTGCAGCAGACCGTCACCGTGCCTACGGTGCCACCGCTCGAGCCGTCCGCGTTCGCGAAGACTGTGCAGATCGCGGCGCCGAACTTCGACGCGACGCACGTGGTCGATGTTTCATCGACCTCCCCGGATGTCGACGCCCAAGCTCCCGTTCTCGGACTGTCCTCCACCGCGCGGCTCGCGGCGCTGGCCGAGAATGCGGACCCGGAGCTGGTGAAGCTCTTCATCGAGGAGGCGCGCGAGGAGTTCGTCAAGATCGAGCGCGGCTACCCGGTCTGGGATCAGAACCCGCTCGAGCGTGAGGCGCTGGTCACGGTGCGCCGCTCGTTCCACACGCTGAAGGGCAGCGGTCGCATGGTCGGCGCCCGCGAGCTCGGCGAGCTCTCCTGGGCGGTGGAAAACCTCATGAACCGCGTGCTCGACAACACGCTGAGCCGCAGTCCCGCGATTCTGGAAGTGCTGCGCGATGCGATCGCGGCGCTGCCGCAGATGATCGATCACCTGGAGACGGGCGGCCTGGTCACGGCCGACGTCACCGCAATCGCCGCGCGCGCGCATGCCCTGGCGGCGGGGCGGCAGCCGACGGTCTCGGGACGGCCCCCGGCCGCGCTGCGCGCGGGAGAAGCCGCGCCCGCGGTGGAGGCGTTCTCCGCCTCGATGGCAGGCCAGTCAGCACAGCCGCAGGAATCCAACAGCTTCAGCCTGGCTGCGGAGCTTCCGACTCCGCCCGCGCAGCCGCAGGCCGCCGCGGCGGAACCGATCGCCGGCCAGCAGTCGGCGCACGAGCCGCAGGCGCCGTCCACGATGGACGAGGCGCTGCGTGAGATCTACACACGCGAGACCGGCGCGCATGTCGCCACCATTCGCGGCTACCTCAACCGCGAGACGCAGCTTCCCGAGCCGCACCTCCTTCCCGAGGATGTCTACCGCGCCTGCCATACCCTGGCCGGCAGCTCGAAAATGGCACAGGCGCGCCACGGAGTGCGGCTCGCGGAGCCGCTCGATCACTGGCTGCGCCGCGCCTTCACCAGCGGCATCGGCCTGCGCTCCGTCGACCTGACATTGCTCGCCGACTGCATGGCGGCGATGGAATCCGTGGCCGCGCACCTCGATGAGCCAACGGGGTATTTCGTCAACCACTGGCAGCTCCTCGAGCGTCTGGCCGAGGCCGAGCGGTCGCTCGATGCAAGGATCGCGGAGGCTTCACGGAACGCCGCTGCGGCGCTGACACCGGCGCCTGCACTCGCGGACGAGCCCGCCGAGGAGCCCGTCGCGGCCGAGGCACCACCCGAGGAAGCAGTGCAGGAGCCACCAGACTTTGACCCGGAAGTCGCCGCGATCTTCACCGAGGAGGCGCTCGAGCTGATCGATGCGGCCGAGCGCGCCCTCAGCGACTGGCGCGACAAGCCGGGTAGTCCGGACAGCGCCACTGCGCTCAAGCGGCCGCTGCACACGCTGAAGGGCGGCGCGCGCATGGCGGGCATCATGGCCATGGGCGATCTCAGCCACGAGCTCGAGTCGCTGGTCATCCAGGCCGAGGTTGGCACGATTGCCGTCAACGGCGCCGTGTTCGATGTCATCCAGGCGAGTCTCGACGAGCTGGCCAGGATGCGCGAGGCCGTTGCCAACGGTCGCCGCGTCGCGCCCGCGCGCGCCATGATCGCGAGGATTCAGGCGCTGATCCGGCCGGGCGCCTCGCCGGCCGCCGCGGCGCAGCCGGCTGCGCAGGCTCCCGCTCCGCAGCCACCCGCTCCGCCGCCTCCGAGACAGGAGGCCCCGGCGCCTGTTGCCTCGAGCTTCCCAGTGGAGTCCGCTGCCGCTGCGCCTGCGCCGGCGGAGATTCCCGAGCTGCCGCCGAAGGATGGCGACGAAGTGCCCGCCGAGCGCGCCGGCGACGATCACCGGTTCGAGTCGGCGCCCGCGGTCGAGATGGTCGAGTTGCCCGAGCCGCCGATGCTGTCGGCCGCCGCCGAGGCGGAGCCGCAAGCGCTGGAGCCAACCGTACGCGCGCCGGTCCTGTCTTCGGCGCCGCCGCCTACTGCGCTGGAGCCCGAGTCACCCGCGCCCGATGCGGTGCCGCCGGAAATGCATGCGCCGGAAGCCCCGGGCGAGGATGCGCTCGCCGCGCCGCTCCCCGTACCGCCGGGCCGGGAGCCGGTCGCGCCGGTCGAGCGGCAGGAGATGGCGCGCGTCGATGCGGACCTGCTCGACAAGCTGCTCAACATCTCCGGCGAGGCGAGCATCTCGCGCTCGCGCCTCGAGCAGCAGCTCGGCTCGATCGATTTCAACCTCGGTGAGCTGTCGCGCACCGTGACCCGGCTGAAGGACCAGCTGCGCAGCCTCGAGATCGAGACCGAGGCGCAGATCCTGCACCGGCACGAGGACGAGGGCGGACATCGCAGCGAGTTCGATCCGCTCGAGCTCGACCGCTACTCCTCGATCCAACAGTTCTCGCGCGCGCTCGCCGAGACGGCCAACGACGTGGCGAGCATCCAGCAATTGCTGGAAAACCTCGCCAAGGACGCGCAGAACCTGCTGCAGCAGCAGGCTCGAACCATCACGGAGCTGCAGAACGGCCTGATGCGCACACGCATGGTGCCCTTCCAGCGGCACGTGCAGCGCCTCGCCCGCATCGTGCGCCAGGCGACATCCGACAGCGGCAAGCGTGCCGAGCTCGTCGTCGAGGGTGCATCGGGCGAGCTCGACCGCCAGGTCCTGGAGCGCATGCTGCCGCCGTTCGAGCACATGCTTCGCAACGCGGTCGTGCACGGCATCGAGACACCTGAGGAGCGTTTGCGCCGCGGCAAGCCGCCGGTGGGACGCATCCTCCTCGAGCTGCATCGCGAAGGTGCGGAGGTGATGGTACGGCTCACCGACGACGGCGCCGGCATGAACCTCGAGGCGATCAGGACCAAAGGGCGCGCGCTCGGACTGGTTCCGGCGGGCCGCACGCTGAGCGACGAGGATGCCATGCAGCTCATCCTCGAGCCCGGATTCTCCACCGCGGGCTCACTGACCCAGCAGGCCGGGCGCGGCGTGGGCATGGACGTGGTCGCCACCGAGATCAAGCGGTTGGGCGGCGCGCTGCACATGGAGACGAAGGCCGGCGAGGGGAGCGTGTTCACCATCCGCCTGCCGTTCACTCTGGCGATCAGCCATGCGCTGGTGGTCCGCACGGGCGACGAGTTTTACGCACTGCCGCTGCCCACCGTCGAGGGCGTGCTGCGGCTGTCGAAGGCGGAAGTCAGCGCACATCTCGGCCGCGATGCGGCGATGTTCGATTACGGCGGCCAGAAGTATCGCTTCCAGCACCTGGCGGTGTTCGTCGGGCTCGAGCCGTCTTCGCTTCCCGAGCAGGACGTGACCATTCCGGTGGTGCTGGTACGTGCCGGCGAGCATTCCACCGGTCTCGTCGCCGATGAGCTGGTGGGCAGCCGCGAGATCGTGGTGAAGTCCGTCGGGCCGCAGATCTCGGGCATCCGCGGGATTTCCGGGGCGACGATCCTCGGTGACGGGCGGATCGTGATCATTCTCGATATCGGCGCGCTGGTGCGCGCGGAGTGGCGCGGACGCGCGCAGCTTCCGACGGTCCTTCGGGAGAAGGAAGACCGGAGGACGTTCGCGCTGGTCGTCGACGATTCAATCACGGTGCGTCGTGTGACGCAGCGTCTGCTCGAGCGCAACGGTATGCGCGTGCTGACGGCGCGCGACGGCTTGGATGCGGTCGCGATGCTGCAGGAGCACGTACCGGATATCATCCTGCTCGACATCGAGATGCCGCGTATGGATGGTTATGAGGTCGCGGCGCACGTCCGCAACGATGCGCGTCTGAAGGGCGTCCCCATCATCATGATCACATCGCGCGTCGGCGAGAAGCACCGTGCGCGAGCGATCGAGCTCGGCGTCGACGACTATCTCGGCAAGCCGTACCAGGAGGCGGAGCTGCTGGATGCGATCACGCCGCTGGTGGAGCGCCGGCGCGCGGCGCAGGAGAGTGCATTGCAGGATGCGCCGCTTCAGGCCGAGGGCAGGTGATCCATGAGCGAGCGGGTACTGGAAATCTACAGTCTGCTGGTGCCACTCGCCGAGGGACGGCTCATCGTGCCGCGCGCCTGCGTTGCCGAGGTGGTCGGCTTCCAGGTGCCGTCGGAGATGACCGGCGCGCCGCCCTGGTACATCGGCACGGTTCCCTGGAACGGCAAGGCCGTGCCGCTCGTGTCCTTCGAGGGAGCGTGCGGGCAGAACATTCCGCCAGCATCGGGCCGGACCCGCGTGGTCGTATTCCACTGCCTGGGAACGCGGCTCGACGGTGGCAACTTCGCGCTCGTCTCACAGGGCTTCCCGCAACTGGTGCGGGTCAGCTCGGACGTCGTGCGGCCGGATAACTCGCGCGTGTTTCAGGAGCGGGCGCCGGTGATCTGCCAGGTGCGGATGGTCAACGAGACGCCGCTGGTGCCGGACCTGGAGAGGCTGGAGGAGATGATCGCGGAGGAGACGCGGGTCGCGGCCTGAGGTTTGGCGGCGCCAAGCTCGAGATAGCGGTAACACCCAGCCGCGCGCCTTTGACAATCACCCTGCCCAGCGCTAGGCTGATAGCGCTACCACTTGGCCGTTAAGAGCCGAAGCAGGGGAGACTGTCATGTTGCATCGCGCGCGAAGCTGGTCCTTCCTGGCAGCGTCTGTGGCGAGCGCCTTCATGTGGGCGCTGCCGGCGGGTGCGCAAACACTGCCGCAACAGATTGCGCAGTACACCTTTGCGGATGGCACCGCCGACGGCTGGACCGCATTCTTCGATGCTTCGGCGCCCGCCTACTCGGCGGCCGCGACCGAGGACCCCGGCACGGGGAGCCTCCTGACCACGGTCAACTACACCAGCAGCGGTGGCGGCGGCGGCCCGGCGCTGCAGCTCACCGGCCTGATTCCCGGCGCCACGTATACCATCACAGGCTACGTGATGCTGACGTCCGGCGAGGCCGCGAGCGATACCAACTTCACCGTTCAGCGACAGGATCCCGGCTGCTCCGGGGGGACGTGCTACGACACGATCGGCACGTACCAGGTGCCGGTCACGGCCACCGGCTGGGCGCAGATCGGCGGCACTTATACGGTGAGCACGTCCGAGACCAGCCTGCTGCTGTACGCGCAGCTCGACCCCGGCACCACTCCGACCACGCCGCAGTCCTTCTACCTGGATGATGTGACCATCACGGAGACCGCGGGCCCGCCGAACAGCGGCCAGCAGGACAACTCCGGCATCACGACCAACTTCGAGGACGGTGGCCTGGACGGCTGGTCGCAGAGAAGCGGCGCCAGCGGGCTGTCGAACGTCGCGATCGCCAACGGTCCGCAAGGAGACACCAACGGACTGCTCGTACAGGACCGGGCCGCGTACTGGGATGGCCCGCAGATAAGCGTCCTGAACAAGATGTATGTCGGGTCCCAATACTCCATCAGCGTGTGGGTCATGTCACCGACAGGTGACTCGATGAACCTGAGCCTGCAGACGACTCTGACGAGCAGCGGCACGGCGAATACGAGCTACACGACGATCGCGACCGTCACGGCGCCGGCGGGCCAGTGGGTGCAGATATCGCTTCCGAGGTTCTCGATGTCGGAGCCCTATGATCCGACTCCTGGCAGCGCCTATGTCTATGTGCAGTCCTCGAGCAACGACACCGGCACCAATGGCACGCCGTCACCCACGGCGCCGTTCTATATCAGCGACTTCCAGCTCACCTATCTGCCGCCGCTGACGATCCAGCAGACCATCCCGTCGATTTATCAGACACTGGCGGCTTACTTCCCGGTGGGCGCGGAAATCGACTCGTCGGATCTCACCGGGCCGCACGAGCAGCTGCTGGTCAAGCACTTCGACAGCATCGTGTCCGGCAACGACATGAAGTGGCAGGAGACCGAGCCGGCGGAGGGACAATTCACCTTCACGGTCGCCGACCAGGAAGTGGCGCTCGCGCAGGCGAACAAGATGCTGGTTCGCGGCCACAACCTCGTCTGGTCGACCGGCGCGCAGGTGCCATCCTGGGTGTTCCTGGAGGCGGACGGCACGACGCCGCTCTCGGCCTCGAACCCGCAGGACGTGCAGCTCCTGACCGAGCGCATCCAGAATCACATCAGGAATGTGGTGCAGCACTTCGGCACCGCGGTGTACGTCTGGGACGTGGTGAACGAGCCGCTCGATCCGACGCAGTCCGACTGTCTGGAGCACGGACCGTTCTACCAGGTGCTCGGCCGCAAATACATCGACATCGCGCTGCAGGCGGCCCGGGACTACGCGCCGCCGGGAACGCAGCTCTTCTTCAACGACTACAGCACGACGGACTCCAACCGGCTGCAGTGCATGATCCGGCTGGTCCGCTATCTGCGTAACCATCACGTGCCGCTCGATGGCGTCGGGCACGAGATGCACAACCACATCGACAATCCGTCGCCGTACTCGATGTACTACGCCATCGACAGGATCCACAAGCTCTTTCCGCACCTGCACGAGCAGGTCACGGAGCTCGACATGAGCGTCTACCCGGCGAGCGACAACACGTCCGACTATGGCGCCAACGGCGGCAGCGTGCCGGACTCCATCATTGCGGAGCAGGGCTGGCTCTACAAGGATTACTTCGACGAGTTCCGGGCGCTGAAGGGCAAGCTCAACGCGGTCACCTTCTGGGGCATGGCGGACGACGACACCTGGCTCGACTCCTTCCCGATCGACCGGCTCGATGAGCCTCTGCCGTTCGACCAGCTGCTGCAGGCGAAGCCCGCTTACTGGGGCATCGTCGACCCGACGCAGCTGCCGGGCTACGGAATGACGCTCGCCCTCTCGGCTGAGTCCGGTGGTTCCCAGTCTCAGAGCTGGACGATCACCGCGACCAACCCGAGCGAGGCAACCGCATACAACACGGAGATCAACGGCGCGTTCCTCTTCCAGGTGCGGGGCTGGCCATGCCGGGCGACGCTGACACCGCCTTCGAAGTACCCGGTGCTGCTGGGCAATGTCGGCGGCGGCGGCACCGCATCGGCGTCGTTCGGCGCGCAGTTCCAGCATTGCAGGAACGACGCGCGTTTCGTACTCTGGGCGCCCTGGAGCGCCAATGTCTACCAGATGGGGACGCTGGTGCAGAAGAACCTCCAACCCTGAATTTCAGGCTCACAAACCGCGCGAGCGGCGTTGCGCACTATCCGAGCGCAGCGCCGCTCGAGCGGTCATCCGTTCAGTATTGAAGCGCTTGCCGCACCGTCGGGTGCAGCACGCCGTTGGTTGCGAGCACGGTGGTCGTCTCGAGCGTGACGTCCTTGCCTTCGAGATCCGTGAAGGTGCCCCCGGCTTCGCGCACGATGACCGTCAGGGCGGCGATATCGAGGATGTTGAGGTCGGACTCGATGACGACGTCGAGGCTGCCGCGCGCCAGCAGGTGGTAATGCACGAAGTCGCCGTAGCCGCGGGCGCGGCTGACGCGGCCAATCAGGGAGCCGAGGCGCCCCCACTGCGCGGTGCGGGTCATACTCTTCAGATTGCCGGTGGAAAGAGTGGCGGCTGAGAGGTCCGCGACGGCGCTTACGCGGATCGGGCGGTCGTTGAGGTAGGCGCCGGAGCCCTGCTCGGCCCAGGCGAGCTCGCCGTACGCAGGAGCGCTGGAGACGCCGAGCACCAGGCGGCCGCCGCGCATCAGGGCGATCTGCGTAGAGAAGAATGGATACTCGCGCACGAAGGACTTGGTGCCGTCGATGGGGTCCACCAGCCAGACGCTCTCGGCGCCTGCGGAATGCCTGCCAGTCTCTTCACCGTGGAAGCCGTAACTCGGGAAGCGTTCGCTCAGGACCCCGCGTATGGTCTCTTCCGCCCGCACATCGGCCTCGGTGACGGGCGACTGGTCCTCCTTGGTGCGGACCGTGAGGTTCTTCTGGTAAAAGCCGAGGATCACTTCGGCTGCCGCCTGCGCGGCGTCGATGGCGGCTTGCAGCTCTCGGGATCGCATGGGAGAGAAGAGTATATGACAAAAGACCACGAGTCTCGGCGTGCCGATCATCCGATCGCGCCAGTGTTCCTCGAACGGTGGTCGCGGCGGGCGATGTCGGGCGAGGAAATCACGCGCGAGGACCTGATGCGGTTGTTCGAGGCGGCCCGCTGGGCACCGTCGTCCGGCAACGTGCAGCCGTGGCGTATGCTTTATGCGTTACGCTCGACCCCGCAGTGGCCGACGTTCTTCGGTCTGTTGGTCGAGGGAAACAGCGTCTGGGCACACAACGCCGCGGCGCTGGTCCTGTTCGTCTCCAAGAGCATCAACGATCGCACCGGCAAACAGTCGGTCACGCACTCGTTCGATACCGGCGCCGCATGGGGATATTTCGCGCTCCAGGGCTCGATGCTCGGGTACGTCGTGCACGGCATGCAGGGATTCGACTATGAGCGCGCGCGGACGGAGCTCGGCATTCCCGAGGATTTCCGCGTCGAGGCGATGATTGCCGTGGGGCGACCCGGTCGGCGGGAGTCGCTGCCGCCCGCATTGCAGGAGCGCGAGCGCCCGAACGATCGGCGCAAGCTCGCCGAGACGATCTGCGAAGGGAAATGGGCCCTTCCGGGCTGAGAGCCGACCGGTCTGGCACAATCGGGGCTCGGCGATTTCGCGTCGGGAGGCGGCCTCATGGGAAACAGACTCAGCAAGATCTACACGCGTACCGGTGATGACGGTACGACCGGCCTTGGCGACGGCAGTCGGGTGCCGAAGGACAGTGCTCGCGTAGAGGCGTACGGCACTGTGGATGAGCTGAACAGCGTGCTTGGCGTGCTGCTGGCCGTTCCGGGCTTGCCGGACGCAGTGACCGCACTCCTTACGGAGGTGCAGCACGAGCTCTTCGACCTGGGCGCAGAGCTTTGCGTGCCAGGTCACCTCGTCATCACGGCCGATCACGTCACCAGGCTCGAGACGGCGCTCGATGGGTTCAACGATCCGCTGCCGCCTTTGAAGGAGTTCATCCTTCCCGGCGGCGGCCCGGCTGCTGCTGCCTGTCACCTCGGCCGCACCGTGGGACGGCGCGCCGAGCGGCGAGTGTGGACGCTCGCCAGAGCTGAGACCGTCAATCCCGAGGTGCTGCGCTATCTCAACCGGCTCTCGGATCTGCTCTTCGTCCTGGCGCGGGTGCTGGCACGCCATGAGCGCGGCTCCGAGGTCCTCTGGCGTCACGACCGCACCAAGCGGAGGTGAAACCGATTCCGTATGTGGTCGCCCTGGTGGTGGGCGCGCTCGCCGTCGCGCTCCTCATCGTCGGAGTGATGGGGATCGCGCTGCTCATCGCCGGCCTCTCGTCCTGGCTGCATCCCGGCGAGGTCGCGTCGGCCTGGGCCCGTACCCTGGCCGGTATGGGGCTCATCGGCGGCAGCGCCGCCCTCGCGGCGCTCCTATGGCTGGCAGCTGAGAGGGTGACCGGCTCACGGGCGGCGGCGGAGACCTCCGTGCGGCGTGCGCGCAAGTTCGTGGCTGCCATCGGAATTCTGCTGGCGCTCGTCTGTCTGCCCTTTGCCGCGGGCATTCATGCGGGCGCTCATGCGCCCTGGTTCGGGCAGGAGAGACCATGACTTTCATGCAGGCGTTCAAGGTGTGGTGGAGCTACAGCTGGCGGGCGAGCCTGCTGGTCATCCCGCTCGGGATCATCATGTTCGCCTGGTCGCTCGCCGGACTCGTCTCGACGGTGCAGGGCATGGTGCAGTCCGGTCAGAGCCTTTCCAACCTGTCCAGCCTGAACATCGATCAGCTCGGGCACCTGGTGTCGGGCGGTTTCGCCATGTGGATTCTCTCCATGGTCCTCACCGCCGTAATTCAGATCTTCGCGATGCGCTGGACGCTCAATTCGCGCTGGTCGGACTTCAGGCTGAAGGCCGTGCCCCCTGATGCCGATGTTGCGCGGCCGCCTTTGCGACCAGGAACCTGACCACGCTGATCACATCTTCAGGCTTGGTCAGGGATTCCATCTGGACGCGGTATTTTCCGTCCACGACGATGCACGGTGTTCCCGGAACCTGCATGGCCGTGATTTGGGCGTCTGCTTCTCGCATCTCCGTCGTTACGCCGAACGACCGGGCAACCTTGAGAAACTTCTCCGGGTCCACACCCGTAAGCTGCGAGTAGTAGTGCGCTGCGGCCTCCAGCGACGGCGCAGGGTGCTTGGGCTCATTCGTCGTCGGATCGACGGTCGCAAGCACGCCTGACTTCCACACGGCGTCATACATGGCCTGATGAGTGCGGTTCGCGATTCCCAGGGATTGAGCCGCGAAATATGCCTGCTGAAACATCGGCCAGTCCTCGGTCGGAATGAAGGAGGCCGGCAGGAAGACCATCTGGGCATTACGCGGCAGGCTGCGCTCCAGCTGTTGGATGATCGGCTGGAACTTGTAGCAGAACGGACAGGCGTAGGAGAACACTTCCATGACCTCCACCTTGCCCGCGGGCACGGTCGTGGCCTGTGGCGGGTCGAGAAGGACATAGTTGGTTCCTTCGACCCAGTGCGCCGGCGCTGCCCCGGCGGCAAGCGCCGGGGCGGAAACGAGCAGCGCAAGCAGCGCCAAACCGATCTTCTTCATTGCGATCTCTCCGTCGTGGGTCGATGCTCCGCGAGCAAATGCCGCAACCGCGCCCATTCGAACGCCGGGCCGGGGTCTGTCTTGCGGCCGGGGGCGATGTCGCTGTGTCCGGTGATGTGCTCCGCGGAGAGTGTAGGATAAGTTGCGAGCAGCGCTCTGACGAGCGCTGCGAGGCTTTCATATTGGGCGTCCGTGTAGGGCGTCGCGTCCGTTCCCTCCAGTTCGATCCCGATGGAGAAGTCGTTGCAGGTGCTCCGGCCCTGATACTGCGACTGGCCGGCGTGCCAGGCGCGCATGCCAAATGGAACGTACTGCGTGATGTCGCCGTTGCGGCGGATCAGTGCATGCGCCGAGACACGCCGCGCCGCTGTGTCGCGGAAGGACGGGTGAGCCCCGGGCGGCAGGTCGCCCGCGAAGAGACGGTCGATCCAGGGGCCGCCGAACTCGCCGGCGGGAAGACTGATGCCGTGGACCACGATCAGCTCCGGCGCCACGCCCTGCGGGCGCGCGTCGAAATGCGGCGACAGAACCTGGCGCGCGCCGGCGAGGAGGCCGGTGGCTGGCTCGATCTGCAGCGGAGTCACACTAGTCATGCAGGTAGCGGGATAAGCCGGCCCACAGCACGGCCATGAGGCCCGTGACGAAGATACCATCGAACGTCCCGGCGCCGCCGATGGACGCGACCGGGGCGCCGAGCGATTGGACAGCGCCGAGATTGAGAAGGTCCGCGCCGATGAGCGTTCCCAGGCTGCCGCTGATGTAGGCGAGGGGAGCCGCCCGGCGGCGCGACAGCGCGATGGCGATGATGGCGGTCGCAATGATCGGCACGAATATCGGCAGCGCGATGCCGAATCCGGGAACGGGCTGCGCCAGGGAGTGACACACCGCGGCCACCAGCACCGTGCCGAGCGCGCCGAGCAGGAACAGGCGGTGCTTGACCAGCAGATAGAGCGACAGGCACACCGGGATGATCGCGCCCCCGACGTTGACCGCCAGAACGGTCGCGTGGGTCTGGCGCACCAGCGGCACGATGTAGGTCATGCCGAAGAAGCTGATCTCGCCCGCGGTCACTGTCCGGTGCCCCGGAAGATAGGCCACGGGGATGTTGATGTAACTGCCGAGGAGCGATAACGCGAGGACCGTGATCAGCGCGGTCTCGGTGAGGCCCATGGAGACCGACGCGAACCGCAGCAGGCGCAGGGTTGCGAGGCCGATCAGCACGATCACGAGTCCCCAGAAGATCAGCAGGAAGGGCAGCGAGACCGGGAAATACTGCAGTTGTGAGGCGTGCATGGTCGCGGCATCATGCCACAATGACTACCGGCAACGCCCCCTACTCGGCGCGGGATCTCGCTCACGTCTGGCATCCCTGCACCCAGATGAAGGACCACGAGGACCTGCCGATGATCCCGGTGCGCCGCGGCTCCGGGGTCTGGCTGGAGGACTTCGAAGGCAGGCGTTACCTCGATGCGATCAGCTCCTGGTGGGTGAATCTCTTCGGCCACGCCAACCCGCGCATCAACGCGGCGGTGCGTGAGCAGCTCGACAGGCTGGAGCAGGTGATCCTCGCGGGCTTCACGCACGAGCCGGTGATCGCCCTCTCCGAAGCGTTGACCGCCATCGCGCCCGCCGGGCTCAACCGCTGTTTCTATGCCGACAACGGCTCCTCGGCGGTGGAAGTCGCGGTCAAGATGAGCTTTCACTACTGGCGCAACATCGGCAGGACCGCCAAGCGCCGCTTCATCACTCTTTCCAACAGTTACCATGGCGAGACGCTCGGCGCGCTCGCCGTCGGCAACGTCGATCTCTACAAGGAGATCTACAAGCCGCTCCTCATGGACGTGATCACCGTACCGTCGCCCGACTGCTACGAGCGTGAGCGCGGCGAGAGCTGGGCCCAGCATTCACGGCGCAAGTTCGCCCACATGGAGGCGGCGCTCGCGAAGCACGCCGACGAGACCGCCGCCGTCATCCTCGAGCCGCTGGTGCAGTGCGCCGGCTCCATGCGCATGTACGATCCGGTCTACCTGACGCTCCTGCGCCAGGCCTGCGACCGCTACGGCGTGCACCTGATCGCCGACGAGATCGCCGTTGGATTCGGCCGCACCGGCACCATGTTCGCGTGCGAGCAGGCCGGTATCCGCCCCGACATGATGTGCCTGTCGAAAGGCCTGACCGCGGGCTACCTGCCCCTTTCCACCGTCATCACCACCGACTCCATCTACGCCGCCTTCTATGATGAGTACGTCAGGCTGACGGCCTTTCTCCACTCCCACAGCTTCACCGGCAACCCGCTCGCCTGCGCCGCCGCCCTGGCCAGTCTCGACATCTTCCGCAGCGACGATGTCCTCGCCAGCAACCGCAACCTGGCCGCTCACCTGGGCTCCAGAGCCCGCGAGCTCGCGGCACACCCCCACGTGGCCGAAGTGCGCCAACACGGCATGATCGTCGCGATCGAGCTGGCCCGCGACAAGGCGAGCCGCGAGCCCTACCCCTGGCAGGAGCGCCGCGGCCTCAAAATCTACCGCCACGCCCTGAGCCGCGGCGTCCTCCTCCGCCCCATCGGCACCGTGCTCTACTTCATGCCCCCCTACGTGATCTCCCTGGACGAGATCGACCTCATGGTCGAAGTCGCGCGCGAGGGTATCGAGCTCGCGACATGCGACTGACCCGCGTCCACGTCGCCCCGCCACTGGCAGCCGGCCACCGTCACACCATAGAGGGTGACGCCGCCAACCACATAACACGCGTCCTGCGCCTCGAGCCCGGCGCGCCTCTCACCGTTTTCGACGGGCGCGGCGGCGAGTACGCGGCCCGCATCGAGTCGCTGCGCAAACATGCGGTGATCATCGAAGTGCAGGAGCGATCGCCCACGAGCCGCGAGTCCTCGCTGTCGCTGACCCTGGCGCAGGGAGTGTCGCGCGGCGAGCGCATGGACTGGGTCGTGCAGAAGGCAACCGAGCTCGGAGTCAGCGCGATCGTGCCCGTGCTGACCGAGCGCACGGTGGTGAAGCTGGATTCCAGGCAGTCCGAGCGCAAGCTCGCGCACTGGCGGGGAATCGCCATTGCCGCCTGCGAGCAAAGCGGCCGCGACCGGATTCCCGACATCGTGGCTCCCCTCGGCCTGGACGATTACCTGCGCAGCGTCGATCCGCAAACCACACGACTGCTTCTTTCCCCGACGGGCACGCAGCGTGTCGACGACCTCAAGGCGCCGGAGCGCAGGATGGTCGTGTTGATTGGCCCCGAAGGCGGCCTTGCGGAAATCGAGCAGCGCGCCGCGATCGGAGCCGGATTCGTGGCTGTGCGTCTGGGGCCGCGTGTGTTGCGGACGGAGACGGCCGCAGTGTCCGCCCTGACGCTGCTGCAGCATCGGTTCGGCGATCTATGACGGGGGGCGCCTGCGCATGGCACACTGCCGATCTTGTTTCCTAGGCAACAATCGACGGATCAGGCACTTACGAATATCCGGCGCCCGTCCTTCTCCAATTCCAACATCGGCGACTGGTAGAGCTCGCTGAGCGTCTCCGCCGTGAGCAGCTCCCGCGCCGGGCCCGCCGCCCAGCGCCCGTCGCCGTGCAGCAGCAGCACCCGATCGGCAAATCTCGCCGCCACGGTCGGATCGTGCAGCGTCGCGATTACGGTCCTGCCCGCCGCACACAACTCCCTGAACAACCCGAGAATTCCCACCTGATGCGCCGGATCCAGGTGATTGGACGGCTCATCCAGCAGAAACATCGCGGGCTCCTGTGCCAGCAGCGCCGCCACCGCCACTCGCCGCAACTCTCCTCCCGACAGCGTGTCCGTGCGACGCCCCGCAAACCCATCGAGATCCACGGCCGTCAGCGCCTCGAGCGCAAGACGCTCATCCTCCGCCGTCTCCCACTGCCAGAGCTTCAGATGCGGATGCCTTCCGACGAGCACTGCCTCCAATGCCGTGGTGACGAACGACTCCTCGACATCCTGGGCGAGCAATCCCAGCCGCAGCGCGACGGTCTTGCGGCTCAGCCCCTCCATCGCCGCCCCATCGAGATAGACGGCTCCCGCCTGCGGCTTCCTCAGCCCCAGGAGCGTGTGCAACGTGAGGGTCTTTCCCGTGCCATTTCGCCCCAGTATCGCGACGAACTCCCCGGGCGCGAACTCGAGCGACAGGTCCGCTACCAGCCGTCGCGTGCCAACCGACACTTCGACATTCCGAGTGGCCAGCGACCCGAGGCTTTGGGTTACGGCTGCAGTCGCGTTGCGGTCCAGGGTCCGGCCTCGAGGTATCCGTTGGGGAGCTCGGAAAGCTTGCGCGTCCAGCGCCCACGGTCATGCACCCGTGCCTCGCCTTCCACCCACAGCTCCACGCACTCTGCCCACAGGTGATAGCCGCCCCAGTGCGGCGGCCTCGGGATGGCGATGCCGAGCTCGCCCTCGGCTCCCGGCTGTCCCGGCATTGGCGCGCCGAAACGCTTCGTCGCGGCGGCCACCGACTCGAGCAGCTCCGCGCGCGAAGCCACCGGCTCGCTCTGCGCACTGGCCCAGGCCCCGATCCGGCTCGGCCAGGGCCGGGAGGCGAAGTAGGCGTCGCTGTCAGCGCTCGGTGCCTGCAGCACCGGCCCCTCGATCCGCACCTGGCGGTGCATCGCATCCCAATGGATCACCGCCGCCGCCCTCGGGTTCTCCGCCAGCTGCCGCCCCTTGCGGGAGAGGTAGTTCGTATAGAAGACGAGGTAGCCCGGCAGGGGCACCACCTCCTTGCAGAGCACCACTCGCGCCGAGGGGCGGCCGCCTGAATCGCAGGTGGCCAGCACCATGGCGTTGGGGTTCGGCTGGTAGCGGTGCTGCCAGGCCTCGGCCATCCAGCGGTTTAGGACCACCAGGGGCTCCGGCGGGAGGGGGTCGGGAAGCAGCTCGATGTGTCGCGTCACGTCGACATTTTACAGGCACGGCGCGGCCGCCGCTGACCGCAACTTGCAGCGGCCCCGCCGGGCCGATAAAAGGAGGGTCCCATCCACAGCTTCGGTTCCGGGAAGATCCCTATGACGCGGGACAATGTAACCCTGGAGGACTTGCGCCACCGGCTGACCGAGATCGATCGCCAGCTGCTCGAGCTGGTCGGCGAGCGCAAGGCGCTGAGCGGCGAGGTGGCTCGCGTCAAGCGGGCGACCGGTCATCCGACCCGCGATTTCGCGCGTGAGCGCGAGGTGATCGAAGGCGCGCGGACGGCGGCCATCGAGGTCGGGGTATCACCGGCACTTGCCGAGGAGCTGTTGCGCCTCCTCATCCGATCCTCGCTCACCACCCAGGAGCAGGCGAGCGTCGCGGCACGCGGGGCGGGCTCCGGCCGGCGGGCGCTGGTCGTGGGCGGCGGCGGCAAGATGGGCCGGTGGTTCGTGCAGTTCCTGTCGTCCCAGGGCTTCGGCGTCGAAGTGGCCGACCCTTACGGTGGACCGGACGGTGTGCCGTGCGTGGCGGACTGGCATACCACCGACCTCAAACACGACTACATCGTGCTCGCGACGCCGCTCGGTGTGACCGACGCGATTCTGCGCGACCTGGCGCTTCGCCGGCCCCGCGGCGTGATCTTCGATGTCGGGTCGCTGAAATCGCCGCTGCGCGCGGGTCTCCTGGCGCTCAAGTCGCACGGCTGCCGCGTCACCTCCATCCATCCGATGTTCGGACCTGACACGGAACTCCTCTCCGGACGGCATGTCATCTTCGTGGACCTGGGTAATGCCGAGGCGCTGGCCGAAGCGCGGGCGCTGTTCGCGTCCACCATGGCGGAGCAGGTGGTGATGAGCCTCGACGATCACGACCGGCTGATCGCGTACGTGCTCGGCCTGTCGCATGCGCTCAACATCGCATTCTTCACCGCGCTCGCGGAGAGCGGCGAGGCGGCGCCGCGGCTGGCGAAGCTCTCCAGCACGACCTTCGACGCGCAGCTCGACGTCGCCACCCGTGTGGCGCAGGAGAGCCCGGAGCTCTACTACGAAATTCAGAGCCTGAACGACTACGGCGCGGAATCGCTGGAGGCGCTGTCGCAGGCCGTGGAGCGCTTGCGGGCTGCGGTGCTGTCGCGCGATCACGATGTCTTCGTCGCGCTGATGCAGCGGGGGCGCGACTATCTCGAAGACCGGCGCAGCGTCGCGCAGCGGCGCGCATAGATGAGGGGGTCAGCGGGGCGGGTCATGGCTCAAGACCGTCTGAAGACGCTCGAGGAGGAGAACGAGCGGCTGCGGGCGCGGCTCAGGGAACTGACGGAGGAGGTTGGCCGCAACGACTCGCTGTTCCGCAAGACCCAGGAGAGGGAGCTCGAGCTGTTGCGCGCCGGAGCGCTGGCGCAGCTGCTGCAGCGCCTGATCCAGGGTCTGCGGCAGTCGTACCAACTCGATGCCGTGACGCTGCACCTCAACGACCCGCAGCACGAGATCCGGCATCTGCTGCTGTCGGGCGACCGGACTCTCTTCGAGGAGCTCGAGGGCGTCTACTTCGCCGATGCGCTGATCACGGAGGCGCCGCAGGTCGCGAATCTGGAGAAACCGTGGCTCGGGCCCATGCGCCTCGCCGACCACGAGCTGCTGCTGCCGGGCATCACCGGCGGCGGCAGTCTGGCGCTGATTCCGCTGACGCGCCAGGAGCAGCTCGACGGCGTGTTGGTTTTCTTCAGCGCCGATCCGGTGCGGTTCAGCGGCGATCTCGCCAGCGACTTCCTCGCCCATCTCGGCGTGGTGTCGGCCATCTGCATCGAGAACGCCGTCAACCGGGCACGGCTGGTGCGAAGCGGCGACACCGACTTCCTGACCGGCTTCCACAACAGGCGTTACCTGCATTCGCGATTGCGTGAAGAGCTGGCACGTGCCCAGCGCGCGCGGCAGCCCGTCGCCTGCCTCATGATCGACGTCGATCACTTCAAGCGCATCAACGACCAGTACGGGCATCTCGCCGGCGATGCCGTGCTGCGGGAAGTGGCACAGCGGATCGATACGGAAATGCGCATGAGCGATACCGGTGCCCGCTTCGGCGGCGACGAGTTCGCGATCGTGCTGCCGCAAGGCGGTGTCGGCGACGGCGAGCGGGTCGCGGCCCGGGTGTTGGAAGCGGTGCGCAGCCAGCCCGCGGCAATCCCCGGCCACACGGCGGAGACGGTGACTCTGTCGATCGGTGTTGCCGCGGCCGCGCCGGACCAGGGCACGCGCGACTTCAAGGCGCTTGCGGACCGCCTGATCGCGGAGGCCGATGCGGCGCTCTATCGCGCCAAGAGCGCCGGGCGCAACCGCGTCGCCGTATCGAAGAACGTCGTCAAGTAACCGTCAGCCTCGCCGCCGCAGCAGCGCGATAAAAAGGGGAGCGCCGACCAGGGCCATGATTGCCCCGACGGGCAGCTGCCGCGGAGCCACCACCGTCCGTGCCACCACGTCAGCGCAGGCCAGCAACGTGCCGCCGAGCAGCGCCGATGCCGGTGCGACCACGCGATGGTCGCTGGTTCGGAATGCAAGGCGCACGAGGTGCGGCGTGACGAGTCCGACGAAGCCCACCGTTCCGGCGCTCACGACCGCGACCGCCGTCAGTCCGGCACAGCCGACGAACACGAGGCTGCGCCACGCCTGCAGATTCATGCCGACAGTGCGGGCGCGAAGCTCGCCCGCCGCGAGCACATTGAGCGGACGGGCCAGGATCACCGCAAAGCCGACCGCGAGGACGGCGGTGAGCGCGCTCGCCCAGGGGTCGACCGCCCATTCCAGGTCACCCGCCAGCCAGAACACCATGCCGCGAAGGCTCGATGCATCGGCGACTGAGAGCAGCACCGTCACGAACGCGCCGCACGCGCTCGCCAGCACGACGCCGGTCAGGAGGAGGCGGGTCGTCCCGCCGCTGCGGGCCAGCAGGTGGACGATCACCACGGCAACCACCGCGCCCGCCACTGCCGATCCCTGAATTACAAACATCGCGGCGCCCGCCATCATGGCGAGCAATGCGCCGACCGCCGCACCTCCGGAGACGCCGAGCACGAACGGGTCGGCGAGGGGGTTGCGGAAAAGCGCCTGCAGCAGCACGCCGGCGAGCGCGAGCAGACTTCCCACTCCGAATGCGGCCAGGGTGCGCGGCAGGCGCACGGCGAGCGTCACACTCCGGGCGATGCTGTCGCCGGAACCCAACAGTGCCGCCAGGACCCGGCCCGGTGACAGCTCGGCGCTGCCCACCAGCAGCGAGCCGACGAAGACCGCGGCTGCGAGCAGCAGCAGCAGGGCGAGGCCTTTCCAGGCGCCGCCGTGTACGCGGTGAGATATCGATAGCATTAATGGCGCGTCGCTTGGTGCATGCTAGGCATAGGATGTGCCCCGCTGCGCTGGGCCGGGCAGGATGCCCGGATCCGGCGCCATAGACAATCACAAGCCACGCTTGATAAAAGCCTCGCATGGTCAGTGACCTCATCGACTCGGACGGCTTTCGCGCAAACGTCGGCATCGTGCTGATGAGCGGCAGCCGCGAGGTTTTTCTCGGGCGGCGTACCGGCGGGCGGGGCTGGCAGTTCCCGCAGGGCGGCATGCGTGTCGGCGAAAGTCTCGAGCAGGCGGTCTTTCGCGAGCTCAACGAGGAAACCGGCCTCGAGCAGGCCGACGTCGAGCTTCTCGGGCACACTGCTCGCTGGCTGCGCTACAGGCTGCCGGCCCGCTACGTGCGCCGCCACCAGAAACCGCTCTGCATCGGCCAGAAGCAGCGCTGGTTTCTGCTGCGGCTGCGGCGCGAGCCGGTGAGATTTGATTTCAGGCGCACGGAGGAGCCGGAGTTCGACGAGTGGCGATGGGCAAACTTCTGGGACCCGCTGCGGGAGGTCATTTACTTCAAGCGCGGGGTCTATCGGCGAGCGCTCCTGGAGCTCGCGCCGCTGGCTTTCCCCGAAGGCCCGCCGCCGCTGCCGAGCTGGTGGGACGAGGTCGCCCGCCGCCCCCAGCGCGAGCCGGCGCGAGCGGAGTGATCCGTAGGAGTGTGAGCATTGCCTGTGACGCTGTTCGATAAGGAGCATCCGCCGGAGCTGGTGGTTCGCGCGAACGCGCCCACGCGGCGGCTGATCCTGATCGTCTCGCTGGCGGTCCTGGTGCTGGTGGGGCTCGGCGGCGCCTATGAGCTCGGGCAATACCGCGCCGGCTTCAACATTTCGGCCGCAATCCGGGAGCATGCGCTGCTCGACGGCTCCATCAAGCACCTGCAGAGCACCAACACCGCCCTTCAGGGACGCATCATCGAGCTGCAGACGATGGACGCCGGTCACTCTCGCGAGGACCAGGAGGTTGGCAGGACCATCGGCGATCTGCAGGCGCAGGTGGCTCGCCAGACCGAGGAGCTGGCGTTTTACCGCGCCGTGGTCGCCGAGGGAGCACCGGCTATCGGAGTGCGCGTCGGGACGGTGCGCCTGGCCGCCGCCAAACCGGCAGGGAATTTCGTCGTAAACGTCTCCCTGGTCAGGGCCGGCAAGACCGATGGGATGACTACCGGGAACGTCACCTTGACGGTCGATGGTCAGGATGCCGCCGGCAAGGCCGCGACTCTCGCCAGCCAGACTCTGGTCGGCGGCACGGGCGATGTGGCCTATGACTTTCGCTATTTCCAGGACCTCGAGCATCCCGTTGTCCTGCCGGCGGGCTTTCACCCCGAGCACCTGACGGTCGCGGTGAGCTCCACCCGCAAGGACATCCCGCCGCTGTCGCAAACATTTCCCTGGAGCGCCGTTTTGACGCCATGAGCATGTTCAACCGCGATTCCAAGCCGGTGCGGATCGATACGCTGATCGCGAGGTCGGTGAAGGTCAACGGCGACCTCGATTTCGCCGGCGGCCTGCACCTCGACGGCCGGGTGGCCGGGGGCGTCCGGGCCGATCCCAAGACCCCGGCCTCCTTGTCAGTCAGCGATACCGGCTCCATAGAGGGACCTGTGGAGGTCACCGATCTGGTCCTGCATGGGGCCATCCGGGGTGACATAGTGGCCCGCGGGCGCGTCGTCCTTGGGGCGAGTGCTCGCGTGGAGGGTAATTTGTACTACGGAGTCATCGAGATGACCCTGGGCGCCCAGATCACGGGCAAGCTGGTGCGCCTGGAGCAGAGCGAGGCTGCGGCGGCCGAGCCTCAGCCGGCCTCATGACCTCTCTTTGACGCCCGTCCCCCCGCCTTCTAGACTGGAACACATGAGCACCGTAGAAGCATCGCTGGACCTACCGGCCCTTATGTTCACTGACGCTGCCGCCCGCAAGGTCGGCGAGCTGATCCGTGGCGAAGGCAATCCCAGTCTGATGCTGCGCGTCTTCGTGCAGGGCGGCGGCTGCTCCGGGCTGCAGTACGGCTTCGAGTTCGATGAGGAGGTCCAGGACGGCGACACCTGCGTCGAGAACATGGGGGTCAAGCTCCTGGTAGACCCCATGAGCGTGCAGTACCTCATGGGCGCGGAGATCGATTACCGCGAGGGCCTGGACGGCGCGCAGTTCGTGATCCGAAACCCCAACGCCACGACCACGTGCGGCTGCGGCTCCTCCTTCACTGCCTCCGCCTGACCTGCCCCAACCAGCGTGCCCACCGCCGCCTCCCTCCGCGATAGCCAGAAAGCCAACGCGGAGCCCGCGGCGCGTCCGATCCCCGATGTCCTTGCCGCGGTAGACCTCGGCTCCAACAGCTTCCACATGGTGGTGGCGCGGTATACGCACGGCCAGCTCGTCATCATCGACCGCCTGCGTGAGATGGTCCGCCTTGCGGCAGGCGTCGCGGAAAACGGCCGGATCGACAAAGAGGCAGCCGCGCGGGCGATTGCCTGTCTGCAGCGTTTCGGCCAACGGCTGCGCGATATGCGTGCCGACAGCGTCCGAGTCGTAGGGACGAATGCCCTACGACTCGCACATCGCAAGCAGGCTTTTCTGGAGCGCGCCCGTGAGGCCCTGGGCCACCCGATCGAGATCATCGCCGGCATGGAGGAGGCGAGGCTCATCTACAGCGGCGTGGCGCACACCATGCCGAACGAGCCCGGCAAGCGCCTCGTGGTGGACATCGGCGGCGGCAGCACGGAGCTCATCATCGGCGAGAGCCTTGCACCGCTCGACCTCGAGAGCCTGCAGATGGGCTGCGTGAGTCTCAGCGAGCGGTTCTTCCGCGACGGCAAGATTTCCGCGAAGCGGATGGCGGGAGCGCGCCTGGCCGCGCGTCTGGAGCTCGAGCCGGTGCAGGCGGCCTTCCGCCGCCGCGGCTGGGACCGCTCGGCCGGCAGCTCCGGCACCGTGCGGGCGATCGGTGAGGCCATCCGCGAGCTCGACAACCAGGCTTTGCTGATCACCCCGGCGGGCCTCGAGCGCATCATCGGCTATGTGACCGAGGCCGGTCACGTGCGCGAGCTGAAGCTCGCGGCGCTGACCGAGGATCGCCGGCCCGTCTTTCCCGGCGGCCTCGCCATTCTCGCGGAGATCTTCGCGGGACTGAATCTCAAGGAAATGCGGATTGCCGACGGCGCCATGCGCGAGGGGCTGCTGTATGACATGGTGGGCCGCTACACGGATGAGGACGCGCGCGACCGCACCGTGCGTGGCATGCAGCAGCGCTATCACGTCGACTTCGCGCAGGCCGAGCGGGTGGAGGCGACGGCGCTCAACTTCCTGGAGCAGGCCCGGGACACCTGGAAGCTGCAGGGGGATCCGCCGGCGGACCTGACGTTGAAATGGGCCGCGAGGCTGCACGAGATCGGTCTCGACGTCTCCCACAGCGGCTACCACCGGCATGGCGCCTACCTGCTCGAGAACGCCGACATGCAGGGGTTCTCGCGGGAGGAGCAGCGGGTGCTGGCGCGCATGGTCGGCGCTCATCGCCGCAAGATGGCGCTCGAGGGCATGGAGGAGCTGGTGCCGCCCTGGGACCGCAACGCGGTGTATCTCGTCATCATCCTGCGGCTGGCCGTGCTGCTGCATCGCGGCCGCAGCCCCGAGGCACTGCCGCCGATCGCCCTGACGCCGGGATCGAAGTCGCTCGAGCTGCGCTTCCCCGCGCGCTGGCTGAACGATCACCCGCTGACTTCGGCGGACCTGCAGCAGGAGGTGGACTACCTCCGTGCCGCGGGGATACGCCTGCGGGTGTTCACTCGAGGTCGTTGATGCCGCTCTCGGCAGGCGCAGCGCTGAGCGACGCCCCGGCTGCGTAATTCGCGAGCAGCTCCGCCTGCGCACTCCTCGGTCGCTCACTACCCGGCGAAAGCCGCTCGTACTTGCCGTTGGAATGCAGCGTCCACGCCTGTGAGTTGTCGTCGAGGTACCGTGTCAGGTCCTCGAGGATCCGTTCCCGGTGCGAGGCGCGCTGGATGGGGAACGCCACTTCCACGCGGCGGAAGAAGTTGCGCTCCATCCAGTCCGCGCTGGTGCAGTAGAGCTCCGGCTCGCCGCCGTTCTCGAAGTAGAGGGCGCGCGAGTGCTCGAGGAACCGGCCGACGACCGAGCGCACGGCGATGTTCTCCGAGACGCCGGGCACCCCGGGCCGCAGGGCGCATATCCCGCGCACGATCAGGTCGATCTTCACGCCGGCTCTCGAGGCGCGATACAGCGCTTCGATCGACTGCTGCTCTACCAGCGCGTTCATCTTGAGGATCACGCGCGCCGGCCGGCCGGCACGAGCGTGCTCGGCCTCGCGGTCCAGCTTGGCGATGAAGGTCTCGTGCAGGCCGAACGGCGACTGCACCAGGCGGTTGAGCTTCGGAGTCTGCGTCAGGCTGGTGAGCTGCAGGAAAAGCTCATGCACGTCCTGACCGACTTCGTCATTGCAGGTGAAGAGGCCATAGTCGGTGTACTGCCGGGCAGTCCGCGGGTGATAGTTGCCGGTGCCGAGGTGGCAGTAACGGCGGATGCCGCCCGGCTCGCGGCGGACCACCATTGCAAGCTTCGCATGAGTCTTGTAGCCGACGACGCCGTACATGACGTGCGCGCCGGCCTCCTGCAGCCTGTTCGACAGCTCGATGTTGGCTTCCTCGTCGAACCGCGCGCGCAGCTCGATGATCACCGTGACGTCCTTGCCGGCGTTTGCCGCGGCGACCAGCGCATCCACGATGGGCGAGTCGTTGCCCGTGCGATAGAGCGTCTGCTTGATGGCGAGCACGTTGGGATCGTTGGCCGCCTGCCGCAGGAAATCCATCACCGGCGCGAAGCTCTGATAGGGATGGTGCAGCAGCAGATCTTTCTGGCGGATGACGGCGAAGAAGTCGCTGCCCGCCACCAGCCGCTTGGGCAGGCCCGGCGTGAAGACCGGATATTTGAGGTCCGGCCGCTGCACCAGGTCGTACACGGCGGTCAATCGATTGAGATTGACCGGGCCCGGCACGCTGTAGGTGTCGACTTCATGCAGCGAGAACTGCTGCCGCAGGAACTGCACCATGTCGGCCGGGCAGTCGTTGGAGGTCTCGAGCCGCACCGCGGCGCCGTAGCGCCTGTGGGCGAGCTCGCCTTCGAGCGCCCGGCGCAGGTCATCGATCTCTTCCTCGTCGACGAAGAGATCACTGTTGCGAGTGACCCGGAACTGGTAACAGCCGACCACCTCGATGCCGCTGAAGAGCTTCTGCACGAAGGCCTGCACGATGCCGGTGAGGAGCACGAGCGTGCGTTTCGAGCCCTCGATCGGCACCGGCACGACGCGCGGCAGCGAGCGCGGCGCCTGCACGATCGCGAGCTCGCTGTCGCGGCCGAACGCATCCTTGCCCTCCAGGCGCACGATGAAGTTCAAGCTCTTGTTCTGGATGCGGGGAAAGGGACGTGCCGGATCGAGTCCGAGCGGGCTCAACACCGGCTCGACCTCGAGCTCGAAGTAGCGCTCCAGCCATTTGTGCGCTTCCGGCGTCCACTCGTCGCTGCCGATGAGAAGGGTGTCGCGCGCCGCGAGCGCGGGCAGCAGCACCTCGTTCAAACAGCGGTACTGCTCCGCCACCAGCACGGCGGCGCGCTCGTGGATGGCGGCGAGCTGCTGCTCGAAAGTCATGCCGTCGGCGGTCGACTGGGCGGAGCCGAGCTCGAGCAGCTGCTTCAGGCCCGACACGCGGATCTCGAAGAACTCATCGAGGTTGCTCGAGGAGATGCAGAGGAACCGCAATCGCTCCAGCAGCGGCACCGACTCGTCGAACGCCTGCGCCAGCACCCGGCGGTTGAACTCGAGGAAGGAAAGCTCGCGGTTGAAGTAGAGGCCCGGGGACTTGAGATCGGGTGCATCCATGGCTCAAGTACAGCAGACTACGAAGGCTTATGCACGCCTGGACGGGCAGACCTTCGTCTACACTTTGTCTACACTCGACCGACAACCGAACCACGGAAATTCATGAATTTCGACGACCAGATCGCCGAGCTCGAACGCGGCGCGGAGGAGGTGCTGCTCAAGGCCGACCTCGCCCGCAAGCTGGCCCGGGGCCAGCCCTTGAGGGTCAAGACGGGCTTCGATCCGACCGCTCCGGACCTGCACCTCGGGCACACGGTGCTCCTCAACAAGATGCGCCAGTTCCAGCAGCTCGGGCACGAGGTGATCTTCCTCATCGGGGACTTCACCGGCCTCATCGGCGATCCGAGCGGGCGCAATCAGACGCGGCCCGCGCTCACGCCGGAGGAGGTGCAGGCGAACGCCCGCACCTACGAGCGGCAGGTGTTCAAGATCCTCGATCCGGATCGGACACGGGTGGATTTCAACTCGCGGTGGCTCTCGCCCATGCAGGCGGCGGATTTCGTGCGGCTGGCCGGGCATTACACCGTAGCGCGGATGCTGGAGCGGGACGACTTCGCCAAGCGCTACAAGAGCGGACAGCCGATCGCCGTGCACGAGTTCCTCTACCCGCTGGCGCAGGGTTACGATTCCGTGGCCCTGAAGGCGGACGTGGAGCTGGGCGGCACGGACCAGAAATTCAACCTGCTGGTCGGTCGCCAGCTGCAGACGGCGTATGGGCAGGAGCCGCAGGTGGTCCTCACCATGCCGCTTCTCGAGGGGACCGACGGCATCAACAAGATGTCGAAGTCGCTCGGCAACTACATCGGCATCGCCGAGGCGCCGGGCGACATGTTCGGCAAGCTCATGAAGATCTCGGACGAGCTCATGTGGCGGTACTTCGAGCTGCTGTCGTTCCGGCCGCTGGCGGAGGTCGCCGGCCTGAAGCGCGCGGCCGGGGAGGGGCGCAACCCCCGGGACATCAAGCTCGAGCTGGCGAAGGAGATCACGGCGCGCTTCCATGGCGCGGCGGAGGCGGAGCGGGCGGAAAAAGACTTCCTGTCCCGGGTGAGCGAGCGGGCGGTGCCCGCGGACCTGCCGGCCACGGCGGTGGCGGTGGCTGCCGGGGGCATCAAGCTGCCCGGCCTTCTCAAGGCCGCCGGCCTCGCTGCCAGCACTTCGGAGGCTACCCGCAAGATCGAGGAAGGGGCGGTGCGGATCGACGGGGAAAAGGTGAGCGATCGTGCGCTGGTGCTGCACGCGGGGGCCGATCACGTGCTGCAGGTGGGCTCGCGGCGATTTGCCAGGGTGAGGCTGGAGCTGCAGGGCTGAGGGGCGGCAGCGCAGGCCCTTGAACTTCGGCCGCAGGCCCCCCATCAATGGTCGCAAGGAGCACGGACGATCGCCCACGGATGGGCGCAAGGATGCACACCCAGGCCGATCCGGCCACCCCTAAAATGATTGTGACAATGCGTTGACAGGCCCTTAATCAGGGCTATACTGCGCGCCCCTTGCAGTCCAAGCCGCGAAGCGGTCGGACGGCAAGAACGGGCCCAAAAAGGCCCAGCCGAAGGTTGACGGATGATGGCAGACCGCTATACTTCCGCCCCCTTTCGGAGGGCTCCGCGGCGACGCGGTGTCCACCAATCCTCCCCGGCCTACAGCGCTGCGGGATGCTGTTTAAAAATTTGGCAGGTAATTTGTGTGGGGACTCGCGTCAATGAGCCTTTGGGGCGCAAAGACCGAGTGACCAAAATGTCCAGCAGTAGTTGGAGCTATTTTGGATCCACTCTTTTTGATGATTCTCAAAATCTTCAAGTGAAGAGTTTGATCCTGGCTCAGATTGAACGCTGGCGGCGTGCCTAACACATGCAAGTCGAG
>DATAXF010000037.1:0-5297 GCA_036273095.1 Steroidobacteraceae bacterium | reverse complement strand
CGAAGAGAGCCTGCGCGACGACTTCCTCGATCCCGCCCTCGCCAGCGGGGAGGAGCTCGTTTTCCACCGTGCCGGCATCCAGGCCTCGGTGCTGCGCAAGCTTCGCCGCGGCGACTACCGCGTGCAGGGGGAAATCGATCTTCACGGTCTCAACGTCGCCGAGGCGAAGCAGGCGCTGCGCGAATTCCTGGCGCAAGCGCTGATGCGCCAGTGGCGCTGCGTGCGCGTCATCCACGGCAAAGGACTTCGCTCCGGACATCGTGGCCCGGTGCTGAAGAGCATGGTCGGCGCGACGCTGCGCAAAATCGGGCCGGTGCTGGCGTACGTCTCCGCTCGGCAGGTCGACGGCGGGACCGGTGCGGTCTACGTGCTGCTCTCATCGTAGTCGGCGTCGAGCGCGAACATCTCCCGCAATACCACCGTCGCATAGGCACCGCGGCTCAGGCCGAACTCCAGGATGATCGAGTCAGCAGCGTCCATGTCCCGCTGCCAGCGCAGATCACGGACCGCGAGGCGCAGGCCCCGCCTCTCCTGCTCCATACCGGCCCGCACGACGAGCTCGCATGCGGCCGTCAGCTCCGCCGCGACACGCTGCTCCAGCTCCAGCACCCTGCCCCCGCTCGGCGGTGCGCCGCGCCCCCAGAGGGGCCCGGTCGGGTGGATATCGAGCCGTGCACTCCGCTCGGCAATCGCTTCATCGACCGCCTCGACCCGGAAATGACTCGCGCGCCCATCGAGGTTGGCAAGGTCTCCTGGCTCGAGGCGCTCCCAGGTGCCATCGCGGACCCGCTCTCCGAGTACGGCGTTGAAAACGAGGGACCGCGCGGCTGAGAGAACGAAGCCGCGCTCCGCCGGCGCAAGGGCGCGCACGTCCGCGCTCAGCCGCTTCAGATTCGACCCATTCTTCCCGAATCGCTGCGGCCCGAAGTAGTTCGGGACGCCGCGTGCGTCGATAGCGGCGAGGCGGCTCGCAAGAGATTCGTCGTCGATGGCAGTGCCGCGAATCCTGATGATGAAACGATTACCGGCGAGCGCCCCGCGGGGGAGCTTACGGGAGTGGCGATGCGCCTCCAGCACCTCGTACTCGCCGCTCCTGACACCGGCCCAGTCTTCGGGCGAGAGCCGCGATTGCGGCACCGTGAACCACTGCGTGGCGACCGCGCGGCGGTCCTTCAGGCCCGCGTAACCCACGTCATTCGGCCGACACCCGCAGGCACGCGCCAGCTCGCGGGCGATCCACTGTGTATTGGCGTCGCGCTTGCGCACCCTGAGGAGCACATGCTGCCCCTGACCGGCGGGCTCGAATCCGAGCTGCTCCTCGACGATGAAATCCTCGGGCTCTACGCGCAGTCGTCCGGTGCAGAGCGGCGCGCCGTGGGCGCGCGGCGGATCGAGCGCGGCGTCAGTCGACATCGAGCAGGAGCACCACGGCCTGCGCCGCAATGCCTTCGGCCCGGCCGAGAAAGCCGAGCTTCTCGGTGGTCGTCGCCTTGACGTTGACCTGATCAACGCCTACCTCGAGAAGCTCCGCCACCTGCCGGCGGATGTCGTCCCGAACGGGAGAGAGCTTCGGCCGCTCCGCAAGCACGGTCAGGTCTGCATTCCCCACCCGGAGCTTGCGGGCGCGCAGCATGTCCATGACCTCGCGTACGAAGCGCTTGCTGTCAGCGCCCTTCCAACGCGGGTCGGTGTCCTTGAAGTGCTGACCGATGTCGCCGAGCCCTGCCGCCCCGAGCAACGCGTCGGTGAGTGCATGCAACACCACATCGCCATCGGAGTGAGCCACGACACCCTGGGTATGCGCGACGCGCACACCGCCCAGCATGACGAAGTCGCCGGGGCCGAATGCATGCACGTCGATTCCGGAGCCAATTCTCATGAGTCAGATTCCTTCAACAGTGCGGCCGCTATAGCGAGATCGGCGGCGCTCGTGATCTTGAGATTCGCGGCCGCGCCCTCGATCACCCGCGGCCGGTCGCCCAGCCACTCGATCGCCTGCGCCTCGTCCGTCGGAATACGACCAGCCGAATGCGCGCGATCGAGCGCCTCGCAGAGACGGCCATAGCGGAACATCTGGGGCGTCAGCGCCCGCCAGAGGCTGGCGCGATCCACAGTCTGGTGCACATCGCCGGACTCATCAGCGCGCTTCAGAGTGTCGGCGGCGGGTGTAGCCAGGAGGCCACCTATCGGGTGGCTGGCGAGAGCGGCAAGCAGACGGTCGAGATCCTCGCGAGGTAAGCAAGGTCTTGCGGCGTCGTGGACCAGAACCCAATCATCCCGACCTGCCCGTTCCGCCAGCGCCCCGAGGCCGTTGCGGACGGATTGGCTGCGCTCCTGTCCGCCGGCGGCTACCAGAACGGCGGCGGGAGCGATACCTGCCCAATAAGGATCATCCTGTGCGAGCGCCACCACGGTGCCGGCACAGCGCGAATCGTCAAGAAAGGGAGCCAGGGCCCACTCGATCACCGTTCGACCGCAAAGGGGCGCGTATTGCTTCGGACGTTCGGTGCCGAAACGGCGGCCTATCCCTGCAGCAGGCATTACCAGCCAGTATTTCATCCGCGAAGTCTATACGAGGCGCCAAAGGGACCGCGAAGTCAGTTGCCGGCGTGGCCTTCCTTCACAACCTTCGGCGTCGGGCCACCGGATGCCGTGCCGGCCGGCGCCGGCTCGACGACCTGATAAAAGGTCTCGTTGGCGCCGATCATGCCGAGGTCGCTGCGGGCGCGCTCCTCGATGGCGGCGGTGCCGGACTTCAGGTCCTGTACTTCCGCGGCGAGGCGGCTGTTGCGCTGAGTGAGGGTGGCATTCAGCTTCTGCTGTGCGGCTACGGCATGCTGCAATCGCCCGACGCCGCGCAGGCCGTCGTCGGAGACCCAGATCCGGTATTGGAGCAGGATCAGCGCGAAAACGAGAGCTGTGGCAAGCCACCTCATGAGGACATACGGCTGGCGGCTCCTCGCTAAACCTTCACCGGGAACGCATCGCGGCCGGCGTAGCGCACCTTGCCGAGCTCCGCCTCGATGCGCAGCAGCTGGTTGTACTTGGCGATCCGGTCGGAACGCGACAGCGAGCCGGTCTTGATCTGGGTGGCGGCGGTGGCCACCGCGAGATCGGCGATGGTGCTGTCCTCCGTCTCGCCGGAGCGGTGGGACATCACGGCGGCGTAATGGGAATCGTCCGCGAGGTCGATTGCGGCCAGCGTCTCGGTCAGCGTGCCGATCTGATTGGGCTTGATGAGAATGGCGTTCGCGACGTGCTTCTCGATGCCCTCCTTCAGGATCCTGGTGTTGGTGACGAAGACGTCGTCGCCGACGAGCTGATGCTTCTCACCGAGCGCGCGCGTGAGCTGCCCCCAGCCGTCCCAGTCCGCCTCAGCCATGCCGTCCTCGATGCTGACGATCGGGAAGCGCCCGGCAAGGTCGCCGAGGTAACGGGTGAACTCGGCGCTCGAGAAGCGGCGCTTCTCGCCCTCGAGGTCGTAGCTGCCATCGCGAAAGAACTCGGAGCTGGCGCAATCGAGTCCGAGGTAGATGTCGCGCCCCGGCTTGTAGCCGGCCTTCTCGATGGCCTGCAGGATGACGCCGAGCGCCTCCTCGTTGGAGCCCAGGTCGGGCGCGAAGCCGCCTTCGTCGCCTACGGCGGTGGAGAAGCCCTTGTCGCCCAGGATCTTCTTCAGGTGATGGAACACCTCGGCACCATAGCGCAGCGCCTCGCGAAAGCTCGGCGCGCCGACCGGGAGGATCATGAATTCCTGGATATCGAGGCTGTTGTTGGCATGGGCGCCGCCGTTGATGATGTTCATCATCGGCACGGGCATTACCGGCTCCCGCCCGGCGGTGAGGCTCTGGGCGAGATAGCGGTAGAGCGGCAGCCCGGCATCACGCGCCGCCGCGTGCGCGGTGGCCAGCGAGATGGCGAGAATGGCGTTGGCGCCGAGGCGCCCCTTGTTGTCGGTGCCGTCCAGCGCGATCATCTTCTGATCGATCCCTGCCTGATCGCGTGGGTCCGCGCCGAGCACGGCGGCCTTGAGGACCGTGTTGACGTGCTCCACGGCCTTGAGCACGCCCTTGCCGAGATAGCGCTTCTTGTCGCCGTCGCGCAGCTCCACCGCCTCACGTGTGCCGGTGGAGGCTCCCGAGGGTACCGCCGCGCGGCCCAGCACGCCGGAATCGAGAATGACGTCGGCTTCGACAGTGGGGTTGCCGCGGGAATCGAGAATCTCACGGCCGCGGATGTCGGCGATTCGGGTCATTTGGCATTTCCTTCTGGTGACAGCAGCGACTCCTCGAACGGCCTCGCTTTCACGGCCTGATCGAGAGCCTTCAAGGTGACGAGCAGCGGCTCCATGCGATCGAGAGGCCATGCATTGGGTCCGTCGGAGAGCGCGTGCGCCGGGTCGGGATGGGTCTCCATGAAGAGGCCGGAGACACCCGCCGCCACCGCGGCGCGGGCCAGGACGGGAATGAACTCGCGCTGGCCTCCGGAAGCGGCGCCGAGGCCGCCCGGCAACTGCACGGAGTGAGTCGCATCGAACACCACCGGACAGCCCGTGGAGCGCATGACCGAGAGGGAGCGCATATCGGAGACGAGATTGTTGTACCCAAAGGAGAAGCCGCGCTCGCAGACGAGGATCGAGTCGTTTCCGGTCGATCGCGCCTTGTCGACGACATTGCCCATCTCCCAGGGAGAGAGGAACTGGCCCTTCTTGATGTTGACGGCCTTGCCTCTGGAGGCGACGCTGACGATGAAGTTGGTCTGTCGGCAGAGGAAGGCCGGCGTCTGCAGCACATCGACGACCGCGGCGACCTCATCGAGTGGCGTGTCCTCGTGCACGTCGGTGAGCACCGGCACGCCGATGCTGCGCCTCACGCCCTCCAGCACCTTCAGACCCTCCTCCATCCCTGGCCCGCGGTAGCTCTTGCGCGAGGAGCGGTTCGCCTTGTCGAAGGAGGCCTTGAAGACGAACGGGATTCCCAGGCGGCCGGTGATCTCCTTGAGACGCCCGGCAACGTGCTGCGTGAGCTCCGCGCTCTCGATGACGCAGGGTCCCGCTATGAGAAAGAGCGGACGACCGATGCCGATCTCATGTCCGGCGAGCTTCATGGGGCTCACGCCCCCGCGGCTTGCGGCAGGAGCGAAGCCCGCTGGGCGCGCGAAGCGCGGATGAAGCCGGTGAAGAGCGGGTGGCCGTCGCGCGGCGTCGAGGTGAACTCCGGGTGGAACTGCGTCGCCACGAACCAGGGATGGCTGGGAATCTCGATGACTTCCACCAGCCCGTCGCGCGAGAAACCCGA
>DATAXF010000036.1:0-80505 GCA_036273095.1 Steroidobacteraceae bacterium | reverse complement strand
GCGTGAGAGACGCGGTTTCCGACGGCCGGACCCTTGCCGGTGATCTCGCAGACGCGCGACATATGAATCGACCTTGAAATTCAGATACTTGGGCGCGAGGAAGCTGCCGCCACCTCGCGGGAGCCGAGCTTTATACCAGCCTCAGGCATCCGGAACAAGCCTCGGCGCACCCCGGAGGTTGCGGATTATTGCGGGACGCGCACCCCAGGGCATATTGTCGCAGGGTTTCGTGAGGTCTCGCCCGGGGGTCGAGATGAGTGATGACATACCGGGCCGCCAGGCTGCGGCGGAGCAGCGGCCCGCTGCCGGTGACGACAAAGCGCTCTTTGCTGCCTCTTACGCGGAGCTGCGCAAGCTCGCGGAGCGGGAGCTGCGGCGCTATCCGGGCATGGGCATGAGCGCTACCACCCTGGTCCACGAGGCATACCTCAATCTGGCCGAGCGGCCGGGAATCGCCTTCGCGGAGCGCGGCAAACTCATCGGCTACACCGCCCGCGCCATGCGCGGCCTGCTCATCGATTTCGCCCGGCGACAGCAGGCCGTGAAGCGCGGCGCCGGGTTCGCGATCACACAGCTCAGCACCAAGATCGGCGAGGAGGTCGCGGACGCGGCGGAGCTCGCCCGGATCTCGGATGCGCTCGATGAGCTGGCGCGCCTCGACCCGCGTCTCGCGGAAATCGTCGACCTCAAGTATTTCTGCGGCTTCTCGTTCGCCGAAATTGCGCGCCTGCGCGATGTCTCCGAGCGCACCGTGCAGCGCGACTGGGAAAAGGCTCGCCTGCTCCTCTTTCGAGACCTTGAAACGAGCGCCTGACGGGCACCATGTCGAGCATCGAAGCGCAACGCTGGCAACGCCTGAGCCATCACCTGGATCGAGTTCTCGAGCTGCCCGAGGATGAGTGGGCTGGCTACGTGGCTGCGCTGCAACGGGACGACCCGATCACCGCGACCGAGCTCGATCGCGTGCTTCGCGCGCGCCAGGACGGGCGATTCGCAGGCTTTCTCGGCCGGGGAGCGCCTTCTCCGCTGTCCGAGCCCGCCCGGACTCCCCTCATCGGACGACGCATAGGCCCGTATGTGATCGACGCCGAGATCGGCCGCGGGGGCATGGGAGGTGTTTGGCGCGCGAAGAGAACCGACGGGCGCTTTGAGGGCTGCGTCGCTATCAAGCTCTTGCACCTGTCCTGGCTCGGGCAGGTGGGGGAGCAGCGGTTCCTGCTCGAGGGACGACTGCTCGCACGGCTCGACCATCCGAACATTGCGCGACTGCTCGATGCCGGCGTGCTCGAGGACGGACAACCCTATCTCGTCCTGGAGTACCTCGAGGGCAAGCCGATCGATGCCTACTGCGACTCGGCCGCGCTGGACACGGAGGCTCGGATCAGACTCTTCCTCGAGGTGACGGCCGCCGTGGCGCAGGCGCACCGCCATCTGATCGTCCATCGGGACCTGAAGCCATCGAACGTGCTGGTCACGACGGAAGGGACGGTGAAGCTCCTCGACTTCGGCATCGCGAAGCTCGTGGACGCGAGCCCGGAGTCGGCTCCAACACGGACGCTGCTGCCGGGGCTTACGCCGCGGTATGCCGCACCGGAGCAGCTGCTCGGCAACTCGATTACTACGGCGACCGATGTTCACGCGCTCGGGATCATGCTCTACGAGCTCCTCGTCGGCAGACACCCGTTCGTCGGGAAGCCGGCCACCGCCGCAACCGATGCGGAGCTGATGCACGCGACACTCAGCACGACACCGCCGCGGGCCTCCATCGCTGCCACCGCTCAGGCAGGCCGACGCCGTACGCTCGGAGATCTCGACAACATTCTCGCGAAGGCGCTCGAGAAGAATCCCGCAGAGCGCTACGACAGCGTCGGCGCTTTCGCAGACGACCTGCGGCGCTTCCTCGCGCACGAGCCGGTTCACGCTCGATCCTTCACGGTCAGCTACCGCGCCGCCAGATTCATTCGCCGCTATCGGGGGGGCGTTGCCTCGGCGCTGCTCATTGCTGCCGCGCTGATCGGTACGAGCGTATTCGCGGTCACGCAGATGCTCGAAGCCCGGTCCCAGCGGGACCATGCCGTCGCGGAAGCGCAGCGTAGTCAGGCCGAGTCCGATCTCACCGAATTCGTGATCGGTGACAGCTTGAGCCGCATCCCGGGCGATCTCGTGCGTCGTCGTCTCGACCGCGCACGGGAATTCATTGCGCAACGCTACGCCGGCTCGCCCGTGCTCGCCGCGTGGCTTCTCGTCGATGTGTCTGGCCGCTACATCGACATCGGAGAGGACCGCGCAGCCGCGGCCGTGATCCGTGACGTGGAAGCGATCAATAACCGAGTGCACGATCCGACGATCACCGCTCAGTTTGCCTGCGACCATGCGGACGATCTCGTCCTTGCGGCGAACCTTGCCGGGGCGCAGGCCTCTCTGACCACAGGGCTGGAAAGTCTGCGACGAGTCAACGACCCGCCACCTTCGACTGTCGCCTCGTGCGCCGACTCCGCGGGCCTCCTGGGGGAGGCGCAGGGCGACTACGGCCAGGCCGTCGTCCGTGAGAAGGAATCACAGCGCATGCTTGTCGAAGCGGGCATGTACGGCGCATCGCGCTACACGAGCACGACCAACAATCTCGGCAGAGCCCTGAATCTTGCCGGCGACTATGGCGGCGGCTGGGTCGTCATGCGCGACGTCCTCGCGCTCATGCGGAAGGTGGGGCGATCCGACACCTCCGCTTACTGGGCGATGATGCACAATGCGTGTCGTGCACTCGTCGGCGGCGGCCAGCCGCTGCGCGCGATGAAGTTGCTGGATGAGGCCGTCACGAGTGCGCGCCGTGGGGATTCCGCTTTCCAGCCGCCCTTTTTCGTGGCTGCCTGCCGGGCTTCGGCCGGAGTCCTCGCAGGCGAGCCGGCCGCCGATGCGGCCTTGATGACCGCCACGCAAACGGCGGGCGCGGCCGGGTACCTCGCCTCATCCAGCTTCTACCCCGCGATGACCGTGGCAGCGGCCCTCGATCGGGACGATCTGGCCGCCGCGGATTCGCGCTGGGCGCCGCTGGCGGCGGGCGAAGACCGCGCCCTGGCTGCCGGGAATCGCAGCGCCGAAAGCGTTCGCTTGCTTCTCGTCCATGCGCGGCTCGACCTCGCCCACGGGCGCAACGAGGCGGCGTTGCACCGCCTGGACCTCGCCGACAGTCTCATTGCCGCGCGTCGCCAGCCAATCAACCCGGACAGTTATGATCTCGAGGTGTTGCGAGCTCAGGCCGCGATGCAGAGCGGTGACTATGCAGCCGCCGCCGGCCATGCCACGAGCGCGGTCGCGCTGGCGCGCGCGGCGGCCGTCGACGAGAGCTCATCGGCGTGGCTGGGCGAGGCGTTGCTCGCGCGCGCCCGGGCGGAGAAAGCGCTTGGCCAGGCCGACCCGGCGGTGGCGGATGCGCGCCAGGCGCTGGGTCATCTCGCGGCAAATCTCCTGCCGACGCACCCCCTCGTCAGCGAGGCTCGCGGGCTACAGTGAGTTGAGGAACGCGACCAGGTCGTCCTTCTGATTGGCCGTCAGCCCCATCTGGAAGCGTTGATTGTAGAAGCTCACGACCTCGCGCAGTGTCGCCGCCGCGCCGTTGTGGAAGTAGGGCGCGCGGGCGGCGAGGCCGCGCAGAATCGGTCCCTTGATGCGGTTGAAATCGCTGCATTGACCTGTGATCAGCGCGCGGCCCGGGTCGGTCGTGTAGAACGATGCGCCCTGGCCGGGATGGAACGGGTCCGGGCAGCCCGAGATCAGGAAGACAGGCAGCTTTGGCATCGACAGCTGACTCACGGCCGCGGTAATGACGGGATCGGACTCGAATGAGGGATTCGCCGTGTGGCTGGTGCCGATATCGAGCGGCAGCGGCAACGAGTGATCGCCGAAGTTCGGCGCATCGTGACACGTCGTGCAGGTCCCCTGGAACGAGGTCGGCTGCCCGAGCGCGGAATTGTCGTTGAGACCGCGCACGTTGGTGATCGTGAGCGGCGCGCTGTTGAACAGCCGCTCCCCCGCCGCGATTTCGGCACGGGCGGCACGATCGCCGGCATCGCCGCGCGCCTGCGGGCCTTGCGCCCACGCGCCATAGAGCGTCATCGCCGTCGGATCAAACGGGAGTCCGTTCGGATCCTGTCCCAGGGTATCGTTGATGCCGGGATAGTAGGCCTGCGCCGCCAGCACGAGCGGACCACCGAAGGCGCCGTTGGCTTGCAGCGCACCTGCGCGGTAGTCCCACATCTGGGCCGTGTAAAGAGCGAGCTCGAAGTCGACTATTCCTTCGAGCTGCGCCGCTGTCGGCGGAGCGGTCGCCTGGGCATGTCCGGTGGTCGCATCGCTCGCCTGCTGGGTCAGATCGGTCCGCAGGTTGGCCGCATCCGTCGCCTCACTGGTGAGTGGTGCCGCTGTTTCGCGCCCATCGAACATCACGGCGCTGAGAGACGACAGATTGGTGGCCGGAAGCGGACGTCGGTAGACCGATACCGTCAGGACATGAGTAGTGGGATCTACACGCAGCGCGCAACCGTAAGGATCGCTCACCACCGAGATCGAGAATTGCGCATTTGCGGGCACGGCAAGGGCGATGCGGATCAGGCCGTTGCGCAGAATCAGGCTGTGGCCGGCCATGTTTCCGACCGCCACGTTGTCGCAGTTGGCGCCATCCACCGGGGAGAACAGCGGGTCCTTGCCCCGCGTCACCGCGAACAGCAGATTGGCGTGCAGGGGAGTGAAGCTCATCGCCTCCTGCGGGTCGTGACAGGTGGAGCAGCTGCGGCCGTTCGTTCCCAGGCTCTGGAAGAACGGGCCGTTATGGTCAATGGGGCCGTCGATCTTCAGTGTGGCCATGAGGCCGCGGAGGTCGGGGGTAACCGTCAGGCTGGGGTGCCCCTGCGCGGAGGCGGCGCCGGCTGCGAGCGCGAGAACGACGATCGACGTCACGAGCGCCAGTCTGGCGCTCATGAATTTCATCATGTGCAAGGGCCGACCCTCCGCTTTTGAATTGGGGCTTCAATGGGGAAGATCGGATTCGGCCGCGGAAACGCGACAGTGAGCTAAAGGAGCCCGTGCTCCGCGAAGGAATAGCACCGGCTATCCCCCACGATGACGTGGTCGATGAGCCGCACGTCCATGAGCGCCAGGAGGTCCTTGAGGCGCCGGGTTATGAAGTCATCCGCGGGGCTCGGCTCGAGGGCGCCGGAGGGGTGGTTGTGGGCGACTATCAACGCCGTGGCGTTGTGCAGCAGCGCCTGGCGCAGCACCTCTCGCGGATGGACCTGCGCACAGTCGACGGTGCCGCGGAAGAGCTCCTCGAAGGCGATCAGGCGGTTGCGGTTGTCGAGGTAGAGGCAGCAGAAGATCTCGTACGGGCGGTCGCGGAGCTGTGCCAGCAGATATCGATGGGTGGCCTGGGGGGTGGTGAGCAGCGAGCCTATCCGCATCTGCTCGTGCAGATGCCGCTTCGCCAGCTCGACGGCCGCCTGCACGGTGGCGTAACGCGCCGCGCCTATGCCCTTGCGCCGCCAGCGGGTGAGGCGCGCGTTCAGCAGCTCCCTCAGGCAGCCGAAATCCTTGAGGAGCGAGCGGGCCATGGCGACGGCCGAGCAGCCGGGGATGCCTGAGCCGAGGAGCAGGGCGAGGAGCTCGGCATCGGAAAGAGCATGGGCGCCGCGAGCGAGCAATTTCTCACGCGGCCGCTCCGATTCCGGCCATTCCCGGATGGTGAGAGCGCTGCCGTTCCCGCTCAGAGCGCCGGCTTCGGCCGCCGTGCTTGCCGTTGTACGTTCCACGGTGATTCCCACGCAACCCGGTGATCAGATGCCATGATGGCCCCCCACCGCGGGTGCGGCGAGGGGCTCAATGGCGCCTTTTATGGAGAAACGCCGCATTTTGCATCCCTCGGTTTGCGCCACCGGGAGGCGGCGGCCGATAATCCGCCCATGCAAGGCAAACGCATCCTCCTCGGCGTGACCGGGGGTATCGCCGCCTACAAGGCAGCGGATCTGGTGCGGCGGCTGCTCGAGCGCGGCGCCGAGGTGCAGGTCGTGATGACACCCGCTGCCCGCGAGTTCGTAGCGCCGATCACTTTTCAGGCTCTGTCGGGGCGCCCCGTGCGGACGGATCTCTGGGATGCCGCGGCCGAAGCTGCAATGGGGCACATCGAGCTCGCGCGCTGGGCGCAGCTCGTGCTGGTCGCTCCCGCCAGCGCCGATTTTCTGGCCCGCCTCGCCGGCGGGCACGCGAATGACCTGCTCGCCACCCTGTGCCTGGCGACCGAGGCACCGATTGCCGTCGTGCCGGCCATGAATCGCATCATGTGGGCCAACACCGCCACGGTGGCCAACGTCGCGACCCTCCGCCAGCGAGGCGTCCACGTGCTCGGCCCCGCGGCCGGCGATCAGGCCTGCGGCGAAGTCGGCGAGGGGCGCATGTTGGAGCCGCTGGAGATCGCCGACCGCAGCGACATGCTGCTGCCGCGCAGCGGGCCGCTACAGGGCCGGCGGGTGCTGATCACGGCGGGTCCCACGCGTGAGCGGATCGACCCGGTACGGTTCATCAGCAACCGCAGCTCCGGAAAAATGGGTTTCGCGGTCGCCCAGGCCGCGCGCGAGGCGGGGGCCGAGGTTGTTCTCGTCGCGGGCCCGGTCAGCGTGCCGACTCCCTCCGGAGTGCGGCGGGTGGATGTCGAGACTGCGGAAGCCATGCTCGGCGCCGTGCTGCGGGAGGTGGCCGAGGCCGATATCTTCATCTCGACGGCGGCGGTGGCCGACTACCGGCCCGCGAACCCGCAGGGCCAGAAGATCAAGAAGACCGCCAACACCCTCGATCTCAACATGGAGCGCACGCCCGACGTGTTGGCGACCGTGGCCGCTCGCCCTGCGAGGCCGTTCGTCGTCGGCTTTGCCGCGGAGACGGAATCCGTCGAGCAGAACGCGCGCGCCAAGCTGCTCAAGAAGAATCTCGACATGATCGCTGCCAATGAGGTAGGCGACAACAAGGTGTTCGAGTGCGAGGACAACCACCTGATAGTCCTCTGGCGCAACGCGCGCCGCGACCTCGGCCACGGCTCGAAGCTTTCGTTGGCGCGTGAGCTGGTCCGTCTCATCGCGGAGTCGTATGCGGCGTCGCTCGCCGGCGCGGCCCAACGCGATTCGGCGCAGGCGTGAGCGCGCCGGGCGCCGGGCGGCGGCCTCTCAAGGTCAGGATCCTCGACGGCCGCATCGGCACGGAGTTTCCGCTGCCGGCCTACGCGACGGCGGGCTCGGCCGGGCTCGATCTGCGGGCCTGTCTCGATGCGCCGCTCACGCTGGAGCCCGGCCGGGCCGAGCTGATCCCGACCGGCATCGCGATTCACCTGGAGGACCCGGGCCTGGCCGCGGTCGTCCTGCCGCGGTCCGGCCTCGGCCACAAGCACGGCGTCGTCCTGGGCAACCTGGTGGGGCTGATCGATTCCGACTACCAGGGGCAGCTCATGGTCTCCTGCTGGAATCGTGCGCGCGAGCCGTTCACCATCCGCCCAGGCGACCGCATCGCCCAGCTGGTCGTGGTACCCGTGGTCCAGGTGGCGCTGGAGGTCGTCGCGTCCTTCGAGGACACCGCCCGCGGAGCGGGCGGTTTCGGACACTCGGGCAGAGACTGACCGGCGCCGCGCGCTGATTCGTCAGCGGCAGTGCGGGTCGTTGTAGCCGCCGCACGCCACCCAGGCGTGATGGTGGTACCAGCGGTGGTGCGAGTGGTCGTAGTAACCCTCATGGTAGCCGGGCCCGGGGGCGACGACACAGCCGGCCAGCAGGGCGAACAGGCTGATGACACAACTGATGCGGGCGATGTATCTGATTACTGACATGGCGGAACCTGTTGGCTGCTTGGGTACGGGCCACCAATCGCAAGGGTCATGCCCGAGACAAGCGTACTCTCAAACGTCGCGGGCCGCACCGGGTCCCGCCGGCGCGGGCAATGTTGACCGCAGTTGAATGCCATCGTGATCGGCGATCAGCGCCGCCACCCAGTCGACGAATACGCGTACCCGGCGGGAGAGATGCCGGCTCTGCGGATATACGACGTAGAGCGGTGACGGCTCGGGAAGCCAGTCCGCGAGCACCAGATCGAGCGCGCCGCGCTCCATGCCCTCCTTGAGCACGAAGGCCGGCATCTGCGCGATCCCGAGCCCGGCTTCGGCGGCGCTCACATAGCCGTTCTCGTCCTCGAGCGCCAGGTTGCCCGGAAACACGGCCTGAACGCGCTCGCCATCCTTGGAAAATGCCCACTCGAAGGTTTTCCCCGTGGTCGGGTCGAAGCGGTTGATGCAGCGGTGCCGCGCGAGCTCGCGAGGGTGAGCCGGCAAGCCGTGTGTTGTGATGTAGGAGGGCGCGGCGCAGGTGGCGTAATAGAGGAATCCGACTCGGCGTGCGACCAGACTCGGGTCGGCCACCTCGCCGATCCACAGCGCGCAATCGATGCCCTCCGCGACCAGATCGAAATGACGCTCGTTGCAGGCCAACGCAAGCTCGATATCAGGGTAGGTTGCGAAGAAGCGCGGCAGCGCGGGCATGATCACTGAGCGGGCGATGAGAGTTGGAGCATCGACGCGCACTCGTCCGTGCGGCACAGAGTGCTGCGACAGCGCCTCTTCCGCCTCGCGAACCTCGGCCAGGATTCCCACGGCGCGCGTGTAGTAGGCGGCGCCGTCGGGCGTAACGCTCACCCGTCGGGTGGTGCGATTCAGCAGCTTTACACCCAGCAGCGCCTCGAGCCTCTGCAGCAGCGTCGTCGCCGTGGCTTTCGGAATTCCCAGGCTTTCGGCGGCGCGGGCAATGCCGCCGGTCTCCACGACCCGGACGAAGAGCGACATGGCCTGGAGCTTGTCCATGAATTATTCATAATTCGGAATAATGATTTCACGTTAGCACACTTTACCCGGGATCCACAGACCAATAGGGTGCCTCCATTCGATTGATCCAGGAGAGTCAGCCCATGAGCGCAGCCACAAAGACCGTGACCGACCAGACCTTCCAGGCGGAAGTCCTGGCTTCCTCGAAGCCGGTGCTCGTGGACTATTGGGCGGAGTGGTGCGGTCCCTGCCGGATGATCGGCCCCCTGGTCGAGGAGTCCGCGACCGAGTACGGCGACCGCCTGACGATCGCGAAGCTGAACGTGGACGAGAATCCCGCTACGCCGACCCGCTACAGCGTACGCAGCATTCCAACGCTAATGATCTTCAAGGATGGCCATCCGGTTGCGACGCACGTCGGCAGCCTGAGCAGGTCCCAGCTGCACGCGTTCCTGGACTCTCACGCCTAGGCATTGCTGGACTTTGCCCGGGGGAACCTGCACTTTGCGCCTCGTGGAGCCGAGTCGGTTCCGGAGGTGTTCCCATGGCAAAAGTTCTCGTTCTCTACTATTCCGCTTACGGACACGTGGAGCGCATGGCGCAGGCGGTAGCAGAGGGCGCCCGTTCCGTGTCGGGGATTGACGTGGCCGTCAAACGCGTGCCGGAGCTGATGTCGGAGGAGGCGGCCCGCAAGGCCGGAATCAAGCTCGACCAGAAAGCGCCGGTCGCCACCGTCGATGAGCTGTCGGGTTACGACGCCATCATCTTCGGGACCCCCACCCGGTTCGGCAACATGGCGGCACAGATGCGCAACTTCCTGGATCAGACCGGCGGCTTGTGGATGAAGGGCGCGCTGGTCGGCAAGGTCGGCAGCGTGTTTGCTTCGACCGGGACTCAACATGGTGGCCAGGAGACCACGATTACGAGCTTCCACAGCACGCTGCTTCACCAGGGGATGATCATCGTGGGCCTGCCGTACTCCTTCGCCGGCCTGCTGCGGATGGATGAGATCAGCGGCGGTACGCCGTACGGTGCGACTACGCTGGCAAAGGCCGACGGCTCGCGGCAGCCGAGCGAGAACGAGCTCGAGGGAGCGCGCTTCCAGGGGCGGCACGTCGCCGAGATCGCCGCGAGACTCGCGCGCGGGGCCAGCGCCTGAGAACTCCCTGCCGCCTTCGTCCGGGGCGGCGGCCATAATCGGCCGGACCTGCCGCCGGCATCGCCTCGAGCGCCTGCGCTGGCCGTTAGGTCTGAAGTTGCCAGCCAGATTGGATGACGGTAGATTGCGCGACCATGGCCGCAAAGCCCGGCAACCGCTGGAGCGCTGTGTCGATAGTCTGCACCGGCGGCAGTTGTGCCGCGGCGCTGGCATTGAAACGACGGCGCTACCTCGGTGTCGCTGCGCCGCGGCTTCCCTTGTCGGATTGCACATCGCCTGAGACCTGCCCGTGCGTATATCACAAGCATGCCGACCGGCGTGCGGGGCCGCGCCGCGAGTCGGAATCGGGCACCCTGCGGCGATCGAGCCCCAATCCGGAGCGGCGCAGAGGCCGCGGCCGCCGCGGCAGCGATTGAAATCCCCCGCAGATGAGATTATCGCGTCCCGCAACGCGGGACGCGTCCTGGTCAGCACTACACCAACGGAAGAAAAACCCGATGCGTAAGTCGCATGTCACTTCGGTCACCCTGGCACTGGCGGCGCTGGTCGTCGCCGCGCCGACCTGGGCCGCCCCCAAGAATGCCGCCAAGCCGGCCCCCAAGGGAGCGCCACCGCCGCCCGCCAATCCGCTGGCGTACGCGAGCTTCATCAAGGGGGCCCAGGTCACGCCCGGACTGATCCCGGTGATCCAGAAGAAGGGCAGCGTATATTTCTCGCTCAGCCCGGCGCAGTTCGGCAAGGACTTCATCGAAACGTCCGTGCCCGCGAGCGGGCTGGGTGGCCTCGGCCCGGCGCAAGGCGAGCCGTACGTGGCGCCGGCGCGCATCCTGCACTTCGAGCGCGTAGGCAACAAGGTCGTCCTCCGCTGGCCGAATCGTTACGCGATCACGCGCCCCGGCTCGCCGGAGGCCATGGGCGTTCGTAACTCCTTGCCCAACTCCGTAATCGCCGTCGTGCCGATCTCCGCGCAGGACGGCAGCCACGTGGTGATCTCGGCGGATGCGTTTCTGGACGATGTCGCCGATTTCTCCGAGAGCATCAATTCGGATGGGGACAAGCCCACCCATCATTACTCGCTCGATCCGAAGCGGACGTTCTTCCTTCAGGCCAAGGCGTTTCCGCTGAACGACATGCTGCGCGTGGATCAGAGCTGGGTCGCCGCGGAGTCGACCAAGCTCGACAACGCACCGGATTCGCGCTACCTCGAGGTGCGCATGACCTATAACCTCATCGCCGCTCCGGACGACGGCTATGTGCCGCGCATCTACGACCCGCGTGTCGGATACTTCTCGGTGCCGCTCATAAACTTCACGACCGACGACGTGATGCAGCGCGCCGTGCACTACATCACGCGCTGGAATTTCGGCAACCGCACATCGTCGGCGCCATTCCAGGCAACCAACCCGATCGTCTTCTATCTCAGCGACGACATTCCGGCGGAATACCGCGCAACCGTGCGTCAGGCGCTGCTCACCTGGGGCCAGGCCTTCGCCAAGGTCGGGATCGAGGGGGCCGTGGCGGTGCAGGACCAGCCCAATACGAAGGGATGGGATCCGGACGACATCCGTCACAACATGGTTCGCTGGCTCGACACCAGCTCGCCGGCCTTCGGCGCCGAGGCGCTCCTCGTCACCGACCCGCGCAGCGGCGAAGAGCTGAACGTCGGCGTCAACTTCGACGCCGAAATCGGTGTGAGCGGCAGACTGACCTACAAGTACGTCGTGGCGCCGGCGCGGGGCCTGGCCGACACCCCCGATGCCGAGCAAAAGTTCACCGATGATTTCGTGCAGTACATCGTTCTGCACGAGTCGGGCCACGACATGGGCCTGCAGCACAACTTCATCGGCTCCATGGCCTATACCGCCCAGGATCTGCAGAACAAGGCGTTCACCGCCAGGAACGGCATCGGCAGCTCGGTGATGGAGTACGAGCCGTTCAACCTTTGGCCGAAAGGCACGCCGCAGGGAGATTACAGCCAGGTGGTTCTCGGCCCATACGACCAGTACGCCATCAACTATGGCTACGGCTACATTCCCGGAACTCCCGAGCAGCAGCTGCCGACGCTGCGGCGCTGGGCCTCGAAGTGGGCTGACCCACACTACCGGTTCGCCAGCGACGAAGACGCAGATGCCTTCTCGGTTCGTCATTCCATCGATCCCCGTGTCGAGACCTTTGACCTGACGGACGATCCGCTGCAGTGGTGCGCCACGCAGGAATCGATGATGCGTGGGCTGATGAACGCCGTCGATCAGCGTTTCCCGCAGGCGGGCATGCCATACGATCAGGCGCGCGCGGCTTTCCTGGCGCCGCTGCAATTGGATCTCCGTTGCGCGACGATGGCGGCCAACGTGATCGGCGGCGAGTATCTCTCGCGCTCACTCAAGGGCGACCCGAATGCAACCGCGCCGCTGACCCCGGTGCCGATCGCGCGCGAGCGGGCCGCGTGGAATTCACTTCGCGACGGATTGTTCGCCGATGCGGCCTGGAAGTTCAACCCGAGTGTCCTCGGGACCCTGACCTACTCGGAAGACAGCTCCCTCACCGGCGACCCGCATTGGGGCTATGACCCGCCGCCGCGTCACGATGTGCCGGTGGCGATCATAGTGGGTAACGCGCAGCTCGCTACCCTGCGCGCGCTCTTCTCGCCCTTGAGCCTGGACCGCCTGGACGACATGTCGACGAAATACGCTGCCGGACAGACGATGGATCTCACCGATCTGTTCGACTGGTCACAAGCGGGGATCCTCGGTGGCCTCGCCTCCGGGGGGGCGCATGACGGTCTGATCCGGCGCAACCTGCAGGCTGCATACGCCCGGCTGCTGTCGCAAATGTTGATTGCCCCGGACAAGGGCACTCCCTCCGATGCACGGGCGCTGGCGCGACTCGAGCTGCAGAAACTGGCACATGACGCCTCTACCGGCGCGCCGCTCGCGTCGACCGAGGTCGAACGCGCGCATCTGGAAGCGTTGGCGGCATTTGCGCAGCAGACGCTGCACGCGCAGGCAACGATCGCGGCACCGTTGGGTGCCATGTAACAGGCCGACTGTCAGTCGCGCCCGTGTGTGGAGCAGGGAAGCTCCAACGGGTCGACCGCGATGTGGCCGACGCAATTGATCCAGGCCCGATAGCCGTTCCTGGTCAGCACCTCCACGGCACGTTCGTGGAAGCCATCACGCTCCAGTGCCGAACCGATCCGGTCTGGAGCCAACATGGCGTCCTCGGCCTCCACCGAAGGCGGTACGCCGCCCAGGTAGCCGTCAGCCTTGCGCGCGCAGAAGCTCAGCTGCTGCTGGACCTCGTCCATGCGCCTGTCGGAATCCTCGCGGAAGCGAGCGTCATGGCGCAGCACACCGATGAGTTGCGACATCAGCGCGGTGCCCGGGTCATCGTCATGCAGGGCAAAGAACGTCACCAGGTCGAGGGGCCGGATGTTGTCTATGCTGAACGCGAATTCCTTCGCGACCAGGCTGCCGTGCTCGCGCCGGTGGATGCTGTAGCGCGCGCAGCGCGACCGGGACCAGTCTGCACCGGTCACGCTGATGCCGCCCTCCACGAGAGTATCCGCCAGCCAGCGCAGCGCCTTCTGCTGAAAGGCGTGGTCGAAGTAGTACAGCACGTTGAAGCACCGTGCCGCGGTAAAGCCCTGCAGCCCGCTTTCGCCGATGCCGAGCCGCCGGAACTTCACATTGGACCGCTCGAAGCCGGCGATGGGATTGCGGATGATCTCGACACCATCTGCTGAAACGTACCGGGAGACTGGCGTCGTGTCGGGCAGATGCGCGCGCAACTCTGCCAGATGCGCCGTGAATCGCCCGCGCGTCAATGCTGGATCAACAAACATGGCGCGCCACCGTTCTGCGACGCGTGCCGTGGGCTGGAAATACAGCAGGCTGCCGGCCACATCGAACACGGCGTAGTCGCCGGTTGCCTCCCTCACGAGGTATTCGCCAAAGGAGGGATCGGCCCCGACGATCGACACCTGCGCAAAGCGCTCGGCGGTCTCGAGCGTCGTCACAGGCGGAAAGCCGCAGCCGAGATCCAGGAGGCAATCCCCGGCGCTCAACGGCCTCCATGGATTACGGGCGAGATAGTCGTCAATCGCGGCGTGCCGGCCCGTCTGAGTGATCGGCGGAATTGCGCCCCAGGCGCCTGGCAGGAGGTGCTGCAACATCGCCCCGGAGACCAGCGCCACGCGCTCCGAGAAGTCCCTGGCGTCCGTGCGCTGGCGCTGCATCTGCCGGAACATGCGCGCCACGAATTGCTGCACCTCGACGCGCTGGCCGTCGATGGGAGCAAGCAGCGCCATCACCTCTGGGGACAGCGCGCCTCCAAAATAGCGGCGATTCAGCTTGCCGATGAATGACATTTACGGTGCTCCCACCCACTGCCGCCACCGTCGTACGTCGTGGAGGCTCTGTAACCGCGGCGGCAGATTGCTCAGCAGCCCGGCCGCCTTTTTGAGAGCGACGTCGCGCTGCGCAGGCTCGGCGAGGGCCTGGGCATAGAGGGCACCGGCCAGCTCGTAGGGGATCCAGACGTCGCCGTGATCGCGCGCCAGGAGCCCTTGCTCCAACGTTACCACCGGGTCGATTACACGCGCGGCCTGGCGGAGCTTGCCCTGCCGCGCGAGTGCCATGGCGAGCCAGGTCGAGATCTCGGCGCCGTCGCGCTTGCTTTCGATGACCGACGGCGCAAAGGGCAGCACGATCGTGTTCTGCGCGAGCGCCACGCGCTCGGCGCGCTCGGTCAGTGCGAAGTGGCCAAGCTGGTATTCCGCGTGGCCATAGACATCGGACAAATCGTAGAGCAGATAAGCTCGCGCAAGTCTTTGCACGTCCCCCAGGGACTTCGCGCTTTGCAACTGTGTAATGGCCTGCCCGGCGAGACGGCTGGCTGCGGTGAAGTCGCCGCGCTCGTACATCACCTCGGCCTGCACGATCCGCGCATCGAGCCCGGCGGCAAACCAACCGCTAGCGCTCGGCGGCTGGTTGGCGGAATTCGATTCGAGCAGCCCCTGGTCGCTCGGCGCCGAGCGCAGCGCACCGGCGAGGTCGCCGGAGACCGCCTGCCAGTGAGCCAACCGGCTGCCGAGGTATCTGATCTGTACCACGAAACCACCGCTCAAACTCTTCGACACCCCGGCCCATACGGCGAACGACTTGCGACACCAGCCCAGCGCCTCATTCACGTGACCGCCGTCCCACAGCGGCAGGCACACGTCGGTCAGTGCCAATGCAAAGTTGTTCCTTGCACCTACGTCCTTTGGGTCCAGGCTGATCAGTGTCTGCGCGGTCTGCTGCTCCTGCAGCGCAAATCCCTGTCCCTCGTGAGGATCGAGCTCGCCTTCCGCCGCGGCAACCATCCAGCCGTCCGTGATCTCCCTCGCACCCAGCGTCAGCCGGTACCAGGGGCGTTTCGCCAGCACTCCGTCGGCGACCGCGAGGACCTTCTTGCCAACCTGGAGCGCCTCATCGTTGCGGTCGAGGTTGACCAGCGCGTTCACCCGCCAGGCTCCCGCAAAGGCATACTCGGCGCTCACCTGGAGATCGTCGAGACTCTCGGCGCCGAGCCCGGAGGCGACCCGCATGGCCTGCTCCGTGGCCTGCGCGGCGCCCGCGTAGTCGACACCGAAGGTTTGGTCAGCCCAGCCGAGATTCGTCAGGGCTTCCAGGTAAGCCTCCCGGACCGGGCGTGAGGCTCCCGGCCGTTCTGCCAGCGACGCGAGCATCGTCACGGCGCGGTGGCAGGCGTCCGCCGTGCTGCCATTGTCGGTCATCAGGCAGCGGGTCGCGTAGGCCCTGCCGAGTGCGACGAGTGTTGCCTCGGAGCGATCGCCCCCCCGTTGCAGGCCCTCGAGCAGTCCGATGGCTTCGGCAGTGTTCCGCACGCCCGTGCCGGAATCGCCGAGCTGCTGCACCGTCTTGGCATGCTCGATGAGCGCGAGAGCGCCGTAACGGATCGTCTGGGGATCGCGCAGCTCGGGCGGGAGGGAGTGGAAGTAATCGATCTGGCGCTGAGTGAACTGCGCGACCACATTGAGTTGTCCGAAGCTCTTGAGCTGGCGCTCGAAGTCGTCGGCGAGATACCCGAGGAGCCGTTCGGCATGAGTGCGGGCCTGCTCGGCCAACCCCCGATTCTGCTGCGCCATGTGCTCGGCGCGGCGAGCGCGTTCGGCGCTCACGTATGCGAACACGGCTGCCGACAGCGCGACAGCCGCGAGCAGGATGCAGCCGGTCGCGATGGCGCGAGCGCGTCTGAGCGCATGCCGTGCCGCCCGCGCCCGCTCGCGTTGCTCCTCGAGTACGCGCTCGGCCGTCTCGCGTGCCTCGCGCTCGTGGCGCTGATCACGGCTCGCCTTGACCACGCCGCAGATCACGTCGTGCGTCAGCTCGACCCGGCGCACATCGAGCCGCTCCTCGATGCGCAGTAATCGGCGGTTGACCAGCGTGGCGAGTGCTCCGGGGGCGGCGCCGGCGGTCTCGAAGCGCTTGAGCAACCTCTCCTCGGCCACGTTCTCGCGAAAGCCGGAGTCCGTGAGTAACTCGTCCTCGATGACCCGCCGCACGGCCGCCGGTTGATCGGCGAGTGAGCGCTCGTAGAAGCTCCCGAGGATGCTCTCGTGGGACCCGGCCAGCAGATCGAGAGAGATCTCCTCGCGGCCCTGCGCCACGCGCGCGTCGTTCAACTCGCGGCAGATGAGGCTCAGGAGCGACGGCTCGACTTCCGCGTTGGCAAGCTCCGAGACACCGGCGACGAAGCGCACGATCGCGGCAGCCACCTCCTGCGACACGAGGTGCCCACCTGGCCGCAGCACCGCCTCCAGCGCCTGCGCGCTGCTCATCGGGGCAAGCCGCAGCCGGTTCTGCGACAGGCTGGGCATGACGCTCTTCAAGCTCTCGAGCGGCGCGAGATAATCCTCCCGCAGCGAGATCAAGACGCGGTAATCGCTGCGCGCAAAGTCGAAGTGCTCGGCTGCCGTCTCGTCCTGCTCCAGCCGTGCCTCGAGCGTCTTCGGCGGGCGGTTCTCGACCAGATCGGCGAGCTCCTCCATGAAGCGCGCCGCTCGGGCTCTGCCGAGCTCATCGCTCTGTGCGAGCGTGAACAGCTCCTCGAATTGATCGAAGATCAGCAGCGGGATGAGCTTGACGCCCGCGGCGTCGCGCAGCACATCGTCGCGGTGATGCAGGAACTCCCAGAGCGATTCTCCGGCGGCGGAGACGCCGGCCTGGGTCCATTGTCCGGAGGCGCTTGCGGCGCGTCGGATGGCGTCTTTGATCTGCTCGGCCGGCTCCGGCGTATCGCGCTCGTAGGCGATTCGCACGTACACCGGACAGTAGCTGTGCTGGCGCAGCCCCGGGACGAGCCCGGCGCGCAGGATCGAGGTTTTACCGAGCCCCGATTTGCCGAAGAGCACCGTGAGGAGCTTCCTCTGCACCCGCCGTGCGAGCTCGACCACTTCCTGGTCGCGGCCAAAGAAGAACGCCCGAGTCTCTTCGGTGAAGGAAACGAGCCCCAGCCAGGGATTACGCGCATCGACCGTCGCCTCAGGGTCGGACGGTGCCGCGGCTCCTGCGGCCTGGGGAGCAGCGGTATTCACGCGCGGCGCGCCTTGGCGAGCTCGTTCAGGCGTCCTGCGAACTCGGGGGTGACGTCGCCTCCCGGCAGCGCAGTGAAGTGCAGTGCCCGGAAGCGCTCGGGCACGGTGGCGTCAGCGCCGCTGACTCCATCCAGAGCTACGGGGAGAATGAAAAGCGCGCCATCCGCCATGTTGCGCGCCCGATCGAGCGCATAGCTCCACTCGCGGTGGAAGTACCCCTCGTGGCGCCTCTGGGTGTTCTCGGAGATCACCGGGATGAAGTACGAACAGCGGGCGATGTTGCGCTGGATCTTGCGGTCGTAGTCGTCGCCTCCCTCGAGCCGGTCGATATCGAACCAGGTGGTGATCCCGGCCGCCTCCAGTCCCGCCTTGATCCGCTGCACCGCCTGCAGGTCCTCGCGGGCGTAGCTGATGAACACCGCCTGTTCGGGCATCTCGCGCGCCGGCGGCAGGAAACGCGCCGCCCCTTCGGGGCTGACTCCCGCCGCAACCCCGCGCCGCGCCTGCCAGCGTTGGTGAAGCTCCGCTACGAAGCGCTCGGCACCGCGGTAGATCCGGGTATGGACGCTCACCTGCTGCAGGAAGGCGACGAGCTTCTCGTCCTGGCTGATATGGTCGTCGGCAAGGACCTCACCGACGTCGCGCGGCGCGGAGAGCCGCTGGCGCTTGGCCATGCGCAAAAAGAGGCGCGCCACCCAGTTGGTGAGTGAGCTGCCGATCACGAGCAGATGATTGTGCTCGAGCTCGTAGAAGAGCCGCTCAGGGGCGAGGTGCTCGCTCTGCAGCGCGCACATGTACTCCAACAGATCCTCGTCCGAGATCACGTAGGTCGGCGAGGCCGAGATCTTGCCGAAGAGGTGGTACACCGTCGGCCGGGTGAGGCGCTCGCGCTCGGCCGGGAGATCGGTCACGCGGTTCGGTGCGTACGCGAGGACATCGGTCGAGGAGGTCCCGCCGAAGCGCTCGAGGTTGATCGCCATCTCGAGGAGCGGGTCGAAGGTGGTGGAGACGAAGAGATCGAAATCGGTGATCAAGGCCAGCTGGCGCAGCGCCTCCGGAGGCTTGAAGTCCGCGTCCTTGAGCACTCCGCGCAGCCGAACGTAGGCTTCCTCGCGCCGGCCGCGATGGGCCAGGAAGAGGCATACCACGTCATTGAGGGTGTAGTGCTGCGGCAGCTGCCGGGTGTCGACGTTGAGCTTCGCCGCCAGCCGCTCTGCGACCCAGTCGTAGAGCAGCCGCGGTCGCTCATCGGTCGTGACCATCAGCAGCTCCGGCCCGACGATCGGGATCACCCGCCGCTCCTCGATGAAGCTTAGAAGGTCCTCCCAGGCGTTCTCATCCAGTGCGGTCTCGTGCAGAGCGGGGGCTGCGGCGTTCATCGTGTGCGGCGGCGTATCGACAGGCCCCTGATGTTCGTTTGCGGCGGATGCTACGTCGGGGTTGCCCACCCGTCCACCCCGGCCTACGCTCAAGTGTGGCGGCCGGGGCTCCGTCGAGTTTCTTTACAGACCCGATTCAAGGCGGGGCGCACCATCGCGCAAGTCACTGAATATACTCAGCTCGATTGCACTGGCATAGCCTTTGCTCAGCCATAGCTCTGACGATCAGGTTAACGGAAACTACCACTTCAACAGGGTGCTTGGACATGGTCATGCGCTTCTCTCAGCTAGGGGTCATTGCCGCTGCCGTCATTGCCGGCGCGACGTTCGCCGGTACCGCGTCTGCCGGCCCCATCGAGATGTTCCTGACTAGCGGTGGCCAGACCACCAGCGTGCTGCTCGGCAGCACCGGTGACCCGTCGCAGGTCTCCTTCTCCGGTACGCTCAACGGCTGGACCATCACCAGCGGCACGGGCGGCACCAGCTATTCGCCGGCCCTGAATTCCTTCATCGGCATCGATCTGGGCGGCTACACCGCCACATGCGTCGGTGTTGGAGGGTGCTCGGAAGACCCGCTGACGATCGCCATCAGCGCAACGGGCTTCACGACGCCCATTGATACCAAAGGCTTCCTGCTCGAGTTCAGCGGCAATGTGCATGGCGGTCAGGTGACCAGCTCCGCCTACTGGGATACCGCCAACACCTATTTCTGCAACTCCAGCAATGGCGCTGCCAGTGATTGCGGCTCCAGTGATCTCATCGGCTCGCTGACTCTGGGCAATGGCAGCCAGAGCATGTGGGCTCTCGGCGGTCCCGATACCATCAGGTCCTATTCGCTGACCGTGGTCGACACATTCTCTGCCGGTGGCGGCATCGATCCGTCCTATAGCGTCGATACCACCGTCACCCAGGCGGTTCCCGAGCCCGGCACGCTCGCGCTCTTCGGTGCGGGACTGCTCGGCTGCGCCTGGATGGTCAGCCGCCGGCGTCGCGCCCGCTCATAGCGCCGTCCCTCCACACCTCGATCCAATGACGGCCGAGTCGGCGGAGCACGCGACCTGGTCCGACTTCGAGCGTGTTGGGATACGGGTCGGGACAATCCGCAAAGTGGAGCCTTTTGCGGAAGCGCGCCAACCCGCCTACAAACTTTGGATCGATTTCGGCGCGTTCGGGACCAGACAGTCGAGCGCTCAGTTGACCGCGCTGTACCGGCCCGATGACCTGCTCGGGCGCCAGGTGATCTGTGCCACCGGCCTCGGCACGAAGCGGGTGGCGGGCTTCAAGTCCGAGGTGTTGGTGACCGGCTTCACGCGCGAAGATGGAGCCGTGGTCCTTGCGGCGCCTGAGCGCGCGGTTGCCGACGGATCTGCCTTGTGCTGATCAATAGCACTTGCCGCGCGCGGACACGGGCCAGACCACCTCGACCTTACCGTTGCGCACGCCGACATACCAGTCGTGGAGATTGCAGGTCGGGTCGCAATGTCCTGGAACGAGCTTCAGCTTTTCATTGATGCGGAGAACGCCGCGCTTGTCCTCGATCACGCCGTGCTCATCCGACGCCCTGACGTATTTCACGTCGGTGCGGCCATGGACCAAGGGAAGGCCGCTGTCGAGCGAATGCACCTTGAGTCCCGCGTCGCAGACCGCCTGACCGGGCCTGGCACAGCTCATCACCGAGGTCAGGATGAAGAGCGCATTCCGCCATTCGCCATTGTCGATGCGGTTCCCGGTTTTGTCCCTGATGCGTCCGTAGTCTGCATCCATGAAGGCGTAACTGCCGCACTGCAGCTCGTTATAGACGCCGGAATCCGACTCGAAGTAATAGGAGCCTGTGCCGCCGCCCGAGACGAGCTCCGGATTCAGCCCAACGGCCTGCAGAGCCGCGACGGCAGCCCGCACCAGGACGATGGCCTCATCGAGCGCCGCCTTGCGATCCTCGTAGCGCTCGAGGTGCTGCATGACGGCCTGATAAGCCTGGATACCGCTGAATTTCAGTGCCGGCGCGGCGTCGACCGCTTTCGCAATCTCAACCGCGGCGCCGGCGCTCTGGACGCCGCAGCGGGCTGCGCCACAGTCGAGTTCGACCAGGCACTCCAGCGTAGTGCCGTGCCGTTGCGCGGCCGCCGAAAGCTCCGCCACGTTAGCCATATCATCGACGCACACGATGATTCGCGCGCCATGTTGCGGCAGTTGCGCGAGGCGATCGATCTTGACCGGACCGCGCACCTCGTTGGACACGAGGATGTCCCTGATGCCACCGCGGGCGAAGACCTCGGCCTCGGAAACCTTCTGACAGCAAACGCCAACCGCGCCGCCCAGGCTCTGCTGCAGCTTCTGCACGTCGATCGACTTGTGCATCTTGCCGTGGCTGCGGTGGCGCATGCCGTGCGACTTCGCATACGCACCCATCTTCCGGATGTTGCGCTCGAGTGCATCGAGATCGAGGATCAGGCAGGGTGTCTGGATATCGGCCTCGTCCATGCCGGTCAGTGCCGGGATGTCGTAGCCGACTACGCCATTACTCACAGGCACGCTCTCGTTTGAAGGCCAGGTCCTCGTAGTCGTCGCTGAAGTCCGCGTCGGGATCGACCTTGGCCATATGCAGCGCGTCGCCAGCCTGTTGCGGAAAGTTCAGCCATGCCTCGGAGTTGCCGTCTCCCCAATGCACCAGATAGCGCTCGCCGAGGCGCATGACCTGTCCGGACAGCTTGGGCGATCTCTGCGAGGCGAAGAACACATCATCCCCCCGTGCACAGATCCGCGCCTCGCCGAACCATGGATCGCGCCACACGCCGAGGCGATCCTCGAGATCCACTGGCGTCGCGGGCTCGCGTGAGGACGTATCGGGAACGCGTGAGATACGCTGTTGCAAGTCCTTGCGAGCCAGCTCGTCGGCGTAGCTGACCACACTACGGGCCTTCCGCGGTGCGGTGAAGCTCTTTGTCAGCACCTCGTTGAGCACCACGCGCGCGTTTTCCGCATCGGCGTCGATGAGGAAGACATAACCGCTCTTCCGGAACGGCAGCAGCGTCATGGCCGAGTACATGCCCGACAGCGTGCCGGTATGCGACACCGTCATCTGTCCATCCACGTCCGCCATGCGCCAGCCATAACCATAGCTGTAGAAGAGAGTGCCATCCCAGGTATGCTGGCGTGTGGATATGGGCATGGGCGTATAGCCGGTCCATTCCTTCTGCCGCTGTTGTGGCCACAGCCAGGCCAGTTGCTCCGGGGTCGGCGCCAGCCAGTTCATGGCCCAGGTGAGCATATCCTTCAGGCTGCAACGCACGCCCCCTGCCGCGTCCATGGTGGCAGACTCCACGACGGGCCCGCGGGCAGCCACCTCCACGAAGCGACCATCGTCCCAGATGTGCGGGCTGGCAACGTCGCCCACTTCATCCCGGTTCCAGGTGCCGATCTGGCAGCGGCTCATGCCCAGCGGCTGGAACACTTCCCGGCGCATGAGTGTGGGATAGGGTGCGCCACCAGCCGCGGCTGCGACCTCGCCGGCCACGATGTAGAGTATGTTGTCGTAGCCGTAGCCGGCGCGAAAACTGTACGCTGGCTTCAGATAGCGCAGGCCCCGCACCACGTCCCGGGGCGTGAAATCATTTGGCTCCGGCCACAGCATCAAATCGCCTCCGCCTTCGGGCAGGCCGCTGTGATGCACCAGCAGATCGCCAACCTGCATGTTCGCCGTGACCCACGGGTCGTACATCTGAAATGAAGGCAGGTACTTCGTAACCGGGTCGTCCCAGTGCAACTTGCCTTCTTCCACCAGGCGAGCCAGCAGCGTCGCGGTCATGGCCTTGCTGTTGGACGCAATCTCGAACAGCGTGTCGGTGTCGATCGGCTTGCCGGTTTCCAGATTGCCCAGCGTGCGCGTATAGACGACCTTGCCGTCCTCGATTACACCGACGGCAATGCCCGGCAGGTGATATTGAGCCACGATGGCATCGACCAGCCGATCGTAGACGCGCGGTGACCCGGCGCCCGGCGCGGCATGGGCGCCCGTTACGCAAAGGACCAGGGCCAGTGACAGCAACGGACATGGACCCGATCGTTTCATGCTGGATCCCAGTTCTGCGCCGGCTGCTCACCGGCGATCATTTCGTCGAAGGTCTGGCGCCGGCGTACGACCGCGTAACGCCCGCGGTCGAGCAGTACCTCGGCAGCCAATGGCCGGGAGTTGTAGTTCGATGCCATCGCGGCGCCGTAGGCTCCAGTCGTCCTGATCATCAGCAGATCGCCCGGTTCGCACTCCGGAAGCTGGCGATCGACGGCAAAGGTATCGCTGGTCTCGCAGACGGGTCCGACCACGGCGTAGGCCTGCAGCGGACGTTGTCGGCATGAGACTGGCACGATTTCGTGCCAGGCATCATACAGGCTCGGGCGCAGAAGCTCGGTCATGCCCGCGTCCACCACCAGGAATCGCCGTTGCCGTCCCTGCTTGATGCGGAGCACACGCGTCAGCAGAACGCCGGCCTCGGCCACGAGCCAGCGGCCGGGTTCGAGCAGAATGCGGCCGCGGAATCCCTCCAGCGCCTCCCGAATGACCGCCGCGTAGTCCTGTACTGGAACGGGTCGGTCGTGACCATCGCGATAACACACGCCGAGACCGCCACCGACATCGATGCTGTTGATCGCATGTCCGTCAGATGCCAGCTCGCGCCAGAAGGCGGCCACGCGTTGCAGCGCCAGCCGAATCGGATCCGGTGAAAGTATCTGCGAGCCGATGTGCACGTGCAGGCCGTCCAAGCATACATGGGTCAGCCGCCCGCTATCCGCAAACCACTCGCGCGCCTCGTTGATGCCGACGCCGAACTTATTTTCTGACTTACCTGTGGAAATTTTGGCGTGGGTGAGAGCATCGACGTCGGGATTGACACGCACCGCGGCGTGCGCGATCACGTTCCGCGCAGCCGCACAGTCCTGCACCGACTCCAGCTCGTCTCTCGATTCCACGTTGAAGCGGCCGATGCCTGCGGCCAGTGCATCTATGATCTCGCCGGCGCTCTTGGCAACCCCGGAAAACACGATGCGCTCTGCGGGAATGCCCGCGCGCAGACTTCGCCGCAGTTCGCCGCCCGATACGATGTCTGCGCCCAGTCCGGCATCGGCCATGATTTGCAGGATGGCGAGATTGGGATTTGCTTTGACCGCGTAGCAAACCAGCGTATCGAGCCCCTGCATTGCCGCCTGCAGGTCCCGGATGCGTTGCCGGATGGCGGAAGCGGAATAGGCATGCAGGGGCGTACCCACCCGCCCAACCAACACGTGCAAATCCACGCCGTCCAGACGGGAGACGTCAGAGCATACGCCTTCGGCGGCGGCGATCGTGTGGGTCATCGCTCGTCGCCGCGAACTTATCCCCCGCCCCAGAATACCGGTGACGGTGGCATCAACAGGCCGTCTCGCAGCGTGACACCATCCGGGTGGTCGTCACTCAGCCAGAGCGGTCCATCCAGATCGACGAAGTCCGCTTCGCGTGCGAGCTCCAACGCGGGCGCGATGCCGAGCGATGAACAAATCATGCAGCCGACCATGACGCTCAATCCACGGGCTCTGGCATCGCGCAGCAGGCGCCAGGCCTCGGTCAGGCCGCCGCTCTTGTCCAGCTTGATGTTGACCGCCTGATACCGATCTAGCAGCGAGCGCAGATTCGAGGTGGTGTGGCAGGCCTCGTCCGCGCAGAGCGGAATTCGGCTCGAAAAGCCCAGCAGAGCGTGGTCCGCATCGGCCGGCAGGGGTTGCTCCAGGAGGCTCACGGACGCGCGCTCGAGCGCCGGTTGGACCTGGCGCAGGATGTCGATGGTCCAGCTTTCGTTGGGGTCCACGATGAGTCTCGCCGAGGGCGCCGCACGGCGCACGGCTTCGATTCGTGCAACCGGGTCGTCGGCATCGACCTTGATCTTGATCAGCCTGGCATCCGCGATAAGGGACGCCGCCTTGGCCATCTCCTCCGGCGCGTCGATGCCGATTGTCAGCGCGGTCACGAGCGGCGAGTGAGGCGGTCGAGCCAGCTGTTTCCAAACGGGCACATGGGTGAGCTGCGATTCCAGGTCCCACAAGGCCGCGTCCAGTGCGTTGCGCGCGGCCCCCGCGGGGAGGCGCGTCTGCAGTTCGTCTCTGCCGATGCCGGCGCACACGAGGTCACGCAGCATCTCGATTGCATCCATCACGGACGCCACGGATTCGCCGTAGCGGCTGTAGGGAACGGATTCGCCGCGCCCGACACAATTTCCCTGCTCGAGCTCGACGGTCACCACATCTGCTGCAAGCTTTACTCCTCGCGAGATGCGAAAGGGGGATCGCAGCGGGAACGTGCGGTGGCGGATGTTCAGTGCGCGCAGCACGAAAGCAAATTGTCCACGATGGATTCAACTCCCATGGTGACCGGGTCCTCACAGGGCAGGCCCAGGCGTTCGCCGATCTCCCTGCAGGCTGCGCGCGCCTCCTGTGCGGATACATTCGACGTATTGAGCGCAACGCCGACCGCCTTGACCCCGGGGTTGGTCAGGCGCGCGGCGGTAAGGTTGGCTTCCAGGCAAAGCGAAAGCTCCGGCAGCGGGCTGCCGGGGAGCCCGCGCATGTGACGTCGCGTCAGTTCGTGGCACAACACCAGCGCGTCCGGCTGAGAGCCGTGGAGCAACCCCAGCGACACGCCGGCGTAAGACGGATGGAACAATGACCCCTGACCTTCGATGAGGTCCCAGCCGCCGTCTTCGCGGGCCGGTGAGATCAATTCGGCCGCTCCGGAGATGAAATCGGCGATCACGGCGTCCACCGGTATGCCGCTACCCGCGATGAGGATGCCGGTCTGTCCGGTGGCGCGGAAATCCACGCTGATGCCACGTTTGCGCATGCTGCGCTCCATCGCGAGCGTGGTGTACATCTTGCCGCACGAGCAGTCGGTGCCCACCGTCAATAGTCGCCGTCCGGGCCGCTTGCGACCGGTGCCGACCGGGATCCTTCGGGTGTATTCGCGCGCGTCGAACAACACCCGGCCAGCGCGCTTCGCGGCAGCCACGATGTCCGCATTCTCACGCAGCTTCTGGTGAAGTCCCGCAGCCACGTTGAGATCCGCGTCCAGCGCGGCGATGATGTCGGCCACGGTCTCGCGCGCCATCACTCCGCCGGCACTTGCCGTGCCGATCACCATGGTATTGGCGCCCGCGGCCTTGGCCCGCGACGGTTCCATATCCGGCAGGCCGAGGGTGAGCCGGGAGCCGGGATTGCGGTACTGGCCGATGGACCACTCGGGCCGCCAGTAGGCCAGTCCCCTGGCAGTCTTGATCGCCAAATCGTCCGGTGCACTGCCCAGATACAACAGAAAAGGCGGCCCCCAATGGTCGCGGTCGGCCGAATCGCCGTGCTTTGACATGAAATCTGTGCTCAGCGTGAAAAGGCCGAAAGAGCATAACCATTGGCCGGCGCGGGCCACCAATGAAAAGACGGGTACATGGCATAACTCAGGGTTGTGGGGCTTTACCCGGGTCACGAAATCGTGCTGAACTCATGGCCTCACAGCCTGACGAAAACGGGACACGGTCGATATGCGGCTGCGATATATCGAATTGTTTCATGCCATTCTCACCTCCGGCAGCATCACGGGGGCGGCAAAGCTGCTGGACATATCGCAACCCGCGGCCAGCAAGGCGCTGCAGCACGCCGAAAATCAGCTCGGCTTCGCCCTGTTCAGTCGCGTGGGTGGGCGCATACAGCCGACCCAGCAGGCGCAGTTACTGCGCAACCGGATCGAGAACATCATTCAGGAAGTGCAGGAGCTGGAGCGCCTCACGGCAAACATGGGCCAGCCGGGAAGCAGCCCGTTGCGTGTGACCTGCACGCCGACACTGGCACAGGTGTTGCTTCCTTCGGCGACCGTATTGCTGCGCGAGGCCTTCCCCGACGTGACGGTCGAACTGTCCACGGAGCATTCGGCGGCGATGTGCGAGTCCCTGACGCTGCGCGAAACGGATATCGGGCTCACATTGCAGGATACCGGCCATCAAACCCTGCGCCAAAGGGTGCTCTGCCGCGGCCAGGTCATGGCAATCGCTCCGCCGGGCTGGTGGCCCGTGGCGGAATTGGCGCAACCTTTGCCGATCAGCGCGTTGGCCAGCCAGGCCCTGATCGGTATCACTGTGCGCGACGCCTTGGGCAGCATGCTTCAAAGCCAGCTGGCAAAGATCGACCCGGCCCCGAGAACCGCGGTCGCGGTGCAGACCTACCAGTTGGCCCGTTCACTCGTCGCAAAGGGCGAAGGGGTGGCGCTGGTCGATCCCTTCACGGCGCGCTGCGGCGATGCGAACAGCGTGCAAATGCGCCCGCTGAAGCCGTTCCTCGAGGTCGTGTTGTACGCGATGCACCGACCTGACAGTCCGCTGAATCGGGTGCAGAAGCGTTTTCTCCATATCGTGCGACAGCTTGCCCAGGGAATGCTGGCCAAACGCCAGTAGGTGCCGGCGGGTCGAGACGGCGGGTCATGCCGCTTCGCGCTTCTTGAGTGCCTGATATTCATCGAATACACGCCGCCAGATCGGCCCTGATCTGCCTGCGCCGACGGCCCGGCCGTCGAGAAGCGCAACCGGCACCACTTCGCGGGTGGCGCTCGCGATCCAGATCTCGTCGGATGTGTAGAGCTCTTCCTGATGGATTTCGCGCACTGCCAACGGCAGCCCGAGCGCGGCCAGAGCATCGTCGACGACGAGGCGGGTGATGCTTGGAAGGCGCTCGTAGCTCGCCGGCGGCGTGCTGATGTGCCCGTCCCTGACTACGAATACGGCGCTGGAGCTTCCCTCGGCGAGGCGCCCCGCGCGCACCAGGATCGCCTCGTCCGCGCCGCGGCGCTCGGCCTCCATTCGCAGCATCACGGGTCCGAGCAGAGCGACGGACTTGATGTCGCAGCGCAGCCAACGGATGTCTTCCAGCGTGACCGCCACGATGCCGCGCTCGAGTTGCTCCTGCCGCGCCGGGGCCAGCCGCCAGCAGAATCCGAAGACCGTGGGACTCATGTCGGGCTGAGGCAGAAAGTCGCGACCCAGTCCGGCCCCCCGGGTGACCTCCAGGTACAGGCCCATGTCGCCGCCGCCGTTGGCGGCGATGAGCGCCTGTATGAGCTCGGCCCAGCGCGTGCGCGAGTGCGGGTTGGAAATCCCGAGCGCGTCCAGACCCGCCTGCAACCGGTCGAAGTGCGCCGGCAGGCGGAACGGCCTGCCGCCGTAACACGGCACGACTTCGTAGATACCGTCGCCGAACAGGAACCCGCGATCGAGCGGCGAGATCCGGGCGGTGCTCGTGGCGACCAGGGCGCCGTCGAGCAGACACATGGGGAGAGCGTCGGCCACGCGGGCAACTCAGGTTCGTGGCGTCGTCAGCGGCACATCCACGCCCGCATCCCGCAGGCGCCGGCGCAAGCCATCCAGCTTGTCGCCGAAAAGTGCGCTGCGCGCGGTGTCGCCGCGCAAGGGCTGCCGTACCAGGGCGGCGCTGGGCAAGCTCTGCACGGTGCGCGCCGTCTTGTGAAACTCCAGGCATTCGGGGGCGAACGGGAGATTGCAGAAGTCGAGCAGGCGGCGGATCACGGGCTCCGGCTCGGCCACCAATGCTTCGTACTGCAGATCGAATACCTGGCTCGGATACTTCTCGAGCCAGAAGCGTGTCAGCCGCAGGAAGTCGCCGCAGTAGTCGGCCATCTCGTCCAGGTCGCAGGCGAAGCCGCTGGCCTCGCTGAAGCACTGGCGGAAGCAGCCCAAGCAGGTCTCCACCGGATCGCGCCGCACGACTACGACGCGCGCGGCGGGCAGCATCGCCAAAGCCGCGCCCACCAGATACCACGTGACGAGGCTCTTGTCGGTGAACCGCGGCCTGGCCCGCCGCCAACGTGCGGTTCGTGCGAGATATTCGCGGCCAAGGCGCTGCCAATCGTCGGCCGTGGCGTCGGGCACCCATAGCGGAAAGGCCGAATTGCGGCGCCCGGTTTCCGCATCGATGACCTGCTTCATATCCTTGATCTCATTCGCACCCTCTACTTCCGGATGCGAAGCCAGGATCTGCTCGATCAGCGTCGAGCCGGATCGCGGGATACTGACGATCAGAATGGCTTCATTTCCGAGCTGGGCGTCGCTTGGCGTTGGCGCCGCGTCCGCGAATACACGCAGGATCGCCTCGACACGTCTGTGCTCGCCCGCCGCATCCCACTTCACCCGGCGCCGCCGCGAAGCATTGGCGGTGCGGAACACTTCGAAAGCCTGCGCGTAGTCACCCTGGCTCTCGAGGGCCTTCGCAAAAGTGAAACCGAGCAGCTCGCGATCGCGATGCGACAGATCCTCCCGCGTCAAAGCGCGCTGCAGCGAAGCGCAGTCCGCGACATCGAAGCGGACTACATTGAGATTCGACAGCCCGAACCATCCTTCGGCATTGGCGGGGTTGCGTCGCAGCACTTCGCGGAACTCGGCCACCGCGGTAGCGACCTCGCCCAGGTTGGCACGTGCCCGGGCCAGCGAGAGTCGAGCCGATATGTGCGCCGGGTCGAGCTCGAGCGCGCGTCGCAAAGCGGCGAGGGCCTCTTGTGTGTGCGCCTGCCGCCCGAGTGCCTCGCCTAGATTGAACCATGCCGAGGCGGAAGCAGGCTCGAGCTTGCAGGCCTGGCGAAAGTGCGTCAGGGCTTCATCGGCGTCGCCCAGCTCGAAAAGGGATATCCCGAGCCCGAGTCGCAGATCGGAATCCTCGGGGAACAGCAGCAGCACCCGGCGAAAGCACTCGCTTGCCTCGGCGTGCCTGCCGAGGCGCTGGACCACCATGCCGAGCAGCCGGACTGCGTCCGGTTCATCCGGCGCCAATCTCAGCACGTTGATCAGCGACTGTTCCGCAGCTTCAAACTGCTGCTGCGCCCACTCCCTGCGGGACCTCGCCAGCAGGCGGGCGGCCACCGATGAGAGCGGTCGCCGCGAGACGCCCTGCGCGGACTGTGTCATTTTCCCATGCTACGCCGGGGTTACTCAAAAGTCATAGGCAACCTGGAATCGGACACTGCGCGGCGGCGTGAAATTCTCGACATAGCCGTAATCCGCGTTGGGACTGCCGGTTGTCCCGAAGGAGTCGTCGAGAAACAGCGGCGTCTGCCTGTCGAGCACGTTGAACACCGCGACGTTGAAGTCGACTTTGTGGTCCGCCCAGGCCCATGACGGCTTGTAATCCAGGTTCAAGTCCAGGCGGCTGGTCCACGGCATGCGGCCCAGCGAGCCCGGCGGCACCGGCTGTCCGCCGCACCAGTAGTAGGTATGAGAGCCGTTCAGAGGCAGCTGGTCCGGTCCGTACGGACCACGGCACAACTTGGGTGTACCGGAGGCGGCGTACAGATTGACGCCCACGGTCCAGTCCGGGGTAATGGAGTAAGCTCCGTAGACCTTGAACTGGTGCCTGCGATCGTTCGGCAGTATGCCGTACGAATTCTGCATCCTCTCGGGGAAGTCCCACGCGGTCGTAATCGACTCGTACGATCCGCTCTGTTGCGAGTAGGTGCTCACCGGTCCTTCCGTGTTACCCCACGTCTTGGAGAATACGTAGTCGACTTTGACCGACCACTTGCCGTCCCACACGCGCGCCAGGGAAAAGTCCAGTGAGTAATATTGACGGCTGACCCCCTGCGGGAAGCCCTGATCCTGAGGTGTCAGCGTCACCGGAACGAGGCTCCCGGTCGGCGATTTCATCAACAGATGTTGCGTCACGCCCGGGTTGATCAGGACGAGGCTTTGGGCCCAGTTGCCGCAGGTGGCCGGCGTCATCCACGTATATCCCTGCGAGAACCCGGCGGCGCACTCGTTCTGCTCGGCGTCGAAATCGTCGACGATCCGCGGCATCTTCTGGTACGTGCCCGTCAGGCCGCCCACCCACTTCTGTTGCAGCAGGTCGAACTGGTGCTGCAGGCCGAGGACGAAGTTGTCGGAATACTCGGCCTTGATGTTCTGGGCAGTCGATATTCTCGGGTCCTTCGCCTGGCCATATTCGCTGTCGATCGACACGCCGGTTGACGGACTCTGCGGCAGGGGCGTGAAGCCGGTCGGGGCGCCGGTCACCGGATTGATGCCGGTGTAGCTGCCATACTGTCCGGCATCTATCACCGGTGAGGCGATCGAGGTCGCGGTGGTCAACGGCAGCGCCAGGTAATAGCGGCCGGCGTTGCCGAATACCTTGAAGGTGGAATCCCCGTTCACGTCCCAGCTGAAACCGAAACGGGGAGCCCACTGTGGCTTGGTCAGCTTTATATAAGGCACATCGAACGAATCGTAGTTGGTGAACTGATCGTTGCGCAATCCCAGCGACAGCAGCAGAGTGTCGGTGATCTGCCAGTTGTCCTCTATGTACTGTGCCTGCTGTTGGACCTTCACCGATGATGACTGCTGATTGACGAACTTCTCCACATAGTAGCAATGCGTCTTGCCGTCGTATCCGACGGTACACTGATTCGACGGGCCGACATAGGGCGGGACATTGGGGTTGGTGCCGAAAACCGGCAGCCCGGGGTCGGTATATCCGTAAATCCACGAATAACCCGGTCCGGTCATCTGGAATCCGTCGTCGATGTCCCAGGAGTTGATGTTGTCGATACCAACGCTGATGTCGTGGGTTCGCCATTTATAGTCGAGGCCCACGCGGTAGGACGTGACGTTGGTGTGATGTGTGGGGATGTCCTGCGTCGTGTTGAAGTTCGAGTTGACGATGCCGCCCGGCGGGGAGAACCGCGGGTCCTCCGTGGACGGGCTGCTGATGTTCGGCAGGGTCGGATCGTAGCCGGGATAAACGGGCTGCTGGGTGTCGTAGTCGCCATGGATCTGGCCGAACATCGCATCCAGGCGGAGGTTGTCGGTGAGATAGGAAGTGTAGTTTGCCACCCACATCCTGAAGGTGTCCTTTATCGTCGGATCCCGACCGTTGAAGGCCCCGGATTGCAGTGTGTCGTAATCGAAGTTATAGCTCTGCTGCCACTCCTTGAACGCGCTCTGCAGCCAGGTCACGGTGAGGAGATTGCTATGGTTGATGTTCCAGTTGAGCTTGCCGTAATACTTCGGCGCGTCGGTGTGATAGTCGGTGTCGTAGGGATCCTCCACCGAACCCACGCCGGTCGGGGTCTGGCCCGAGCCGAGCGCGTCAAAGGTGGTTCCGCCCACGTTGTCCTCTTCGGCGCCGAGGAAGAAGAACAGCTTGTCCTTGATGATCGGGCCGCTGACATAGGCGTCATAGATCGTCTCGTCGGAATGCGAGCCCTGGTTGTAGGTGTGGAGATTCCCGGGACTATAGCCTGGCGCGGTTTCCAGCGGATTGGCGTAGTAGGAGTTGCGCCCGTCGCTCTGCAGACCGGCCGGCTGGTACGAGAGGCGCGCGCCAAAGTGCCACGCGTTGCTGCCGCTCATTCCGATCTGGTTGATCACGCCGCCGACGGATCTGCCATATTTGGCGCCGTAGCCGCTGGTGAAGGTCTGCTGCTCCTGGATGGCGCCATACGGCAGCTCGAGACCGCCTTGCCCATAGAGCGCATCGGTGACGTTCATGCCATCGATGTAGTACGCATTCTCGGCTGTCGATGCGCCGCCGAACACGTTGATCGGCGTGCCCAACGGGCCGCTGTACAGCTGCGGCGAGCCCATGCCGACACCGGGTGCCAGCTCGGCGATGCTCGCCGCATCGCGCGGCAGCGGCAGTCGCTCCAGGTCCCTGGCCGTGATCGTGGTCACCTCATTGGTGGTGGTCACGTCGATCGCCGGAATCGACCTGGCCGAGATGGTGACGGTTTGCAGGCTGGTCGAGCTGGCTTTCGAACTCGCAAAAACCACCACCACCGCGCCGGCGGCCACCGGACTGACGTCCGTCTTCGTCTGCACGACCTTGCCGTTCTGCAGCAGGGATACCGAGTAGGTACCCACCGGAACGCTGAGCGAATATCTGCCGGATGACCCCACTTTGATGGTGCGGTCGAAGCCGGAGCTGTTTCTGACCCGTACGGCTTCGCCGGGAGCGACCGGGACCGTGCCCTCGATCGTACCGGTGGTCGCCTGCCCCCAGGCGATGCCCGGGAACCCCATTATGGCGGAGCTGACCGCGACCGCGAGCGCACTGCGCTGCAAGGCGCTGTTGCGATGCAATCGACGCAAAGACGCGTTCTTCATCATCTCTACTCCCCTATTGCCGATAGGTGGGTGCGCGACAAGGGCGCAACCGCTGTTTGTCTTTATCGCATCGGTGCAAGTAAGCGACCCGGCGCTCGCGCGTGGCGCAGGCAAACCACACACGGCGACGTGCCGAAGATACTCACCCGTCGGCGGAAACCACCAATGAAAAGACCGACATTTGGCATAGCTGCGGGTTATGGCCACCTTGGCCGCAGGGGAGCTGAAACGCCCCGGGAACCGCTATCCGCCACGGAATTCACTGTATCTGCCCGTGCGCCCTTGCGCATGGCTCGTCCGCTGCGAGCCGCCTCTACAGCTCAATGGAGACCATGTACGATCGCCCGCCATGGCCGAATCGTCAGTCATGGCACCGCGCGAGCTGCCGCGCAAACTCGGACTCGTCACCGGCATGGCGGTCGTGGTTGGGGTGACCATCGGCAGCGGGATCTTTCGCGTTCCGTCGCCGATAGCGGCCATGGCCGGCAACCTTACCGGTATCGCCCTGGTGTGGATCCTGGGGGGCATCATCGCGCTCTTCGGGGCGCTTTCGCTGGCAGAGCTCGCTGCAATGTATCCCGCGGCCGGCGGCCCCTACGTGTATCTGCGCGAAGCGTACGGCCGACCGCTCGCGTTCCTGTTCGGTTGGATGTGGCTGCTGACTGAACCGATCTCATGGGCCGCGCTGAGCCTGACGTTCGCGGAATACCTGGGGTATTTCGTGCCGGTTCGCGCGGCTGTGCAGCACGGGATCGCGGCGGTGCTCATAATCCTGGTCGCCGCCGCAAACTATCGCTCGGTGAAACTGGGCGCGGCGATCCAGAACGTGTCGGCGGGCGCGAAAATACTGGCGATCGTGGGCCTGTCCCTGGCGATTTTCGCGTTCGCGCCCGGAGGGCAGGCGAATCCCTTTCATGCGGAGTCAATGGGCACGGCGAACTGGTCCGGCATCGGCATCGGCCTGATCGGTGCGCTCTGGGCCTACGATGGCTGCGAAAATCTGACCGCGTTGTCGGGCGAGGTCAAGAACCCGCAGCGCAATTTACCCATTGCGCTGATTGGCGGCATCCTGGTGGTGGTCGCAGCGTATCTGCTCATCAATGCGGCCTATCTGCGCGCACTGCCGTTGCCGCAGCTCGCGGCGTCGAAATCCGTAGCCGCCGACGCCGCAGGGGCGGTGTTCGGGCGGGCGGGAGCTTCGCTTGCCGGCGCGCTGGTGATGCTGTCCGTATTCGGAACCCTGAATGGCAGCATCCTCTCCAGTCCGCGGGTGTTTTTTGCGATGGCCGACGATGACCTCTTCTTCCGCATCGTCGGTCGTGTGCACCCGAGGTTCGAGACCCCCCACGTCGCAATCGGCTTCATCGCCGTGCTGGCCGTGATCTACGTGCTGCTGCGTGACTTCATGCAGCTGGCGGAGGGCTACGTGCTGGGTGTCTGGCCATTCCTCGCGCTATGCGTGATCGGGCTGTTCGTGCTGCGCCGCCGGCGTCCGGACTTCCCCCGCGCCTACCGCGTGCTTGGTTACCCCTTCGTTCCCGCGCTGTTCGTGCTGGCGACCCTCGCCGTCATTGCGAATGCGCTGTACGCACAGTTCTGGTCCACGATCGTCAGCATCCTGATCACGCTCGCCGGCGTGCCTCTGTATTTCCTCTGGATGGCGTGGCAACGACGCCGGAGAGCGATATGACACGATTGACATTGCTTCTCGCCACGGCCGCTCTCATTGGATCCGTGACCTGCGCGGCCGCCGGGAGCGTGGAAGCTCCGCCCGGTCCCGTTGCTCTGACGGTCCGGTTGGCTCACCCCAGCCAGAGGATCTTCGATGTGCATGAGGTGATGCCGGTCACGCCCGGGGCGTTGACGCTCTACTATCCGAAGTGGGTTCCCGGCGACCACGCGCCGGACGGGCCCATCGGCGACATGATGGGCCTGGAAATTACGGCCGGCGGCAAACGGCTCGCCTGGCTCCGTGATCAGGAGGACATGTTTGCATTTCATCTGACCGTGCCGGCAGGCGTGGATCGGATCGACGTCCGCTTCCAATTCCCGTCATGGGATCGGGTCACACCGCAATTGATGGGCCTTGCGTGGAATGACGTAGCGCTCTATTACGCCGGATATCCGACCAAGGCGCAGATATTTCAGCCGACTCTGGTGATCCCCGCCGGATGGGGCTATGCCAGCGCGCTGAAGACGGACAAGCGCAGCGGCGCGCGCATCACCTTCAAGCCGGTGCCGCTCAACACGCTGGTCGATTCACCGGTGATCGGCGGGAAATACTTCCGGGAAATCGACGTCACTCCACCAGGGTGGTCGGTGCATCACTATCTCGACCTGGTGGGTGATGACGCCGCGGCCATCGCCATTTCCGAGACGCAGCTCGCCGGCTACCGCCATCTGGTCGAGCAGGCCCGGGCATTGTTCCACTCGCATCACTACGACGACTATCACTTTCTGTTTACGGAGAGCGACTACACGTCGAAAGGCGGCCTGGAGCACCACCGATCGAGTGACGATCGCGCACGCAGCGGCGCCAAGGTTTTCGCGGACGCCGATCACTTCATGCTCGATGCGTCGCTGCTGCCGCATGAATACACGCACTCGTGGAACGGCAAATTCATGCGCCCGGCGGGGCTATGGCAACCGGACTTCGAGCGGGCCGAACATACCTGGGGGCTGTGGGTATATGAGGGCCTCGACGTCTATCTCGGTGACATGCTGACGGTGCGAAGCGGCTTATGGTCGCCGGATACCTGGCGTGAAGTCGTCGCTTACCGTGCCGCGGCCATGGCCTACCGACCCGGGCGCGATTGGCGGCCGCTGATCGACACGACCGTCGCCGCGCCGATAGTCTATGGCTCGTCCATGCCATGGTCGAACTGGCGCCGGGAAACCGACTTTTATCGTGAGGGCCAGCTGCTGTGGCTCACCGTCGATATGAAAATCCGGACCTTGAGCCGGGATCGGCATTCCATCGACGATTTCGCGCAGCGGTTTTTCGGCGTCGACAATGGCAGTTTCGTAACCCGCAGCTACACTTTCAGCGAGGTCGTGAGCGCGCTCAATGCCGTGCAGCCCTATGACTGGGCCGGATTCCTGCACGGCTGGCTGTACGGCGTCGGGCGGCAGGTGCCGCTGTTGTCCGGTATCGAGGCGAGCGGGTGGCGGCTCGTGTATACCGACACGCCCAGCCGGTATCAGAATGCGCTCGAAAACGTCAGCGAGGGAGAGCTGGAAGGAAAGGGCGTCAACGAAATGCCCACGGTGGGCATGTTCCTCGAGAGTGCCGGCAAGGTCGAAGACGTGTTGTGGGACAGCCCGGCTTTCAAGGCTGGACTCGCGCCGGGCATGAAGCTCCTGTCAGTCAACGGACAACCGTACAGCACGCAGGCTTTGCGGGCCGCAATCGTCCACGCTCAGAAAAGCGGGCAGCCATTGCGCATACAGGCGCAGGATGATGGGACCGTCGATGTGTATACGGTCCACTACGACGGTGGGCTGAAGTATCCACACCTGATCCGCACTACGGGCACGACCGATTACCTGGAGCAGATACTTGCGCCAAAAGCCGCGCAGTGATGGCCATGCGTAGCGCCACGATTCTCCTGGTCGCCTGTGCTCTGCTGACCGTAGGTCGCTTCGCAGCGGCGGAAACGCGCGCCGCCGAGATCGGTGCACTGATGAGCCGTTATGCCGGCGACGTTCCCGGTGCCTCGCTGCTGGTCATCAAGGATGGCCGGGCGGTCATTCGCCGCAGCTACGGCTACGCCAACCTGGAAAAGCAGATCGAGGCAACGCCGGCGACCCACTACAGGCTGGCTTCGGTGACCAAGCAGTTCACCGCCGCGGGCATTCTGCTGCTGAGGCAGGACGGCAAGCTGCGCCTGAGCGACCCGATTCGCAAATGGTTGCCGGAACTGCCGCCCACCGATGCCGGTATCACCATCCACGACCTGCTCGACCACACCAGTGGGCTGATCGACTACGAGGACCTGATCCCGGCGACCGCCACGGAGCAGATCAACGATGACGATGTGCTGCGCATGATTGCTTCCCAGCACCGGCTCTACTTTACGCCGGGCAGTGCCCACCGCTACAGCAACGGCGGCTACGTCCTTCTCGGGCTGATCATCCAGCGGGTCTCGGGCATGGACCTGGCCGATTTCATGAAGAAGCGGATCTTCCAGCCGGCGGGCATGGATCAGACGCTGATGTACGAGCACCACCGCGGTCCCGGGGTGCCGGACCGGGCCTATGGCTACAGCTATGTCGATGGTAAGTGGGCGCGTACAGACCAGGACGTCACCAGTGCCACGCGCGGCGACGGCGGCATCTATACATCCATCGACGATATGGCCAAATGGGACGCCGCCCTGAACGACGACCGGTTGCTCAGCGCCGCTTCCCGGAAGATCGCCTTCACGCCGCAGGAGCCCTTGGATGATCCCGACGTCGGTTACGGGTTCGGATGGCGTATCAGTGGCGATACCGTATGGCACTCCGGCGAGACTGAGGGATTCCGGAACGTCATCATCCGTTGGCCGAAGCAGCACGTCACCGTCGTCATCCTCAGCAACCGCAACGACCCGCAGCCATACCCCACGGCGCTTACCATCGGCAAGCTATTCGTGTCCCAGAGCAACGCCCCGTAGGATCTTCCAGTCGAAGTGATAGCTCCACTTGTCGTAGTAAAGGTTGTCGTCCGATTCGACTTCACCGCGCTGTGAATCGACGTCGTCGGAACGGAAGGAGTGCTTGGGCGGCGCGAAAGCCTGCGAGAAATCGTCGTTGAAAGCAATGCGGAAGTTGTCCAGGCCGCCCAGGTAGAACCATTTCAGTGACGGGTCGCCGGACTCGAGCCGGCCGTACGTGACATCGATCGGTACCCACCCGTACGGAGCCAGATAGATTTGGGCCCAATCATGAATGTCGTTGTCGCCCCCACGGCTGAAGAACCAGCCCGACTGCCAGCGTGCAGGGATGCCGTTCATCCGCATCAGCGCGATCAGCAGCATGGTCTGCTCGCCACAGTCGCCGTGGCCTGCGTGGAGCGTGTACTCGCTCAAATCGGGAATGGTGGAGTACTCGCGCGCGCCGGCCCACGGAATCGCGTCCACCGCCGCAAAGATCTTCTGCGCGATGCGGTAAGGGTTGGTGGCGTCGCCGACCACCTGCCGCGAAAATACCCGCAGCGGCTCGGTGAACACGATGTGCGGCGCTCGCTCGGCTACGTAGGGCGCCAACTCCGGGGTGATCTTTGCCGAGACTACCCTGTTCGGGTCGATTGCGTGGTACTGCGCGTAGAGGGTGACCTCGTAGGTCACCGAAAACACCGTGGGCTGTCGGGCGCGCGCGATCTCTTCGAGGTATACCGTGCGTTGCAGGGCCGATCGGGGCGCGATGCGATGCCCGCTCGGCTGGCTTGCCACGAGGCGGATCTCTTCCTGCTGGCCGGGGATGTAGCGTGGATAAGGAATCCACGCGCGAATGGTCTTGCCCGCCGCCACGGCATCGGCATCCACTGTCACGGATTGCGTCACCCGTACCCGCTGCGGCAGCACGCTCGAGCGGCCCGTGGCCCGCGCGCGCCTGATCACGTTGCCGTCGTAGTCGGTGATCTGCTCGGTGAACTGCTGCGACAGGCCGCTGTCGGCAAACGGCATCGGCACCCTCGACCGGGCGCGCGCCTCCGCGCTCAGATGGAACAGGTTGGAGGGGGAGCGATCGAAATACATCCGGTTGCCGTCGATGTACATGTGCTCGAACAGCCCCTGAGCGTCCCAACCTTCGAATTCGGCGTCGGTGAGATCAGGGATCTGCTTGCGCACACGGGCCTCGACGTCATCCGCGGTGAGGTTGAAGTCCTCGCGCATGCGCTGCATGCGCGCGCGCTGGAATTCGAGCGCCTCCAGTGTCGCCGCCGGCACTCCAGGCTGCTGCAGCGCTGCATCGATGCGGGAACTGGCCTCACGGAACTGGCCGGCCGTGACCAGCCCGACGATCGTCGGCAATTCGCCGTTGCCCGCGCCCATGTCCGGCACGGCGGAAGCCGTCGCTGTTACCGCCAGCAACGCCATCAGCAACAGCAACGACCCCGCGGCAGACCGGCGCGACACGCGCCCTGCAGCCACCATGAAGCGGATTCGAATCTCGTACACCGGCACGCTCTCCCCGCGGGTCGCCTCTACCGGTGGAGCGTTACACGCATTGCGGCGCATATCAACGATCCAGGCTGTGGCCCGGGGGACCGATCATGAAGAGGATTTGGCTCAGCGCCCTGATTGTGATGCTGGGGCTTGCGCCGCTATCGGGATGCGCCAGTGCTCCGAGTCCCCGGGAGCCGGCACCCCTGCACGGCTTCGACGCCCAGGTCCGACATGCGATGGAGGTCTGGCGCGTGCCGGGACTGTCGATCGCCATCGTCGACCATGGCCGCATCGTGATGGAGAAGGGCTTCGGCGTCCGGACCGTAGGCTCGCCGGAGCGAGTGGGCGCACATACGCTGTTCGGCATTGCCTCGGACAGCAAGGCATTCACTACCGTCGCGCTCGGCATCCTGAAAGACCGGGGCAAACTCGACTGGGACGACCATGTCACGCAGTTTCTGAAGGGATTCGAGCTCTATCAACCCTACCCGACCCGCGAGGTCACGATCCGCGACCTGCTCACCCACCAGACCGGGGACTGCGGCGCCGATTTTCTCTGGTACGGCAGCCCCAACACCCGCGCCGAGATCATCCACAGGCTGCGCCTGTTGCAGCCGCGGTATGGGTTCAGGCGACGGTACTGCTACAGCAACAACATGGTGATGGCCGCGGGCCAGGTCATCCCCGCCGTCACTGGCGTCCAGTGGGGCGCTTTCGTCGAGCAGAACATCTTCAGGCCGCTCGATATGGGGGAGAGCAACACGTCAATCACGGCGTTCAAGCCTGACGGGGACATCGCCACTCCGCATGCGGATATCGACGGCAAAATCACTCCAATCCGCTGGGCCAATGTCGACAACATTGGGCCGGCGGCATCGATCAACTCGAACGCCCACGACATGGCCCACTGGGTCGAGATGCTGCTGAACAACGGTACTTATGACGGCCGCCGCGTCGTCAGCGCCGCGGTGATCGATGAAATGGAATCGCCGCAGGTCGTGATCCCGTCGAGTGTCGAGAATGGTGCCGGCGAGATCATCAATTCGTTTCCCACGGCGCTGTCGCCGGCTTATGGCCTCACGCTGCGCACCGAGGACTTCCGCGGCGTACGCATCGACTGGCACGCCGGGTCGATCGATGGAATGGGGTCCGTGGTCGGGCTGATCCCGTCGCGCCATCTCGGCGTCGTGATCCTGGCCAACAAGGACGATACCAACCTGCCCATCGCACTGATGGACGTGATTTTCAACGACTACATCGGGCCGCCACACATCGACTGGGGCGCGCAACTGCTGGCGCTGATGGCAAAGGCGCGGGCGCAGGAGGCAGAGTCGCAAGCGGAACACGCGATATCGCGCCAGCCGCACCCCGCGCCGTCGCTACCGCTCGAGGACTACACCGGCACCTATTCCGATGCCCTCTACGGCCAAGCGAGCGTCTCGCTTGCCAACGGACACCTCGTGCTCGAGCGAGGGAGCGAATTCGTCGGAGATCTGCAGCCGTGGAACCACGACACCTTCAGAGTAACCTGGCGCTACCGTTTCCTCGGCCGCGACTTCGTGCAGTTCGGCATTTCTCCGGCGGGAGACGCGGCCGCGCTTTATTTCCTGCGCGGCGAGGGATATCCGCCGCAGATGATCCTGCGCCGCGACGTGCCGTCGGCGCTCACTCCCCGGCGCGCAGGTTCTGCAGCTGCGCATCGCGCAGGTCCAACTCCCGTTCGATCCGGCGCCGCGCCTCATCCTTGAGCTGTCCGCCACGGGACAGCTCGTTGATCCGCTCGCGCTCGGCGGCCAGCAGCTGCAACTCGATCTCCTCGTGAAGCTCGGTGCGCCTGCGCTCGGCGTCGCTGCGCCGCTCGAGGTGAATCAGCTGGTCGTGGTAACTGCCGCGCAATGGCGCGACGACCTCCTCGGTGAGCTCCCGATCGCTGATCAGCTGCTCGAGCCGCGCCAGTGCCGCCTCGACCGCCTGACGGCGGGCGGCAAACTCCGCTTCGCGGTCGGCGCGGCGCTCGCGGTAACCGGCCCGAGGGAGTCCCAGCCCACGCATCACGGCCGGCATGGTCAGGCCCTGGCCCACCAGAGTCACCATGATCACGCAAAACGTCAGGAACAGGATCAGGTCCCGGTGCGGAAATGGCGCGCCATCAGGGGTCGCCAGCGGCAGCGCGAGTGCCGCCGCGAGCGATACGATGCCACGCACACCTGTGAACGCCAGTGCGAACGGCGACTGCCATGGAGGGGGCGGGTCGCGATGCCGGAGCGAGGGCGACAGCCAGCGCGGCACGTAGGTCGCCGGGAACATCCACGCAAAGCGCGCCGCGATCACCACTGCGCTGACGACCACGGCGGAAATGGCCAGCTCGCGCAGCGAATAGATCCGGATACCGGCTATCAGCGCTCGCGCCTGTAGCCCCGTGATCAGGAAAACCAGGCCTTCCAGCGTGTACGTGAGGAAGTCCCAGAAAAACACACCCTGCAGGCGGGTTGCGGGGCTGATCAGGCGCGGGCCATTGAAGCTGACATACAGTCCGACGGCCACGGTCGCCAGCACCCCGGAGCCTCCGAGATACTCGGGCGGCCAGAAGGCCAGGAACGGTGTCAGCACCGACAGAGTGATTTCGATGGGAGGATCGGCGGCCCAGCGCCGCAGCCGCAGCATCATCCAGCCGACGCCGATTCCCCACAGCACTTCTCCGGCGACGATCACGCAGAACGTGCCGGCGGCGCGGCCCAGCGAGAAGGCGCCGAGGCTCACGGCCACGACGGCGAAGCGATACAGAATCAGTGCGGTCGCATAGTTGGCCAGGCCCTCGCCCTCGAGGATCACGAGGATGCGACGCGGCAGCTTCAGGCGGCGGGCAATCGACAGCGGCGCCAGCGCATCGGGCGGGGAGATTATCGCTCCCAGCACGAATCCTTCCGGCCACGGCAGGCCCAGCAGCCAGTGTGCCGCCGCCGCGGCGGCTGCCGTGGTGAACATCACGCAGCCGACCGCCAGCATGGAGATGGGGAACAGATTGAAGCGAAACTCGCGCCAACTCATCGCGACCGCGGACCAGTACACCACGAGCGGCAGCACCAGCAGCAGCACCACCTCCGGTGACAGCTGCAGCGCCGGCAGCCCGGGGATCACCGCCAGCACCACCCCGGTGATCACCAGCAGAATGGAAGGCGGTACCTTCAGGCGTGCCGCGCAGACGCCGACCGCGGCCGTCACGGCCAGCAGCAGGACCAGGATCTGTATGGTGTGAATCAAGGGCATGGTGCTGTTATGGATACTGCAGTAGCCCGAGACCCACGAGCAGCAGCCAGGCCCGATTGGGCGAGGCATGGTGGAGCGGGTGAAGGGAATCGAACCCTCGTCACTTGGTTGGGAACCAAGAGCTCTACCATTGAGCTACACCCGCGGCGGCATCGATTCTACGAGAGACCGGTCCCGGGCGGCAATCCAGCGAATAGCCGCGCGGCTTGCCCTTCGGGCGGCTGTCGTCGGATCATCCTCCGCCATGTACCGTCGCCGGAATGACCCTCATGAGCGCTGAAACTGGGACCATGCTCGAGCACGCGGTGTGCGTCTACTGCGCGTCGAGCTCCTCGGCGCATCCCGAATACCGCGAGGCGGCGTTCAGACTGGGCGAGACGCTGGCCGGGCGAGGGATCACGCTGGTCTACGGCGGCGGCAGCAGGGGATCGATGGGTGCGCTCGCCGATGGCGCGCTCAGCAAGGGCGGCCGGGTCGTTGGCATCCTGCCGCGCTTCATGGCTGATCTGGAATGGGGGCACAGGGGACTCTCGGAGCTCAAGCTCGTCGAGGACATGCGCACTCGCAAGCACCTGATGCTCACGGGCGCACGCGCGGCCATCGCACTGCCGGGAGGTTGCGGCACCCTCGAGGAGCTGCTCGAGGCGATCACCCTCAAGCGCCTGGGGCTCTTCCTCGGGCCCATCATACTGGTCAACACCCGGCGCTTCTTTCACCCGCTGCTGGAATTGCTTTCCCACGCAGTCGGCGAGCACTTCATGGACGAGCGTCACGCGCTCATGTGGCAGGTCGTCGCCCGGCCGGAGGATGTTCCGGACGCTCTCGAGCGGGCACCGGCCTGGACAGCGGAGTTCCGCAGCTTCGCCGCGGTATAGCTAACCGGTCTCCGCGGCCGCCAGGACCTTGCCGAAGCGCCGTTGGCGGCCGGCATAGTCGGCAAGCGCGGCCCTGAGCTCCGGCTCGCCGAAGTCGGGCCAGAGCCGATCGGTGAAATAGAGCTCCGCGTAGGCGCAGTCCCAGAGGAGGAAATCCGACAGCCGCTGCTCGCCGCCGGTGCGGATCAGAAGATCGACCGCACCGGTACCCGGCACCGAGTGGTCGATATGCCCCAACAGGCCCTCGAACTCCTCGACGCTCAGGCCGCCGTTGCGCGGCGCGCGGCGCACGGCCTCGAGGATGCTGTGCTGGGAGGAATAGTCGATGGCGATCCGCAGATGCATGCGCGAGCAGCCCGCCGTCAGGCGCTCGCTCTGCTCGATGGCACGCACCAGGCTTGGCCGCAACCGGTCGCGCCGCCCGATCACATTGATGCGGATGGACTGCTCGATGCACTGACGGGTCTCGGTCGTGAGATAACGCTGCAGCAGGCGCATCAGGGCATCAACCTCGAGACTCGGGCGTCCCCAGTTGTCGGCAGAGAATGCGTAGAGCGTCAGCGTACGAATGCCGGCGTGGGCGGCGGCCTCCACAATACCGTTGACCGCCTTCGCGCCGTGGACGTGCCCGACGCTGCGCGGCATGCCCCGACGCTGTGCCCAGCGGCCATTGCCATCCATGATGATTGCGACGTGCAAACTCATCGCGCCGCTCACGACCGCCGCGTCGCTTTGATGACCGCCTCGATGTGCTCGAGGTAGCGGTATAGCGCCTGGCGGCCGACCGGTGTCAGCCGGTACTCCGACTTCGGGCGCCGCCCGGCGAACGACTTCGAGCACTCGATGTAGCCCGCTTCCTCGAGCTTGCGCGCATGCGCGCTTAGGTTGCCGTCGCTGACATCGAACAGCGCCTTCAGCTCGTTGAAGGTGAGCCGCGCGTTCACCGCGAGCGCGCTCATGATGCCGAGGCGCACGCGCTCGTAGACCAGACGGTCGAATTTCGATTCCTCGCTGCCGCCGCGGGGAACCGGAACGGGGGCGGGCGCGGGCCTGTTGGCTACCGGTGAGCGCATTACCGTCTCACGCCGCCGCGCGACCGTCTTCATGCTGGCGAATGCTCCACACCATCGATGCGTCCGATCAGAAATCCAAAGACCAGGTGCAGCAGGCCGAAACCGCCGCCGAGAATCAGGTTATGCCAGTGCGGCGCGACTTCGAAGGCAAGCGCCCCGCACACCACGAAGAGTCCGCCCATGGTGCCGATGAGACGCATCATGGCCGGGGCAGTCATCAGAGTCGCCGACAGCACCGCGCAGCCGTAGAGCAGCAGCCAGACTCCCGGAAGAAGCCGGGTGTCGCCGGCCTGGCACAGCACGAGCGTCAGGACGCCGCCCGCCAACAGCGCCGGACAGAGACAAAGGACGAAGCGGCGCGCCGGCCCCCTGTAAAGCGGCAGTCCCACACCCGAGCGATGGCGAGCGATCAGCACGACACCGAGCCCGGCGCCCACCGTGGCCGCCACCAGCCAGATGATCAGCCAGTGACCGGCCAGCGCCGGAACCGACGCCACCACGGCCGCCACGAGGCCCACGCCCCCCATTGCCACGCCCGCCGTGCCGGGCACGGCAAACGCGCCGGCGGCATCTATCGAAGCGCGGATGTAGTTGAGCGTCCCGAGCGCGTGGCTATCTATGGCAACGGTATTGTTCGAGCGCATTGCGGGGAAGGGGCAGCCGAAACCGTGTGGCCGACTCTATGCAAGGGGGGTTCATTGCGTCAAGTACTCTGCGATGCAGAGTATGAGAAATGCGACGCAATCCCCCCAAGTTCCACGAATGGCCGAATTTCGCCGCCGGGCACAGGGAAGTGCGCCGCCGCTCGAGCTCACAAACGAAAGCGGGCGGGAAGTTCCCTTCCCGCCCGCCGGATTGCCGCAGCCCGGGCGCCCTTCAGGCCCGGCCTCGAGCCCTCAGAACTTCAGGAACAGGCCCGCGTTCAGATTCCAGCTGTTGATCTCGGTGTTGAAGATATCGACCGACGTGGTCCGGGTGAACTCGGTCACGATCAGCAGATTGGACGTGAGGTTGTAGTAATTGCCCAAGGTCCACTTCGAGTTCCTTTCCAGGGCGCACGATGCCGCAAGGCCGGTGCAGGACATAATGTCGAGTGCCGTCGGGTCGAGCTTGCTCACCCCGTAGTTCACCCCCATCTTCTCCTGCCCTATCGTGTAGGTGAGCTGCGCCAGGAAGCCGTCCGAATCGCGTGCATTGCCCGCGTCGTCATAGTTGAATGCGAACAGCCCCGTCGTGCCCACCCCCTTGGCGCGGTAGTACCATCCCGCCACCTCGAATCCCTGCAGGTCGTACTTGCCGCCGAGGTCGAAAGCGTTGGAGCCGAACGAATCGTAACTGCCCGGCACCGTGGCCAGCGCACAGCCGCCAGCCGTCAAGCCGGCGCACGGGATACGCTGCTGCTGATACAGGCCGCTGGCCGAGAGATACAGCGGGCCCATCGTGTACGCAATCTTCGCCTGGAAGCCGGGGGTGCTGTGGTTGATCGCCGTCTGGGTGAGCGAGTTGAGCGGATCGAAGATGCCGAACGTCACCTTCGTGCCGGCCATGTCCGGCGTCGTGTAATTCATCTGCGACAGCCAGTCGGTATAGATGTAGCCGAGACCGATCGAGCCGAGCGAGGTGTTGGCCGGCGCGGCATAGGAGCCGTTGCCTGCGCCGACACCGAGGAGCGTCATGTCATTCAGGATCGCGTCCGCGGCGAACAGGCCGATGTTGCGGCCGGCCATGATCGTGCCCCAAGTGCTGTTGCCGACGGTCAGAAAGACCTGGCGAACATCGAGGCCGGCGGTGCCGAGGGCCGTGTGGGAGCCGCCGGCTTGCAGGTTCGGGCTGCCGCCGTCGTTGGTGCTGATGCCCGGATAGAGCCCGAAGGTGAACCCGATATCGAACCCGTCCTGCTTCGTCGCGCCGGATATCGTGAGCGCCGCAGGCAGAAGGCCGTTGCTCACCGATGAGGAGCTGTCCGAAGTGGACGGGGTGGTGCACGCCAGTGGTAAGTCGGCGATAGCAGGGACGCCTTCGGGGGACTGTGCACAGTGTGAATAAATATAGTTGGCATTGACGTTGCCGTCGAAGGACAACGTCCACGCGCCCGCGGTCACATCGATCGCACGGGCTGATGGCGCCGCGAGCGCCGCCAACACTGAAGCTGCGAGAAGACCTATTCGTTGGTTTTTCATGAAAGCCCCTCCATGGGGCTGATCGAGTGCAACGCGCGTGCCAGAAGGGCGGCCTGCCGCGATCGCGTGTTGCGCCGACGACACAAGCTTCTCCCGACGCATCATCCTGTTCCATTTTGCGGTACGGGACGACACAGAGCTGTCACGTGCATGGAACGCCTGCTCGTAATGCCACGACACCCGGAAGAATGCCGCTCTCCGGCCCCCTGAAAACACGCTGTCCGCGCTCTCGCCGGGCTTGCAGTCGCCGCGCGGGCGTGTTTCTCTACCGTGACACTGTCACGGCGGGGAGTGGCATTCCTGACGCACTCCCCGCACGATGACTGGGAGGCTCGTATGACGAACGCAACGCGTGGTTGGCAGGCTCCCCCGCTCGATGATTTCCCCGCGCCGGAGGTCGGCGGTGCGCCGGCGCGCTCGCTCGGGCTGACGCTCGAGGAGCTTGCGGGCGAGGACCCGCAGATGCTGCGCAACGTCCGCTGCGCGCACCGGATTGCAGACACCAACGTGTCGGTGCTGATCCAGGGCCCGACGGGCTCGGGCAAGGAGGCGTTCGCGCACGCCATGCACCTCGCCAGCGGGCGCGCCGGACGCCCGTTCATCGCGGTCAATTGCGCCGCCATTCCGGAGACTCTGATCGAGAGCGAGCTCTTCGGGTACAAGCCCGGCGCGTTCACCGGAGCGCGGCGCGAAGGCCTGCGCGGCCGGATCGTGCAGTCCTCGAGCGGCACACTCTTCCTCGATGAGATCGGCGACATGCCGCTCGCGTTGCAGAGCCGGCTGCTGCGCGTGCTCGAGGAGCGCGAAGTCGTACCGCTCGGCAGCGAGGGCCCCATCGCCGTGGATCTGCACGTGCTGGCGGCATCGCATCGCAACCTGCGCGAGATGATCGCGCGCGGCACATTCCGCGAGGATCTCTATTACCGCCTCAATGGCATCACGCTCGAGCTGCCGGCGCTGCGCGAGCGATCGGACAAGGAGCGGCTGATCCAACACGCGCTCGCGGCCGAGACCGGCAATGGCCGGCCCGCCGCCATCGAGCGTGACGCGCTGCAGTGCCTGCTCACCTATTCCTGGCCTGGCAACATCCGCGAGCTGCGCAACGTCATCCGCACCGCACTCGCGATCTGCGAGGGAGGCGTCGTGCGCGGCATGGACCTGCCGCGGGAGATCCGCGATGGCGAGTCGCTGCGTGAGGAGCTCCCGGGGCGCCTGCCGGCGCCGCTTCCGGCCTGCGACAGTATCTCGCGGGAGGACTCCGTGCCGCCCGCGAATCGCCTGCAGGCGGCGGAGCGCGCCGCTCTACTGCGCGCCATGGAAGAGCTGCACGGCAACATGAGCCGCGTCGCGGCGGAGCTCGGCGTCAGCCGCAACACCCTCTACCGCAAAATCAAACGTCACGGCATCGTGCCGATCAGGCGCAACTGAGCGACCGATTCCGGGCCAGCGGGCGCCGGCGGCACGGTTGGCCCGCCGCTTGCACCGCGGCAGTGGTCGGTCCGATCGCGGGCCGGCGACAACATGAGGGCAAAGAGCTCAACGCGGCCGAAAGTCCGGCTCGCATCGGCGCACCGACTCCTCGGGCCGCCGGCGGGCGGCGGCCCGGTGCTCGTGACCCGCTCCGGCCGCGTCCGACTCAACGCGACGGCGGCTGCCATTCTGGGCCTGTGTGACGGTAACTACACCCGTGCGGAGATAGTCACTCGAGTGGCGGGCACGGCGGACCCGGTGCTGGCGGCGGACGTGCGGGCGTTTCTCGAGGCGGCGCGGCGCAGCGGCTGGGTGGTCGAGCGTTGACGGGAACCAGCGGCCTGGCACGAGCGTTTCGCTCCGAATCGTCGTAGGACGCGACCCTAAGCCGTGCAAACTTCCTCCGAGACCCAGCCTGACCGCAAAGAGGGCCGGCCGTGGTTCCGCCGCCGCGGCGTCATCGCCGGCGGCGCAATTGCCCTCGTCGTTGTGGTCGTGCTGGCCGGCCTTTGGTGGTGGCACGAAGCCGGCATCGAAACGACGGACGACGCCTTCCTGGAGGCGCACATCGTGGATGTCTCGCCTCAGATTGCCGGCCAGGTGACGAAAGTTCTCGTGGAGGACAACCAGCGCGTCCGTGCCGGTCAGCCGCTGGTCGAGGTGGATCCGGCCCAGTATCGCCTTGCGCTGCAGCAAGCTCTGGCGGCCCAGCAGGAGGCGCAGACGGCTCTCGGGCAGGCGACCGCCGGCGTAGCTGTCGCCCAGGCCAGCCTCGCGCAGGCGAATGCGGATGCCGCCAGCGCGACCGCTACCGCCATCCGCGCGCTGCAGGATCTGAAGCGTTACGAGACCCTGCGCACGCTCCACCCCAGAGCGGTAGCGCGCAGCTCAGTCGACGAGGCTGTCGCCAATGCGCACAGTGCCGTCGCGGAACGGCGAGCAGCGCAGCAGCGCGTACGGAGCGCCGGGGCACAGATCGACTCGGCGCAGGCTGCCGTGGCCGGGGCGCGGGCGCGCATCGCCACCGCCGACGCCAGCGTCGGCCAGGCCAAGCTCAACCTGGGCTACAGCACGATCACCGCGAGCGTTGACGGTCACATCGCGAACCGCACCGTGGCAGTCGGGACATATGTCACCCCCGGCCAGCAGATGATGGCGATAGTGCCGCTGTACCTCTGGGTCGATGCCGACTTCAAGGAGAACATGATCGCAAAGCTCCGGCCCGGACAGAGCGTCACGATCCACATCGATGCCTGCCCGCAGGCGGACGCGCGCGGCCGCGTCGTCTCCATCCAGCGCGGGTCGGGAGAGGCGTTCGCGCTGCTGCCGCCGGAGAATGCGACCGGCAACTACATCAAGGTGGTACAGCGGGTGCCGGTGCGGATTGCACTCGACTCGGCGCCCGCGAGCTGCGTTCTCGGGCCCGGCATGTCGGTCGAGCCGACCGTCAAGGTGAACTGAGTGGCGGACGCCCGGGCCGCCGGCGCCCGCGCGCAGGGGTGGACGCCGGCGCGCTCAGCCGCCGGCAACCGCAATCCCTGGCTCATCGCCGCCGTCATCTCGATCTCCGCCTTCATGGAGGTGCTGGATACCGCGATCGCCAATGTGTCGCTCGCACACATCGCCGGCTCCACCTCATCGAGCTACGACCAGGCGACCTGGGTCCTGACCAGCTATCTCGTTGCCAACGCGACGATCATCCCCATGAGCGGCTGGCTGTCCGACGTCTTCGGACGCAAGCGCTACTACATGACCAGCGTCGCGCTCTTCACCTTCGCCTCGCTCTGCTGCGGGCTCGCGCCGTCGCTGCCGATTCTCATCGTCGCCCGAATAGTGCAGGGGGTGGGCGGTGGCGGTTTGCAGCCGGTGACACAGGCGATGCTGATCGACACCTTCCCGCCGGCCTCGCGCGGCAAGGCGATGTCGGTCTACGGCTTCACCGTCATCCTGGCGCCGATGTTGGGACCTCTACTCGGCGGCTGGATCACCGATCAGTTCTCCTGGCATTGGATTTTCCTGATCAACGTGCCGATAGGGCTGCTGTCGCTGTTTCTGGTCGAGACCATGGTGGACGAGCCGCGGCTCATCGTCGAGGAGCGCGAACGGCGGTGGCAGCGCGGCATTCGCTTTGATTTTGCCGGCGCCGCGCTCATCGCTCTCGCACTCGGCGGACTCGAAGTCATGCTCGATCGCGGCGTGCAGGACGACTGGTTCGCGAGCCCGCTCGTCCGCGGCTCGGCACTCATCGCGGTGTCCTGCCTCATCGCCTTCGTGCTCTGGGAGCTGGTCGCGAGGGAGCCGCTGCTCGACATGACCCTCTTCAGGTATCGCAATTTCGCGTCCGCGACGGTCATCATCATGACCATCGGCGTGGTCCTCTTCGGGACCACGCAATTCATCCCGCAGCTCATGCAGGAGGTGCTCGGCTACACGGCCGAGCAGGCGGGCCTCGCGCTGACGCTGGGCGGCATCATCACGCTCTTCAGCATGCCTCTCGCAGGCATTCTCTCCAGCCATGTGCAGCCGCGCGTCATGATGGGCGTCGCGTTCGCAGTGGAAGCGGTCGCCATGTGGAACATGACCCACCTCGACACGACGGTGACCTTCTCGGGTATAGCGATCGCGCGGATGTGGCAGGGCGCGCCGATCCCGTTCCTGTTCGTGCCGCTCATCAGCGCAGCCTACGTCGGCCTGCCTGGCGAGAAAACCAACAGGGCGTCGGCGCTGATCTCGGTCGGCCGCAACATTGGCGGCAGCGTCGGCATCTCGCTCGTGCAGGCGCTCCTCGCGCGGCGGGAGCAGTTCCACCAGGCGCGCCTCGTCGCGCGCCTTCAGCCGCTCAATCCCGTGTACGAGCACGGCGTTCATTCGCTGGCCCAGGCGCTGACCGCCCGCGGCGCGCCGCCCGCCGCGGCCGCGCATATGGCCCAGGGCGCCCTCTACCAGATCGTGCAGCGCCAGGCGGACATGCTGGCCTTCAACGACGTCTTCTGGGCGCTGACGGTGTTCATCGTCGTCGTCCTGCCGATCGTGTTTCTGCTCAAGCGTGCGCCGCTCGAGCATGGGCCTTCACGCGGCGGACAGGCCGCTCCCTCGCACGGCCACTGATACAATCGGCCAATGAGCAATACCACTCCAGACGGAATCACCGAGTACGAGCCGGAGGAAGTCCAGGCGCTGCTCGAGCAGGGGCGCGTTCTGCTGGTCGACGTCCGGGAGCCCATGGAATTCGCGACGGAGCGGATTTCCGGCGCACTGCTTTGTCCCTTGTCGACGTTCGATGCCGCCCATCTGCCGCCCGAGGGCGAGCGCGCGGTGGTCTTTCAGTGCGCCGCCGGCGGCCGCTCGCTGACTGCTGCCCGGATGCGCAAGGCGGCGGGCCAGCCGGCAGCGCACATGGCCGGCGGGATCTCGGAGTGGAAAGCGCAGGGCCTGCCGACCGTGCGCGGCGGCTCGCGCCCGGCTTGAGCGATTCGGGTCACTCGCGCGCGATTCGGTCGTTCGTCACCCGCAGCGGCCGCATCACGTCGGCGCAGGAGCGCGCCCTCGAGGAGCTTTGGCCGCGGTACGGCGTCGAGCTCGGCACCACGGCGCTCGACCTCGATGCGCTCTTTGGCCGTCACGCCCGGCGAGTCACCGAGATCGGCTTCGGCAACGGCGACAACCTGCTCGCGCTCGCGGCGGCACGTCCGGCGGATGATTTCCTCGGCATGGAGGTGCATCGACCTGGCGTCGGGCGGCTGCTGCTGCAACTCGAGGAGCGAGCCCTCGGCAACGTGCGGGTGGTGTGCTGCGACGCGGTGGAGGTGCTGGAGCGTTACCTCGACAGCGCCTGTCTGGATGAGATCCTCATCCTCTTTCCGGATCCGTGGCCCAAGAAGCGCCATCACAAGCGCCGCCTCATCCAGCCGCCTTTCGTCAGCCTGCTCGCGCAGCGGCTGCGACAGAGCGGCGCGCTGCACCTGGCGACGGATTGGGAGCCGTATGCGGTCGAGATGCTGGCGACCCTGTCGGCCGAGCCCCGGCTGCGCAACGTTGCCGCGGAGAACGGCTTCGCACCGCGGTCGGCGGAGCGATCCCCGACACGGTTCGAGCGGCGCGGGGAGCGTCTTGGTCACCAGGTGTGGGATCTGGCGTTCAGCCGGGTCTGACGAAGAAAGCCGCCCGTAGTCCATCGATCACGAACTGCACCGCCAACGCTCCCAGTATTACCCCGAAGAGCCGCCCGGTGACGTTGACGCCCGTGACGCCCATCAGCCGCATGAGCGGCTCCGCCAACAGCATCAGGACCAGAGTGATGGCCAGTACGGCGGCTACGGCCGCGAGCAGGATGAGGAAGGCCACCGGCTGACGCGTGATGTGCACCGGCCCGAACCAGAGGAGCACGGTGGCGAGCGCGCCGGGACCGGCGATGAAGGGGAAGGCCACCGGAAAGACGGAGATATCGGCGCGCCGGCGGCTCTCGGCGCGCTCGTCGCTCGAGGTCCGGCTGCCCGACTCCCGAGCGAAAACCATCTCCAGCGCGAGCAGAAAGAGCAGCACGCCGCCGAAGATCCGGAATGCGGCCAGGCTGATGCCCATCGTTGCCAGAAACGGTGCCCCGCCCAAGGCGAAGAGCACGAGAATGAGCGCGGCGACCGAAACGGCCTTCACGCCCATGCGGCGCCGATACTCCTGCGTCGCACCGCGCGTGAGACCGCTGAAGAGCGGGATGAGCGAGATCGGCTCGACCACGACGAAGAAGACGACGAAGAATTTCAACGGCTGCTCGAGCATGGGCCCTCGCGGTGCGTCATTCGCTGCTTGAAAGCGGCATACGCGAGGCGCAACATCTCAAGCCTTCCCCCGCGCGGCGGCCGGAGGATAACAGCTCCGGGACCCCTCGCGCGGCGTCATGCGTTCACCACGGACTGGAGGTTCCAAATGGCGGTATCTCAACCTCAACCCGGTATCGGTGACTGGTATCGCCTGCGGGGCGGCGATCTCTTCGAGGTCGTGGCGATCGACGACGAGGAGGGCACGATAGATATCCAGCACTTCGACGGCACCGTCGAGGAGATGGACCGCGAAGACTGGGAGGCGCAGTGGGAGGACGGCGCGCTCGAGGCGGCCGAGGCGCCGGAGGATTGGACAGGCTCGGTGGACGTGGAGAGCGACGAAGAGAGCCGCGGCTCCGACAATGTCAACGATGACCCGACCCTGCGCGCAGGCTCGCTCGACGGCATCGACTTGTTCGAATTCGATTAAGGGCAGCGACGCTCAGCCGTCAGCGGCCAGCGCGGCGAGGTCCGCGTCCGCGGCGACCAGCACCAGATCGCCGATCACTTCGAGCGGCACCGCTCGCAGCTGCTGTCCGGAGCACGGGCCGGCGAGGCAGCGGCCGGCGTCCTTATCGAACAATGCGCCGTGCGATGAGCAGAGAATCATCGTCCGGTCCGGCGTGAGGAATCGATGCGGCCGCAGATTCAGCGGATGACCGGCGTGCGGACAGTGGTTGACGAAGCCGCGTACCTCGTTGCCACAGCGCACGACGAAGCCGCGCAGAGGCCAGTCGCCGCCGCCGACCGTGAAGGCGCGCGCGCCATACTCCTCCAGGTCCACGAGGCGGCAGATCACGCGCTCGAGGTCGAGCTCAGCTGCCGGGGGCATGGGCATTGCCGCCGGCATCCGCCACAGCGAGCGGCTGCAGGCCCGCACCGCCGACGGTGCGCCAAAGCCAGAAAAGCAGCAGCAGTCCCGGAATGCTCAGCGTAGCCGTGTAGACGAAGAAGAGCGGATAGCCGGTCGAGTGCGACACAAAGCCGGAGAATCCCTCCACCGTCTTACCCGCCAGCGCAAACAGCGACGAAAAGAGCGCGTACTGAGTGGCGGTGTATTTCTGGCTGGTCAGGCTCGAGAGGTACGCGATGAGTACGGTGCCCTGGACGGCGATGCCGAGGTTGTCGAGTCCGTTGGCGACTCCGAGCCCCAGGAGCGTCGCCGTGTGAGTCGTGGCGAGCAGAGCGAAGCCCGAACTGGAGAGCATCATGAGGACGCTTCCCAGCACGAGGGAGCGGAGCAAACCCCATCTCGCGACCAACAGCCCGGCAATGAATACACCGAGCATCGACAGAGTCAGTCCGATGATCTTGACCACCCAGGCGATCTGACCGTTCGAGTAGCCGTGATCATGAAAGAACGGCAGAGTCATGGCGCCCTCGGCGTAATCCGTCAGTCGGTACGCACCGATGAGCGCGAGCGTGATGATCGCGATCCGGCCGCGGTAGCGCACGAAGAAATCCATGAACGGGCAGACTACCGCGCCGATGAACCACTCGCCGGCGTCCTGCAGTGACTTCGGCCAGTGAGCGCGCTGCTCGAGCCATTCCACCGCCCGCGTCTCGCGCGCGGCGGCCTCGCGTGAGGCGGGTACTTCCGGTTCCTGAACGCAGAATGTCGTCACGAGTCCGACAGCAGCGAGCAGCGCGATGCCGAAGTAGCTCACGCGCCAGTTGTAGGCCTGCGCGAGAGTGAGAGCTCCTGCGCTGCCGGCGATCAGTGCTACCCGGTACCCCACCTGATACGCCGCCGCCATCGCGCCTTGCATGGAGACCGGAGCCGATTCGATGCGCCAGGCATCCATCGCGATGTCCTGGGTCGCCGCGAAGAAGGTGAGGAAGAGATCCCAGATCACGATGCGGCGCATGCCCGCCGCGGGCTCGCTTGCCGCAAGCTGGAAGAGGCCGATGGCGATGCCTACCTGTGCGAGGAGCAGCCACGCGCGCCGGCGGCCGAGGAGCCTCGTGAGCACAGGCAGGGGCATGCGGTCCACGACCGGCGCCCAGAGGAATTTCAGCGAGTAGGGAATGGTGGCCCACGCCATCATGCCGATGAGCGGCAGCGCGATGCCGGACTCGCGCAGCCGTATGGTCATGGTCTGGAACGCCGGAAAGAAAGGCAGTCCGCTCGAGAACCCGAGAAAGAGCATCGCGAGCGTGCGCGGCTCGCCATAGACGGCGAGAGCCTGAAGCCACCCCGGGCGCCGGGCATTGACGCGGTCCATGTGCATCGGGCAATGATAGCGGCATGCAGGACTACCAGCTCACCTTCATCAACCTCGCGCTGTCGCGCCAGGCGCTGCGCTTTGGGCAGTTCACGCTCAAATCCGGGCGCGAGAGCCCGTACTTCTTCAACGCCGGTCTCTTCAGCGACGGCGAGGCCATCGCGGTGCTCGGCCGCTGCTATGCCGCGGCGATCGTGCGCTCAGCGCCCGCGTTCGATGTGCTCTTCGGCCCAGCCTACAAGGGGATTCCGCTGGCTGCGGCCGCCGCCGCCGCACTCTTCGAGCATCACGGGCGCAACGTCCCCTACGCCTACAACCGCAAGGAGGCGAAGGACCACGGTGAGGGCGGAAACGTCATTGGGGCACCTCTGCGCGGCCGAGTGCTGGTCATCGACGACGTGGTCACGGCCGGGACCGCCGTGCGGGAGTCGCTCAACCTGATCCGGCAGCAGGGCGCACAGCCGGCCGGGGTGATCTTTGCCCTCGACAGGCAGGAGCGAGGCCAGGGCGCACTCAGCGCCACCCAGGAGATCGAGAAAGAGCACGGCATCCCGTGCGTGAGCGTCGTCACACTCGCGGACCTCATCGAGGCACTGTCTCGGGAGCGTGATGGGCGGGCTGCGATTTCTGACGACCAGCTCACACTGCTGAGGGCCTATCGGCAGCGCTATGGCGTGTCGTGAGACTTGCCTCCGCGCGACGGAAGATCAGAATACGCGGCTATATGTGGAAGTGGCACCGGGCTCTCGCCGTCACCCTCGCGCTCGCCTGCGGGGCCGGGTCGGCGTGGGCGCAAAACAGCCAGGGACCTGTCACCTACCGCTGGGTGGACGAGCACGGTGTCGTCCATTATGGCGATACCGTTCCGCCCCAGTACGCGCGCAACAGCCGGCAGATCCTGAACAGCGAAGGGGTCGAGATCGGGCACATCGATGCCGAGAAGTCGTCCGCGCAGCTTCGGGCCGAGGCAAGCGCGCGCGCGCGGCACGTGGCGCAGCAGCAGCATGACTACTTTCTTCTCGGCACCTATACCTCGGTGAAAGACATCGAGTCGCTGCGGGACGAGCGGCTGGCGCAGATCGAGGCGCAGCAGAGCGCGGCGCAGCAGTACGTGCAGAGCCTGCAATCGCGGCTCACCTCACTGCAGAGCCGCGCCCAGCAGTTCAAGCCCTACAGCCCCCGGCCCGATGCGCCGCGCATGCCCGATGACCTCGCGCAGGAGCTGGTGCAGACCCTGAGCGAGGTCCATTCGCAGGACCAGGCGATAGAGGCACGCACCGAGCAGGAGGCTCAGGTCAAGGCGCAATTCCAGTCGGATATCGAGCGCTTCGAGCAACTAAAAGCCGCACCGCCTTAGTTTATTGGCGCAAATCGCTCCCGGCGATTTGCGCGGCCAGCTGTAGTTGATTGGCTAAAAGTGGCCTGCGGCGCTTTTGGCAGCCAACCCTATGGCCGCGTTCGATCTCGCGGGCCAGGGAACGGCCCTGGCCCGCTTCCCTACTTGCTTTCGAACGGCGCGAGCCTTGAGGCGCCGACCAATCAACAAATGCCACCGCCCTCTTCTGCGGGCGCGGCGCTGGCGCGAAAGGCGCGGAAGAGCTCGCGTCCCACGCCGAAGGTGTTCCCGCTCAGGTCCGCCGTTGCCATGGGCCGTGGGCTCCAGCTTTCCTCCGGAACGTGCGCCTCCAGCGTTCCTTTCAGGCTGTCGAGCCGGATGATGTCGCCGTCGCGCACTTTGCCCAGCGGGCCGCCGCTTGCAACCTCGGGTGTCAGGTGAATAGCGGCCGGCACACTGCCGGAAGCGCCTGACATCCTTCCGTCCGTGACCAGCGCGACCCGATGACCCTTGCTCTGCAGTGATGCCAGGGCAGGGGTGAGGCCATGCAGCTCCGGCATGCCGTTGGCCCGCGGGCCCTGGAAGCGAACGACCACCACCACGTCGCGCGCAAGCTCACCGCGTTGGAAACTCTCCAACACCGCCTCCTGGCTGTCGAAAACCCGGGCAGGCGCCTCGATGACCCGGTGGTGGGATCCTACGGCCGACACCTTGATGACGGCGCGGCCGAGGTTGCCGCGCAGGAGCTTGAGGCCGCCATCGGGGCTGAAGGGATCGGCGGCCGGACGCAGGACGCTGGTGTCGCAGCTCGTGGCGGGAGCTTCGCGCCAGGCGAGACCGCCGGGCGAGAGCCAGGGCTCCAGGGCCGAGGTGCGCAGTCCTGCGCCGGAGATGGTTTGCACATCCTCGTGCATGAGGCCCGCCTGGAGCAACTCGTTGATGAGGAACCCCATGCCGCCGGCGGCGTGGAAATGGTTGACGTCGGCGCCGCCGTTCGGATAGATGCGCGCGAGCAGCGGTACGACATCCGACAGGTCGCTGAAATCGTCCCAGTCGATGAGGATGCCCGCGGCGCGCGCGATGGCGACGAGGTGCAGTGTATGGTTGGTGGAGCCGCCGGTGGCGAGGAGGCCAACGACCGCATTCACGATGCTGCGCTCGTCGAGCACCTTCGAGAGCGGCAGATACTCGCGTCCGAGGCTGGTGATCTGCGCCGCGCGGCGCGCCACGGCGGCCGTCAGTGCGTCGCGCAACGGCGTGTTGGGTGGCACGAAGGCGCTGCCGGGCAGGTGCAGGCCCATCACTTCCATCAGCATCTGATTGCTGTTGGCCGTGCCGTAGAAAGTGCAGGTGCCGGCGGAGTGGTAGCTTCCGGCCTCCGATTCGAGCAGTGCATCGCGACCGGCTTTGCCCTCGGCGAACAGCTGCCGGACGTGCGCCTTCTCCTTGTTAGGAAGTCCCGAGGGCATCGGCCCCGCGGGTACGAACACGACGGGCATCTGACCGAAAGAGAGCGCGCCAATGAGCAGGCCTGGCACGATCTTGTCGCAGACGCCGAGGCACAGCGCCGCATCGAACATGCCGTGCGACAGGGCTATGCCCGTGGACATCGCGATGACGTCGCGGCTGAAAAGCGACAGCTCCATCCCGGGCTGTCCCTGGGTCACGCCGTCGCACATGGCCGGTACTCCGCCGGCAACCTGGGCGGTCGCGCCGGCGTCCCTTGCCGCCGCGCGGATCAGGCCGGGGAAGCGCTCGTAGGGTTGGTGCGCCGACAACATGTCGTTGTAGGCGGTGACGATCGCGAGGTTCGGCCAGCGCAGCTCCCGCAACGCCTGCTTGTCGCCGCCCGCGGTTGCGGCAAACCCGTGCGCCAGGTTGGTGCAGGAGAGGCGCTTGCGCGCCGGCTCGTTGCCAGCGTGGACGGCCGTCCGCTGCAGATATGCGGCGCGCGAGCCGCGGCTGCGCTCGGCTATGCGCTCGGTGACCGCGCGAACCCGGGGATGAAGGGGAATGGATCCGGTCTCGGGCATGTCTTGCTTCAATGCCCGCTATCGCCGCTCGGCGGAGCCTGGTAACCCTCGGGCTTGCTCGAGCCGACGCCGAAGAAGAATTTCTCCATCTCCGCCTCGAGGAACTTGCGGGCCTTGGGCTCGATCGGCGTCAGCCGGTATTCGTTGATCAGCATGGTCTGATGCTGCAGCCAGCGCGCCCACGCCTCGCGCGAGATATTCTCGTAGATGCGGCGGCCGAGCTCACCCGGATACGGCGGCCGATCGAAGCCTGGCGCCTCGCGCTTGAGCATCACACACTGGACCATTCTGGCCACGGTCGTTCTCCAGTCAATCGAACAGTTGCGGTTGTAGCTGCGCCGAGGTCCCCGCCGCGAGTTTTTCCAGCAGCAGCCGGATGGGCGCAGGCAAGCCGAGTCTCGCGGGCTCGCGCGCGCGGTACCACTGAGTCTGTCCCGGCTCGGGCGCGGACGCGCCGCCCGAACAATGGGCCAGGAGTGGTGTGATGACAAGATCAAAATGCGTGAACGAGTGCTCGACAGCCGCCAGCGGCACCGGCCGGGCGGCCGCGCCCCGCAGCGCCTGCTGCACATAATCCGCCGCCTGCATCGCCGTCGCGAATTCCGGCAGGCACCAGAGCCCACCCCATACGCCGCGTTCCGGGCGGCGCTCCAGGAGTACGTCTCCGTCCTCGCGTACCGCGGCCAGCATGAATATCTGTCGCAACGCGCGTTTCCGTGCCGGCTTCGGTGAAGGCAGCTCGTGCTGGCGTCCGGTGCCGTTTGCGACGCAGGTCGCTGATACGGGACAGGTCGCGCACGAGGGATTGCGACGCACGCAGACAGTCGCTCCGAGATCCATCACTGCCTGCGTGTAGGTTTTAACACCGTCGGCAGGTGTGCATTCGTCAGATAGATCCCAAAGCTTTTGTAGCACGGCGCGATCAGACGTGCTGCCCTCAATCCCGAAGTGACGCGACAACACTCGGCGCACATTGCCGTCGAGAATGGGGAAACGCTCACCGCGACTCAGCGCGAGAATGGCTCCTGCGGTGGACCGCCCGATGCCGGGCAGGCTGGCCACGGCATCGAAGCTCTCGGGGAAGTGCCCGCCGTGCTCGTCGGCGATGTGGACGGCGGCGCGATGCAGGTTGCGTGCGCGAGCGTAGTACCCCAATCCCGACCAGAGATGCAGCACCTCATCGAGCGGCGCCGCGGCGAGCGCGCCGACATCGGAAAAGCGCCGCATGAACCTCTCGTAGTAGGGGATGACAGTCGCGACCTGCGTCTGCTGCAGCATGATCTCCGACACCCAGACACGATAGGCCGTGCGGTGTTGCTGCCACGGGAGATCGTGCCGCCCATGGCCTGCATGCCAGTCGATCAGAGATCCGGCGAAGTCGCGCGCGTTCGCGCGTGGTCGGACGGTCAAGTCAGCGCACCTGCAGGCTATCCGCCGTCGCGGTTCGGACGGACGCGCTGCCTCGACGTCGAGTCGATCGGAGCACCGGGATTCGCCGCGATCGCGGCCCGCACCGCCTTGCGCCAGTAGGCATCGGTGGCGGCACTCCAGGCTGAGTCATCAAGGTTGGGCCACTCGTCCGCTGCGAAGCTCGGCGCGCCTTGCAGTTGCGCCTCGTCCACTACCAGCTGGCCTTCCTTGATGCTGGCCATGGCGGCATCCCAGGGCATTGCCGTGAGCTTGCCGTTCGCAGGGGGTGCGGCGCCATCGTTGGGCAGCGCTTCCGGATTCGCTTGGGACTCGGTGCCGTACGAAATGACGAGGTGCGTCGCGTGACCCTGACGATCGAAGATGATGTCCTTCACCCGACCCAGTGAGCTCCCTGTGGCAGATACGACGGCCATGCCTACAAGAGTTGAGGCGCGACGCTCAGTTGGCGTACCGGTGCCTGTATTCGGATTTGAAGGCGGTTGACCGGACGGCGTCTCGGTAGCCTGCGGTGCGCCGGAAGCGGTCTGGTCGGTACCGGACGCGGACTGACCCGCGCCGTTCGCCGGCGCTGGGTCAGGCGCGCTTGCCATCGCGGCGGAAGCGGCTTCGTGGGATGTCGGCTGCGGCGAGGCGGCGGGTGCCTCACTCGCGGGCGCGGGCGGCCCCTCCGATTGGCTGCAGGAGGAGGCCACGAAGCCCAGTGCCGCGCAGATGAGCGGCAGAAAAATCCTGATCATGGGCGCACTTTAGATTTTGCGGGCTGTAAGCCGCATTCCCATCCTCAACGTTCGGCCTCACCATTTGACGACCGGCGGCAGGCTCATGAGGTAAGCCTCCGGGTCCGCATCGGTCTGAAAACCGAATTTCGTACCGCGATCATAGACCAGGTTGAACTCGACGTACCGCCCCCGCTTCACGAGCAGCCGCTCGCGAGCAGCCTCGTCGAAAGCGGTGTCCTTGCGGCGCGTGATGATTCTCGGATAAACGTCCAGGAAGGCTTCCCCGACCCGCCGCACGAAGGCGAAGTCCGCCTCAGCGTCACCGCTTGCGAGATCGTCGAAGAATATACCTCCAACGCCGCGCGGCTCGCGACGATGCGGCAGATAAAAGTATCGGTCACACCACTCCTTGAACTCGCGGTAGGCGTCCGGCCGGTACGCGTCGCATGCGGCTTGCAATGCGGCGTGGAATTCCGACGTGTCTTCCTCGAACGGAAAGGTCGGCGTCAGGTCCGACCCGCCGCCGAACCAAGCAGAGCTGGTGCTCAAGTATCGCAGGTTCATGTGGACGGCCGGCACATAGGGATTCCACATGTGCGCGACCAGAGAGATACCACAGGCCACGAACCGACCGTCCGCTTGCGCGGCGCCGGCGACTTGCCCGCGCGCCTGATCGCTGAGTACGCCGCGTACCTGGCTGACGTTGACCCCGACCTTCTCGAAGATCGTGCCGCGCATGAGGCGCGATTCACCGCCGCCCTGCAGCCGATGCCCCTCCGGCCGCTGCCAGCTGCGGGCTTCGAAGCGGTGTTCGGGCTCGAAGGCCTCGAAGGCGGCGCAGATGCGGCTCTGAAGGCTCCGGAACCACGCCGCTGCGCTCTGCTCGAGCTCGACGCCGGCGTGCTCCACGGTCATGTTGCGCCGGCCCCGGCGGCAGCGGGTCGCGAGGAGCGCTCGTGCACATAGTCGACGAGCCGCGCCACTGCATCGGGATCGGTCTCCGGCCAGATGCCGTGACCCAGGTTGAAGATGTGCCCGGGAGCGCCGGCGGCCTCATCGAGCACCCGTCCGGCATGCTGCCGCAGATCTTCCGCCGATGCGAACAGCGCCGCCGGATCCAGGTTGCCCTGCACGGCCTTTCCCGTTCCCAACTTTCGGCGCACCACACCCAGCGGCGTGCGCCAGTCGACGCCGATCACATCGACGCCGAGATCCGCGACGGACTCCATGAGCGCCGAGCCCTGATTGACGTAGTAGATGAGCGGTACCCCGGTATCGCGCAGCGCCGCCACCGTGCGCCGTACGGCGCGCAGCGCAAATCGCTCGAACTCGCGCGGCGCGAGCAATCCGGCCCATGACTCGAACAGCATCAGCGCCTGCGCTCCCGCGGCGGCCTGAGCGCGCAGATACGCGGCCATGGCGTCGGCGAGACGATCGAGGAGGCGCTCAGCCGATGCCGGGCTCGAGTAGAGGAACGAGCGCGCGGCTCCAAACTCTTTCGATGGCCGGCCGCAGACCAGATAGCAGAGCAGTGTGAATGGGCCGCCGGCGAAGCCGATGAGAGGCACGTCCGGCGCCAGCCCGGCGCGCACCAGCCGAATCGACTCGAGCACGAACGGAACGTCGCGCTCAGGAACGAGCGGCGCGAGCGCGTCGATGCCGGCGTCTGTCCGAATCGGCTCGCGCACCACCGGTCCGGGCTCGAACGAGAGATCCACGCCCATTCCCTGAAGCGGCGTCATGATGTCGCTGAAGAGGATGGCGGCGTCCAGCGGGAAGCGGCGCAGAGGCTGCAGGGTGACTTCCGCGGCCAGCGCGGGGTCGCGCAGCAGCGCCACGAACTCCGCCTGCGATCGCACGCGCCGGTACTCCGGGAGGTAGCGGCCCGCCTGGCGCATGATCCAGATGGGCGTGTACGGCACCGGCTGCCGGCGGCAGGCGGCAAGGAAGGGCGGCAGCGCCGCCATTCGCCCGGCGCCGGCTCCCGGCGCGGCTGTGTTGTGCACGGGGGCAGTCATTGGCCGGCGAGCCAGCGCGCCACCTCGGGCGCGAAATAACTGATGATGAGATCCGCGCCCGCGCGGCGGATGCCGGTGAGGGTCTCGAGCACTGCGGCGCGCTCATTGATCCAGCCGCGCTCGGCGGCCGCCTTGATGAGACTGTACTCACCGCTCACCTGGTAGGCGACGACGGGTACCGTCACCGCATCGCGCACCTGGCGGATGACATCCAGGTAGGGGCCAGCGGGCTTCACCATGACCAGATCCGCCCCTTCCTCGATGTCCAGCAGCACCTCGCGCAATGCCTCGCGGGAGTTCGCGGGGTCCATCTGGTAGGAGCGGCGGTCGCCAAAGGCTGGAGCCGATTCGGCTGCTTCCCGAAACGGTCCGTAGAAAGATGAGGCGTATTTCGCCGCATATGAAACAATCGGCGTCATCGCATGCCCTTCGCCATCGAGCAGGCGTCGCATGGCCTGCACTCGCCCATCCATCATGTCGCTGGGAGCTACAGCGTCGGCTCCCGCCCGCGCGTAGTTGAGCGCCACCTGGGCGAGCGTCTCCGCCGAGGCATCGTTGTCGATAGCTCCGCCCGGGAGAATATGGCCGCAGTGCCCATGATCCGTCGCGCCGCAGAGGCAGACGTCGGCCCAGACCAGAAGGTCGGGGCAGGCGTCCTTCACTGCAGAGATGGCTTGCGCCGCCAATCCCTTTGGGTCGAGCGCCGCGGTGGCGCGAGCGTCCTTTTCCGAAGGCGCCGCGAAGAGCAGCACCGCCGGGACGCCGGTCTCGGCCACGGCCCGCGCCTCCTTCACCAGCTCATCCACCGATAGCTGGGACACTCCAGGCATGCTGGAAACAGGGTGTCGCACGCCTCGACCGGGAACGGCGAACAAAGGGTAGATGAAAGCGTCGGGCGAGAGCCTGGCCTCTCGCACCATCCGCCGCCACACATCCGACTGGCGCGTGCGGCGGGGTCTCGTTGCTGGATGACTCATGGATACCTCTTCTCGGGACCTGCGCAAACCGCATGCAGGCTGGTGCGTGCCAGGCCCGGCAGGGTGGCCGATTCCGCCAGTTTTGGGGTGTAGCCCCGCTCCGTCAGCGCTCGCGCGGTGGTGGGACCGATTGCGACGGCCGGTGCGCGGCCGAGCAGGCGCGCGAAGTCCTCCTTGCCGAGCGCGCTTTCGAGCTCCGCCACGGCGGACGGGCTGGCGAAGGTAACCGCGCCCACGGCATCGCGCGCGATCCAGGAACGGCAGTTCTCAACATCGAGTGCCGCCGCCGATACCGTACGATAGGCCTCGACGGTCGTAACCTCTGCGCCGAGCTGTGTCAGGCCTGCAGCGAGTGTCGGTAGAGCACGCGAGCTGGCAGGATAAAGAACACGCGCACCGCGTGCAAAGCCGGACACGGCAAATGCCGCGACCAGGCCTGCAGCGCTGGGCTCCGCCGGAACCAGATCGACAGTCCAGCCGTGTTGCTTCAGCACCGCGGCGGTGGCACGACCCACGGCAGCCGTTCGCAGGCCCGCTGGCGGCGCTGACAGGCGGGAGGTTACGGCTGCTACCGCGTGACGGCTGCTGAAGACGATCCAATCGAACGATTCCGCGCGGCCCAGAGCCTCACTCAGCGCGGCATCGTCGGCCGGCAATACGCGGACGGCGGCCCACACCAGCACCGCGAGTCCGAGGCTCCTGAGCTCGGTGCACAGCGGTCCGTCGCGTTCCTCGGCGCGCGTTACCACCACCGGTTTCAACATCGGTTGCGCGCTCATCGGCTACGGCGCCTCCGCGTGGCCCTGCGCCGTGCGCTCCGCGGCGATGAGACCGCTGGCCCCATTCGCGATCAGCTCGGTTGCCAGGCGCACGCCCAGCGCCGCCGCCGCGGGGCCGGTCGCCTCGGCATCACCACCGGCGCTCAGGAGTTGTGACCCGTCGAGTGCGCAGACGGCGGCGTGCAGGTGAATGCAGTTGTTTGCCGCAGTGGCCAGCGCGCCCAGCGGCACCTGACAGCCTCCTTCGATCCGTTCCAACAGTGCGCGCTCCGCCGTCGTGGCGAGGCGTGTAGGCGGATCATCCAGCTGTCTCAGCAAAGCGCATGCGAGCTGATCGTCCATGCGTGCGCATACTCCGATGGCGCCCTGCGACACCGCGGGCGGAAACTCGTCAGGAGACAGATGTTGCGTGATCCGGCGCTCGAGCCCGAGGCGATTGAGCCCAGCCGCCGCGACGACAATGGCGTCGTAGTCGCCGCGCTCCAGACGCTCCAACCGGGTCGGTACGTTGCCGCGCAGCTCGAGCAGCTGCAGGTCGCGCCGCGCACGAGTCAGGAATGCGCGCCGGCGCAGGCTGCTCGTTCCGATGCGGGCTCCCGGCGGCAACAGTGAGAGTGTCGCGCCGCTGCGGCTGAGCAGCGCGTCACGGGGGTCTTCGCGCCGCAGGACCGCCGCGAGCGCGAGTCCCGGCTCCATGGCGGTGGGCAGGTCCTTCAGGCTGTGTACCGCGACATCGATTCTGTCGTCGAGCAGCGCGCGATCGATCTCCTTGGTGAAGAACGCGCGGCCGCGTACCGCCCACAGCGGAACATCGACACGCACGTCGCCCGTGGTGGTGATCGGGACCAACTCCACCGCCGGCGCGCCGGGCAGCGCTCGGATCAGACTCTCGACGTGACGCGCCTGCCACATGGCGAGCGCGGAAGCGCGTGTGCCGATCCGTAGCGGCCGCGGTGTCCGCGATTTCGGCGTGGCGCTCAAGATCCGGCCCCGCTCATGAACCGGTAACCAACTCCCCAGACGGTGAGGAAGTGCCGCGGGTTGGCCGGGTCGCGCTCGAAGCGCTTGCGCAGGCGGAGGATGAAGTTGTCCACGGTTCGTGTCGAGGGGAAGACGTCATAGCCCCAGACGCGCTCGAGGAGGTCCTCGCGGGAGACGATCTCTCCCGGCCGCTCCGCCAGGACCTTGAGGATCATCGCTTCCTTCTCGGTCAGCTCCTGCGCGAAGCCGTTCCAGGAGCGGGCGCGGAAGGCGCGGAAATCGACCTCGTTGCCGCCGAAGCGCAGCACCGCGCCGTCGGCGGCCGAGGCGCTCTGGTACCAGTCCCAGCGGCGCAGGATGGCCCGCACCCGCAGCAGCAGCTCCCGCAGATGGAACGGCTTCGCCAGGTAGTCGTCGCCGCCGGCCTCCAGGCCGCGCACACGGTCCGCCGGATCGCCGCGCGCGGTCAGGAAGAGCACCGGCGTGTTGTCGCCGCGCTCGCGCAGCGTGCGGCAGACCGCGAAGCCGTCGACTTCCGGCAACATGACATCCAACAGCACGAGGCCGCAGGAGTTCGCCTGCAGCCAGTCGAGGGCCCGCTGCCCGTCGGCGACGGAGTCGACCTCGTAGCCTTCCGCCCGCAGGTTCTCGACGACGCCCGCCGCAAGGTGCGGCTCGTCCTCCACCACGAGGATGTGGCGCGGGTGCTCCGCGGGCGTGTTCATGACTGCTCCCGCCGCGCGGGTGCCTGGGCTAGCGGCTCGACGCCGGCGGTGCCGGCCGCGGCGGCCTGACGCGACTCGCCCGCGGGCCACGTCAGCACGAAGATTGCGCCCTGTCCGGCGCCCGCGCTCTGTGCGCTGACTCGCCCGCCTGCAAGCTGCATCAGCCGTCCGACGATGTAGAGGCCGAGGCCCGTGCCGAAGCGGCTGCCGCCGCCGGAATGCAGGCGTGTGAACTTCTGGAAGAGCCGCGCGGCATCGCCCGGCCGAAAGCCGACGCCGCTGTCACGCACCGCGAGCTCGACCTCGCCGCCCGCTGCCCGCCGGCCGGTGAAGGCGATACTGCCGCCGCCGACCGGCGCGACAGCGGCGAGCGCGTTCTCGAGGAGATTGCGCAGGATGACATCGAGCGCAAGCGGGTCGGCCAGCACCTGCAACCCGCTCTCGATGTCGGCACTGACGGCGATGCGGTCCTTCGCGGCCCGCTCGCCGAATCCCGCGACCACTCGCGCGACGGCGCCGCCGAGGTCCACCGGCTCGCTCCTCAGATCGATCCGGCCGCGGTCGAGCCGCATGCTCTCGAGGATCTGGGTCACCATGCTCTCCATGCGCGCGAGGTCGGAGAGCATGCGGTCGATCAGGGCGCGCAGATGCTCCGCCGACAGCGGCCGCATCGCCATGGTCTCGAGCGACAGCTGCAGGCTCGCGAGCGGAGTCTTGAACTGATGTGACACCAGCGCCAGGAAGCTCTCCTGCTCCTGGATCACGCGCGCCTCCGCCCGCAGCGCGCCCGCGATCACAGCTATGCAGGCGGCGAGGGCGATGATGAAGAACGATCCCTCCCAGGCGTACTGGGCGATGTGCCGATGCTCTTCGGCAATGAGCTGTCTGTCGACGTCCGGGGAAAGGGCGGCGTGTTGGTCCTTCCCAACGACGACGTGCGGCAGCAACGCGTGCACGCGTGCGGCGGATGTGCCGGCATCGAGCAGCGCCTGCGCCGCAACCACCTGCTGCGCATAGACCTCGTGCATCTCCTGGACCTTGTTGACGGCAAAGCGATGCTGGTCGAGCAGCCACCAGCCGACTTCCACGGCCGATACCACCACCAGCGCGAGCGCGGTGAGTTGGAATAGTCGGGGTGCCTTCATCGATGTGCCTGTCAGCGCAGAGCACGGAGCGCAGTGCGCAGTCCCTGCGCGAGGCGCTCGAGGTCCGCGGCCGTGTGGGCCAGGGAGAGGAAGCACGCCTCGTACGCCGACGGCGGCAGGTAGATGCCCTCGGCCAGCATGGCGTGAAAGAGCGCCGCGAAGCGGCCGACCGCCTGCTGCGACAGGGTGGCTGCGGTGCGCGGCGCGCCGTTTTCGTGCAGCGACAGCCAGAAGAGCGAGCCGGCGCGCACCAGGTGGATCGGAAACGGTGCCTCGCGCAGCACCGGCTGCAGCAGCTGCTCGAGCTGCGCGCCCAGGGATTCGAGCTTCTCCCAGCCGTTCCCGGCCGCCAACACATCGAGTGTGGCGATGCCGCTCGCCATGGCCACGGGGTTGCCGGAGAGAGTGCCCGCCTGGTAGGTGTCGCCGTCGGGGGCGAGCCGCGCCATGACTTGCCGCGGCCCCGCGAAGGCGCCCACGGGCATGCCGCCGCCGATCACCTTACCGAAGGTGGCGAGGTCCGGCACGATGCCGAGTCGCTCCGCCGCGCCGCCCCGGGCAAGCCGGAAGCCGGAGATGACCTCGTCGAAGATGAGGAGAGCGCCGCGCTCCCGGGTGAGAGTGCGCAGCCGCTCGAGGAATTCCCGGCGCTGCGGCAGCAGGCCGTGGTTGGCGGGCACCGGCTCGATGATGACCGCGGCGATCTGCTCTCCGTCGCGCGCAAAGAGCGCCTCCACGGCAGCCTCGTCATCGAGCGGCAACACCCGCGTGCAGGCGGTGAAGGCTTCGGGCACTCCGGCGGAAGACGGTCGACCGAACGTTGCGAGGCCGGAGCCTGCCGCGACCAACAGGTGGTCCGCATGTCCGTGGTAGCAACCGGCGAACTTCACGATGAGGTCGCGCCCCGTGAACGCTCGCGCCAGACGGATGGCGCTCATGACTGCCTCCGTGCCCGACGACACCAATCGCACCTGCTCGATTCCGGGATATGAGGCGACGACGCGCTCCGCGAGCTCGACTTCCGCGGGGCACGGCGCTCCGAAGGTCGTTCCCTGACGAGAGGCCTGTGCTATCGCTTCGACCACCGCCGGATGAGCGTGACCCAATATCAGTGGGCCCCAGGAGCCGACGAGATCGAGGTAGCTCGTGCCGTCGCTGTCGGTCAGATGCGCCCCGCGGCCGCTGACGAAGAAAAGAGGCGTGCCGCCAACCGCGCGGAATGCCCGTACCGGCGAGTTCACGCCGCCAGGGATTACACGGATGGCGCGCTCGTAGAGCCGCTCCGAGCAGGGGTGGGAATGGAGCATCAGGGTTCCTATGGTAGTGGCTCTTCGGGGGTCGGGGCTGAGGTTGTATCGGAGAGCAGAGTCTCCACGTGAGCTCCGCGTTGCAAACGCGCCTCCCCGAAAAACGCTTCGATCGCCTCGGGACCCGCATGGGCCGCCGCCGCGCGCATTCCGGCGATCGGAAGATGTGCCAGGCGTCGGGCCAGCCGCGAGGTCAGAAGCCCCATGGCCTCGCGCTGCGGCTCGGTCAGGCCGCGCAGCTCTGCCGCCAGCGCCCGCTCGAGCTCGTCCGCCGCGATCCGCTCGAAAGCATCACGCAGCGCAGCGAGCCGCGGGCCGATGGCGCGGCTCGCCATGTCCTCGCGCAGGCGGGCCAGCCGCTCGTCAATCGCGGCTCGTACCGGCGCCAGCCGCAGCAGCTCGCCCACGCGCCGCTCCTGTACCTGCTGCACGAGCTCGCTCATCCCGATTCTCACGACGCCGGCGCTCCGCGCTTCCTCCGGATCGAGGTTGGGCGGAACTCCGAAGTCGATGGCCAGGGGCCTCTTGCCTGGCCGCGAGTGCGCCGCCGCCAGCAGCTGCAGCGCACGGCCGTCGAGCACCGGCTCGCTGCCACCTGCGGCCAGCACCAGCGCTGCAACCGCCTGCGGCTGCGCCCGGAATTGGTCGAGGGAAACTGCGTGCCCGGACACGGTTGCTGCCAGCTCGGCAGCCGGCGCGAGAGAGCGGTTCACGATGATCAGCGGTACGCCGGCGCGATGCAGCGTCAGGCCGCAGCGGCGTGTCATCGGTGAAACGCCGACGAGGGCGACGGCGTCAGGGCTGCCGGCCAGGTGCTCGAGCACGCGGGCCGCGGCGAAGTCGGCGAGAGAGGGGGCGTGCGCTTTGGTTTGTAGCCTGCGGACCCGGTTGGCCATGCCGAGCGCCTCGCCGACGAGCCGGTCGATCAAGGGACCGCTCGTACCGGCGGCTCGGGCCGCCTCCCAGGCGGCGCGCAGCTGTGCGGCGATCTCACGCTCACCGGCCTGAGCGGAGTCGAGCCCACATGCGAGGAGCAGCACGTGCTCCAGGGCCGACTCGCCGGCCCACGCCCGCAGCAGCCGCGCGGCCTGCCCCGGCTGGGATCGTTTTCCGCTCAGCTGCTCGAGGGCCGGGTCACGGAGGTCACCCGCGGGCTCGCCGTCATGAGTCGCAAAGAGGAGCTCGACACGGTTGCACGTGCCGAGATAGAGCAGCTCGGAGACCTGCAGCGTCTCACGGAGCGAGCGCAGGCGGCCCTCGAGGTCGGCCTTGGGAATGGAGAGGCGGGCTACCTCATCGAGGCCGGCATGCCGGTACGAGAGGCCCACGACACCGATCTGGTGCATGAGCCAAGCAGAACATGGCCCCCCGCCTGATGTGTCACAGAACCATCACGGCGGCTTGCCGGCTTGCTGCTGCCGTTATCTGCGGCTCCGCAGCAGCCCCATGAGAAGGAGTCCGGCCGCGAACCCGATCCCGAGGGCCCAGGCCGTCGACTGGTAGGGCTGGGACTCGACGCTCTCCTGCAGGTCGCTCCAACGTGACTTGGCCCAACGCTGAGCCTGTTCTGCGCGCTCGCGCGCTCCGCTGGTAGCCTTCTCGGCCGTATCGCTCGCAGCGTCAGCGAGGCGTTCCGCCCGGTGTGTGGCCTCGTTCATGGCACTCTCACCATTGGTTGTAGTGAAACTGGGATTCATTCTGTCTGTCCTCCATTGTCGCCTGCCGTCAACGGAGCGCGGACGGGAAAGTTCCGGCGCAGGGCCTGAGCCTGCGGCTCGACGTTTCACCCTAAAGATGGATCAGGCCGCGCTTGTGAGCGACTGCAACCGCCTCGGTGCGGCTGATCGCATCGAGCTTGGTGAGTATCGATTTCACGTGTGTCTTGGCCGTTCCCTCGGTGATCGACAGCCGCCGCGCGATGTCTTTGTTGCTTCTGCCCTGCGCGACGAGCTCCAACACGTCCAACTCACGCTGCGTCAGGCTGGGCTTGGCCATCCTTTGCAACGCTTTCGCCGCCACCGACGACGATGTGTAGGGCCGATCCTCGCTCACCGCGCGGATGGCCGCCAGAATCTCCTGCCGCGGCGCATCCTTGAGGAGGTACCCCTTCGCCCCCTGGCTGAGGCACTGGAAGATATCCTCGTCCCCGTCGTAGGTGGTCATGATGAGGATGCGGGCCTTGGGGTTGAAATCCAGCACCCGCTGCACCACCGCCACGCCGTCCCTCTTCGGCATCCGCAGGTCCAGCACCAGCACGTCCGGCTGATGCTGCTCGTATAGCGTGATGGCCTCATCGCCGTCGCCGGCCTCCGCGACCACCTCCATGTCGGCCTGCTGATTCACCATTGCCGCCAGGCCGTCCCTCACCACCGGGTGATCGTCCGCCAGGATCACCCGAATCTTCTTTCTGGTGAGTACCGCGACCATTACGCAGCTGCCTTGCGCTTCGGCAGACGCACGCTGACCCGGGTGCCGGCGCCGGGTTGGCTCTCGATCTGCCACTCGCCGCCGATCGCGCTCGCGCGCTGCCGCATGCTCGTGAGGCCGAAACCCTCGCGGGCATAGTGTTCCGGCCGCTCCGCCATGCCGCGCCCGTCATCCTCCACCGCCAGTACCCAGTGCGCCGTCTCGTCCGTCATGGTGATGCGGACCAGTTTCGGCCGCGCGTGGCGCACCGCATTGCTCAGCGCCTCCTGCGCGATGCGCAGCAGCTCATGCTCATGCTCCGGCTTCAGGCCGGTGGTGATGCCGCCGCCTTCGAAATTGCACGTCACGCCACCCGGCACCGTCGAGCGCTCGGCCAGCTGGCGCAGCGCGATTTCGAGCCCCGCGCGCCGTGTCTGATCGAGCCGGAGCGACATCACCGAACGGCGCGCCTCCGCCAGTCCTTCGCGAGCGAGGTCGCGGATGCGCGTCAGTGTCAGCGCCAGCCCCGAGTTCTTCTTCTTGCAGGACGGGAACTCCTCGACCGCCCCGAGCTGCATCAGAATCCCGGTGAAGGCCTGCGCCAGGCCGTCGTGGATCTCCTGTCCGATACGCGCGCGCTCGACCAGCACCGCCGCCTCTTTCGCCTGGTAGGCGAGGCGCGTCAGCTGCACGGCGAGAGTCGCCTGCTGCGCGAGTGCCACGAGCAGCTCGCTGCGCTGCACTTCGGGCGCATTGCGCCGGAAGCGCAGGATAAGGAAGCCGACGTTGCGCGAGCCGAACACGAGCGGATAGACCACCGTGCCGACGTAACCCTCCTGCCGGTGGAAGGCGAGCATGCCCGGCCAGAATTCCTCCGACTGCTCCTCGACGTCGAGATACATGGGCTCGGTCGGCTTGGTGAATTTGTCGCCGAAGGAGGAGCCGTTGGTCGGCACGCTGATGGGGTAGGGGGGCTCTTCGATGCGGCCGTCCCTGACATGCGCCGCGATCCGCCATTGCTGCAGGCTGTCCTTGGAGACCACCACCGCGCCCGATGCCGCATCGAACTGACGGGTTGCTTCCAACAGCACGTGTCCGAGGAAGCTGTGCATTTCGGGCTCACTCGCCAGACGCTCGAGGTTGCCGCGAATGACGGCGTTGGCTTTCGCCAACTCCGCAACACGTTCCTCGGCCGCACGCTCGCGCTCTCGTCTCATGTCGTCGATGAGGCGCTGCCGATGGAGCGCCGCGCCGATGACGCCGGCCGCGTTCTCGAGCGCTGCAAGCTCCGCTGAGTCGATGGCGCGCCGCTGACGGGTGTTGTCGAAGCCCACGACGCCGATGAACTCGCCGGCGACGAAGATCGGCACGATAGCCTTCGTCTTGGTGCCGATCCCCTCGAATCCCGTGACCCCGGCGTACGTGACCGGCGTATCACTCTTGTTGAGACAGACGCTGCGCCCTGCGCGCAGCTCCGCGGACACTGCGGCGAACTGACGCTCATCACACGTGCAGACCGCCGGGTCATCGATATGCGGCGGAACGCCTTCGGCGGTCCACTCACTCACCACCACCAGAAGAGGCTCGTTCTGCGGTCCGCGGCGCGTCAGCATGACGTTCACGCGATCCACATGAGCCGCCTCGCCCATGAGGACCAGCACGTCTGGGATGGCGCCGCGCACGTCCGGGGCCTCGAGAAGCATGCGGCTGGCCTTGGCGGAGGCCACCAGCAGGGCCTCCCGGCGCCGCAGGGACTCGTTGATCTGGCTCAGCTCTTCGGTGCAGGGGCTGGATTCTGTCAAAGAGTCCAGTCGCGCGAAGGCGGGATCGACCACCGAAACACTCATACGAGCACGCTCTCTATGGGGAAATCGAAGCCTCAGTGTACCTCGGCAGGGGGGCGGTCTCCCAACCACCGCCCAGCGCCTTGTAGACGGCGATCAGGCTGGTGGCGGCCTCGGTCCGGTCCTCGGCCAGGGCGTCCTCGGCCTGCAGCTGCGTCCGCTCGGCGTCCAGCACCGAAAGGAAGTCCACCATGCCGCCCTCGTAGCGGATCTTGGCCAGCCGGGCCGCGGTCGCGCTGGCGCTGGCGGCATCCTGGGCGTGCTGGAGCTGGTCGCGGTCGCGGGCGTGCGTCACCAGCGCATCCTCGGTTTCCTCCAGAGCGTTGAGGACGGTGCTGTGATACTGGTCGAGCGCGATCACGGCGCCGGCACGGGCGCCGGCGATCTGCTCATGCACCCGGCCCAGGTCGAAGGCAGGCCACGAGATGCCCGGGCCGATGGCATAGCTGCGTGAGGCGGCGGTTCCGAACCCGGCGGGCGCGGCCGCCGCGAAGCCGAAGCTGCCGTTGAACGTCACCTTGGGGAAAAGATTCGAAACAGCTACTCCGACCATGTCCGTGGAGGCCTCGAGGTTCTGCTCCGCCGAACGGATGTCCGGGCGGCGGCGCAGCATCTGCGCCGGGCTGCCCACGGGGACGATCTGCGGCAGCGGCGGCAGGTCGTGGGGCGCGCTCAGAAGTCCCGTGAGTGCCTCGGGCTCGCGGCCGGTCAGCACGCCGAGCCTGTGAATGGAGCGGGCGACGGCCGCCTCCAGAGGTCCGATCATGGAGAGCGTGGTGCTGAGCTGCGCCTGGGCACGCGCGACGTCGAGGTCGGTGCCGCTGCCGGCGGTGCGCTCGGCCAGCGCCAGCTGCAGCACCTGCTGTTGGTTCTCGACGTTGGCGCGGGCGACGGCGAGCTGTGTCTGCTCGCCGCGCAGCTCGAAGTAATTGCGCGCGACCTCGGCGATCACCGAGACTTGTGCGTCGTGCAGGTTGGCCACTTGGCCTTGCAGCTCGGCATTGCGCGCCTGGATGTTGCGTCTGACGCCGCCAAAGATGTCGAGCTCCCACGTGGCGTCGAACCCGGCATCGTAGAGGCTGGTGGTATAGGCACCGCCCTGCGGGCCGGTGAACGGGTCCTCCGCCGCCGGAGTCCGCTGCTTGCTGTAGCCGCCGGAGGCGGTCACTGTCGGAGCGAGGTCGAACTCCGACTGGTTGCGTAGCGCACGCGCCTGCACCAGCCGTCCAACCGCGATGCGCAGATCGTAGTTGGCACTCAGGGAATCGCTGACCAGCCGGTCGAGCGTCGGATCGTCGAACTGCTTCCAGAACTCGACCTGAGTTGCCTGGTTGGTATAGACGCTGGGCTCCGCGCCGGCGAACTGTGCCGCCACCGGAGTGCTCGGCCGAACGTAGTTGGGGCCGACCGCGCAGGCGGAGAGCGCCGTTGCGACAGCCACTGTGAGCAGTAGATGAATCTTACGCATGGTGAGGGTCCGGGGAAGGTAGACGGGCGGGCGCGGCCTCGGAGCCGTGATTCGAAGTGCGGCGTATGACCACATAAAACACCGGCGTCAGCAGGAGGCCGAAGAAGGTCACGCCAAGCATGCCGGAGAATACGACGGTGCCGAGCGCATGGCGGATCTCCGCGCCGGCGCCGCTCGCCAGCATCAAAGGCACGACACCCATTATGAATGCGAAGGAGGTCATCAGGATCGGCCGCAGACGCAGGCGGGCGGCCTGCAATACCGCGGACACGGCGTCATGCCCTTGCTCTTCCTGCAGGTGCTTGGCGAACTCGACGATCAGGATCGCGTTCTTGCAGGCGAGCCCGACCAATACGACGAGACCTACCTGGGTGAACACGTTGTTGTTGCCGTGGTCGAGGAACACGCCGGTAATGGCTGCGAGCAGACACATGGGCACGATCAGGAGGATCGCGAGCGGCAGCATCAGGCTCTCGTACTGCGCGGCGAGGACCAGGAACACGAACAGCACGCAGAGCGGGAAGATGACCAGGCCCGTGTTACCCGAGATGAGCTGCTGATACGAGAGGTCGGTCCATTCGAAGGACATTCCCTGCGGCAGCGTCGACTTCAGGATTCGAGTCATCGCCGCCTGAGCCTGTCCGGAGCTGTAGCCCGGCGCCGGGCCGCCGTTGATGTCGGCGGCCGTGTAGCCGTTGTACCGCTGCACGATGTCAGGACCGTATGTCGGGGTGACGGTGAGGAAAGAGCCCAGGGGAATCATCTGGCCGTCGGCATTGCGGACCTGAAGCGTCGAGATGTCGTCGATGCGGGACCGGAACGGCGCGTCGGCCTGTGCCAGCACCTCATAGGTCCGGCCAAAAACGTTGAAGTCGTTGATGTACAGCGATCCCAGATAAACCTGGAGGGTCTGGAAGACGTCGTCCAGGTTGACATGGTCCTGCATGACCTTCACACGATCCACGTTGACGTCGAGCTGTGGCACGTTCACCTGGTAGCTGCTGAAGAGCCCGGCGAGCGCGGGGTTGCCGTAACCCTCTTTCAACGCGTTTTGCACCGCGTCATAGAGAGCCTTGGGGCCGGCGCCGCCACGATCCTCGACCTGCAGCTTGAATCCGCCCAGGGTGCCCAGGCCCATGACCGGCGGGGCGGGGAAGACGACGACCATGCCGTCCTGGATGGCGGAGAGCTTCTGGTTCAGCTGCGCCGCGATGGCGTCGGCCGAGAGGCCTTTCGAATGGCGCTGGTCGAAGGGCGTGAGCCCGAAGAAGACGAGTCCGGCGCTCGAGCTCTGCACGAACCCATTGACCGACATGCCTGCAAACTGTACGGCGTGCTGGACGCCCGGCTGGTGCATACCGATCTCGCCGATCTCCTTCACGACCTGCGATGTCCGGTCGAGCGACGCTGCCGGTGGTAACTGCGCGATCGCAACCAGGTATTGCTTGTCCTGCTGCGGGATGAACCCGCGCGGCACGGCCGCAAAGCCGAGGTAGGCGAGCCCGATCAGACCGGCGTAGACGAAGAGCGCGATGCCGACACGGCGGACCGTGCCGACGACGGCTGTCTGATAGGCGTTACCGACAGCCGCAAACCCGCGGTTGAACTGGCGGAAGAAGCGGCCGAGGACGCGGTCCATGAGGCGCGAGAGCCAGTCGGACTTGGCACCGTGGGGCTTCAGCAGGACGGCCGCCAACGCGGGGGACAGGGTGAGTGAGTTGAAGGCCGAGATCACCGTGGAGATGGCGATCGTCAGCGCGAACTGGCGGTAGAATTCACCGGTCAGGCCGCTCACAAAGGCGACGGGTACGAACACCGCGCACAAAACGAGCGTGATCGCGATGATGGGCCGGCTGACCTCGCTCATGGCGGACTTGGCCGCCTCACGCGGGCTTTGCCCGCTTTCGATGTGGCGCTCCACGTTCTCGACCACCACGATGGCGTCGTCCACGACGATACCTATGGCCAGCACGAGACCGAAGAGTGACAGGGTGTTGATCGAGAAACCGAACGCGAGCAGCACCGCGAAGGTGCCGACGATCGACACCGGCACGGCGATGAGCGGGATGACGGATGCACGCCACGTCTGCAGGAACAGGATGACGACCAGGACCACGAGCAGGACGGCCTCGAGCAACGTGTGCACGACGGCCTCGATCGACTGACGCACGAAAACCGTCGGGTCATAGACGATCGTGTAACTCATGCCCTGCGGGAAGTCTTTGGAGAGCTGTGCCATCGTGGCGCGGACTTCCGCGGAAAGCTGCAGCGCATTGGACCCCGGCGCCTGGAAGACCGGGATCGCGACCGCGTCCTTATTGTCCAGATAGCTGTTGGTGCCGTACGACTCCGCGCCCATGTTCACACGGGCGACGTCGCCGAGGCGCACGACCTGGCCGTTGGCGCCAGTCTTCAGCACTATGGCGCGAAACTGATCCGGACTGGTGAGGCGCCCCATCGCGTTGAGGGCGAGCTGGAAATCGGAGCTCGGCGCGGGCGGAGCGCCGATCTGGCCGGCCGCCACCTGGATGTTCTGCGCACGGATGGCGTTGACGACATCGCCGGCGGTCAGATTGAGCGCGGCGAGCTTCTGGGGATCGAGCCAGACGCGCATGGCATAGTCGCCACCGCCGAAGAGCTGCACGTCACCCATGCCGGGCAGGCGTGCCAGCACGTCGCGCACGTTGCGTACCGCGTAATTGCGTAGGTAGAGCGTGTCGAAACGGCCGCTGGGGGAGTTGAGGTGCACCACCATCGTCAGATTCGGCGAGCTCTTGGTGGTCGTCACACCGAGATTCCGCACCTCGTCGGGCAAGCGCGGCAGAACCTGCTGGACGCGGTTCTGCACGAGCGTCTGCGCGCGGTCGACGTCTGTCCCGACGCGGAAGGTTACGGTCAGTGCCAGCGAGCCGTCCATGGTCGAAGTCGAGGACATGTAGAGCATGTTCTCGACCCCGACGATCGACTGCTCGAGCGGCGCGGCTACGGTATTCGCAACGACCTTCGGGTTGGCGCCCGGGTAAGTCGCCCGCACGATCACGGACGGCGGCACGACCTCCGGATACTCGCTGATCGGCAGCTGCGTGACCGCTATCGCGCCGGCGATGAAGATGAAGGTCGACAGCACCGCCGCGAAAATCGGGCGGTCAATGAAGAAGTGCGAGAGTTTCACCGATTCTCCCTGGAAGCAGAGCCGCCCTTGGCGGACTGCGCGTCACGAGTTACGTTCTGGGCGACCATGGTGCCGTCCGTCCTGCGCTTCTCACCCATTGCAGTCAGCTGCGGGTTCACCTGCATGCCGGGTTGCACGCGCATCAGACCGTTGACGACAATGGTGTCGCCAGGCTTGAGACCGGATCGCACCACGCGCAGTCCGTCGACCAGAGGTCCGAGCTCGACGGGGCGGTACTCGACCTTGTTCTCGGGGCCCAGGAGGAGCACGTAACGCATGGTCTGATCGGTTCCGATGGCGCTGTCGTTGATGAGCACTGCGCTGTAGTGATCGTTGCCGATCAGCTTGACGCGAGCGAAGAGGCCTGGGACGAAACGGCCGTCCGCGTTCGTGAGCAGCGCACGCGCGTAGATGGTGCCGGTCTGCGAGTCGAGAGAGTTATCCATGAAGACCAGGCGGCCTTCGTGAGGGTAGCCGTTCTCGTCCGCCAGTCCGATGTACACCGCATTACCCAGCGCGTCCGGGCCTGCGCCTGCAGTGGAGGGCGCTTCCTTGCGCTCAGTGTTACCGGCGTATTTCTTGAACGTCAGGTAAGCCTGCTCATCCGCGTTGAACTCGACGTAGATAGGGCTCAAAGACACCACCGTGGTCAGCAGCGTCTGGCCGTTAGTGACGAGGTTGCCGGTGGTGACGATCGCGCGGCTGACACGACCGGTGATGGGGGCCGTTACGCGCGTGAATGTGAGATTGAGTGCAGACGAGGCGACGGCCGCCTTTGCTGCCTCCACGTTGGCCGCCGACTGGCGCTCGTTGGCGGTTCGGGTGTCGAACTCGTCCTTGGAGATGGCATGGGCCGCAAAGAGGTTCACGGCGCGGGTCTGCTCGGACCTGGCCAGCGCCGCCTGCGCGCGGGCCTGATCGAGGTCCGCCTCCGCGCGCTGATAGTCAGCCTCGTAGGGGCGAGGATCGATGACGAACAGTACCTGGCCTTTCTGGACCACGGTGCCGTCCACGAAGTTGACCGATGAAATGTATCCCGAGACTCGCGGGCGAATATCGACGTGGTTGACGGCGTCGAATCGTCCAGAGAACGTTTCCGAGTCCGTAACGGTCCGCGAGATTACGCGCGCCACAGTAACCTGCGGCGCTGGCGGCGGTAGAGCAGCATGCTGAGCTGCCGCATCGCCGGAACAGCCCGACAGCGTCAGGGCGAGCGCCAATGCGGTGGCGGCGAGCGGGGCGAGTGAAGCGAAAGCGATCGAGCGATTGCGCACCTTGAGACTCCCTTGGATTTCCCTTGCTAGACGTAGCCGAGCCGTTCGGTTCGACGGCGCCGGGTGAGAATTGTGGTGTTGACAAGCCATTTGCGATATGGCTCGCGCGGAGGGCCTCCGCGCTGTCCGGCGGCGGGTGGCGGTCTATCCCTTAGTGGGTAGATGTGGCAGGCGCGCGCCGGCAGCCGTCCCGTGCGGGCAGCTCAAAATGCGGTTTACCGCGAGCGCCGGGTGCCCGGCGCCTGTTACATCGTCGCTGGATGCACTCCGCCCACGAGAGGCGGCGGCTGAATGCCGGGGCGGCGGATTTCCTGTCGAAGCGTCGGGCGGCGCCTGCGCTGCGGCAGCTCTGGCGATACCCACCGCCCGGTCTCGATGCTTCTGTTCAGTGCCTCGATGACGCGGACGTCGGCGATACCTTCCTCACCGGACGGCTCCGGCTCGAGGCCATGGAGGATGCAGTCCGAGAAGTAGATGAGCTCCGGGCCGAACTGGTCACTCTTCTCATACTGTTTCTCGCGCTTGCGCTTGCCCAGACGCAGCACGTACGCGACGCCTTTGGCATATTCATATGCCGGATCGAGAGTGATGCTGCCCTTCGTGCCCACGATCTCATAGACGGAGCGGTCCGCGCCGCCGAAGCTGCACGTGAAGGATGCAATCCGCTCCTGCGGAAATTTCATGATCGCCGTCACCGTTTCCGGAATCTCCCTGAAGCGCTGATCGCGGCGCGCGAGCGCGGTGGCCAGCACCTCCACCGGCTCCGCCGCGAACACCGCACGAGCGGCGTTGATGCAATAGACACCTATGTCGTACAGCGGGCCGCCCCCGAGCTTGCGGCTGCTGCGGAAATTCTCCGGCGCAACCTGCATCGAGAAGTTGGAGGTGAAGAAGCGCAGGTCGCCGAGTGTCCTGCAGTGCGCCATCTCCGCCGCTTCCAGATTGCCGCGCTCGAAGTGCAGCCGGTAGGCGATCATGAGCTTGACGCGGTTTTGCCGCGTCACCTGGATCATCCGCTCGCAGTCCTCGGAGGTGACCGCCATCGGCTTTTCGCAGAGTACGTGCAGGCCGGCATGGGCGGCGCGCTCCGTGTACTCGCGATGCATCGAATTGGGCAACGTGATGTAGACGGCATCGACCTCGCCACTCTCGAAGAGATCGTCGGCATCTTCGTAGCTGCAGACGTGGCGCACGCCGTAACGGCGGGAAAGTTTCCTCAGCTTTTTCGGGTCATCGGAGATCAGCGCCGCCAGCGTGCTGTTCTGCTGCGCCTGCGCGAAGGCCGGCAGGATGGCGGTCTGCGCGATGTGCCCGAGACCGACCATGGCGTAGCGGATTTTCCTTCCGGAGACAGCGCTCTCAGTCTCGCGGCGAGCGGTGGCGCTGCCGCGGCCTCTGCGGCGGGAGCGCTGCTTCGCGGTCGGCTTGCGAGCCGGTTCGCGGCGGGGGGAGGATGATCGGGTAGCCATGCGCGAGCGGCAGCAAGCGCGGTGCCGGCAGGGGGGGTGTTACCGCTTGCCGTGCATGCGGAATCCGGTCGGAATCAAAGGCTTAGGCTCGAGATTGCTTGACGGCCGCCACCGGGCCCGGTCTAATACGCGGCCCTTCCCAAAGGCGGCCAGGTAGCTCAGTTGGTAGAGCAGCGGATTGAAAATCCGCGTGTCGGTGGTTCAATTCCACCCCTGGCCA
>DATAXF010000035.1:0-23336 GCA_036273095.1 Steroidobacteraceae bacterium | reverse complement strand
GCTCGCGCGCATTCTCGGACGGGAATTCATCGATAGTGACTCTCAGGGCGATGCAATCACGCGTGCACAATACCTGACCTATTTTGCACGTCCGGACTCGCGCCCTTCACCGCGCGTCGATCAAAGATTCGAGGACACCACAGTGCGTTTCGTGTCCGATGGCGACGTCGCGATCGTGACTGGCCTCGTCATCACGCGGTCAGCGACGGCTGCGACGGCGGGAGGGTCATCAACACCGGATGCCGTCCGGCATTCTCGGTTTACGGATGTGTTCGTCTGGCGCGACGGACGCTGGCAGGCCGTCACTGGCCAGGAAACGCACTTCGCCCCGCCCAAAGGCTGAATACGTTGTATCAGCATCTCAGAGGCCGCGCATCGCGGTCATTCTCCTCCTGCGCAGCGCGCGCATTCGGCGCCGCGCTCATGGCCCTCGGCGCCAGCCATTACGCCGGCGCGCAGTCCGTGCAGCTGAAGTTGGAGCCCTACGCCAACACCGATCTTCGCACGGTGGAGGTGACGGTGAAGGGACACGAGAGTCCCTTCATCTTGGACACGGGCGCTGGGCTGACGATACTCACGCCTGAGGAGGCCGGATACGCGGGCTGTACCCCTTTCGGGCTGGGCACCGGCTTCCGGGCCGATGGCGGCAAGATAACCTGGTCGCGCTGTGGACCCGTAACGCTGCAAATCGGGCGCTACCGGATAGATCGCGAGGTCGGGGAGTTCGATCTCCTCAAGTTGCTCGGCAAAGGCGCGCCGCCGGTCGGCGGCATCCTCGGCCTCGCCTCTTTCGAGGGCCGTGCGGTCACGGTTGACCTTGCGCATGATCGGGTGACTATCGAAACGCCTCGCAGCCTCGCTCTTCGAATCGGCCGCATGCATCCCGTCAACGTCCGCATCGTCCGTGGCGCGGGTGGGGACGTGGTGCCGTTCATCGAGGTGAAGGCAAAAACCGGGACGCTATGGATGGAGGTGGATAGCGGCAACGACGGCCCCGTGTTTGTCGCGCCGCATGCTCAGGAGCAGCTCGGAATCTCCATTCCGGTGCACGCCAAGCGCCAACTCGACCTCGATGTGATCGGGCTCGGCCCCGTGCCCGTTACCGCTGCGGCGAGAGACCTGATATACGACGGCCAGCTCGATCCCGCGTTCCTGCGCCAGATTCAGTTGACGATCGATATCGCGCACGGCCGCGCATGGGCGAGCTTCGATAAGCCGTCGCGCTGAAGCGCGCTCAGAGCACCTCGAATATCCCCGCCGCGCCCATGCCGGTGCCGATGCACATGGTGACCATGCCGTAGCCCTTGAGGCCCTTGCGGCGCATCCCGTGCAGCAGCGTCGCAGTGCGGATTGCTCCGGTGGCTCCGAGCGGATGACCGAGCGCGATCGCGCCGCCGTTCGGGTTGACGAGCCGCTGATCGAGACCTACGTCGCGAATGACGGCAAGCGCCTGGGCGGCGAAAGCCTCGTTGAGCTCGATCCACTTCAGATCGTCACGGGCGATGCCGGCGTTCTTGAGTGCGGCGGGAATTGCTTCCTTCGGACCAATGCCCATGATCGCCGGCGGCACGCCTCGTACCGCGAAGGTGACATAGCGGGCAAGCGGTGTCAGCTCGTAGCGCTTGAGGACGGCCTCCGAGACCAGTACCACTGCGGCCGCGCCATCCGAGGTCTGCGAGCTGTTGCCGGCCGTAACGCTGCCTTTGGCATCGAAGACGGTCTTCAACCTGGCGAGCGCCTCAGGCGAGGTGTCGGCCCGCGGACCCTCATCCTGGCGCAAGGTCTTCTTCGAATGCCGCACCTCACCGGACTTCAGATCCGGCGTGCGCTCGGTAATCTCGATGGGTGAGATCTCGGCCGCAAAGGCTCCGGATGCGATCGCCGCCACGGCGCGTTTGTGCGACTCCAGCGCGAAGGCGTCCTGATCCTCTCGCGAGACCTTCCATTGCTGCGCAACCTTCTCGGCCGTGATGCCCATGCCGTAGGCGATCGCGTAGTTCTCGTCCTTGGCGAAGATTTCCGGGTTCAATGCCACCTTGTTGCCCATCATCGGCACCATGGACATCGATTCGCTGCCGCCGGCAATGACTACGTCCGCCTCCCCCACGCGGATGCGGTCGGCGGCAATCTGAACGGCATTCAAGCCCGATGAGCAGTACCGATTGACCGTGACCCCGGGGACTGTGTCCGGCAGCCCGGCCAGGAGTGCCCCGATGCGCGCCATGTTGAGGCCCTGTTCGGCCTCGGGAAAGGCGCACCCGACGACGACATCGGCGACCTGCCTGGACTCGATCGAGGGTACCTGGGCCAGGGCGCTCCTGATGACATGAGCGAGCATGTCATCCGGGCGAACGTGGCGCAGCATGCCGCGCGGGGCCTTGCCGACCGGAGTACGGGTGGCGGCGACGACGTAGGCTTCTCGAATCTGACTGGACATGATTTTCCGTTCTCCGCAGGGGCGGTCAATTACGCAGCGGCTTGCCGGTGGTGAGCGTGTGGGCAATGCGCTCCTGGGTCTTGGGGTTCTTCAGGAGCGCCAGGAAATGCCGCAGCTCGAGCGCGAGCAGCCACTCCTCATTGACCTCGGTACCAGGCTCGACATCCCCTCCGGTCATGGTCTCGGCGATGCGCGAGCCGATCTCGAAGTCGTACTCGCTGATGAAATGCCCTTCCAGCATGTTCACCAGCAGCCCTTTGATCGAGGCGGCTCCGCTGCGGCCGGCGACCGGGAAGCGCCCGCCCGCGAGGGGCGGACGATAGCCCGCGGCACTCATCGCGAGCACCTCTTGCTTCGCCACGTAAAGCAGCTCGGCCGGATTGAACAGCACCACATCGCTGGCGCGCAGATACTTCAGCTCCTGCGCCTCGATGCCGCTGCCGGCCACCCTGGCCGTGGCGATCATCATGTAGTAGTCCTTGAGCGATGCGAACAGATCGCCTTTGCTCTCCCGCGCCGCCCGCAGCGCGAATTCCTTGCAGCCGCCGCCCGCCGGCAGCAGTCCCACGCCCGCCTCCACCAGGCCGATGTAGGACTCGAGCGCAGCGACCACCCTGTCGCAGTGCATGACGAACTCGCACCCGCCGCCGAATGCGTATCCCTGGGTTGCCGCCACTGTTGGAATGGCGCTGTAGCGCAGCCGCATCGAGGTCTTCTGGAAGAGCGAGATCACGCTCTCGACACGCTGCCAATCGCCGGCTGCCACCGCCGGGCGCAGAGACTCGAGGTTGGCGCCCACCGAAAACGGCGGGTCGGTTTGCCAGATGACGAGCCCTTTGAAGCGCTCCTCCGCGATGTCGATCGCCCGATTCAGGCCTTCGAGGACCTCGGGACTGATCGAATGCGCCTTGCTCTTGAACGAGACGACGAGCACCTCATCTCCGCTGCTGAACGCGCGCACCCCTGCGTTCTCGTACACCGTCTCGCCGAGTGTCGGCTTGACCTCACCGAGCACAGTCTCCGGCCAGAGCTGGCGCCGATAGACATCGAGGCTCGAGCGGCCCACCAGCGTGTTGCTGGCGGCGTCATAAGAGCCGGTCGGGAAGTGCACTCCCTTGCGTTCCGGCTCGCGCGCCCAGGCGGGCAGCGGTGCTTTCGCGAGAGCCTTGCCTGCGGCGATGTCTTCCTCGACCCAGGCCGCCACCTGCCGCCAGCCGGCCGCCTGCCAGGTCTCGAACGGGCCGAACTTCCAGCCAAATCCCCAACGCATCGCCAGGTCGACATCGCGAGCCGAGTGTGCGATGTCCTTCAAGTGATAGGCAATGTAGTGGAAGACGTCGCGAAAGCATGCCCAGAGGAACTGCGCCTGAACGTGCTCACTCTCGCGCAGGCGTTTGAGCTTCTGCGCCGGATCATCGAGCTTCAGGATCTCGACGACGCTCGGATCGGCCGCAGCGCCCGCCTCCACGTGCTCGCCGCTCGCCGGGTCGAGCACCCGGAATGCCTTGCCCTTCTTCTGATAAATGCCGCCCTGGGTCTTGGCGCCGAGCGCGCCGGCCGCGATCAGCTTCGCGAGCCAGGGCGGCGACTGGAACAAGCCATGCCAGGGATCCTGCGGCAGCGTGTCCTGCATGGTCTTGACCACGTGGGCGAAGGTGTCGAGACCCACGACGTCGGCCGTGCGGAAGGTCGCCGACTTCGGGCGCCCGAGGCGGGGACCCGTCAGATCGTCGACCACATCGAAGCGGATACCGAACTTGGCGGCGTTGGCAATCGTCGCCAGCATGGAGAACACCCCGACGCGGTTGGCGACGAAGTTCGGCGTGTCCTTGGCGCGAATCACTCCCTTGCCGACCGTGGTGACGAGGAAGCGCTCCAGATCATCGAGCACGCCCGGGAGGGAGTCCTTGCAGGGAATGATCTCGACCAGGCGCATGTAGCGCGGCGGATTGAAGAAGTGCACACCGGAAAAGCGAGGCCGCAGTTCCGGGGCGAGCGCCTCGGCCAGCGCGTTGATCGCCAACCCCGAGGTGTTGGACGCAAAGATCGCGTGCGGCGCAAGATGAGGCGCGATCCTGCGATACAGGTCCTTCTTCCAGTCCATCCGCTCCGCGATCGCCTCGATCACGAGGTCACACTCGCTGAGGAGCGCCAGGTGCTCATCGTAGTTGGCCGCCTGGAGAAAGGCTGCCGTGTCGCGGCCGGCCAGTGGCGAGGGCTGAAGCTTCTTCAGTCCCTCGATCGCCTTTCTGGCGATCCCGCTCTTATCGCCTTCTTTCGCCGGCAGGTCGAAGAGAACCGTGGGTACCCGGGCGTCGATGAGGTGCGCCGCGATCTGCGCGCCCATCACTCCGGCGCCGAGCACGGCCGCCTTGCGCACCATGAACTTTGTATCCGACATGATCTCTCCGCATGCTACTCGGCGGTAATGATACCTAGATCCGACGGACCGAGCCTGAAGCTCGGCGAGGCGCAGCCCGCGGCGTTCCGCTGGGTCCAGTGACGGCGCAATAATGGGGTCACACAAGAAAACCCCAAGATCCTGCGGAGACTCGCCATGCGCGGATTCCGTCCCCAGACCTTCGTACTCGGGCTGTCGCTGGCTGCGGCGGCGCTGGCTGTGTCCGCCGCGCCGCCGGCAGCGGGCGCGGGAGCTGAGCCGTTCCTCGGCCCCGTGCCCGTGCCGGTATGCCAGGCCGAGGATCGGCCCGAGCAAGGCGTGGACGGTCAGCTCACCGCGGGCGAGCGTGCCAGCGGCGCATCGACCAAGCCCTACAACTGCAATCTCGCGATCGTCGGCGAATATGCCGGCCAGGGCGCCGGCCACCAGCTCATGTGGCAGGGCCATTGCGCCTATATCCCGACGGAGGGCTTTGACGCCGGGCAGAAGGACGACCCGCCGCTGCTGCACCCCGGCATCCAGGTGCTCGATGTCTCGAATCAGAGCGCTCCGAAGTACGTCACCAACCTGGACGATCCGGCCTCCCTCTACGACTGGGAGGATGGAGCGGTGAATTCCGGGCGTGCCCTGTTGGGGACCGCCGAGAGCTGGATGGGGTCCGGGCCGCAACCGGCCGTCGCCTTCTATGACCTCTCGGATTGCGCGCACCCGCGGCTTCTTTCCAGCGAGCAGTTGCCGGATGCGAATCTGCTGGCCCATGCGGGCAATTTCGCCTACGACGGCAAGACGTACTGGCTCACCGCGCTGACGAACCCACACGTCACCGCCATAGACGTGACCGATCCGACGCATCCCAAGGAGCTCCTCGCCTGGGACTTTCCCAATGGCGAGGCCGGAGGCGTCAGCGCTCACCAGGCATGCCACCGCATCTCACTCAACCAGTTCACCGTCGATGGACATCCGCCCGACACGCTGCTTTTCTGCGGAGTTGTCGGTGAGATGAAGCGCCCGGGCGTTTTCACCGCCGGCAATGGTCTGGTCATCTACGACGTCAGCGACGTACAGAACCGGCGCCCGAATCCAGTCATCAAAGTCGTCAGCTCTTTGTACTGGAAGAATGGCTACATCGCCATCCAGCCCGATCTGGCTTTCATCCACGGCAGGCCGTTCGTGGCTGTTGGCGACGAGTTCGGCGCGGGCGGCGGTGACTATCCGAAGGCCGCCGTCCAGGCGTGCAGCGCGGGCCTGCCCCCTTTCGGCATGGAGCGGCTGATCGATATCAGCAATCTCGCGAAGCCGAAGCTCGTTTCCCAGCTCATGCTCGGCGTGGATGATCCGAAGAACTGCGCGCTGACCGAGCATGACATCACCGCGAAAATGGGTGGCTACGGCTACAGCGACCACGACTGCACCGTCGACAATCCGCGGGATGCCAAGCTCCTCGCCTGCTCCGGTCACCAGGCGGGCATCCGTGTCTTCGACATCCACGATCCAACCCGGCCGCGGGAGATCGCCTACTTCGTCGGCCCTGCTCCGCCGGACCCGAGTGAGATCGATCCGGGGTCGCTCCTCAACCCGCTGCAAGGAGTCAAACCTCCGATCAACTTCTCATGGTCGAAGGGACACAGTCGCTTCGTGTGGCAGAACGGCCACCTTTACCTCTGGGTCGTCTCCAGCCACGGCGGCTTCTACAGCCTGAAGTTCGAGAATCAGCAGGAAATCGCGAAATTGAAGCCGATTCCCACCCCGGGGAACGAGGACTACCAGGACTGAGCGTGGCCTGACCCGAACCGACGTTGCCAGTTGCGACGTAGGTCGCAGGGCGCGCGGGCGCTCGGCGCGTCGGTATCTGTTACCCTGATGCGCCTATGAACGACATCGGCGTTGGCGGGAAGCAAACACAGCCGCATATCGACTCGCCCCCCGTAATTCCATGCACGCCACCGCCGCCTTGGGTCACGTACGACCCTTGGCCTGCGGAGGGCGAGACGACCAACGACGCCTTCACCGATAACGGCGTGCTGCGTCTGCTCAGTGATGTGCAGATGAGTCTTCTGCAGCCAGGCGTGGCGACGCACTTTCACTCCGTACAGAAGATCCTGACCCGACGGGGCGCGGAAATCGCGGCACAGGTCGCCATCGAGTTCGATCCCAATCACGATCGTCTCGAGGTGCACTGCGTTCGAGTATGGCGCGGCGGCGAGTACATCGAGAACGCGCAGCCTTCCGCTTTCCAGCTGCTGCGACGGGAGACCCGGCTCGAGCGCCTCGCTCTCAACGGTCGTCTGACGGCAGCCCTGCTGATCCCTGATCTCCGGATAGACGATCGGCTTGAGCTTGCCTTCACACTGGTCAACCGCAACCCGATCTTTCTGAACCGATATTCGGCATGGCTGGTCTTCAACGGCTTCGCGCCGTGTGTCGAAGCACGCCTGCGCCTGATTCGCAGCGCCACCCAACGGCTGGCGTTCAAGGCATTCAACGGGCCACCGGAGCCGACCGTCGGGAAGAGTCTGGACGTTGAGGAGAGCCGCTGGATCCTTTCAGGTCAGCAGCGAATTACCGCAGAGGAGCTGTCGCCGCCCTGGACCATCAGGAATCCCGGTTATCAGGTCAGCGAATACGCCGATTGGAGTGAGGTTGCGGGCCTTTTCACGTCGTACTATCGCTCCGACGCCATCCCTACCGATATCGCGACGGAGCTCGAGCAGATCAAGCTCCGTCACTCCGGGATGGCCGAGCGCGCTGTGGAGTGGCTCCGTTTCGTTCAGCGCGAGCTGCGGTATTTCGCGTTGGCGATCGGAGAAGGCGGCTGGATACCTAGGCCGCTCGATGTAATCTGGACAGCACGCTTCGGTGACTGCAAGGACGCGACGCGTCTGTATGTGGCCGGTGCACACTACCTCGGTCTGGACGCTTGCCCAGCGCTCGTGTCCACCACACACGGCCCGGCTCTGGGCGACTTCCTGCCCTCCCCCATCCTCCTGAATCACGTCATCGTTCGGTTGCGAATCGAGAGCGCGACGTACTGGCTGGATCCGACGCTGCAGGGCCAAGGCGGCACACTGGAGCGCCTTGTACAACCTCATCTCGGTTGGGCCCTGCCGCTGCTCGAGGAGCAGACGGAGTTGGTGCGTCTACCCGAGGCGGGACCTCTCGAGCATATCCACTGTGAGGACTCGATCGAATTTGGCCCGAATCCGGAATCGCCTGCGACGCTGCGGCGCGAATACACGCTCGCCCACTGGGCCGCGGATTCGATGCGCAACCGGCTGCAGAACGAAGGCGCCTCGAAGTGGACTGATCAGGTCTTGAAAGAGCTGCAGGGGAACTGGCCGAACCTCTCGGTGGCCACTCCCATGGCCATAAAGGACGACCTCGAGGCCAACCTTCTGAGCGCCTCGGCCACCTACACGATTCCGAGCTGCTGGAAGCGCGAAAACGGCTCAGAGCGGTGGGCGTTTCTCATCAATGACACCATCCTGTGCAAGGAGCTGGCGGCGCTCACGAATACTCAGCGAAGATCCCCGGTTCTGCTCGGAAGACCGCGGCGTGCTCAGTGGCGGGTCCGAATGCAGATGCCCTGCCGCTGGCGTGGCAAAGGGCTCGGCAGCACGATCGACGAGCCAGCCATGCGGGTCGCGAGCACGCTCGCCGTCGAATCGCGACAGCTGATCCTCCAGAAGGAGCTCCTGATCGAACGGTGGTCCATCGACGCCCAGCGCGCCAGCAGCTATGCGCAGGTGGTAGCGAGGCTTCGGGAGAACTCCACGAAGATCTACGCGCGGCAGGTATTCGGGCGCTTGCGACCGCCGCTGGCGAGTAAAGTGCTCGGGTTTGCGAAGCGCTGGCGGCGGCTGCTCATCATCCTTGCGGCGCTACTGCTGATGGCCCTGCTGAATAGGCTCACCACGCCGCAGTAATCGCTGCGCTAGATCTCGAACTCCACACCGACCTCCATGATGTGTGATGCCGGGATTTTGAAATAGGCTCCCGGCCGCTGGGCGTTGCGGTGCATCAATGCGTAAACGGACTCGCGCCAGCGCGCCATCTGCGGCAGCCGTCCGAGGGCATTGATGGTCTCGTGCCCCGTGAAATAGATGACCGACTCCACACGGCAGGGCTCTATCCTGCCGAGCGCTACCGCTTCGCTCAGGCCCTTGGGCACATTGGGTTGCTCCATGAAGCCGTAATGAAGCTCGACTCGAGCAACGCCGTGACAGACCGATGTGACGACGGCGCGATCGGCGGCGGACACGCGAGGCTTCTCGGCGAACGAGACAGACACCAGCAGCAGGTGCTCATGCAGCACCCGGTTGTACTTGAGGTTCTGCATCAGCGCCAACGGAACGCCTTGCGTCAGGCGCCCCAGCACGACGGCAGTTCCCGGAAGCCGATGAGGCGGGTCTCGCTCGATGGACTCGGCGAACTCCTGCAGACTCTGCCGGTGCTGGCGGCGAACGCCTTCCATGATGTGCTCGCCTTTGCGCCAGGTGAGCATCAGAAACGAGATCACGCCGGCAGTCAGCAGTGGAAACCATCCGCCCTGGACCACTTTGGTCGAGGTGGACGCGACGAACAGCAGATCGATCAGGAGCAGGCTGCCATTGACCAGCCCCACGATCCAGACGCTGTAGTTCCATTGCAATGCCACGAACGTGGCCATCAGAGTCGTGATCGCCATCAGCAGCGATACCGCAATGCCGTACGCGCCGGCCAGCGCGTCGGACGTACCGAAGCCGATGACGGCCGCAAGTGTCAGCAGGGCCAACGCCCAGTTCACGAACGGCATGTAGATCTGACCGATATGACGCCCAGCGGTATGCACCACGGTCATACGCGGAAGGAAGCCGAGCTGCATCGCCTGGTGTGTGAGCGAAAAGGCGCCGGAAATGACGGCTTGTGAGGCGATGACCGTCGCAGCCGTTGCCAGCGCCACGAGCGGAAAGTGGGCCCATGGCGGCGCGAGCTCATAGAAGGGACTGGCCAGCGCCGCGGGGTGCGTGAGGAGCAGCGCCCCCTGGCCGAAGTAGTTGAGCACGAGTGCCGGAAGCGCTACCCCGAACCAGGCGACGCGGATGGGAAGCGGTCCGAAATGACCCATGTCGGCGTAAAACGCCTCACCGCCGGTGACGGCCAGGAACGCGCTGCCAATGACGGCAAACACCATGGGGCCGGCGTGAAACAGATAGTTGATCGCCGGCAGCGGACTCAGCGCCGCCAGTATGGCGGGCGTCCTCGCGATCCCTGCGAGACCCAGCAGCGCGATGACGACGAACCAGAGCAGCATTACCGGTCCAAACAAGCCGCCGACGAACGACGTGCCTTTGCGCTGAATGATGAACAGCGCCACGAGTATCACTACCGTCAGCGGCACGACGATGTGACCGGTCTCTGGCGCATACACCTTGATGCCCTCGATGGCGCTCAGCACCGAGATCGCCGGCGTGATCGCCCCATCGCCATAGAGCAGCGTCGCGCCGATGAGACCGACGACCACCATTGCGGCGCGCAGCCGGCTCTCGCGTGCCCGCATCGGACTCACCAGAGCGAGGAGTGCGAGGATGCCGCCCTCGCCGTGATTGTCCGCACGCATGATGAGAATCGCGTACTTGATCGAGATCACGACGATCAACGACCAGAAGATGAGCGACACCACGCCAAGTACCGCCTCGGGCGTGACGACGCCGCTTGGACTGGCGGCCTTCGCGGCGACGTTCAGGGTGTAGAGCGGGCTGGTTCCAATGTCGCCGAAGACCACGCCCATGCAGAATAGCGAGGCCGCCTTCCAATGGCGCTGCTGCACCGGATGTGCGGCAGTGTCGGTGGCAGCTGTGCTCAAGCGACGTTCTGTCGTGATTGCATTACGCCTCTTCCCGGCGATTACGGCGAACGAGGCCTGCATGGTACAGGCGGCTGAGGCGGACGCGAAGTAGCGGTAAAATAAGTCTTATTAATTAATAGCTTAAAGACTATTTAAAATAAATTACTAGAAGGACGCGCGAGATCTTCAACGGTCCTGTCTGGCGCGAGCCAAGCCGCTGTTACCATTCACTCTTCCGCCCTTGGCGGCGGCATCTTCGCGAGGCTCTCCCATGACACCTGCCGACACCAGAACCCGTACCCTCGAGGGCTGCACGCTCTTCATCACCGGCGCAAGCAGAGGGATCGGACTTGCCATTGCACTGCGGGCTGCCAGAGACGGCGCCAACATCGCCGTCGTAGCGAAGACCACGGAGCCGCACCCGAAATTACCGGGGACGGTCTTTACCGCGGCAACGGAGATCGAGGCGGCCGGAGGACGTGCGCTGCCGCTGCCGACGGACATTCGCGACGATGAGCAGGTGGCGCGTGCTGTGGAGCGCACGGCGCAGGAGTTCGGCGGCATCGACATCCTCATCAACAACGCGAGCGCGATCAGCCTGACGAGCACGGCGGACACGGATATGCGCCGCTTCGATCTCATGCACGACATCAATACGCGCGGCACCTTTCTCTGCTCGAAGCTGTGTCTGCCGCACCTCGAGCGCGCGTCGAACCCGCACATCCTCACGCTCTGCCCGCCGCTCAACATCGAAGAGCGCTGGTTCGCGCCGCATCTGGCTTACTCGCTGGCGAAGTTCGGCATGAGCCTGTGCGTGCTCGGACTGGCAGGCGAGCTGCGCAAACGCGGAATCGCGGTGAACGCATTGTGGCCGCGAACGGTGATTGGGACGGCGGCGTTGCAGATAGCGATGCAAGGCGCGAGCGCCGGCCATCTGCGCCGCGTTCGCTCGCCGCAGATCATGGCTGATGCGGCTCACGCCATTCTCACCAGAGACAGCCGCGGCTTTTCGGGCCGCTACTGCATCGATGAGGAAGTTCTGCGCGAGGCAGGCGTGACGGACTTTGCCCGCTACCGGGAGGCGGGTGTGCGCGAGGAGGATCTGCTGCCCGATTTCTTCATCTGAGCGGGCTTACTGCCCTCTCGATTTGAGATCCTCGACCTCGGCCCGCAGCATTCCGAGCTCCGCCTCGAGTCTCGCGACACGGCTCTCGAGCGTCTCCGTCCCGGCTCCCGGGGATTCGTCCCGCGCCGGCTGATCCGCCGCCGCGGCCTGCGGAATCGGCTCGCCGCTGAAGAGATGCATGTAGCGTGACTCGCGCCGTCCCGGCTCGCGCGGCAGCCGCGCGACCAGCGGCCCTGACTCACGCTCCTGCAGCGCCTGCAGCACCGACTCGACCTCCGAGACGTCGTTGTATCGTGCCATGCGGCTTGCGCGTGACCGCAGCTCGCCCGGCGTCTGCGGGCCGCGCAGCAGCAGCTCGCACACGATCGCGAGCTCCTGGGCGGAGAACTTCAGGGTGCCGTACTCGGTATTGCAGAAGAGGTGCTGGTACTTCGGCACGCGGCTGCCGAAGCCGGAGCGCTCGAGCAACAGATGCTTGCGCGAGAGCACATCCAGCGTGCGCTGCACCGTGGGCTCATCCAGGCTCATCACGGGCTCGCGGTTGCTCTTCTGGTTGCAGGCGCTCACCAGCGAGTTGAGCGACAGCGGATATTGATCGGGTGTCGTCACCTGCTTCTCGATCAGGCAACCGATCACGCGCGCTTCCAGAGAGTCGAGCTCGACACGCATCCGACAGACCCCTGCTTCTTTCCGGGTTGCCGTGCAGCCTACGCTATATCGGGGCCGGTGCCGAGCGGCGTGCCTCCTTCTTGCGTGCCAGCGTCCATGCCGCCGCCGCGAAAACCAGCAGGTTGGAGGCGATCACCGGCTTGGCGGCGATGAGGATCCCATAGGCAATCCACAAGGAGGCGCCCAGCATCTGGCAGGCGCGCAGCGCCGCCGGTTTCGAGAAGAAATACGATCCGACGAAGATCAGAGTCGCGATCCATCCGAGCGTATCGGTGACGGAGAGGCTCATGGAGATCATCCCGCCGCCGATGATGCCTGCGGCGCCTCGCGGAGCAGCACCCTGTCGGTGCGCGCCCGCTCCCAATCATCGAGCACCAGCCCGACGGACTCGAGGAACCGCCGGATCTCGGCTATTCGCATGCCGAGTACCTGATCGAGCACGGGCACGAGAATGCTGCAGGCGTTGTCGCTGAGGACCGTGCACTTCGCGATGCGGGCGAGCTGACGGTTCTCCGACACGGCGATGGTGAAGCCGTCTCCGTGGTTGACGTGCAGCATGACGTGTATGTCCGAGCTGCCGTCTCCGACATAAATGATGCGATCGGACACAATTCCGAGCCACTGACTGAGCTCGTCGAGCACGGCGACCTTGCCATAGCCCGCGGCGACGCGTTTGATCGCCCTCACTTCTCCGGATTGGGGGTCGTAGTCGAGCTCGGTGCCGTGGATATTCTCCGGCGGCACGATCCCGTCGAGGGCGGAGACCACCACTTCTCTCGGCGCTGCCGAGACCACGAAGAATGAGAACCGACAGCCGTCGATGCCTTCGCGCAGCGACTGCACCAGTGTCGGCAGAGCGGCCTTGAGCCGCACGCGCCGGCCAGCTTCGGCCAGATGCTCGCGGCGCACGCCGCGAAAGTCAGGGTCGTGGCGAATGAGGTATGCCAACTCCCCGCCCTGCTGCACGAGATTGCTGTGCGCCAGGCCGGCGACCTTTTGCTCGAAGTCCCTGACGCCGAGCAGTTCCGCGAGCACGTGGCCCGAATCGTGAAAGCTCAGTGTCTGGTCGAAGTCCGATGCCAGCAGGTAGTGGCGGGTCGGAGTGCGCATGCCTCGTCTCCTAAGTTGATTCCATCGACCCCCCGCGACGCACCTTAGCAGACCCTGCCAGGCAATCAAGCAACTGCGTCATTCTGAAGCGTGAGTTTTCTTAACGCACCGTAAGCGTGCAGTAACGTCGAGGTAAAACGACGAGCACATTCTGACATTCAGCTTACGTTCATGTGACGGCCAGTTGAAGTTGATGACAGGCGGCTCCGTCGGGAGCCGTCTGCCGGCCGTTGGTGCTCGAGCTGGACAGCGTCACAGGCGCACGACGGCGGCTATCGTCGGCGACTCGCGTCTGGAAACGCAGCATTTCACCTTGGCCGCGGGCAGGATGCGGCGGTTTGATGTAGATTTGCAGCCGGGCGGCTCGCGACCGGAGCGCTTGCGATGAGCCGCCATAGCGAAAGGTGCATGGGTGGATAGACAGGCGATCGGAGCTGAGGAACTGCTTACCGCGGCGCTCAAGCGCGCCAGCCAGAAGGCGTTCGACGACCCTTCCTTCGTCCTGCCCCTGCAGCGCCTGATTGCCTCGTGCAATGCGGAAGGCGACCTCAACGGCCTCGGGCGCCACGCGGTCAAGTTCGAGATCCGCCGCAGCCTGCACAACCTCCTCGAGTTCGAGCGGCGCGAGCGCGAGAATCCGGCGCTGCTCGCCCGGCCCATCGAGCGGCCGATCTTCATCACCGGTATGCCGCGCAGCGGCTCGACCTTCCTGCACCGCCTGCTGGTGCGCGACCCCGCCGTGGCGGCGCCCCTTTCCTGGCGCCTGGTCCACCCTCACCCGTCGGCGGCTGGCCGGCTGGGGGAGGCCTTCGACAGGGCCAAGGTACAGGCTCAGTTTTATCTGATGCGCCTGCTGGCTCCCGAGCTCAACTCCCTCCATGAGGTGGCGGCGGGCGAGCCCGAGGAATGTACCGACATCACCGCGCAGGTATTCCAGAGCCTGCGTTACGACAGCGTCTACCGGGTGCCGAGCTATCAGAGCTGGCTGCAGCATCACGGCCACGTGGATGCGTACCGATTCCACAGGCGCTTCCTGCAGCACCTGGATGCGCAGGCGCCGGGGCGGCGCTGGATCCTGAAGTCACCCGACCATGTCTTTGCGTTGGATGACATCAAGGTCGTCTACCCGGACGCACAGTGGGTGTTTATCCATCGTGACCCGGTCGCGGTGCTGGCATCCGTTGCGCGGCTCACCGAGGTGCTGCGGCGTCCATTCGCACGTGGCGTCGATCTCAAGGAGATCGGGCAACAGGTGTGTGCATCCTGGCTGGACGGTGCGCAGCGGATGATGCGCGCGGCGGCATCCCCGAACTCCATTCTGCAGTTGCATTACCGCGAGATCATCTCGGATCCGGAAAAGACGGTGGATCGTCTCTTCCGGCACACGGGCCACGCCTCGAGCCGCGATGCCTCGCAGCGGATGCGCAAGTGGCTCGGCAGCCGCACCAACCGCAGACACCGGCAGCGTCGCTACGACCTGGCGAGCTTCGGCCTCGATGGCGAGGTGCTGCGCGAGCAATTCAAGCCGTACACGGACATGTTCGGCATACAGCTCGAATGGCCGCCGAAGACACGCGCGTACGGCGCGCGAAACTGACGCAAATGAAATGGCGCTCGGCCGTCGGCCTCGCTGTCGGCGCGGCGGTCCTGGCCGTCATTTTGATCTACGCGGGTGCAGGCGCTGTCGTGCGCACGCTCGAAGGCCTGCGTCTCAGCGGACTTCTCGTCATCGTGCTCGTGCATCTGCCGATCGTGGCGTTCATGGCGGTCGCCTGGCGTCTGGCGACAGGTAGCGGGCCGAGTGCCTCACCGCGAAGGTTCATATGGGCGCGGCTGGTGCGTGACGCCGCCGCAGAGACCCTACCCTTCTCGCAGATCGGCGGGTTCGTGCTCGGCGTGCGCGCGCTGCGTCTCAACGGGCCGGCGGCGTTGCGAGGGGTGCTCTCCATGACCGTCGATCTCATCATCGAGCTCGCGGCGAAGCTACCCTACGTCCTGGCAGGCGTGCTGGCGCTCCTCGCGCTTGCGCCAGGCTCGGGGCTCATGCGGCCGCTGGGGATCGGGCTCGCGCTGACCGTGCTCGCCGTCGCCGTTCCAGTACTGTGGCGGCGGCGTCTCGGGGACACGTTCCAGCGCGCGATCCGCAGGATCTCACAGCGCTGGCCCGTGCTGGCATCTCTTCGCAGCCTGCACGCGCAGGGTGACATCAACATCGTTCTCGATGACATCCTCAGCCGCCGCGCGCGGTTGGGATCGGCATTCGGGCTGCACCTATTGTGTTGGTTCCTGGGCGCGGCGGAGCTGTGGCTGGTGTTCGACCTGCTCGGCAAGCCGGTGAGCGCGGCTCGCGCCCTGGTCATCGACAGCGTGGTGGCGGGCCTCAAAACGTTCGTCTTCATGGTGCCCGCGGCCGCCGGCGTACAGGAAGCGAGCTACGTGCTCGCCTGTGCGGTGTTCGGCATCGCGCCGGCCGCGGCGGTGGCCGCCTCGCTCGCGCGCCGCGCGCGCGACCTGACACTGGGGGCGGCGGTCCTCGGGGTCGCCGCCGCCACGGACCGCGCCTACATCAGGGAGGCGCCGAGCGCATCCAGGAGGTGAGCGGTGCCGCGCTCGCGGGACCCCGCATCATCGTAACCGTCGAGAAAGGCGCCCTGCTCCGTTACCTTGAGGCGCGTGCCGCCGCCGGCCGGCTCGAGCTGCAGGGTTGCGAGCGACACTGAGATCTTCTTGTCGTCGAGAGACATCTGATAGCAGTACACGAGCCGCTCGTTCGGCACGATGTCCTGATAGACGGCGTCAAAGGTGGTGACGAGGCCGCTTTCCCAACGACCCTTGAGCCGCTCGCGTCCACCGACGCGTACATCCATCTGTCTTTCCAGCAACTGCCAGCTTCCCTCTGCGCCGGCGAACCATTTGGCCTTGGCTTCCTGCTCCGTGAGCGCCCTCCAGACACGAGCCACCGACGCGTCATAGATCCGCTCCAGATGAAATTCCCCGAAGACAACCGGCCACCGGCCGGCGGGTTCATTTCGATCCATGCCGGTCACCTCCGCGCTCCACGGTTTTCAGGTACTCATCGAGCTGATCCAGGCGGCCCTCCCATTCCCGCCTCCGGGCAGTCATCCATTGCTCCGCCCTGCTCAGCGCCTGCGGGTCGATCGCGCAGGTGCGGGTCCGGCCGACCTTCCGCGTGCGGATCAGCCCCGCGGCCTCGAGCACGCCGAGATGCTGCATGGTGGCCGGCAACGACATCGGCAACGGCTTCGCGAGCTCGCTCACCGGCGCAGGTCCGCGGCCCAGCCGCTCGAGGATGGCGCGGCGGGCCGGATCGGCCAGGGCGTGGAACAGGCGATCGAGCTCTTGCGAACGGTTAAGCATTTCGATAAGTATAGTATGTACTGGAGGGCCTTCCCATGCCGGATCTGATCGCCGCATGCGCCTACTTCCTGTTGATCCACTTTGGAGTCTCCGGAACGCGGCTGCGCGATGCGCTCACCCGCCGGCTCGGTGAGGGGCCGTATCGCGGAGCCTTTTCCCTCGCCTCTCTCATCGGCCTCGGCTGGGTGATCTACGCATACAGGCGCGCCCCGCTCATTCCCACCTGGGGCTCGCTGGTGGGGTTGCGGACGACTGCCTACGTGTTGGTGTTCGTCGCCTTCCTCTTCGCCGTGATCGGGGTCATGACCCCGAGTCCGACCACGGTCGGAATGGAGTCGCGGCTCGACCCGGAGATGGCCCGAGGGATGGTGCGCATCAGCCGCCATCCCTTCCTCTGGGGCGTCGCTCTGTGGGCGGCCACGCACCTCGTCATCAATGGCGATCTCGCCTCGCTGATTCTCTTCGGCACGCTGCTCGTGCTCGGGATTGCCGGCACGGCCTCGATCGATGCCAAGCGCCGCCGCAGGTTTCCGCAGCAGTGGCAGGGATTCGCCGCTGTGACTTCGAGCGTCCCCTTCGCCGCCATCGCGCGCGGCAGCAACCGCCTGGCACCCGCTCTGGCTGAGATCGGCCTGTGGCGGATCATCGCCGCGCTGGTGCTCTATGCCGTGGCGTTCTATCTCCACGGGCGCCTGGGGCCGCCGCTCAGCTGACTGCGACCGTGAATCGCAATTTTTCCCAAGCCGCGCACCGGTCGCGGCACTAGGCTCCATCCGATGGCGAACACCTCCTATCCGCTCGAGGGCGGCTGCGATTGCAGGCGCATCCGCTACCGCATGGAGACGGCTCCCCTCATCGTGCACTGCTGCCATTGCCGCTGGTGTCAGCGGGAAACGGGCACGGCCTTCGCGCTGAATGCCATGATCGAGGCCGAGCGCGTGATCGATCTGCAGGGCGAGCCCGAGCTCATCGACACGCCTTCCCTGAGCGGGCGCGGACAGCAGATCGCGCGCTGCCCGGAGTGTCACGTCGCCGTCTGGAGCAACTACGCCGGCGCCGGTCCAATCCTCCGCTTCGTCCGGGTCGGTACCTTCGACACGGCGGATGCCCTGCAGCCGCAGATTCACATCTACACCAGCTCCAAGCACCCGTGGGTGGTGCTGCCGCAGGATGTGCCGGCTGTCCCCGAGTACTACGAGATCGAGCGCTACTGGTCCCCCGACAGCCTGGCGCGTCGCGAGGCATTCCTGCCGCGGCTGCGGGCTTATCGGGCCTCACGGGGCATCTGATCAGCGGTTGTCTCGAGCGCCCGGCATGGGTATGGCGTTTGCTGCCTAGCCGGAGCCATGGCCATAAGAATCGCGCAGGTCTATCCGCACGCCGACATTCCGGTACCGCATACGCGGCTCTACGATGCCCTCGCGATCGTCAACTACGAGATCGGACGCCGCCTGGCGCGCCGTCATGAGGTCGTCACATACCCAAAATGGGTGCCGGGCCAGAGCGAGGTCGAGCGTCACGAGGGTGTCACCTACCGTCGCATCCCGGAAGGCATCGACCGCCTGCTCAACAGCCTGAAGGTTCTCGATGCGACCAGGCTCCTCAACCGCCGCCGTCCCTTCAGGCTGAGCCCGTTCTACTACGCTCACTACGCGCGCGAGGTGGCCCGTGATGCGGCCGAGCGCGGCTGCGATCTCGTGCATCTGCACACCGTCTCCAACTTCATCGGGCCGATCCGCCGCGCCAACCCCGGTGCGCGCATCGTGCTGCACATGCACGATCACTCGCTGGCCGATTTCGACCCCGCGGTGATCGGACCGCGTCTCGAGGAAGTGGCGCTGATCCTCGCCTGCAGCCGATTCGTGGCGGATGAGATCCGCCGGCTCTACCCTGCCGCGGCGGGTCGCTGTCATGAGCTCTACAACGGAGTGGACGAGCGCTTCCTCAGGGTTACCCCCGACCCGGCTGCCTCGCAGACGGTGCTCTTCGTCGGGCGGCTCTGCCCCGAGAAGGGCGTGCACGTGCTGCTCTCCGCGATGAGCGAGGTACTCGAGACGCATGGCCGCGCCAGCCTGAGCCTGGTCGGACCTTTGGATGTGGCGCCGAAGGATTTCGTGGACCCGCATCGCCGCGACCCGCTCTTCGACGCGTTGCTGCAGTACTACGGCCGCCCGAACGACTATTACGATCTCATCAGCCGCCAGGTGAGCGAGCTCGCCGGGCATGCGATCCTGCACGGCCGGGTCGCGAATGAGGAGATCTGCTCCCACTACGCCCGCGCCGGCATCTTCGTCTTCCCTTCGATCTGGCACGAACCATTCGGAATCCCGGTGATCGAAGCAATGGCCGCCGGCCTGCCGGTGGTTGCCACGCGCGCCGGCGCGCTACCAGAGGTGGTAGTGGATGGTGAGACGGGAATACTGGTCGACCGAGGCGACACTCAAGGGCTCGCCGCCGCGATCCGCAAACTGCTTTCCGACCCGCAGTTGCGCGCGCGGATGGGTAACGCGGGTCGCGAGCGTGTGCAGCGGCTCTTCACGTGGGAGCGCAGCGTCGCACGCCTCGAGGAGCTATACGACGGCATCCTTCGAGGCACCGGCGTCACCTCGGCCGTCGATGCGCAACACGTCGCGCGAAGCGCCTGAGACCAGAGCGAAGCCATTCGCGTCAAACAACACCCAAAGTGCGCGCGCAGTGTTGGAAGATACTTCCCGCCGGACGCGATGAGCGCATAATAGCCCTGCACCACATTTGAGCGGAGAGCGGTCATGGAGCATAGATGGGGTGAGCGCGTTGCCGTGCGTATGACCGTGGAGCTGTCGAGCGGGTCGTCGGCTCCCGTTACCGGAAATCTGGAGAATGTGAGCTCGAGTGGCGCCTTCGTGCGAACGGAGGGGCGCGGGCCGTCGCGCGGGCCCGTGGCCGTGATGCTGCGGCAAGACGGCTGCGGCCACCCTCGCTCCGCGCGACTCGCAGCCTATGTGGTGCGCGAGACCGAAGGCGGCGTCGGAATCGAATGGTGCGAGTTCGCGCCACGCGCCGTCCGTGAGCTCATGATTCGCGACGGAGCTGCGGGCGGCGAACGGGCACCAGCCCGCAGACTGCGCGCCGGCCGCCGCACTTCGCGCGAACCCAACACAGTAATGCCATCGCACGCGCAACAGGCCACCGATCCGTCCGCGGCCGGCACGCGCACTTAAGTTCCCGCCTCCCGATGCCGCCGCCGGCGGCTCCCGGGCGTCGCCGTCCGGCGACTCTACTTTGCCGCGCAAAGATTAAACTTTGTTAAACAAAGTAGTTGTCACAGTTCTGTAACAACACGTCACTATTCTGCCGCACCCATTGACGCGCCCTGGCCGCGGCGCGTCGGCCTCTGTCGTTCAAAAAACAACGCCTGGAGATCAGCCCATGCAGAATCGGGTTGCGCATCGCTTTTGCCTTCGTCCCATCGACATCGCCGTTTGCTCGGCACTCCTGCTCGCCGCGTCCGCGGTGCAGGCGCAGGACGCACAGCTGTCCACCGTGGTGGTCTCCGGAACCACGATCCAGGAGGAATCGGCGACCACCCAGGCGCCTACCCTCGCGCCGCTGCAGGCGAGTCAACCGACCTCCCTGATCAGCCAGTACTTCATCCAGAACAACATGCCGGCGACGAGCAACTACTCGGACATCATCGCGATCTCTCCGAGCGTGCAGTCGATCCAGCCGAACGGGCCGGGGCTGGAGGAGAATCAATCTCTGAGCATTCGCGGCTTCCAGGATGGCTTCTTCAACGTGACTTTCGACGGCATTCCCTGGAACGATTCCAACGATTTCACGCACCACTCGACGTCGTATTTCATGGACAACGATCTCGAGGGCGTTTCGGTCGACCGCGGACCGGGTACTGCCGCAACGATCGGCGATGCGACCTTCGGCGGCACCGTCGCCAGCGTCTCCAAGTCGCCCCTCGAGGACATGACGCTGACGCCGTCCGTCACCTACGGCAGCTTTGGCACCTCGGTCGTCGGCGCTGAGCTCGATACCGGCACGATCTCCAAGTGGGGCGGAGCCGCCGGCTACATCGACGCGGAAAGCGTGTCGAGCGACGGCGAGCTGAGCAACTCAGGCCTGGACCGCAAGAACATTTTCGCGAAGTTCGAGGCGCCGATCGACGGCATCGGCGTGCTCACATTCGTGGCGATGTACAACCAGATCCATCAGAACATCGGTGTCGGCGCTACGGCCGCCCAGATCGCCGAGAACGGTCCGACGTACATGCTGTCTTCCAATCCGGACAGCCAGGACTATTTCGGCTACAACTTCGACAGCATCCACACGGACTTCGAGTACATCGGACTCACCTCGAGTCTCGGTGGCGGCTGGACCCTGAACAACAAGGTTTACACCTATGGCTACTGGCATAGAGGGCACGCGGGAGAAGATCCGAACGGTCCGACTCCAAACGGGACGCCCTACGGAGCGAACGACGTTCCCGGAACGCTATTGACCAACGACTATCGCTCCTGGGGGGATACGCTGAATCTTCAGGATGACTTCTCATTCGGAGACCTGAAGACGGGCGCCTGGGTCGACCGGCAATTCAACGTTCGGGGACTCGCCAATACCGACGAGTCGCTGAACGATGCGTTCGTCGAGTCCGTGCCGGGGTCGATCATCTCGGCGTACGACGGCGGTCGGCTCCTCAACCAGGAGCTTACGACGCTGCAGGGATATGTGCAGTTCGACTGGATACCTGTCTCGCAGCTCACCCTCTCACCGGGCGTGCGCTACGTTTCATTCGAGCGCGACGTGAACGCGACCGTCAACGTCAAGACCGGTGCGCCCCAGAGCTACGACAATACCTTCACCTCGACCCTGCCCTCGCTCCTGGCTCACTACATGTTCACGGATCACTGGTCGGCATATGTGCAGGCCGCAAAGGGCTTTCTCGCGCCCAACGAGAACTACTTCAACTTCTCGGCTCCGGGCTCGACGGACCTGAGCCCGCAGCAGACCTGGAACTATCAGGTCGGGTCGAGCTGGCAGACGGACCGGATCTCCCTCTCGGCCGACCTGTACTACATCACCTTCAACAACGAGATCAGCTCGGAGACGGTCGGTGACGAGACGGTCTTCTTCAACCTCGGGGGCACGAAGTACAAGGGCGTCGAGGCCGAGGGTACTTATTATGTCGGAAGCGGCTTCAGCGTCTACGCCAACGGCTCGGTGAACAGCGCCAAGGACAATACCACCGGACAGTGGGTGCCGTTTGCGCCTGATTTCACCGCGGCGCTCGGCGCCATCTACAACCTGCACGGGTGGTACGCCTCGCTGATGGACAAGTGGGTGGGCAGGACTTATGACGCCGCCGGAGAGACATTCCCGATCGGCTCGTATGCCATCCTGAACGGGGCGCTCGGCTACAAGTTCGTGAGCGCACGAGGCTGGCTCCACGATGCGTCGATCAAGCTCGACTTCGACAATCTGCTCAACAACACGAACATCGACATGGTCCCGGGTACCACCGCCGGAAGCACGGCGCAGTATCCGGGCGGCGTGCCGCTCTACTGGACGATTCCGGGGCGCAGCGTCTTCGCGACAGTGAGCGTGCCCATCACCTGAGGTCGACAGCCGCGCCCGCCTGTGGCACCGTGCCGCGTGTCATGAGGTATATGTTCCCGTGAGCGCGGCCCAGTGGGGGGCCGCCAGCGCCATCTTTCTCGCCTCCGCGGTCGAGTGGGTGGAAGCGTTCACCATCGTGCTGGCGGTGGCCCTCACCATCGGTTGGCGCCGCGCGGCCGGCGCGGCGGCGGCGGGACTCGCCGTCGTCGCTCTACTCATTGCGGTCACGGGCGCAGGCATCGAGGCGGCCCAGGCCGACATCGGGCTGATCAGGGCCGCGATCGGTGTTTTCCTGCTGCTCTTCGGGCTGCGTTGGTACGTGAAGGCGATCCGCCGCTACTCGGGCCGCACCGCACTGCACGATGAGGCGCGAGAGTTCGCCGACACCCGCGAGCAGCTGGAGCGGGCGGAAGGGCGCGCGGCCTGGATAGTCGCCTTCAAGGGCGTTCTGCTCGAGGGTCTCGAAGTCTGGCTGCTCGTCGTCGCTCTCGGTCACACCCTTTCGTACACCGCTGCCGCGGGCAGTGCCGCGGCTTCCCTCGTGCTGGTCATCGTTGCGGGGCTCGCGCTGCGCGCGCCTCTGACCCGCGTTCCGGAGAACACCCTCAAGTATCTCGTGGCCTGCGCCATTCTCTCCTTCGGCACCTTCTGGGCAATCGGGGGACTCGCGGGCGAGCAGGCGGTGTGGCCGCTAGGTGATGTCACCCTGCTCCTCCTCTTCGCCTGCTACGCCGTGGCCGGAAGGATCATCGCCTGGCGCTCGCGCGCGCCAGGCGCGGCCGCTGCC
>DATAXF010000034.1:0-39327 GCA_036273095.1 Steroidobacteraceae bacterium | reverse complement strand
ACTTCCTCGACCGCCATTCGCGCCAAGATCAGAAAGCTCGTCAAGGACGAGGAAGCGGAATCGCCGCTGAGCGATGGCCGGATCGCCGCGCTCCTCTCGGCGGAAGGCATCCCGGTCGCACGCCGCACCGTCGCGAAATACCGCGAGGCGATGGGCATTCCACCTTCCAACGAGCGCCGGCGCGCCGGCCTGGGCCAGATGTGAATTCGAAGCGAACTGATTGATGTCGGCACAACACTGAAGGAGACGGATATGCAGCTCAACGTCACCGGCCACCACGTCGAGGTTACGGCTTCCCTGCGAGGTTATGTGGAGAAGAAGCTCGAGCGCATCGGACGACATTTCGAGCAGGTCATCGACGTGCATTGCGTCCTGACGGTGGAGAAACTGCGACAGAAGGCCGAGGCAACCCTGCACGTGAGCGGCAACTCGATCCATGCGGACGCAACCGAGGAGAACATGTACGCCGCCATCGATCTCCTGGCCGACAAGCTCGATCGCTGCATCAAGAAGCACAAGGAGAAGGTGACGGACCATCACGCCGTCGAAGGCCGGGCGCTGCGCGCCTGAGGCTGCGCTCGCCGGACGACGACGGGTAGTGCGGGGGCTGTGGCGGGATGCGCATAGTAGTCGTAAGCGGCCTGTCCGGCTCCGGCAAGAGCGTGGCGTTGCACATGCTCGAAGACCTGGGCTTCTACTGCATCGATAACATCCCGGCGGCGCTCCTCAAACCCTTCGTCTCCCACGCCGTGCGTGGCCCGGAGCGCACCTACGAACGCGTCGCGGTCGGCCTCGACGCGCGCAATACCGCGGCGGAGATTGCCACTGTGCCGCAGCTCACCGATGAGCTGCGGCGCAGCGGGATCGAGTGCGAAGTCATCTTCCTGACCGCGACCGACGCTGAGCTGCTGCGGCGCTTCGCGGAGACCCGGCGCAAGCATCCGATGAGCCGGCACGATGTCGATCTGCGCGCGGCCATCGCGCTGGAGCGCCAACTCCTCGAGCCCATCGTCTATGCCGCCGATCTGGTCATCGATACTTCCCGGCTGGGAGTGCACGCGCTGCGGGACCTGATCCAGCAGCGCGTCGGGGAGCCGCACGTCGGCCGCCTGTCGCTCACCTTCGAATCGTTCGGGTTCAAGCACGGCATTCCGGGCGACGCCGATTTCGTGTTCGACGCGCGCTCTCTTCCCAACCCCTACTGGGAGCCGGCGCTGCGTGGTCTGACGGGACGCGACGCCGAGGTCATCCGCTTCCTCGAGGGGCAAACCAACGTCGCGGCTCTGGTGGGGGACATTGCGCAGTTCATCCGCGCCCGGATTCCGGAATACGTCGCGAGCAATCGCGGCTATCTCACCGTGGCGGTCGGCTGCACCGGCGGCCAGCATCGCTCCGTCTACATCGTCGAGAAACTGGTCGCGCACTTCCGCGATCAGTTCCCCACGGTGACTTCGCGCCACACCAGCCTGACCCGTTAGTCAGCCCAAAAGCGATCCGCTGAGCGGCCCCGGGCCGTTCCCGGGGCCGCGGGGTGAATCCCGACAATGGGCGCGCTCGCGCGAATCGCCGGGAGCGATTTGCGCCAATAAACCTAGGTTGCCTGTGCGACGCCGGCGGCAGTCATCAGGGGCGGCAGCCGCTCGCCGTTCATGAAGGCGACCAGCGCCGACCTCGCCTCCATGGCATCACGGTAGCCGAGCTCGATGAGCGCCCGGGTATAGCCCGCCTCGAACATGAGGTAGCTCGCGAGCTGGTACCCCGACACGTCACGGCCGCCGATGACCCGCAGCAGCGCGCGCAGGCTGCGCGGCATCTCACTAGTGTAGCGGCCGGCGACTTCGCGTGGATCGATGCTCGGGGCGAGCATCAGGGTGTCCACGTGCTTCAGGCCCCGGGCGGCGAACGGCGCCTCCTGCACCAGCTGGTTGATGCGCTCGATCTGCTCGAGGTCGCCGTAGACCTGGTCGGTGAACAATGTGTCGATCATGTAGCCGAGCACTTCGCCCGGAGTCGGCATCGCGCGGCTGGTGCCGCTGCCGGCACCCACGCCCGTGGCCCGCCGCGCCTGCACGCCGATGACCAACAGGCGATCGGCACCGAGATGGATGGCCGGACTCAATGGATTCAACTGGCGCATCGCGCCGTCGCCGAAGTATTCCCGGCCGATGCTCATCGGCGGAAACAACAGCGGGATCGCGGAGCTCGCCATCAGATGATCCAGGGTCAGCTCCGTGCGCCGGCCCATGCGGTGCGCACGGGTCCACTCCGGGATCGACTCCCGGCCGTCGAAGAAGGCGACCGAGTGTCCGGTGGCGTAGCTCGTCGCGCAGAGCGCGAAGCCCTGCAGATGGCCGCGCGCGATGCTGCGATGAATGCTGCCGCAGTCCACATGCGTCCCCAGGAGCTGCCGCAGCGGGCTGTTGTCGAGCAGCGCCTTGGGCGGCGAGAGCACCAGGCCGCCGGAAAGCAGCGCCAGCAGCCAGTGCGTACCGGCGCGCAGCATGTGCCCGGAATTGACGTGAAAGACCTGGCCGGTGCGAAAGTTGGCCCAGACGCGCTCGAGTCCCGTTACCGCACGCCGCCAGCGGTGCGCCTCCGCCGCCAGGACGCTGGCGGCCACCGCGCCCGCGGATGTGCCCACGATGACCGGGAAGGGATTACGAGCGCGCGGCAGGAGCTCGGAGAGCGCAAGGAGCACGCCCACCTGATACGCGGAGCGCGCGCCGCCGCCGGTCAGGACCAGCCCGACGGTCGGCCTCGCCGGTGGCTTTTTCGCGACTTCGATGGGCGCGTCCATGGCTCATAATGCCACGTCGAAAGCGATCCACTAAGCGGCCCAGGGCCGTTCCCTGGGCCGCGGCGTGAATCCCGTCACAGGGCTGGCCGCGCACAAAATCGCAGGAGCGATTTTGGACGACGAATGTCGGCCCGTAGGGCGCGGCGCAGGGACGGGGCCGCGCAAATCGCCGGGAGCGATTTGCGCCAATGAACTCAGGCAACCTGCAGGATCTGCATGGAATTCGTCCCGCCCTGGACACCCGAGAGCTCCCCTTTGGTGAGGATCACCAGATCCTTGCGCTTCACCAGATCGAGCTCGAGGAGCCGCGAGAACAGCGCGCCGTAGAGCGCCCCGGTGGAAGTGGGGTGCGTTACATCGAAGATAACGGGATAGACGCCCCGGTAAATGGTGACCCGGCGGCGCGTCTGCTCATGCCGCGTGAAGGCGTAGATGGGAATGTCGGAGCGGATACGCGACATCCAGAGCGGCGTCGCTCCCGACTCCGTCAGTGCGACGATGGCCCGCACCTTCAGATGGTTGGCCGCGTACATCACGGCCATGGCGATCGCCTCCTCAGTTCCCTTGAACTGACCCTCCGTGCGGTGGCGGGTGCGGCTATGAGTGAGCTGGTATTTCTCCGCGCCCTGGATGACCTGCGCCATTGCCTCCACGGCCTTCACCGGGTAACGACCCGTGGCGGTCTCCGCCGACAGCATCACTGCATCCGTGCCGTCCATGACGGCGTTGGCCACATCGCTGACCTCGGCGCGTGTCGGCACGGGGTTCTGGATCATCGACTCCATCATCTGGGTGGCGGTGATCACTACCCGGTTGCGGCTGCGCGTCTGATGGATGATGGTTTTCTGCAGCCCTGTCAGCTCGGCGTATCCCATCTCGACACCGAGATCGCCGCGGGCCACCATGACGACGTCCGCGGCGTCAATGATGCCCGGCAGATTCGTCACCGCCTCGTGCCGTTCCACTTTGGCCACGATGTGCGCCTTGCCGCCTGCCTGCTGGACGAGCTCGCGCGCCTGCTCGATGTCGGCGGCATCCCGCGCGAAGGAGACCGCGAGGTAGTCGACCTGCGACTCGGCCGCGAAACGGATGTCCTCCCGGTCCTTTTCCGAGATCGCCGGTGCCGAAATGCCGCCGCCCTGCCGATTGAGGCCCTTGCGGTCGGACAACTCCCCGCCGACGCGCACGCGGGTCTCGATTCTGGTGCCGCTGACCCGCTCCACGTCGAGCACGATCTGGCCGTCACCGAGGAGAAGCGCGTCGCCCGGAGCGACATCCTTGGGAAGATCTTTGTAGGCGCAGCCCACCTGTTCGACCGTGCCCGCCTTCGGGTCGAGCGCCGTGTCGAGCGTGAAGGGCCGCCCCTCCTCCAGCATGACCTTCTTGTCGCGGAAGCTCTCGATGCGGATCTTGGGGCCGCCCAGATCGAGGAGTACTCCGATGCACTTGTTGGCGTGATCTCCCGCCTCACGCACCATTTGCAGCCGTCGCGCGCGGTCATCCACCGTCCCGTGCGAGGCGTTGAGCCGCACGACGTCCAGCCCGGCGCGCATCATTTCCGTCAAGACAGCGATGTCGTCGGTCGCCGGACCGACGGTCGCCACGATCTTGGTTCGTCTCAACATGGGTCAGCTCCTTGCGCGATCCTCGAGGGCGGCGACGGCCGGCAGCTTCTTGCCTTCCACGAACTCGAGGAAGGCACCGCCGCCGGTGGAGATGTAGGAAATCCCGTCCTCGATCTTGTACTTCTCGATCGCCGCCAGCGTATCGCCGCCGCCGGCCAGCGAGAATGCCTTGCTGCGCGCAATCGCCTGGGCGATGGCGCGCGTGCCCTCGCCAAACTGCTCGAACTCGAACACTCCGACCGGTCCGTTCCAGATGATGGTGCCCGCCGACTGCAGCATGCCGCTCAGGCGCTCGGCCGTGTCCGGGCCGATGTCGAGAATTCTTTCGTCGGGACCGACTTCGTGGATGGACCGCACGTCGGCATGCGCGGTGGCTGCAATTTCCTTGGCGACCACGACATCGGTCGGCAGCGGAATCTCCGCGCCGCGGGCGCGCGCCTGCGTCGTGAGACGGCGCGCGACGTCGAGCAGCTCCGGCTCGTAGAGGGACTTGCCAACCGCCACGCCGGCCGCGGCCAGGAAAGTGTTGGCGATGCCGCCGCCGACGATCAGCTTGTCGACCTTGGCGAGCAGGCATTCGAGCACCGTGAGCTTGGTCGACACCTTCGAGCCGGCGACGATGGCTACCAGCGGCCGCGCCGGCTTCTCGAGCGCGCGCTCCAGGGCCTCGAGCTCCCCGACCAGCAGCGGCCCCGCGCAGGCGCTCTTGGCGAATTTCACCACCCCGTGAGTGCTGGCTTCTGCCCGGTGCGCGGTGCCGAACGCGTCCATGACGAAGACGTCGCAAAGATCTGCCATCCTGCGGGCGAGCGCGGGGTCGTCCTTCTTCTCGCCCTTGTTGAACCGCACGTTCTCGCAGAGCACCGCGCTGCCGGCCTCGCAATCGACTCCGTCGAGCCAGTCGCGGCGCAGCGGCACCGCCTTGCCGAGCAGGTCCGAGAGGCGCGCCGCCACGGGCTTGAGTGACAGTGCCTCATCGACCTTCCCCTCCTCGGGGCGTCCGAGATGCGAGAGGATGAAGACCTTGGCGTGCTTGTCCAGCGCGTGGCGGATCGTCGGCAGCGCTGCGCGGATGCGCGCATCACTGGTCACTTCGCCATCCTGAACCGGGACGTTGAGATCCTCGCGAATCAGGACCCGCTTGCCGCGCAGGTCCAGGTCCGTCATGCGCAGGATTTTCATGCTGCCTTGGCCCAGGCGAGCGTGGTGTCGATCATCCTGTTGGAGAAGCCCCACTCGTTGTCATACCAGGAGCAAACCTTCACCAGCGTGCCGCCGATCACCTTCGTGAGGGTGGCGTCGAATATCGACGAGTGGGCGTCATGGTTGAAATCGATCGATACCAGGGGCAACTCGTTGTAGGCCAGCACGCCGCGCAGTGCGCCGCCCGCGGCGTTGCGCAGAGCCTGATTTACCTCTTCTACCGTGGTCGGACGCTTGGCGGTGAACGTCAGGTCGACGAGCGAGACATTGATCGTCGGGACGCGGACGGCGAAGCCATCCAGCCGGCCTTTCAGCTCCGGCAGCACCAGGCCCACGGCGGCTGCGGCCCCCGTTTTGGTCGGGATCTGCGACATCGTCGCGGACCGCGCACGACGCAGGTCCGAGTGATAGACGTCGGTGAGCACCTGGTCGTTGGTATACGAGTGGATGGTGGTCATGATGCCGGCAGAGATGCCGATTGCCTCGTGCAGCACTTTCGCCACGGGCGCGAGACAGTTGGTCGTGCACGATGCGTTGGATATCACCGTGTGTCGGCTCGAGAGAACCTGGTGATTGACGCCGTAGACGATGGTCGCGTCGACATCCTCACCGCCTGGGGCGGAGATGACCACTCTCTTCGCGCCTCCGGTAAGGTGCGCCGAGGCCTTCGCCTTGCTGGTGAAGAAACCGGTGGACTCGAGCACGTACTCGACTCCGAGCGATCCCCAGGGAAGCTTGGCCGGATCGCGCTCGGCGAGCACGCGAATGCGGTCGCCGTTGACGACCATCGAGTCCCCGTCGACTTTGACTTCTCCGGGAAACCGGCCATGTACGGTGTCGTACTGCGTCAGGTGCGCGTTGGTTTTGGCATCGCCGAGGTCATTGAGCGCGACGATCTGCACCTCATTGGTGCGCTTGCTTTCATAGAGTGCGCGCAGGACGTTGCGGCCGATGCGGCCGTAGCCGTTGATTCCCACCTTGATTGGCATGACCCGATAACCTCGTTGCTGTTTACCTAATTCACGCTCTTCAGCAGCTCGTCGACCTCGCGGCTGACGTGCTCCACCGTGAAGCCGAAGTGCGCGAGCACCTCGGCACCCTTGCCGGAGGCACCGAAATGATCGATGCCGATCACCCGGCCCTCACTGCCGACGTAGCGCCACCAAGATAGCGTGGCGCCCGCCTCCACCGCTAGACGGCGGTGAACCGCGCGGGGCAGCACAGCCTCCCGGTATGCCTCATCCTGGGCGTCGAACACCCCGGTCGAGGGCATCGACACCAGCCTCACCCGCCTGCCGCCGGCGTTGAGGGCGGCCACGGCCTGCGCAGCGATGGAGACCTCGGACCCGGTAGCGAGTACCAGGCACTCCGGAGTGCCCTGGCAGTCGATCAGAACGTATCCGCCCCGACTGACGTTCGTCTGCTGCTCAGCCGTACGAGCCTGCTGCGGCAGAGCCTGACGGGTCAGCACGAGGGCCGTGGGCCCCGACAGCTCCACGGCTGCCGTCCACGCGATCGCGGTCTCGAAGGCATCACAGGGCCGCCAGAGGGCGAGGTTCGGCATGGCCCGAAGGCTCGTCAGATGCTCGACCGGCTGGTGCGTGGGGCCGTCCTCCCCGAGCCCGACCGAGTCGTGAGTATAAACGAGCACCACGTGCGTCTTCATGAGCGCGGCGAGGCGCACCCCATTGCGGGCGTAATCGGAGAACACCAGGAAGGTGCCGCCGTAGGGCAGGAGACCCCCATGCAGCGCAATTCCGTTCATCACGGCCGTCATGCCGAACTCGCGCACGCCGTAGTGAATGTAGTTGCCGCTCGCGTCCTTCGGGTCGAACTCGCGCGCGGCCTTGAACTTGGTGTTGTTGGAGCCGGTGAGATCGGCCGAGCCGCCGAAGATCTCCGGTATTCGGGGCGCAATCACGCTGAGCGTGGCTTGCGACGACTGCCGGGTCGCCTGCGGCGCCTGCTGCGCGCGGGCGGCGGCCAGCGCCTGGGATACGGTCTCCTTCCAGTCCGCGGGCAGCTTGCCGGACATGCGGCGCTCGAGCTCGCGGGCGAGCTCAGGGTGAGCGCCAGCGTAGCGCGCGAGCAGCTCCCGCCAGGCCGACTCCGCGGCCGCGCCGCCGGCCCGATGGTCCCAGACGGCCCGCAGCTCGGCGGGAATGACGAAGGGCTCGTACGGCCAGCCGATTGCCTTGCGGGTAGCCGCCACTTCGTCCGCGCCCAGTGCCTCACCATGCGCTTCCGCGGTGCCCTGCCGGTGCGGCGAGCCCCAGCCGATGATCGTCCGGCAGCAGATCATCGAGGGGCGGGTGGTCTCGGTGCGGGCAGCGCGAATCGCCGCGGCAACTGCTTCCGCGTCATGGCCGTCGACATCGGGCACGACATGCCAACCGTAAGCCTCGAATCGCCTGGCGGTATCGTCGGTGAACCAACCTTTCACCTTACCGTCGATCGAGATGCCGTTTTCATCGTAGAACGCGATGAGCTTGCCGAGCCCCAGCGTGCCGGCGAGAGAGCAGGCCTCGTGGGAGATGCCCTCCATCAGACAGCCGTCGCCGCAAAACACGTACGTGTAGTGATCGACGACCGAGAACCCCGGACGGTTGAACTGCGTCGCCAGCATTCGCTCCGCGAGCGCGAGCCCCACCGCGTTGGCGAGTCCCTGACCGAGCGGGCCCGTGGTGGTCTCGATGCCGAGCGCCGGCTCGTGTTCCGGGTGTCCCGCCGTATGGCTGCCGAGCTGGCGGAAATTCTCGATCTCCTGCAGCGACAGCGGATAGCCTGTCAGGTGGAGGAGCGAATAGAGCAGCATCGAGCCGTGGCCGTTCGACAGCAGGAAGCGGTCACGGTCGTGCCACTGCGGGTCGCCCGGGTTGTGCTTGAGGAAGTCGCTCCAGAGGACCTGGGCGATATCCGCCATGCCCAGCGGCATTCCCGGGTGCCCCGAATTGGCGCGTTGCACCGCGTCCATCGACAGAGCGCGGATACAGTTGGCGAGCTCGCGGCGTGTGGACATACGTACTCCCGCGCGGAGGGCCCTGAGATCCGACCGCGTGTTAAAGAAGTGCTCCGGGAAGCGGGCGCGCATTGTCCATCAGACGCCGCCGGGGCTCAATCATGTTGTGCGGCACGACGCCTGGCCCGGCGCGGGCCTGCATCGCACGCGAGCATCCCTGCCTCGCCGCGGCGCACGCTCTATCGCAGCGTGAGAGCACTATGTTCAATGCATGAACAGCCTCTTCACCCATGAGCCGGCGCGGTCGGGCGTCGCAGCGACCCGACAATGACTTATGTTCGGTTGGCGAGGATCACAGTATTGCCGCGACAACGGCGCACTGGCTCAGATTTCTGCCACCTTCCGGGCCGCACGCGACCCAGTTCACTTCAGACGGCTCACAGCTCTCTGCTACCCTTCTGTAATGGCAACCAGCGTTGTGCGTCTGACTCATCTCACGGATCCGCATCTCTACGGCAGCGAGCGCGAGCTGCTGCGTGGCATTGCCACGCTGCCGGCGCTCGAGGCAACGCTGGCCAACGCGCGGCAGCGCGACTGGCCGCCGGACGCGGTGCTGGTCACAGGCGATCTCGTTCAGGACGATCCCGCGGGATATGTTCATTTCAAGCGCCTGCTCGGCGAGCTACGGCTGCCAGTGCTGTGTCTGCCCGGCAACCACGACGAGCCGGAAGCGATGCGGCGCGAGCTCGACGGCGCACCGTTCGTCGTCGGGGGGGCCGTCGACTTCGGGCTCTGGCGCATCGTGCTGCTCGACAGCACCATTGCGGGATCGGCCGCCGGACGGGTCAGCGCCGAGGGCCTGGCGGCGCTGGAATCGGCGTTGGCCGGGGCGCAGCAGCGGCATACGCTCGTGTGTCTGCACCATCACCCTGTGCCCATGGACAGCCGTTGGCTCGACCGTGTCGGGCTGCAGAACGCCGCCGAGTTCTTCGAAGTCATCGATCGTCATCAGAATGTTCGCGGCATCGTCTGGGGCCACGTGCATCAGAGCTACGACGCGCTGCGCAAGGGCGTCCGGCTGCTGGCCACACCCTCGACGTGCGCGCAGTTCGTCCCGCACGCGGAGCAGTTCGCGGTAGACAGGCGCCCGCCCGGCTATCGCACGCTCGAGCTGAAAGCTGACGGCTCCATCGTGACGGACGTCGTCTGGTTGGAAAGCGGCGCCGGCGGCAACTCGAACTCCACTTGGGCCGCCGCCTGAGCTGTCCCGGCCCGGCTGGCAGCAACCAGCCCGCACCACGCTTCATACACCGCAGCGACCGAAATCTGCTCGGCGCGCTCGAACTCGGGCGGCCCGCCGATGGCCACAACTGGCGAGCCGTTCGAGCTGCGCGGCAACCACACACGCGCTGCCTGGGTGCCGTAGAGGACGAGGAGCGGCAGCCCGAGCGCGGCTGCGGCGTGGGCGGGACCCGAATCCACCGAAATCATGCTGTGGGCCATCTCGCACAAGGCGAATAGCGGACGCAGCTCGGTGCCGGCGCAGGTGACGCAAGGCAGTGCCGCGGCAGCGGCTACGGATTCGAGCAGCGGCATCTCAGGCTTGGCACCCCGTAGCACGAGCATGGCCTCCGGCATCCGGGAATGCAGCATCTGCAGCAGCTGGGCCCAGCGCTCGACCGGCCAGACTTTGTCGTCGCGTCCACGCCAGTTTCGCAGCCGCCGGCGGCCCATCGTGCGGTGATTGCCCGGCTGCACGAGCACGAGCGGCTGACCGTGAAAGCCGCGCGAGCGCAACCAGCGCTCGCGAGCCGCGCGCTCCGCCTCCACGACCCGCAGCCGCGGTAACCACGGACCGCAGCCGCCAGGCTCGGGGTAATCGGTTGCGTCGAGCGCGGATGGCGTTCGCCGCGCGAACCGGAGAAGCGCATCGATCCACGGCAGCTCCGTCCCCGGCGTTTCATCGATGAACAGGCAGCGGCGCGGGTCGACGCCGCCGGCGCGCAGCAGGCGGCGGATTCGGCGCACCTGCGGCGGATGATGCTCGAAGACATAGATCGGCCCGGGCGCGCTGTCGCGTAACGCGCGCAGAATGGCCGGCCACGCCAGCCCGAAGAGGATGGGTGCTTTGCGCGGCAGAGACCCACACCATTCAACCTCAGACAAGCCGAGGTAGACGCCGGGTGCCCATGCATCCGCTCCCACGACGTAACACGGCTTGCGGTAACGCGCATGCAGCAGCTGAATCGCCGCCGTCAGCATGATCATATCGCCGATGCGGCCAAGCTTGATGACGAAAGGAGACAGCGGTTGGCCCGTCATGGCGCCATGGTACCTTGGAAATTCACGTCTCCAGCATCTCGCGCCAGCGCTGCACGACCACCGAGAGGCGGAAGCGAGGATCGGGCCCCGTGAGCGGTCGCGCGCCGGCGCGCCAGGACCGGATACGCTCGACGTAAATGTCGAAGAGACCAAGAGCGGCCGCAGCGCGGGCCGGCGCTCCGCGCCAGCCCGCCGGAAAGCCGCCGAGCAGCGCCTCGTAGAGGCGCTTGCCAACGGTCACCGGCAGCACCTGCGCCGGGTCCCCCAGTACCTCCAGGGCGGCGCCACAGTCGTGAGTGAGTACCGGCGTCCCGAGCGCCTTCGACTCGGCGAACACGAGACCGAAGGTCTCGGGGATGACGAAATTGGGAAAGAACGTGCACAGCGCCGTGCGCGCCTCGGCATGGATCCGCTGCTGCGGCTGCGGACCGAGATATTCGACCCCGTCGAGCCGCGCGAGCTTGCCCGGCTTGTAGCCGGGGTTACCGACGACGAGGCGCATGTCGGGCATCGCTCTTCTGACGGCGCGGAACGCATCCAGCGTGAACTTCAGGCCCTTGTTGGGAGACGACAGGAATACCAGTTTGGCGTCGTCGATCGGCGAGCCGTCCGGCCGCAGATCGTCATCCACGGGGTTGTAGATGGTGCGCGCGGAGACGCAATCGGCAATCTCCATCCAACGCAGTGCCGCCTCCACCGAATGTCGTTGGGTGTCGGACACACAGATTACGTTGACGGCAAGGTCCCGCAGCATGCGGGCGTCCGCCGCGATTCTCCTGCCGCGTTTGGAGCCTGGCCTCACCCGGTCGTGCAGCCACAGGTGAACGCGCGCGTTGGGATATAGCTCCCGCACTTGCGCCACAGCGCGCGAGTCACGGTTGACGATCACGTGCGTGACCGCGCGATCGCTCCGTGGCGGCAGATAGCGGCCGCTCGCGCTGGTGCGGTTGTGCTGCACGACGAGCGCTCCAAGAGCATCGGCAACACGCACTACAGTCGCTTCCGTGCCGCCCATCGCCTCGCGCCGCAGCGTCTCGGTGTCGTACGGCCGGCGACACACGGGATCGAAGAAAAGGATGGCGCTCATGGCGGCGATGATTGCCCATACGGTATAACCGCGCAATGAGACTGCTCTTCGCCGAATCCAGCACTCGCGGTTACGGAACCGAGCAGCACATCGCCGCCCTGGCGACTGCGATGGCACAGCGGGGACACGACGTGCGCTGTCTGGTGATTGCGGGCAGCCCGGTGGACGACTTGTTGCGGAAGGCACGAGTACCGACGGTGGCCATACGCCCGGGCCGGAGCCGCGGCATTCGCATCGCCACGGGTTTGCTCCGCCTGGCGGTGCGGCAGCGGCCGGACTGGATGGTGTCGAACGATCCGCGCTTCTACCGGATGCTGCTCGCCGTTCGCCGCCTCAGCGGCGCGCGCGTGGCGCTTTTTCGCCATTGGCACGATGCCCCGGCGAAGCAGCGGACTCGCGAGCTCCTCTCACGGCGCAGCGACCGCTTCATCCTGGTGTCGCGTTTCCATCGCGAGGAGTACCGGCGCCAGGGAATGAGCGTGGATCATGCCTCCATTCTCTACAACCCGATCGACACGGAGCGCTTCCGGCCGTCATCAGCCGCCAGGGTGAGCACTCGGGAACGTCTCGGCTGCAGCGACTCCGATGTCGTCGTCGGTTATGTCGGCAGGATGATCGCGGCGAAGGGCATCTTCACTCTGCTCGACGCCACCGAGCGATTTCTCGCCGCCGAGCCGGCCGCGCGCATGCTGTGGATAGGGGACGGTGAGGACACCGGAGCCCTGCAGGCGCGGGTCGCGCGCTCGCCGCATGCCAGCCGCCATCGGTTCGAGGCCTGGGAGGCCGACATGGCCGCCCTGTATCCGGCGCTCGATATTCTGGCGGTGCCGTCCATCTATCCGGAACCCTTCGGGCGCGTCTCCGTCGAGGCACAGGCGGTCACCGTACCCGTGGTCTCCAGCCTCGCGGGGGGACTGCCCGAGACCTTCGTCGCCGACAGCACGGGCATCGGCGTCGGCCCGGGCGACGCCGATGCCCTGGCGAGCGCAATTCTCGCGCTCGTAGCCGACCCCGAGCGGCGCCGGCGGATGGGCGCGGCCGGCCGCGACTGGGCGTGCACCCGATTCTCACTCGAGCGCATCGCCGCCGATTTCGAGCATTTGCTGGCGGGTACCTAGGCGGCGGTCCGCCTGCCGATCAGATAGAAATTGCCGTGGAATATCGGGCACTCGGCATGTTGCCAGGTGAATCCCGGCAGCGACTGCTCCAGCGACTGGAAGTACTGCACGTTGTCGTGCTCGCCGAAGCTGCGCTGGTAGGCGCACAGAACGTGGCTGAAGCCGGCAAGCGCCGGCGCGATGCGCTCGCGCACGGCGAGCGGCGTCTCGCTCAACGACCAGGTTGCGATGAAGAGCGAAGGTTGGTGCTGCGCGCACTGACGGGAGACTGTTGCGGCGGCCACCGGGTCGCCGGAGACCAGCCACTCGAGGTTGCCCGGCGGCTGGGCCGCCGGCCCGGTTGGGAACACATTGCGCAGGTAGAACCGCTGCAGGGCGCACATGACCGGCAGGTCCCAGATGAGATAGCGCTCGCGGTAGCCGAGGTTGCGCAACAGCCGAAAGAAGCTGCCATAGCCGGCGCCGAAATCGACCACCAGATGCAGTGTCGACAGGTCGAGGTCGGTGGCTTCCAACAGCCGCACCAGGTGATAGCCGTGCTGCACGAGCAGCGGACTGGTCAGCGGATAGTTCGGATTGACGAGCGGCTTGCCGACCGGCGACTCGGTCAGCGCCCGCTGGATGTCCGCCGAGAAGCGGCTGGAGGCGAGCAGGTAGCGCAGGTAGTCGCGCGAGCGTGAGCGGATGCGGGGATGGACGGTCTTCATCACGGGCGGCAGTCGCAGGAAAGCGTCTGCGCCGCCCTCCTCGATGGCGCGGGTGATGTCGGCCGCGAGGCCCGCCCATTCGCCCGTCACCGACTGGCGGGCGAGCGCGCCCTCGAGCTCCGCCAGCAGCTCGCGGGTGTGTAGCAGCCGCGGCGGCGTGTACTCACCGAGTAGTTTCGCCGCCATGCGCCGCAGCGCCGTCGTCGTCTCGATCGTCAAAGAAGCCAACAGTTGCCTCCGTCAGCTCGCGGCACGATCCGGCCTGATCGGATCGGCCTGCAAGCGGTCGAGCAATCCGCACCAGGCATCGAACACCACCTGCTGCGGAATCTGGTCCAGGCGGCTCGCCGCCGGCGGTCCGCCGACACTGATCACCGGCGAGCCGACGGCGCTGCGCGGCTGCCAGACCTGCGACGGGTAAGCGCCGAAGAGAACGACCAGCGGTAATCCAACCGCCGCCGCGGCATGCGCCGGGCCGGTGTCCACGGAAATCATGCTGTGGGCTTGCGCGCACAGCGCAAAGAGCCGTCGCAGCGGCAGCACCGCGACGGCGATCGATGACAGCTTCGCCTCGGCGCGAATCAGCTCGAGGAACGCCGCTTCCTGTGGCGCTCCGACGAGAAGGATCAGCGCCCGCGGCAGCCGTGACTCCAGGCGGCGCTGAACGTGCTGCAACAGCTGCGCCCAGCGTTCCACCGGCCACGCTTTGTGGTCGTCCTGTGAGATGCGCGGCCGGGCTCCGCCCTTCATCATGCGTTGATTGCCTGGCTGCACGAGCACGAGCGGCCGCCCGAGCCATCCCTGCGATCCGAGCCATGCCTCACAGTCCGCGCGCTCGGCGGCGGTAACCTCGAGCCGCGGCGCACAACGCGGTGGCGGCTGCGGCCACGGGAAGTCGACTTCGCGAAAATCGGGCGGAGTGCACCGGCCCAGCGCGACCAGCCGGTCCACCCAGTGCTCGGGCGCCTGACCGCGGCGCTTCGCCGCGGCGAGCATATCCGCCATGACGACGCAGCGGCCCGCAGGTGTACCACTCCATCGCAGCAGCCGCGTGATCCGCGGCAGCTTGTGCGGAAAATCCTCGCAAACATACACGGGCGCGGCGATATCGGCGCGCAGGGCGGCTCGCGCCCGCCACCACCCGCGGTCGAGAAAGAACGCGGTATGCCGCCCCAGACATATGACTTCGGCAACATCATGGTGCGAGCGGTAGATTTCCGCGGTCCATGCGCCGGCGCCGATGATCCGGCAGGGCTGCCCGAACCTCCGATGCAGGATCTCGAGCAGCGTGCTCAGCATGATCATGTCGCCGATTCTGCCGAACCAGATGACGACGGGATTGAAGGGGGCTTTCGACACGGGATGCGGGTGCGGATTCCGCCGCGGTCTTCGACTCATCTCGAGCGGCGCTGCGCCCTCTTGCGCCGCAGTATACCGCCGCCGCGCGCCACCCGTGGCCGTGGCGGCGTCTCTGAAACGCCGCTGAAGCCACCGCGCGTCGTCCGTTCTTCCGCGGTGATGAGTCCGAGCTTCTCCAGACGCGCCTCGATAGCGCGCAGCGTCCGTCCGTGCTTGCGCGCCATGGCTTCCGCCGATTCGCCGCTTTTGAACTCTCCGACCAGCCTGCTCTCCTCGTCGATCGTCCACGCCTGGCCGACGTTGTCGGGCAGCTGCGCGCGCCGCTGCGCACGGGCTGCCGTCAGCTCCAGCGCCGAGAGCCCCGCGAGCAGAGCGCGCAGCACCTCGGCGTGCTGCAGCACCGTCTCGCTCGGCAACTCCTCGCCGGTAACGGGATCGATCCCCTGGATGAGAGACTGCAATATCTGTCTTGCCCTGGACTGCTGCATGGCAGCTCTCCGCTCGCGTGATGACTGGCGCGCATTGTCGGAGGGCCGGCCCGCACGCCACCAGAGCGAGAAGTTGCGTGTTCGCGGTGATTTGGGGCATTAGCGCCCATTTGCGCTCAAAGGCGGCTTTCCCGTACATTGCGCGCCCCTTCCGACGATTCGCCCCATGCGCGCCTTCGCCTGGTTTCTGCTGTTGATCGCAGTGAGCCTCGGGGCAATGGCGGCCCTCACCTATCCGGCGTGGCTGCTGCTGCATCCACATTTCGACTTTCCGTTCCATCGCATCGGGGAGCGGATCGGGATGCTGGCGTTTCTGCTCGGATTCCTGCTGGTGGCGCGCCGTCTGCGGCTCGCGGACCGCGTCAGCCTCGGCTACGGAGCGCCGCGCCGGATCTTCCTGCGCGAGCTGTCCGTCGGCCTCGCTCTCGGCGTCATCACCATGTCGGGGGTGGCGGCTTCGATGGCGGCCCTGGGGCTGCTGGATTTTCATCAGGCGGCGGCCTACGGCGCCGGAGGGCTTGCGGCGCTGATCGCGAAGCGGCTGGCGAGCGGCCTCGCCGTGGCCCTCATCGAGGAGACAGCGCTGCGCGGCGCGATGTTCAGCGGCATCGAGCGCGAATCCGGCACCGTCGCCGCGGTCGTGCTCACTGCGATCGTCTACGCGTGGACGCATTTCCTCGGCAGTTTCCACATTCCTGCCGCGCAGGTCTCAGCCTGGAGCGGCGTCGCCCTCCTTCACGGCACGCTGCAGTCCTTTGACCATCCTGTCGGGATTGCAGACGCCTTTCTCTGCCTGACGGCGGTCGGAGTGGTGCTGGCGCTGGTGCGATCGGTCACCGGCAACATCGCGGCGGGAATGGGGCTGCACGCCGCCTGGGTCTGGGTGATGTTGGTGGTGCACGGGCTGGCGCGGCCGGATCGTGCTTCCCCGCTCGGCTTTCTCCTCAGCCGGCACGATGGCTTCACCGGCTGGCTGGTGCTCGGCTGGACGGTGGTGTTGGGTATCGGCCTGCGGAGCTTCTACCTCCGGCGTCAGGCCTCAGGCGCTGTCGGCTGAAACCGCGCCGCGCCGGCCGAGCTCGGCCAGGAGTTTCCCGTGCAGGCCGCCGAAGCCGCCATTGCTCATGATGAGCGCATGATCGCCGGGCCGTAGAGTCCGCGCCAGATCCCTGGCCAGCGCCGGGACATCGCCGCGTCCATGACCACGGCCCCCGAGCCCGGCAATCACGCTGGCCGCATCCCATCCCAGGTCGGGGGGCGTATACAACCAAACCTCGTCCGCGCCAGCCAGTGAGCCCGCGAGGGAGTCCCGGTGCACGCCCAGGCGCATGGTGTTGGAACGGGGCTCCAGGACGGCGACGATCCGCGCCGATCCGACACGCCGCCGCAAGCCGTCGATGGTGGTTGCAATGGCCGTGGGATGATGGGCGAAGTCGTCATACACACGCACGCCGTTCACCTCCCCGCGAAGCTGCATGCGTCGCGCTACCCCGGTGAAGGAATGCAGAGCCTCGATGGCAGCCTCGACAGCGACACCGGCGTGTCGCGCTGCCGCGATGGCCGCGAGCGCATTCTCCATGTTGTGTGTACCAATGAGCTCCCACTGCACCGTACCGCGCGGCCGGCCCTGCTCGAGCAGCTCGAAGCACGAGAAATCCTCGACTCCACCGGCGGCGCGACCCGTCCAGTGCGCCTCCGTAAGACCATGACCCGCGAAACCCTCGAGGGGCGTCCAGCATCCCATCGCGAGCGTCTCTTTTAGACGCTCATCCGCCGCGTTCCAGACGATGCGGCCGCCGCCAGGGACCGTTCTCACCAGGTGATGAAACTGCCGCTCGATCGCGGCGACGTCCGGATAGATGTCGGCGTGGTCGTACTCCAGGTTGTTCAGGATCGCCGTACGCGGGTGGTAATGGACGAACTTCGCGCGCTTGTCGAAGAAGGCAGTGTCGTACTCGTCGGCCTCGATGACGAAGAAGGGCGCCGCGCCGAGCCGCGCGCTGGTGCCGAAGTTGGCGGGCACACCGCCGATCAGGAACCCCGGCTCGAGTCCCGCGTGCTCGAGAATCCAGGCCAGGAGCGAGGATGTGGTCGTCTTGCCATGGGTGCCCGCCACGGCCAGCACCCAACGGTCGCGCAGCACCTCGCGCGCGAGCCACTCCGGACCGGATGCATAAGGAATACCGCGGTCGAGAAGCGCCTCGACGACCGGCAGACCGCGCGTCATGACATTGCCCACGACGACCACATCAGGCACCGGATCGAGCTGCGCTGCGCCATAGCCTTCGATGAGCTCGATCCCGAGCGCCTCGAGCTGCGTGCTCATCGGCGGGTAGACGTTGCTGTCGGAGCCGGTGACACGGTGGCCATCGGCCCGCGCGATGGCGGCGATGCCGCCCATGAAGGTCCCGCAAACTCCGAGAACGTGTACGTGCATAATGGGCGCGGATTCTACAGATCATCCCCCGTTTCGTTGCAGCACATCGCCGACACTGCCGACGCCGTCACCGATCTCGCCGCCCGCATCACGAGGCACACGAGCATCGGTCTCGACACCGAATTCCTCCGCGAGCGCACCTATCGCGCGGAGCTGTGCCTGATACAAGTGTCGGCGGGCGACGACGCCGTATGCGTCGATCCGATCGCGGTCACCGAGCTCGGCGCGATCGCCGCGCCCCTCACCGCGCCGGGGGTTGTGAAGGTGATGCATGCCTCGCGGCAGGATCTCGAGGTCCTGCTGCCGGCCGTCGGGCTGGTGGGCCCCGTGTTTGATACCCAGATTGCGGCCGCGCTCGCCGGGTTCGCCGCGCAGATCGGCTACGCGGAGCTCACCCGGCGCCTCATCGGCATCGAGCTGCCCAAGGCTCACACCCGCACCGACTGGTCGCGCCGGCCGTTGTCACCGGAGCAGATCGAGTATGCCATCGACGATGTGCTGCATCTGGTGCCGCTGAAACTGACTCTCGAGGAGCAGCTCGACAAGCTCGGCCGGCTGAGTTGGCTCGCCGAGGAGCTCGCGGGACTGGCTGACGCACGGGCTCTCGCCACGGACCCGGAGGAAGCATGGCGGCGCCTGAAGGGGCTGCGCGGCCTCGATCCGTCGCGGCAGCGGCTGGCGCGCGGGCTGGCCGCGTGGCGGGAGCGCCGCGCCATGGAGCGAAATCGGCCGCGGGGCTGGATTGTCGACGATACGGTGTTGCGCGAGATGATAGTGCGTGTGCCGCGGTCGCTGGCGGCGTTGGAAGCGATCACGGACGTACCCGCAGGCGTGGTACGGCATTCCGGCGCAGAGCTGCTGGCCTGTGTCGCGGCAGCCGACGTTCCGGATCCCGCGCCGCCGCTCGATGCGCGACAGCGCCCGGACCCGGCGCAAAACGCGCTCGTGAAGAAGCTCGGCGCGGTGAATCAGGCCGTGGCGACCGAGCTCAGCATCAGCCCCGAGGTGCTGGCCACGCGGCGCGACCTCGAGCGGCTGGTCGAGGGAGACCAGGATATCCCCGCGCTGCGCGGCTGGCGCCGGGCGGTAATCGGCGAGAAGTTGCTGCGCGCGAGCTGAACCCGCTTACTTCGCCAGAGCGCGCTCCAATCGCTGCTCGACCTCGTTCACCGTACCTTCCGCGTCGATGGTGCGGAGCAGACCCTGCCTGCGGTAGTAGTCGACCAGCGGCCGGGTCTGCTGTTCGTACACCTTCAGGCGCTCGGCGACGGTAGCCTCGTTGTCGTCGGGGCGCTGAATGAAGCGGTGGGGCTTGCCGGTCTTCGGACAGAGCTCGCGCTCAGCTTCGCCGGGCGGTGACGTGAGGAGGTTCACCACGTGGCCGCAGTCGGAGCAGGTGCGCCGGCCGGAGATGCGGCGCAAGAGCTCGGCGTAGTCGACCTCCATCTGCACGACGGCATCGAGGGGCTTGCCGATCTCGCCGAGCAGCGCATCGAGGGCGCCGGCCTGCGCCAGGTTGCGCGGAAAGCCGTCCAGGATGAAACCTGGCCGAGTGTCGGGCTCCGCCAGCCGCTCGCGGATCATGCCCAGGACCGTCTCGTCGGCGACCAGCTGGCCGAGGTCCATAGCCTTCTTGGCCTCGAGGCCGAGAGGCGTGCCCGTCGCCACGGCGGCGCGCAGCAGGTCGCCTGTGGAGACCTGAGGTATGCCGTGAAGCTTGACCAGACGTTGAGACTGCGTGCCCTTCCCCGATCCCGGGGCCCCCAACAGGACGATGCGCATGCTATTTATCGAGACCTTGCGTCCAAAGGCTGGTCACGTTACCGGCGCCCGGGGGCGAGGTCAAACGTGCAGCCTTACGCTATGCTGCGTGCCCGCCGCGATTGCTCACCTTTTGGCTCACTAGTGGACTCCTAACGACGCCATGAAAAAAGCGACGTCCAAGAAGAACGCGTTCTATGCCCAGTCCGGCGGCGTCTCTGCCGTCATCAACGCATCGGCCTGCGGCGTCATCGAGACCGCCATGCGGCAGTCCCGGTATATCGGCAAGCTATATGCCGGCCGGGACGGCATCGTGGGCGCGCTGACGGAGGACCTGATTGACGTCAGCCGTGAGAGTCCGGCCGTCATCCGCGGGCTCAAGCACACGCCGGCCGGAGCCTTCGGCTCGGCACGCTTCAAGCTGAAGGGTCTGGAGCAGAACCGCGCCGAATACGAGCGCCTGATCGAGGTCTTCCGCGCTCACGACATCGGCTACTTCTTCTACAACGGCGGCAACGACTCGATGGATACCGCGCTGAAGGTCTCGCAGATCGGCGAGTCGCTCGGCTATCCCATCACCTGTGTCGGGGTGCCAAAAACGGTCGACAACGATCTGCCGCATACCGACTGCTGCCCTGGGTTCGGCTCGGTGGCGAAGTACGTCGCCGTATCCACCCGCGAGGCGGCCCTCGACGTGGCTTCCATGGCGCGGACCTCGACCAAGGTGTTCGTATTCGAGGTGATGGGGCGGCACGCCGGGTGGATCGCGGCGGCCGGCGGCCTGGCGGGGCGCAAACCCGGAGAGCCGCCGCACATCATTCTGTTTCCGGAGATCCCTTTCGACCGGGACCGGTTCCTGGAGCGGGTAAAGCAGTGCGTCGGCACGGCCGGGTACTGTGTCATCGTGGTCTCCGAGGGCGCGGCGTATCCGGATGGCAAGTTCCTCGCCGAGGCCGGCACCCGCGACGCCTTCGGCCATGCGCAGCTGGGCGGCGTGGGGCCGGTGGTGGCGGAAATGATCCGCGAGGCACACGGCTACAAGTACCACTGGGCGGTCGCGGACTACCTGCAGCGCTCGGCCCGGCACATCGCCTCCAAGGTCGACGTCGAGCAGGCCTATGCCGTGGGCAAGGCGGCGGTCGAGCTGGCCGTGAAAGGCGTCAAGGCGGTCATGCCGATCATCGTCCGCAAGTCGTCCAGGCCCTACAAATGGACGATCAGTCACGTCCCGCTGGCGGACGTGGCCAATGTCGAGAAGAAGCTGCCCCGCGAGTACATCACGGAGGACGGCTTCGGCATCACGGCTGCCTGCCGCCGCTATCTCGAGCCGCTCGTCGGCGGCGAAGCCTACCCCCCCTACCGCGACGGCCTGCCGGAATATGTCCGTATCAAGGGCACACCGGTGCGCAAGCGCCTGCGCACGGAATTCAAGCTCTGAGGCTCGTGGTATAGTTCGCGGCCTTTTTTTATAGCCCTTCAAGAATTCCAGGGGGAGATGCCTGATGGATGCCACCACGTGGCTGTGGGCCGCTATTGCGGCCGGTGTACTCGCCGTCCTTTACGGCATCGTATCCATGACCGCCATCCTCCGCCTGCCCGCGGGCAACGAGCGTATGCAGGAGATAGCCGCGGCCGTGCAGGCTGGGGCGAAGGCCTACCTCAATCGCCAGTACACTACGATTCTGATCGTCGGCATCGTGCTCTTCGCGGTGCTCGGCTACTTCCTGCATTGGCCCACCGCCTGCGGCTTCGCCATCGGCGCGGTCCTCTCCGGTGCGACCGGTTACATCGGAATGAACATCTCCGTGCGCGCCAACGTGCGCACGGCCGAGGCCGCCACGAAGGGTCTCAATGCGGCCCTGGCGGTGGCATTCCGCGGCGGCGCGATCACGGGCATGCTGGTCGTCGGGCTCGCCTTGCTCGGCGTCTCCGGTTACTTCGCTTTCCTGCGCAACATCATCGGCATGGAGCCGGCGCTGCACGCGCTGGTTGGCCTTGCATTCGGCGGCTCGCTGATCTCGATCTTCGCGCGCCTCGGCGGCGGCATCTTCACGAAGGGCGCCGACGTCGGCGCCGACCTCGTCGGCAAGGTCGAAGCAGGCATTCCCGAGGATGACCCACGCAACCCTGCGGTCATTGCCGATAACGTCGGCGACAACGTGGGCGACTGTGCGGGCATGGCAGCCGACCTCTTCGAGACCTACGCCGTCACCGTTGTAGCCACCATGCTGCTCGGCGGGCAGCTCTTCGCCAAGCAGAGTGCGGCAGCCGGCCTCAACGCCGCAATCTATCCGCTCGCGCTCGGTGCGGTGTCGATCGTCTCCTCGATCATAGGCACCTTTTTCGTCTCGACGCGCGAGGGCGGCAAGATCATGAACGCCCTGTACAAGGGCGTGATCGTCTCCGGCATCGTGTCGGCGATCGGCTTTTACTTCATTACGCACGCGCTCATGCCCGCGCAGGGCAATTCGCTCTTCGGCTGCTCGCTCATCGGCCTCGGCCTCACCGCCGCGCTGATCGTCATCACGGAGTACTACACGGCCACGGAGTACAGCCCGGTCCGCAAGGTCGCCGCCGCGTCGGAGACCGGTCATGCGACCAACATCATCGCGGGCCTCGGCGTCTCCATGAAGGCGACTGCGCTGCCCGTCATCGCCGTGTGCCTCGCGATCTGGGCCTCGTACAGGCTGGGCGGGGCGAGCGGCGCCGGCCTTGGCCTCTACGGAATCGCGATCGCCGCCACCGCCATGCTGTCGATGACGGGGATGATCGTGGCTCTCGATGCGTACGGCCCGATCACGGATAACGCCGGCGGCATCGCCGAGATGGCGGGCCTGCCGAAGCAGGTGCGCGACATCACCGATCCGCTCGATGCGGTCGGCAACACGACCAAGGCCGTCACCAAGGGCTATGCCATCGGCTCCGCGGCGCTCGCGGCCCTGGTGCTGTTCGCGGACTACACCCACAACCTGGCAGCCGCTGGAAAGCTCGTCGCCTTCTCCCTCTCCGATCCGGCCGTCATTATCGGGCTCTTCATCGGCGGCCTCGTGCCCTACCTCTTTGGCGCCCTCGCCATGGAGGCCGTAGGGCGTGCCGCCGGCTCCGTGGTCACCGAAGTCCGCCGCCAGTTCCGCGAGATCAAGGGCATCATGGAGGGCACCGCCAAGCCCGATTATTCGCGGGCGGTTGACCTGCTCACCCGTGCCGCGATCGGCGAGATGATCATCCCGTCGCTCCTGCCCATCGTGGTGCCCATCATCCTGGTGGTGGTAATGAACTACCTGCTGGGCCCCGGCGCTGGCATCAAGGCGCTGGGAGGCCTCCTCATCGGCACCATCGTGACCGGCCTCTTCGTCGCGGTCTCCATGACCACAGGCGGCGGCGCCTGGGACAACGCGAAAAAATACATCGAGGAAGGCAATTACGGCGGCAAGGGCTCCGACGCCCACAAAGCCGCCGTAACCGGTGACACGGTCGGCGACCCCTACAAGGACACGGCCGGCCCCGCCATCAACCCGCTGATCAAGATCATCAATATCGTCGCCCTGCTGATGATCCCGTTGCTTTGAGCACGGCTAAGCGTGATGTATCGCGCTCAGCAGGCTATGCAGTAAGGCGGGCGACGCGGGCTTGACCACGTGATGGTCGATGCTCGCTTCACGCGAGCGACGGCGGTCGGCCTCGTGGCCGAGGCCGGTGAGGGCAATGATGGTGGTCGAGGTGCCCTCCGGCATGGAGCGGATGCGGGCGGCCGTCTCGAGGCCGCTCAGCTCCGGCATGCTGATGTCCATGAAGACGACCTCGGGCCGCACCTGCCGGTATTTCTCCAGGGCCTCGTGAGGCCCGTAGGCCGTGTGGACCTCATGGCCCATCATCGACAAGAGACAGGCCACCGCGTCGGCGGAATCCACCTGATCGTCCACTACGAGCACCTTGAGTGGCACATCCGCGTGCGGCAAGTCCTCCACGACGGCCTCTCCCGCAAGACTCGAGCATCCCACGACAGTCAGCTCCTAGGCACCTAGCCGGCCCAAGCTGAGCAAGAATCGTGCGGGCGCCGGATTCGGGCGTCGCTCAAAAGCAACGAATGAGGGGTGCTCCCTGGACCGAGGGAGCAAAGAGGGGTGGTCGGACCCGCTGGCTGTCTATGCCCGACCCGCGCGGGACTCCATGAGCATCGCCCCCACCAGACGGTTCAGGCGGGCGCAATACGCCGCCACCGGCTCGCCAGCCTGGCGCTGCTTACTGGCGAGCGCGTCGCTGATATCGGCGAGTCGGCGCTCGATACGCTCGTCTACGGTCATCGATCTGCAAATGAGCGCGCTCACGCAGGCCGTGATTTCGGCATCTAGAGTACGCGCGTCGCTGCCGGCGATCTCGACGCCGGCGAGCTCGCGAGGACAACCTGCTGCAAGATGCTCACGCCATAATCGGGCAAGCTGCATACGCTGGGCGCCTCCGTAGCTGCTCGCACTGGTGCACGAATCGGGCGACCTTCTTACCACGACCGCGGACAACTTGCACCGTTGGTTTGCAAGAACGCCCGACTGTTGATTGTTGGCGGCAGCCTACATCGGTCGTCCATGGCGACTCCGGGTCGGCGCAACTCCTTGATTGCCCAGGGGCTGCAGCGCTCTACCTGCTGTTGCTTTCTCGTCGGACGAGGCCCCGGGCAGGCGCAGCGCGGCCTGGCGCTTGACGAGGCGGCTGCGGACCTGTTGGACTCGCGCCGTAATGAAGCTGATGCGGGAGATGACCGGGGTGGACTCCAAAGAGCGGTTTCCGGTCGAGAAGACCGATGAAGAGTGGCGCGCCGGACTGTCCCCGGAACAGTACCGCGTGCTTCGCCGTCACGGCACCGAGCGGGCGGGCACGAGTGCGCTCAACGATGAGCACCGCACGGGCGTGTTTCGCTGCGCGGGCTGCGGTCAGCCGCTCTACGAGTCACAGGCAAAGTTTGAAAGCGGGACCGGCTGGCCGAGCTTCCTCCAGCCGATGCCGGGATCGGTGGCCACACGCGAGGATCACGCTCATCTGATGACGCGGACCGAGGTCCACTGCTCCGGCTGCGGCGGCCATCTCGGCCACGTGTTCCCCGACGGCCCGAAGCCCACGGGCATGCGCTACTGCATGAACGGCGCCGCGCTGAAGTTCGATCCCAAGGACGTCAACAGCAAGTAATCAAGCGGCCCAGGGCCGTTCCCTGGGCCGCGGGATGAAATGAGCCATATGGCTGGCCGCGCAAATCGCCGGGAGCGATTTGCGCCAATAAAGAATCACGCCGCCAGCGGTAAAGGTTGCGGCCTGGCAATGGCGTAGCCCTGCACGAAGTCGACGCCCATGCGCCGCGCCGCTTCCAGCGCCGCGCTGTCCTCGACCTGCTCGGCGATCACCTTGAAATTGAGCGTGCGCGCCAACTTGATCATCGCGGTGACCATCGCCTGATTGACTGTATCGCGCGCCAGGTTGCGGATGAAGGAGCCGTCGATCTTCAGGTAATCCATCGGCAGATTCTTGAGGTTGGAGAAGGACCCCATACCCGAGCCGAAGTCATCGAGCGCGAACTGACATCCCATGCCGTGCAGCACGCCGACGAAGCGGCGCGCATGCTCGAGGTTGGCGACCACCGCCGTCTCGCTGATCTCGAAGCACACCTGTGCCGGCGCCACGCCGGTGCTGTCCAGGCATTCGACCACGAACTCGAGGAATTGAGTATCCGCCAGTGTCTGGCCCGAGATGTTGATGGCAACACAGCGATCGCTCGACACCGGAATGGCGCCGCGCCCGAGCGCGGCGAGCGTCGTCTGCACCACCCAGCGGTCGACCAGGCCCATCAGCCGATAGCGCTCCGCCGCGCGCACGATCTCCGTCGGCGGCACCTGATGACCGTCCTCATCCTGCAGCCGCACCAGCACTTCCATCGCGGGACCGCCGCCGTCGGTGCCATAGGCGGGCACGATGGGCTGATAGTAGAGCTGAAACCGGCTTTCCTTCAGCGCGCTCTGCAGCTTCTGCAGCCATTGGATCTCGCCCGTATGGCGCGCCAGCGCCTCATCGCGCGCCGAGTACACCGCCACCCGCCCGGAACCCTGCTTCTTCGCGACATAGCAGGCGGAATCGGCGGCGGTCAGCAGCTCCTCGAGCGTGCCGCTCTCGCGCGAGATCTCCACCAGGCCGACCGACACTCCGATGTTGAATATCTGGTCGCGCCACACGAAACGGTGGTCGCCGACCGCACGGCAGACGTCATCGGCGATCTGGCGCGCCTTCTCGAGCGGGCAGCCGATGAGCAGCATGCCGAACTCGTCGCCTCCCAGGCGACCCACGGTGTCGCTGTCGCGCACGGCATCACGCAGCAGCTTCGCCACTTCGCGCAGCATGCTGTCGCCGGCGAGATGGCCGCTGGTATCGTTGACCACCTTGAAGCGGTCGAGATCGAGATAACACAACACGTGCTGGCCGTCGCCGCGGTGGCCGATATCGACCGCTTCCTCCAGGCGGCGCTCGAACTCGCGCCGGTTGACCAGGCCCGTGAGCGCATCGTGAGTCGCCTGATAGGACATCTGGCGCGCGAGGCCGCGCTGCTCGGAAACGTCATGCAGCAGTACCACCGCGCCGACCTGCTCGCCGGCCGCGGTTCGCATCGGCGTCGCTGACAGCTCGATCGAGTGCTCACCGGCGTCGGCGCGCGAGATCAGCAGCGCGCGCCGACCGAGAGTCACGGCGGCGCCGCTCGTGAGCGCCTGGCGCACCGGGTCGGAGAGCAGGCGCCGGTCGGTTTCGTCGACCAGTCCGACGATCTCCTCCAGAGTCTTGCCTGCGGCCTGATCGCCGCTCGTCGCCGTGAGCCGCTCCGCCGCGGGATTGAGATAGGTGATCCGGCCCTCGACGTCGGTGGCGATCACGGCCTCTCTAAGTGAGTTCAGGGCCAGCAGATACGCAGTGGAATCGCCGTCCGTTTTGATGCGCAGCGCCTCGACGGTCTGCGTCGGGAGGATCTCGACACCTGTCACGAGCAGCGCGCTGCCACCGTCATAGTCGACACGCGCGGAGCTGATCTCGAGCCGGCTGACCTGACCCTCGCGGCCGAGAACCTCGACCTCGTAACGCTCCGCGGCCGGCTCTCCTGACAGTCGTCGGCGGATGTTCTCGTGCACCAGCTCGGCGTACTCGGGCGCCACGAGATCGCCCAGCCGGCGCCCGGCGAGGTCGACGCGGTCCGCGCCGACCAGCGCAGCGAATTGCCGGTTGGAGTACAGAATCACATCGCGATGGACCAGCACCGCCTCGTGGATGCGCTCACCGAGCTCTGCGAAGAGCTTGGGCGTCACCCTGCCGCCGTCGCGCTCGGCTGCGGCACGGGTCAGCAGGTGGTTGATCGCCGTGACCAGGGCCGACAGCTCCGGCTTCGGACTCGCCGAGTCCACCCTGCCGGCGAGCGAGCCGCCGATCGCGATGCGCTGCAGCTGCTGGGAGAGCTGCTCGACGTCATTCAACTCGCGGCGCTTCACGACGTAGAGCCAGAAGAGCACTGCCGCAGTGAGCGCCAGCAGGAGGCACAACACGTCAACGGCGGACATCAGCCGATCCTACAGGCGCGAGACAGACTCCCGGGCGCGCGAGCGATTGATTTCGACGTCATGGGGTTGGCGGCTGTCGGGCAGTCCGCTTTCTCTTTAGTTATTCTCGTTATCCGGGGTGCGGACGTCCGGAAGCATAGCGTAGCTGTTCGGGCCCCCGTCGGCGTTTCACCATATCTCATCGCAAAGCGGCTTGGCAGGAGCTGAGAAAACCCGTAACGTCACGTGCCCCGCCCCCGGGGATGCAATAAGTCCAATCGGAGCTCTCAGGAAGATGTCGACGGTGCTGGCACGCGAACAGATGATCGAGCAGCAGGTGCGTGCCTGGGACGTGCTCGACGCTCGGGTGCTCGAGACCCTGCGCCGGGTGCCGCGGGAGGCCTTCGTCCCGCCGCAGCATCGTTTCCTGGCCTTCGCGGACGTCGAGATTCCTCTGCCTTGCGGCCAGCACATGTTGCGCCCGAGCGTCCTCGGCCGACTCCTGCAGGCCCTGGCGCTCACCGGCACCGAGAGCATCCTGGAGGTCGGGACAGGCTCCGGATTCGTGACGGCATGCCTGCGGGCGGGCGGCGCGTCCGTCCGCTCTCTGGAGATATTTCCAGAGCTCGCTGAGCTCGCCCGTCGCAACATCTCCTCCCTTGGCCTGCGGGACGTCGACATCGTCGCGCAGGATGCGACCCGGCTCGATCCTGACGCGCGCTACGACGCCATTGCCGTCACAGCCTCGCTCCCCATCGCCGATGACCGCTTCCAGCGCCAGCTCACGGTCGGCGGGCGGCTCTTTGTGGTGGTCGGCGAGCCCCCGGTAATGGATGCGCGGGTCGTTCGCCGAGTCACCGCCGATGCATGGGGCACGGAAAGTCTCTTCGAGACGGTCATCGATCCGCTCGTACATGCAACTCGGCCGCAGGGTTTTGTGTTCTAAGAGCCTCTCTTCAGACTCAAGAGCATCCCGCAAGATTATGCACCGCGCCCTACGGACATCGAGGCTTGCCCTCAGCTTGGCCCTACTCTGCACCGGCTTCGCCATCGGACTCCCCGTCGCCGCAGGCGCCGCGGACTTTGCCCAGATCTACCAGGACGCCCTGGCCAGCGACCCGACTTACCAGCAGGCCTATGCGACCTATATGGCGGCACGGGAGGCGCGGCCAGAGGCCTGGGCGTCACTGCTGCCGCAGATCACAGGATCCGCCGGGAAGTCCTGGGACCACAATGCGGGCGAGTCGAGCCAGCTCGAGTCGGTCTCCTCCACCAAGATCGCCCCGATACCCTTCTATGTCGCTTCGAGCACGGCGCAGAAGACCTGGAGCCTCAACCTGTCGGAGCAGCTCTTCTCCTGGACCGACTGGATGAATCTCAAGGCGGCCGACAGCCAGGTCGCCGAGGCGCAGGCCACCTATGAGTCCGCGGCCCAGGACCTGATCCTGCGGGTCGCCACCGCCTACTTCAACGTGCTCTCCGCCCTCGATACCCTGCAGGCGCAGGAGTCTTCTCTGCAGGCGTTCGACCTGCAGCTCGAGCAGGCCGACAAGCGCTATCAGGTCGGCCTGATCGCCATCACCGACGTCGAGCAGGCGCGAGCGGGGCGGGATACGGCCGCCGCCGCGGTCATCGCCGACAAGCAATCCCTCGCTACCGCGGAGGATCAGCTCCAGGTAATCACCGGGAGGCAGTACCCGGCTCTATCGGAGCCCGGCGCGGCCATGCCGCTCCTCATGCCGAGCCCGGCCAGCCAGAATCAGTGGGTGCAGACCTCGCTGCAGCAAAACCTGACGCTCATCGCGAGCCGCCTGGCTGCGGATGCGGCGCGGGACAACGTGCAGGTCGCCTTTGGCGGCCATCTCCCGTCGGTCAGCCTGACCGCCAGCCGCTCGTTCAACAGCTCCAATCAGGACGAGTCGATCATCGGGCTCGGCACGTTCACCGGATTACCGTCCTGGACGAACGACCGGCAGATCGGACTCGAGATCAGCGTCCCGATCTTCAGCGGCGGCGGCACCGAAGCCCGGGTACATCAGGCGCAGTATCAGTGGATCGCCGCGAAGGATGCCGTGCAACAGACGGCGCGCACGACCGAGCAGCAGGCGCGTGACGCCTACCTTGGCGTCATCAGTGGCATCGCCCACGTCCAAGCGTTGCAGCAGGCGCTGGTGTCCAGCCAGACCGCATACCGGGCGACCGAGGCGGGCTATCGCGTAGGTACGCAGACGGAGGTCGACGTACTCAATGCGTTGAGCACGCTCGTGCAGGCAAAAACCAACTATGCCGCCAGCCGTTACGCCTATATCACGAGCGTGGTGCAGCTGCGGTTCGCCGCCGGAACATTGGATCCGAGCGAGGTACAGGCGATAAACCGCTGGCTCACCGCGAGCGCATCGGTGTCGCTGGGCGCGATCACACCGGAAGCCCTGACCCCCCGAGAGCCGCCGCCGACTCCAAAACCGCCGCCACCACCGCCGCTGAACCCTTAGTTGATTGGCGCAAATCGCTCCCGGCGATTTGCGCGGCCAGCCCTGTGAGTTTCCTCGATCTCGCGGCTCCCTGAGACCCGTCAGCGCGAGAGGGAGCGCCCCGGGAAACGGGAACGGCCCTGGGCCGCTTTCTTAGGTGCTTTCGCGCTTGTAGGCCTGATAGGACTTCTCTTCCACCAGCCGTGATCCGAGCGCGGCGTTGATACGCTTCTTGATCGCGGCTCGCTCGTCGTTCGAGTGATAGACGGCGCGCGCGAGCTCGATGAAGTCCCGATCGAAGGTCTGGCGGGCCTCTTTCTCGCGGATCCGGTCCTCGATATCCCACAACCGCTCGTTGACCTCCTGCAGCGCACGCTCATCGCGCGCCACATCGGTCGCCGCGAAGGGTGAGCCGCGCCAGGTCTTCTCCAGCAGGTCGAGCTCGAGCCGCACGTTCGCCAGCTTCGCCGGATCGAGAATACGCGCCGTCTTGATCCTGAGGATGGTGATCTTGTCGAGCAGCTCCCCCGGAGAGACGGGCACGAGGATGTCGTCGCTCATAGGCCGTATGCTAGCAACTCGTCGAGCTTCGCGGTGACCTGGGGTACCTCGATGAGGTCCATCACGCCGGGCTCTTCGATCTTCTCCCACCAGGGCAGCTTCTCCGCCGGACGCCCGCGGAAGCGCAGCGCCGCCTGCGGGTAGGCGTTCACGCACCATTTCAGCGACAGGTACGGTCCACTGCGCTCGGGATTCGTGGCCGCGTAGAGGCCGATCACCGGCGTCCCCACCATGGTTGCCATGTGGGCAGGGCCGGAGTCGGGTGACAGCAGGACGGTCGCCCGCGAGAGCAACGCCAGCATCTGCGGCAGCGTGTCGCGCCCGATCTGGTTCTGGACGGGCACATGCGCCGACTGCTCGATAGCCGCCCCGACATCGCGCTCGGTCGCCGTGCGTCCACCTGCCAGGATTACACGCATTCCATGACGTTCTACGGCATGGTCCGCGACCGCCGCGTAGGCCTCAGCGCGCCAGTTACGTCGCGAATGACTGGAGCAGGGGCTGATGACCAGCGTTGGCCGCGCGTCGGGGATCAGAGTCTGGGCATATTCGAGGGCTTCGGGCGTCAGTGGGACATCCCAGCGCAGCGTCCGGTCGTGGATGCCCACCGCCTCCAGGAAGCCGAAGAAGCTGTCGAGGACGTGCTCGCGGCTGCGCGGTGCGATGCGCGCATTGGTGAAGAGCCACTGCAGCTCGCGCGCACGGGCGCGATCGAATCCAATTCGGATCGGTGCCCGCACGACGCTCGAGACGAGGCTCGCACGCAGCGACAGCTGCATGTGCAGCAGCACGTCGAAGCGTCTCCCCTGCAGGCACGCGCGCAGATCGCGACGCGCCGCAAGGCCGGCCCGCTTGTCCACGGTGATAAACTCGACGCCATCGATGAGATCCATCAGACGTGACTCCGCCTTGCCGATGATCCATGTCAGCTTCGTCTGCGGCCATGAGCGCTGTAGCGCCCGGACCACGGGGACGACGTGGCACGTGTCGCCGAGCGACGAGAGTCTCAATATGCAGGCGGTGGGAGGCGGTCCGTCGGGCGGCAACTTCACGGAGAGTATCCGGTGAGCGGGCGCTGGCCGCTCGGGTCGGAGGTCAAGCAGGGCGTCATCGAGGGAGGCGCCATGCTATACGACGCCTCCAGGGCTCGCAATTTGACCGCGGCCTGGTTCGACCCGCGCTACTGGGGCTCGCGAGGCGAGCTCGACGGTGCCGCGCAGGGCCGTGGCACCACACATTTCGTGCGCAGCAAGGATCGCCGGCTGGTGTTGCGTCACTATCATCGCGGCGGCCTCATTTCCCTCCTGTCTCCGGATCAATACATCTGGCGCGGTGAGGACGAGACGCGGCCGTTCGCGGAGTGGTCGATCATGTACCGGCTGCATCGCGCCGGATTGCCGGTGCCGGCACCGATCGGCGCCCGCTATGTCCGCCACGGCGGCATTTACCGCGGCGACATCATCACGGAGCGATTGACGACCGTCGGCTCGCTCGCCGAATGTCTGGTCATGGGCGCGCTGTCCATCCTCACCTGGATCTCGATCGGGCGCTGCATCCGGCGCTTTCACGACTTCGGCGTCTGTCATGCGGATCTCAACGCGCGCAACGTGATGCTCAGCGAGGAGAGCGTTTTCCTGGTCGACTTCGACCGCTGCGAGCTGCGGCGGGCGGGCATGTGGCGCGACGCCAATCTGGTACGGCTGCGACGCTCCCTGGAGAAGATCACTTACGGATTGCCTGCCGACCGCTTCTCCGAGGCGGACTGGCATGGGCTGCTCAACGGCTACTGGCAGTCGACCGCGGCCCGCGAGCCGCCGGCCGGCTGACGCACGAGCCCCGCCATGCGCCTGCTCTATCTCGCGGCGGTGTACCTTGCGGCCCCCCTGATCTCGCTGATGCTGGCCGCCCGCGGTCTCAAGGACCGCAGCTACTGGCGCAACTTCGGCGAGCGATTCGGACTCGGTGCGTCCCTGGCGCAACCCACTATCTGGGTACACGCCGTGTCCGTCGGCGAAGTGCAGGCGGCCGCGGCGCTCGTCATCGCGCTACGCAATCGGTATCCGGAAGTGCCGGTGCTGGTGACCACATTCACGCCCACCGGCGCCGCGCGCGCCCGCGCGCTGTTTCGCGGAGCCGCCGAGGTGCGTTTTCTGCCGTTCGACCTCCCTGGATCGGTTCGCCGCTTTCTCGATCGCGCTCGCCCGCGCCTTGCGGTCATCATGGAGACCGAGCTGTGGCCGAACCTGTATCGCCAATGCCGGCTGCGCCGGATACCGCTGGTCATAGCCAGCGCGCGCCTGTCGCGTCGCTCGACAGACCGCTATCGGCGACTCGGTGCGCTATTCAAGGAGACCGTGTCGGGCGGGGTCGTCGTCGCCGCGCAGGGCGAGGGAGACGCCGAGCGCTTCCGCGCTCTCGGTGCGGCGGCGGAACGCACGCACGTCACGGGCAACCTCAAATTCGATCTCACGCTGCCGCCTGACATCGGCGAGCGCGGCAGGGCCTTGCGCCAGCAGTACGCGCCAAGCCGTGGCGTCTGGGTGGCGGGCAGCACCCATGGCGGAATCGAGGAAGAGGCAGTGCTGGCGGCGCAGCGGCGCGTCGTCGCCGCTCATTCGGGGACACTGCTGGTGCTCGCTCCGCGTCACCCCAACCGCTTCGATGAGGTGGCGGCATGGCTCGAGCGGCAGGGAGTCGCATTCGCGCGGCGCTCGCAAGCCTCCGTGCCGCCTGTTGCCGCCCAGGGCTGCAGCGTGCTGCTGCTCGACACACTGGGCGAGCTGCTCTATTTCTATGCGGCGGCCGACGTGGCTTTCGTCGGCGGCAGTCTCGCCCCCATCGGCGGCCACAACCTGCTCGAGCCCGCCGCACTGGGGCTGCCCATCCTGACAGGACCCAACAATTCCAACGCCGAGGATGTGGCGCGGCTGCTGCTCGATGGCGGCGCAGTGAAGACAGTACGCAACGAGGCGGAGCTCGGCGCGCGAGTGACCGAGCTGCTGTCCGATAAGGCGCTGCGGATGGATATGGGTGCGCGCGGTCTTGCCGCCGTCGAGCGCAATCGCGGCGCGCTCGAGAAACTCATGAGCTTGATTGCGTCGCTGACGGACGTGTGAGTCTTACCGCCGCAACGTGTACTCGGCGCTGCAGTAAGGGCACTTGGCCCAGCCGGTATCTTCGATCGGCAGATAGACGCGGGGATGGGAGTTCCACAGATACATCTGCGGCATCGGGCACGAGAGCGGCAGATCCTCGCACGTGACCTCGTACTGGTTCTGCGCGTTCGGCTGGATGAGCACTTTGGGTTGCGCGGCCATGGCAGCATTATACCGTTTCAGCCCGCACCATCACCCGGACCCATACTTTGGTCCCATACCTCGGTGACCGCGGCACGCTCGGCGACAAATTCACGGCCGGAAACCAGGCCGGCCTCGCCGGCCAGGGAGAGGTGGTGCATCCGGGTGCGGTACGCCCGATAAGCCGCCGTGAGGACATCGACAGTCGCCTGTGGCACCAGATTCGCCGACGCGACCGATTCGAGCTGCCGGATGGTGTCGGAAAACATGGCCACCGGCGGATAGTCCCGGGCCCATTTCAGCGCCCAGTACTGGGCAAGGAACTCGATGTCGGCGATGCCGCCGGCATCCTGCTTGAGATCCACCTGCCCATCGGCGCCTTTCGACAGTTCCCGCCGCATGCGCTCGCGCATCGAGCGCACTTCCTCGCGCAGGGTCTCACGCCGCACCGCGTGGCGAAGGACGTCTATCCGAGTGCGCTCGAACTCCGCGCACAGCGCAGGCGCGCCGGCAACTGCGCGCGCGTGCAGCAGCGCCTGATGCTCCCAGGTCCAGGCCTCGCGCCGCTGGTACTCGGCGAAGGCATCGAGCTGCGTGACCAGCAGGCCTCCCTTGCCGCTCGGGCGCAGGCGGACATCCACCTCATAGAGCCGGCCGGCTGCCGAATGCATGGTGAGCAGGTGCACCAGCCGCTGCGCCAGGCGCACGAAGAAGAGCTGATTGTCGATCGGCCGCGCGCCGGGCCCGCCCGCGCCGGGGCCGGCCGTCTCCTGGTGCTCCCCGCGGGAGTCGTGGAGAAACACCAGGTCGAGATCCGAGGCGTAGCCGAGCTCCAGTCCGCCGAGCTTGCCATAGCCCACCGCGCAGATGCTCACGGGCCGCCTCTCCGTGCCCTCGCCACAGTGCGGCACGCCGAAGAGCGTGGTGATCTGCCGCCACGCGAGCTCGACCGCGCACGCGATGATGAGCTCGGCGATCTCGGTGAGCCGGTCGCTCACCCGCATGACGGGCAACCGGCCGGTGAGGTCCGCCACGGCGATCCGGAAGATGGCGGCGCGCTGAAAGTGGCAGAGCGCCTCGACCTGGCGCTCGGGGTCCTCGTCGTGAAGCTGCTCCATGGCTGCCTGCAGCTCGCCCGCCAGCGCCTCGCGATCGGGCAGCTCCGACAGCAGCCGCTCGTCGACCAGCTCATCGAGCAGCAGCGGATACGAAGAGATCTGACGGACCAGGAACTCGCCGTGGCGACAGACCTCGATGAGTCGCGAGCGCGCCGGCTGACTCTCGCGTAACAGCGCGAAGTAGGCGGAGCGCTTGCCCGTTGCCTCGAGAATGGAGACGATCCGACGCAGCACTGCCAGCTGCTCGACGCCCGCGAGCCGGGCGGCGCCGATGTCCGCAAGCAACGGCGGCAACAGCGCCTGCAGCCGCTGTCGTCCGGGCTCATCGAGCTTGCGCACCAGCCCCGACGCTCGCAGCTCCAACAGCATCTGCGTCGCCTGGGCCGGGTCCTCGAAGCCGGCGCGGCCCAACGACTCGGACAGTACGGCGCTTTCGGCGCCGTCACCCGACAGCCGGCCCAGATCGATCCTGACCGCAGTGCCGTCATGCCCGGCGGCCCCGAACACGAAGCGCTTGAAGTGACCGCTGACACATGCCTGATGCCGGCCGAGCTGCGCGAGCAGTGTTGCCCAATCCGCGGCGCCCATGGCGAGCGCGATGCGCTCCTGCGAGAGCGCGTCGGCGGGAAGCTGGTGGACCTGACCGTCAGCGAGTATCTGCAGGCTGTTCTCCAGCCGCCGCAGGTATAGATACGCCGCGCGCAGCTCTGCCACAGCCGCACCCGGCATGAGCTGCAATTCGTCGAGCACCGTAAGCGCCTGCAGGAGCGAAGTCGTCTGCAAGCGCCGCTCGCGGCCGCCGCGGATGAGCTGAAAGGACTGCACGATGAACTCGATCTCGCGAATGCCTCCCGGCCCCAGCTTGATGTGGCCGGCGAGCTCGCGCCGCTCGACCTCGCGCCCGATCAGGCTCTTCATTTCCCGCAGGCTCTCGAACACGCCGTAGTCGAGATAGCGGCGATAAACGAACGGGCCGAGCGCGGCGCCGCGAATCTCGGCATAACGCTCCACTGCGGTGACCGGCCGCGCCTTCACATAGGCGTAGCGCTCCCAGTCCCGGCCATGCAACGGCAGATAATCCTCCAGCGAGGCGAAGCTTGCGACCAGGGGGCCGCTGTCGCCGAAGGGGCGCAGCCGCATGTCGACCCGCAACGTGAAACCGTCATGAGTCGCAGTTTCCAACAGTCTGATCAGGCCTTGCCCGAGGCGGGTGAAGAACTCCTCGTTGGCGATCGGCCGCGGGCCGTCGGTCTCGCCATGCTCCGGAAAGAGCAGCACCAGGTCCACGTCGGAGGAGAAATTGAGCTCGCAGCCGCCGAGCTTGCCCATGGCGACGACGACCAGCGGCTGCACCGTGCCCGCGGCGGAGCGCGGCTCGCCGTAGCGGGACGTCAGCGCCTGCCGGGCGTGCTCGACCGAGACGCGAATGGCCGCATCGGCGAAGTCCGAAAGCTCGGTGAGGGTCTCCTCGACCGGCGACCAACCGGCCAGCGCGCGCCAGCCGATCCGTACCATCTCGCGCCGGCGCCAGCGCCTCAGGACAGACATCATTTCCGTATCGGCACCGCAGCCCGCAGCCGGCGCGCGGGCGGTGTAGTCGGCGGCGGTCGAGCGACTGCTCAGGCCGTAATGCGTCGTCAGATCGCCCAGCAGCTCGGCGTCTGCCACACAGGCCTGCGCGATGAAATCACTGGCCGCGAAAACGAGCGGCAGTGAGTCGCGAACCGCCGCCGGCAACGATTGCAGCCGGCCCGGCGAAGCCGACTCGAGAGCGTCCAACTGCTGCTGCAGACGGGCCCGCAGCTCCGCGCTGATGTCCGGGCGGTCGGACAGTCCCCCCACCCTCTATCAATCCCAGGCGTTGTTGCCGAGATCGTGGATGACGGCTTGACCCAGTCGGCGGGCCGCCCCCCTGAAGGTCGACGTCTCGGCGTAGATCTGGGACCCGCCGGCGGCATCGATGGATGCCTCGCGCCCCTCGATTTCACTGTTCTCGATGTGCACGTTCGCATTGCGCACACGAATGGCGACACCACCCGCACTGATGCGGCTGTTGCTGATGTGGAGCTCGCACCCGTCCTCGGCGGTGATGGCATTGCCCTCGAAGCGGATGTTGCGGTTGTCGATGCTCAACTCCCGCTGCCCGCGACAAACGATCGGCTCACGGAGTCTCTCGAGCGGAGCATCCGTCACTGCCGCCGCCGCCTGGCCGCCCGTGCCCGGCGAGGTCGCGACGATGCTATATCCCGGCCCCTTGGCGATCACACGCCCCCCCGGTGCCGGCGCCGCTGCCCCTGGAGTCGACTGCCCCACCGCCAATCCCACCAGCCCCAACGTTACGGTCATAACAGCCGTTGCCATGACGACACGCCTGTAAAACTTTGTCATGTGACGCTCCAGTAGTCAGCGCAGTGCTTCGATTATGCGCCGTTCGAAAGCAAGTCACTAAGCGGCCCCGGGCCGTTCCCGGGGCCGCGAGGTGAAAAAAGCCACACGTGTGGCCCGCGCAAATCGCCAGGAGCGATTTGCGCAAGGCATGGACGCCCATAAAAAAAAAGGCCCGCATAAAGCGGGCCTTCAAGATTGCGCGGAATAGGGGGTCTTGCTCCGCGTCTTTCAGGATGGCCACCCGCTTTGGGGTCGGGCGCCGTCCCTAACCAGTGCCGATGATGTTATCGGCTCATCTCTGAATTATCGATACCTCTTTAGAGGGGTGTCTCCCTACGCCCCTGCGGGGCTTCGGGAGACGGGTCTCCACTACATGTCCATGCCGCCCATGCCACCGCCCGGCGGCATCCCGCCATGGCTGTGCTCCTCGTCCTTCGGTGCTTCGGCGATCATGACCTCTGTCGTCAGCAGCAGACCCGACACCGACGCCGCGTTCTGCAGCGCCAGGCGCGTGACCTTGGTCGGATCGAGAATGCCCTGCTCGATCAGGTCGCCGAAATTGCCGGTAGCGGCGTTGTAGCCGTAGTTGCCCTTGCCACCGTCCCTGACTTTGTTGAGGATCACGGCGGCATCCTCGCCGGCGTTGTCGACGATCTGGCGCAGCGGCTCCTCGATGGAGCGCGACAGGATGCGAATGCCGACCGTCTGGTCCTCGTTCGCACCCTCGAGCTTGTCGAGCGCCTTCTGGGCGCGGATCAGGGCGACACCGCCGCCCGGCACCACACCCTCCTCCACGGCCGCGCGAGTGGCATGCAACGCATCCTCCACGCGCGCCTTCTTCTCCTTCATCTCGATCTCAGTGGCCGCGCCCACCTTGATGACAGCGACACCGCCGGAGAGCTTTGCGACGCGCTCCTGCAGCTTCTCCTTGTCGTAGTCGGAGGTGGCCTCCTCGGCCTGCTGGCGGATCGACTCGATGCGGGCCTTGATGGTGGCTTGCTTGCCGGCGCCGTCGATGATGGTGGTGTTCTCCTTCTCCACCACGACCTTCTTCGCCTCGCCGAGATCGTTGAGCGTCGCTTTCTCGAGCGACAGGCCGACCTCGTCGGAGATCACGGTGCCACCGGTCAGTACAGCGATATCCTGCAGCATGGCCTTGCGGCGGTCGCCGAACCCGGGGGCCTTGACGGACGCGACCTTGAGGATGCCGCGGATGTTGTTGACCACCAGTGTGGCCAGCGCCTCACCCTCGAGGTCCTCGGCCACGACCAGCAGCGGCCGGCCGGACTTGGCGACGCCCTCGAGCAGCGGCAGCAGCTCGCGGATGTTGGAGATCTTCTTGTCGACCAGCAGGATCACGGGCTTCTCGAGCTCCGCGGTCTGGTTCTGCTGGTTGTTGATGAAGTACGGGGAGAGATAGCCGCGATCGAACTGCATGCCTTCGACCACCTCGAGCTCGTTCTCGAGGCCCGAGCCCTCCTCGACCGTGATCACGCCTTCCTTGCCGACCTTCTCCATCGCATCGGCGATGGTCTTGCCGATCGACTCGTCCGCGTTCGCGGAGATCGTGCCGACCTGGGCGATCGACTTCGAGTCCTTGCAGGGCTTGGAGAGCTTCTTCAGCTCCTCGACGGCCGTCGCGACGGCCTTGTCGATGCCACGCTTGATGTCCATCGGGTTGCGACCCGAAGAGACGGCCTTCAGGCCCTCACGAAGGATCGCCTGCGCGAGCACGGTCGCGGTGGTGGTGCCGTCGCCGGCCTCATCGGAGGTGTTGGACGCGACTTCCTTCACCATCTGCGCGCCCATGTTCTCGAACTTGTCCTTCAGCTCGATTTCCTTGGCGACGGAGACGCCGTCCTTGGTGATTGTGGGGGCGCCGAAACTCTTCTCGAGCACGGCATTGCGGCCCTTGGGGCCGAGCGTCGCCTTGACGGCGTTCGCGAGAACGTTGACGCCGCGGAACATCCGCTGGCGCGCGTCATCGCTGAATCTGACTTCTTTGGCTGCCATTGTCTTGTCTCCGCTTACTTGCTCTCGATCACGGCCATGACATCCTCTTCGCGCATCA
>DATAXF010000033.1:0-66429 GCA_036273095.1 Steroidobacteraceae bacterium | reverse complement strand
CAAGTCCAAGCGTGCGCGGGAATTGCTAATCCAGTCAAAGGCTTAGGACGCGGGAGCAGAGCAGTTCAGATGCAACGCTATTTCTTGCGCGCACCACACATTTTTTTGCGCGCTACAGTTGTCTGCGGCGAACGTCTCCGTTCTTGGAGAGCGGTAAGTCGTGTCTTCGTGAGAGAGCGGTTTTGGTAACGCTTTCGCGATGACGTCTCCCCAGTTGCTGGCGAGAACTGCGGCCCATGCGTAGGATGTCGAGGCGAAGCACAAAACAGGAGAGCGTCATGAAACTCAACCCCTATCTCAACTTCAACGGCAATTGCGAAGAAGCTTTTCAGTTCTACTCAAAGGTTTTGAACGGCACGGACATGCGGGTCATGAAGTTCCGCGATTCCCCCATGGGCGAGAAAATGCCGGAAGCCGAGAAAGACATGGTGGTCCATGCCCGGTTCAATGCCGGCGACACCACGGTGATGGGCTCGGATGGCCCGGGCGGTCATTACAACAAACCGCAGGGTTATGCGACCAACATCGATGTCGAGACGCCCGAAGAAGCCGAGCGAATTTTCGCCGCCCTCTCGGAAGGCGGCAATGTCGGCATGCCGATACAGGAGACGTTCTGGGCGAAACGCTTCGGCATGGTGACCGACCGCTTCGGCACACCCTGGATGGTCAATTGCGAAAAGCCGATGGGCTAAGCCCATCGACCTCATCGTGGGATACATGGATGACGGTTCTGCGATAGTTCTCGCAACGCGATTTGCCTGAACTAATTTGCGAGAGCCGTCTCCATTTCCGTTGCCGTTTTCGGGATGCCTGGTCCAAGCACGCGGTGGCCCACGCCGGTAATCAGCACGTCGTCTTCGATGCGAATGCCGTGGACGGGGATGAATTCACGCACGCGCGCATAGTCGATAGTGCCGGAATACCGGCTTTCGCTTTCCCAATGATCGATCAGCGCCGGAATGAAATACAGACCGGGCTCGACGGTCACCACCATCCCGGGCTTCAGCGGCTTCGCCATGCGCAGATTGCGCAGGCCGAATAGTTCGCTTCGCTGCACGCTGGCGTCATAGCCGACGTAATTTTCGCCGAGCGCTTCCATGTCGTGCACGTCGAGGCCGATCTGGTGGCCCACGCCCGTCTGAAAGACAAGCGCGTAAGCGCCGCTTTCGACAATTTCATCGGCGTCGCCACGGAATACGCCTTCCGCGATCATTCCTTCCACAAGCACGCGCGCAGCGAGCTTATGCACGTCGAGATAGGGTATTCCGGGCCGGCAGGCGTCGATGGCTGCCAGCTGGGACTTGAGCACCAGATCGTAACAAACACGCTGGCGTGCCTGGAAACGGCCACCGACAGGCAGAGTCCGCGTGATGTCGCTTGCATAGCCAAGCCGGCTGCTCGCTCCGCTGTCATGAACAATGAGATCGCCGGCTTCGAGACGCCGATCGTGGCGGTCGTTATGAAGAACCTCGCCGCTCGCGGAAAGAATGACAGGGTAGGCGAGGTGCAGATCGGCGCTGCGCGCGACACCTTCGACCGCACCTGAAACCAGATGTTCCATGATCGCGGGGCGTGCCAGGCGCATCGCCGCCGCATGCATCTCGGCGGTAACGGCGAGTGCGGCTTCCATTTCGGCGATCTCTTCCGGCGCCTTGATTTCGCGTTGAGCGATGATGGCGCGGACAAGCGTCAGAGAAGCGCGGCCCGCTACGGCCTGCACCGGCAGATCGAGCCATTGCGCGAGAGCAATCGTCAACTCGCCGCGATAAGGCGGCGTGAAATGTACGTCGCGTCCGCGGCGACGTTCGCCGAGCCAATCGGCCAGGGCTGAATAAGGCAGCACCTTGTCGGCACCACAGCGATCTGCCCATTCGCGCATCGGCGTGCTGGTGCCGAGCCATATCAGCGCATCCAGTGTGGGATCATCGCCAAAGAGAAAGCTCTCGCCGGAATCCAGGTCGAGCGCGCCAACCAGATCGGGCTGCGGAATCCCGAAGAAATATGCGAAACAGCCATCCTGCGCATAGGGCAGCGTGTTGTGCGCGTAGTTCATCGGGCTTGGAGGATTGGCGGGAAAAAGCGCAATCCCCTTCAGCGCCTGTCCGAGCTTTGCCCGCCGGGACGCATAAATTTCCTTCGCAAACATCTGCTTCATCTCCATCGTCATGGGTAGTAGATCACGTTCGTGCTTCCGCAGTCATGTATCAACGCGGGTACAGATCCCGGCTCCGGGCAAAGAGCCTCGTCAGGCCGAGCAGGGCGTCGAGGTTCGGAGTAGGAATGCCAAGGAGCCGTGCGATCTCCCGTGGCGCCGCAAGCAGTTGGTCGATTTCAAGCGGGCGACCCGCTTCGGCGTCCTGTAGCATCGACGTTTTGAAGGGGCCCATGCGTCGCGCGACGGCGACACGATCCTCGCCGCTTTCGTGAATCCCGCAATCGATCCGTTTTCCGATGTCGGCGGCTTCGGCCATGACGCGCAGCACGAAAGCATGCACAAGTTCGTCCGCGATGATGCGATCGGATGTTGCGCCCGCAAGCGCCGAAATGGGGTTCATGGTCATGTTTCCCCAGAGCTTGTACCAGATGTCACGCTGGATGTTCTGGCTCTGCACAACTTCGAAGCCGGCGTTGGTAAACAGATTTGCAACGTGCTGAAGTCGCGACGAGCGCAAACCGTCGGGCTCGCCGAATATAAGCCGGTTTCCGGCTTTATGTATGGTGACAGCCGGTGCCGCGGTGTGGGCCGACGCATGCACGACGCAGCCGAGAATGGAACCGAAAGAAAGAGCATTCGCGATCGCACCGTCGGCATCCACGGAGCGGAGCGCCGTTGGTGGCAAGGCGCCCCGGCCTGACAGCAAGAACCACCATGGCACGCCGTTCATCGCCGGAATGACGATTGTTTCGCGTCCGATCATCGGTTTCGCAGCCTGCGCGACCGCGTTCAGCGCCGGACCTTTTACGGCGATAAGGAGAACATCCTGAACGCCCAGGTCTGCAGGATCGTCGCTGGCGGTAACGTCTGCCTGAATTCGCGCCCCGTCGCGTTCGAGAATCCATCCCCGGGCCCGGATCGCAGCAAGCGTATGCCCGCGTGCGAATACGCTCACCTTGTTCGGAATTTCCGCCAGAGGTATGCCCAAAAGGCTGCCGATGGCGCCTGCGCCGATCACTCCAATCTTCATAAGGCACTCGACACGTCTTTGAGGTCCGCTACGATCCCGGCGGACCGCAAAAGCATCGTTGCAGCAATGAGCAGTCAATGAAAGGCAGGCGGCTGAAGGTTTTCCAGCTGCATCTGGGTTTCTACGACACGATCGTGGCGACGCCTTCCCGGAAAGCGGCGCTTGAAGCCTGGGGTGCGAGCGCCGGCGAATTCGCCAAAGGGTTTGCGCAGGTGACCACAGATCCCGATGCTGTCGAACCGGCGATGGCACATCCCGGCAAGGTGCTGAAGCGGCCATTCGGAAGCTCAGGCCAATACAAATGCGAGCCAGATCCCGTTCCGGCGCCGAAACGTACCGCACGCCAGAAGCAATCGGTCGCGGTTGCTGCGACGCAGGAACGAAAGCGCGCAGCGGCCGCACGGAAAGAGGCCGAGCGCGAACTGAAGACGGCGCAGCAGGCGGAATCGCGTGAAATGGCCGAATTGAAGAAACGCGCGACGCAACTGGCGAAAGAGAAGGCGGACGCGCGCATCAGGGCGCAGGAGCGAATCGCGCGCGCCAAAGCGCGTCTGGCGCAATCATCCGGGCGATAAGGATTTACACGCTCGTACAAAGGGGCAGGAAATGAACAGACGGGACGTAATCGTAGCGGCGTCGGCCGCGGCGCTGGCAGGCGTACGCATTCGATCGGCGGGAGCTGCCGATACTATCGCACCGGATGCCGCGCGGCTCTACGCCCGCGCCATTGTCTTCGATGCCAATCTTAGTCCGCCCCTTCAGGACAAATTTCCATTCCCCCGATCGATGCTCGACATGGCGCGGCAATCGGGCGTCACGGCAATGAAAACGACCCTGGGCGGAATCGACGGCAAGTTCGAGGATGTCGTCGATGAGATTTCGTTCTTCCAGCGCATGATTGCCCAATATCCCGATGTTTATCTTCAGGTTCGCCGGCATGACGATTTTGCGCGCGCGAAGCAGGAGAAGCGCGTCGGGATCATATTGTCATTCGAAGCCGCGACCATGCTGGAGGACAAGCTCGACCGGATCGAACTCTTTCGGGGGCTCGGCGTGCTTGTCATGCAGCTCAGCTACAACAAACAATCGCCTTTCGGCACCGGAGTTCTGGGCGATCCGCATGCGGGGCTGACGCAACTCGGCCGAAAGGCGGTCGCAAAGATGAACGAGCAGGGCGTTGCGCTCGATGTCAGCCACGCCAACGAAACAACGGCTTTCGGCGCGCTCCAGGCTTCAACGCGGCCGGTGCTGATTACCCACGCCGGCTGTGCCGCGGTCTACCCCCATCCGCGGAACAAGAGCGATGCACTGCTTCGCGCAGTGGCCCAAAAGGGGGGTGCGGTTGGCATTTACGATCTGCCTTATCTGACCCCGAGTCCCAAACAGCCGACGCTCGACGATTACATGACGCATATGACGCACGCGCTTTCCGTTTGCGGCGAGGATCATGTTGGTGTCGGCAGCGACAGTGATCTTGGACCTTGGGACACCTCGCCCACGGCGATGGCTGATTTTCGCAAGGAGGAGGAACATCGCCGGAAATCTGGGCTTGCCGCGCCCGGCGAGGATCGGGCGCCCTATGTCATCGGTCTCAACACGCCGCGCCGTTCCGAGGTTATTGCCGATGCCCTGCTGAAGCGCGGCTATCCTGCCCGCGTCGCCGAAAAGGCGCTGGGTCTGAATTTTGTCCAAGCATTTCAACGCATCTGGAGCGTCTGACCCAAGCTTGCGGGTTGTGGCATTCGCGGGGACGCCGGGCAATCAAATTAGCAGGATTCGTCCCGCCCGGGTGAACTGTCGAAGCTTGGCTGGACAAGAGTCGCTGCGGATGGTTTGACGAGGAGTTGTCCCATTGCCTGCTGGCATGCAAGAACTGCTGGCATTCTCATGCACGGTCGCGAACCCGTGCCGGGACTGCGAAGCCAAATAGCGTGTTGTGGTTGGTTCCGACCCGATCCACCCTTGAGCGACACTTGGCCAAAGGCGGCGATTTGCCTGCAAGACTGCCACGCTTTCATGCTATTGCTCGATTCCGAGGATCGCAGCCGGGGGGTGCCGGCGATGGCACCATGGCGGGGGATTGTAGCGCGCTGCTCGCTTGCGGTGTCGTTCCTGCTTGCGGCACTGGCGGCGTCCGCCAGTTGCCGGGCGGATTCGATCCTTTCTCCGGCAGGCCCTGTTGCGGCCGGCGACCGCATCATCCTTCTCGACGCCGTTTTCATCATGCTGGCGATCGTCGTGCCGACGATGCTGGTGACGGTCGCCTTCGCCTGGTGGTACCGCGCGTCGAACATGCGCGCGACCTATCGTCCGGACTGGACCTATTCGGGCCGCCTCGAATTGCTTGTCTGGTCGATCCCGACACTGGTGATTTTCTTTCTCGGCGGCGTGATCTGGATCGGCTCGCACCGGCTTGATCCGTTCGAGCCGCTTTCTTCCGCAAAACCGCTGGAGATCGAAGTTGTCGCGCTCGACTGGAAATGGCTGTTCATTTATCCGGAACAGAACGTCGCCAGCATCAACCGGCTTGTTGTTCCGGTGGGGAGGCCCCTGCATTTCCGCATTACCTCGGCATCGGTGTTCAATGCGTTTTTCGTCCCGCGGCTGGGCAGCCAGATTTATGCGATGAACGGCATGACCAGTCAGCTGAATCTCCAGGCCGACGAACCCGGCCAGTATCTCGGTCTCTCCGCACATTTCAGCGGCGATGGATTTTCGGACATGCATTTCGCCGCGATAGCCGAACCGCAGGCGCAATTCGCCCGTTGGGTTGCACAGGCGCGCGCGCACGGACCGGCTCTCGATGATGCGGCTTATCGTGGCCTCCTGCGGCAGTCTGTTCCGGCAGCCCCCTATACCTATCGCAGCGTGGAGCAGGGTTTGTTCGATGCGGTCGCGATGCAGAAACTGCCGCCCGGCGAAGGCCCGAACCCCCACCAGATTGCGCCGCATGCAATTCCGCAGGCCACGCCATGACCCTGCTGGGAAAGCTCGACTGGAGCGCCATTCCTTTCAACCAGCCCATTCCGCTCGTCGCGGCCGCGGTTGTACTCATCGTGGTGCTGGGCGGTTTGATCTGGGTCGCGGCCAAAGGATGGATTCCCTATCTGTGGAATGAGTGGATCACCAGCGTCGATCACAAACGCATCGGCATCATGTATTGCCTGCTCGGTCTGGTGATGCTGCTGCGCGGATTCATCGACGCCATCATGATGCGCGGCCAGCAGGCGCTCGCCTTCCATTCCGCGGGTTATCTGCCCGCCTCGCACTTCGATCAGATCTTTTCGGCGCACGGCACGATCATGATCTTCTTCGTCGCCATGCCGTTCGTCATCGGCCTGATGAACGTCATCGTGCCGCTGCAGCTGGGCGTGCGCGACGTGGCGTTCCCGACGCTCAACTCGGTGAGCTTCTGGCTCACCGCCGCCGGCGCACTGCTCGTGAACCTGTCGCTGGTCGTCGGCGAGTTCGCCCACACCGGCTGGCTCCCCTACCCGCCGCTTTCGGAGCTGCGCTACTCGCCGGGAGTCGGGGTGGACTACTACTGCTGGGCGCTGCAGATCTCCGGGGCCGGCACGCTCATGACGGGGATCAATTTCGTCACCACGATACTCAAGCTGCGCGCTCCGGGCATGCATTACACCCGCATGCCGATGTTCTGCTGGACTGCGCTCGCCTCCAATCTCCTCATCGTCGCCGCCTTCCCGGTCCTCACCGCGACGCTCGCGATGCTGCTCCTCGACCGCTACGTGGGCTTCCATTTCTTCACCAACACCGGCGGCGGCAACTCGATGATGTTCATGAACCTCATCTGGGCCTGGGGGCATCCGGAGGTCTACATCCTCGTCTTGCCCGCCTTCGGCATCTATTCGGAGGTGGTCTCGACGTTCTCGAACAAGCCGCTCTTCGGCTACCGCTCGATGATCTACGCCACCATGGCGATCTGCATCATCTCCTTCATGGTCTGGCTGCATCACTTCTTCACCATGGGCGCGGGGGCGGACGTCAACAGCATCTTCGGCATCGCCTCGATGATCATTGCCGTGCCGACGGGAGTGAAGATCTTCAACTGGCTCTTCACCATGTATGGCGGCTCGGTGCGCTTCCACACGCCGATGCTCTGGACCATCGGGTTCATGGTGACCTTCACGATCGGCGGCATGACAGGGGTGCTGCTCGCCGTGCCGCCCGCGGACTTTCAACTCCACAACAGCGTCTTCCTGGTCGCACATTTCCACAACGTCATCATCGGGGCGGTGCTGTTCGGGGCGTTCGCCGGTTACGTATATTGGTTCCCCAAGGCGTTCGGCTTCACGCTCGATGAGCGGCTCGGCAAGTGGGCCTTCTGGCTGTGGCTGATCGGCTTCTGGGTCGCCTGGGCGCCCGGGTACGTCGTCGGCCTGGAAGGCATGACGCGGCGCCTGCAGCACTATGACGTCGCGGAGTGGCGCCCGTGGCTGATCGTGGCCGAGGTGGGTGTTTTCATCATCCTTCTCGGCATCATCGCCCAGATCGCGCAGATCGTGGTCTCGGTGCGCACTCGCGAGCAACGGCGCGACGTGACGGGTGACCCGTGGGACGGACGCAACCTCGAGTGGGCGACCTCCTCGCCGCCGCCACCTTTCAACTTCGCGGTGTTGCCGGATGTCACCGATCAGGAGCCCTACTGGGACATGAAGGAGCGCGCGCGCGAGATCGGGCAGCTGACGAGACCGGAGCCACAGTACGAGCCGATCCTGATGCCGCGCAACAGCCCAACGGGATTCGTCACCGCGTTCCTCGCGGTGGCCACGGGCTTCGCGCTCATCTGGCACATCTGGTGGCTGGTGCTGCTCGGGCTCGCCGGCGCCTACGCCACCTTCGTCGTCTTCGCGTGGCGTGACCATGACGAGGAGCTGATCCCCGTGGAGGAAGTGGCCCGGCTCGACCGCGCCAACCGCGCCGCGCGCAGCGCGGCTCTGCAGCACCGCCAGTTGCGGCGGGAGTCCGTCGAATGAGTGCTCCAAGCACCGCGCTGCGCACCGGCCGCGACCCCTACCACATGGGACATGGGCCTGCCGCGGACGTGCCGGAGTACACCGGTCACGGGGCCGGCGGTCCCTCCCCGAAGCGCATCGTCGTCGGCTACGGATTCTGGATCTTCATCCTCTCCGACGTCATCCTGTTCTCCTGCTTCTTTGCAACTTACACCGTCCTCATCGACGCGCGTGCCGGTGGCCCCGGACCGCAGCAGCTCTTCGACCTGCACAACACGGCAATCGAGACCGCGTGTCTGCTCCTCTCGAGCTTCACCTGCGGGATGACGAGCCTCGCGGTCGCGCGGCACAACCTCCTCTGGACGGAGATCACGCTCGCTGTCACGGGACTCCTCGGCCTCACTTTCATCGGGCTCGAGGTGCATGAGTTCCTCGGTCTCATGGCGCAGGGGGCGGGTCCCACCCGCAGTGCCTTCCTGACTTCCTTCTTCGCGCTGGTCGGCTGCCACGGCGTGCACGTGACCTGCGGGCTGCTCTGGCTCGGCACGATGATGGCGCAGTTTCCGGCCAAGGGTTTCAAGGAGAGCATCCTTCACCGCTATCTCTGCTTCTCGCTCTTCTGGCACGCGCTCGACATCATCTGGATCGGCATTTTCACCGTCGTCTATCTCATCGGGACGATCACACCATGAGCTCAGATCGCGAACGATTCGAGGATTTCGACCTGGGATCGCACGTCGGCGAGGACCAGGTCGTCGGCGAAGGCCCCGCCGGGGAGCGACCGCCCACGCTGCGCTCGGAGCTGCGCGGCTACCTCATCGGTCTCGCGCTGGCCGTCCTGCTGACGGCGGCCTCGTTCTGGGCGCTCGACGAGCACCTCATCTACGGGCCGGGCATCGTCATGGCGCTCATCGTGTTCGGCCTCGCGCAGGTGGGCGTGCACCTCGTCTTCTTCCTGCATCTCACGACCTCGCCGGACAATACCAACAACGCGCTCGCTCTCGCCTTCGGCGTGCTCATCGTCTCGCTGATCTTCCTCGGCTCGATCTGGGTCATGTACCACATGAACCAGAATATGGTCCCGACGCGGGCGCTGCTCCAAATGCGCGGCGGCTGATTCCCCGCCCAGCGGAAACAGTGCAAGATGGGACCCCATGCGTGCACTGGGGCCCGCGGCGGTAGCCGCCTCGTGTTTGTTACCGCTCTGGCCGGCGGCCTGTCCTGCGGCCGTCGATGCGGGCGGGTCCGTCGCGCTGACCGCGGACGATGTCTACCGCGGCATCTCGATGACCTGCGGGCATCCGGCAGCACAGGCGGACGTACACGCTCGTGAGCTGGGGTCGTCCGGCTGGGCCGCTTTCGTCGGGGCGTGGGGCTCCGCCGGGCTGAGCAGCGTCCCCTGCGGGTCCGCGAAGGAGCTCGACCTGTACACCGGGTTCAATCTGGCGCTGAATGCCGATCTCAGCGCCACGATCACGTACACGCACTATGCCTTCCCTGGTGGCGGCTACGGCAACCCCCATCTGTCCGGAGGCAGGTACGACTACGATCAGCTGGGGACGAGCTGGGAGGTCGTGGACCGGCTCTATCTCACGCTCGCCTGGACTCCGGACGCGCTGCGGTACGTGCCCTACGAGGGGTCGTTTCGGACCCTGCGGGACCGCAGCGCCTTCGCCTACGGCCTGGAATGGCACCAGCCGCTCGTCTCCTGGCTGTCGCTCACGGCCGGGGCGGGCTACGATCAGATGGCTGATCCGTTCGGCACCGGCTACGGCTTCTGGAGCCTGGGCCTGACCCACTCGACGGGGCCTTTTGAGCTCGATGCGGCGTATTTTCGCACCGCGGACCGCGCCTTACGCCTCTTCGGGCCGCAGACCGCGGGCGGACGTGTCTCGGCGACGATCCTCTGGCGTTTCTGAGGCCGAGGGCGTGAACGCGGCAGGCAAGCCAGGGTACACACGCACATGCCCGCGATTTACCCAGCGGCGGCAGCGTACCAGGCAGATGATGCGATGACATTGGCCCAGAAGGACCCGCGACCCGCAAACGGTGGCTCGTCCAACGAGCGCGAATGCGCTCTGCTCGCCCGGATCGCCGCCCGCGACAGCGCCGCGATGAAGGAGCTCTACCTCCTTTATCACCGGCGGCTGGCGCGGTTTCTCATGCGGCTCACCACCCGGTATGAGCTGGCGGAAGAGATCATCAACGACACCTTCTGGGTGGTCTGGCAGCATGCGGGAGATTTTCGCGGCGCCTCGCGGGTGTCCACCTGGATTCTCGGCATCGCCTACCGGCGGGGACTGAAAACCCTGCGTTACGCCGGCCCGCCGCCAGCGGATATCGACGCCGCAATGGAACCGGGGACCGATGAGCCCGCGCGACAGGAAGAGCTGAGTGAATGGATTGGCGTCGCGCTGCAACGCCTGCCCCTCGAGCAGCGCATGGTCATCGAGCTCGCGTATCACGTCGGCCATTCGTGCGAGGAGATCGCATCCATCATGCAATGCCCGGTGAACACCGTGAAAACCCGTATGTTCCACGCGCGCCGCAAGTTGAAGACCCTGCTCACCACCCTGGCGGGCCCGGACCCAAACGGAGATCCTGAGTGAAATTTCCCTCCAAACGCTCTGCGCTGCACACTCGTGCGGAGCTCGTCATTCCCTGGCTGGCCAATGGCTCACTGCCCGCGGAGGCGGAGCCGGCGGTGCGCGAGCACGTCGCGGCCTGCCCGCAGTGCCGCGAAGACTATGAGGAGCAGCTGCGGGTCTGTCAGGCGATGCGCGTTGACGGACCGCTCGTATTCGCGGCGGAATCCTCGTATCAGAAGCTGCTCACGCGCATGCAGAGCCTGGAAGCCGGCGAGTCGCCCGCGACGGCCATCGAGCTTGCCCCGCCAGAAGCGCTGTACGCCGTCCGGCGTACCCCGCCGGTGGTACGGTGGCTGGCCGCTGCGGTGATCCTGCAGGCTTTCGCGATCGGCCTGGGTGCGTGGATATGGCACTCCTCGGGCGCCGCCGCCGGTGGCGCCCGCTACGTGACCCTCACCTCCGCATCGCCCGCATACGATTCCGGCCCGCGGGCGCGGGTCTTGTTCAGGACGGAGCTTTCGGTGGGAGCCCTGCAGACGGTACTGCAAGGAGCAGGGGCGCACATCATCGACGGTCCGGCGGACGGAGACGTTTATACGCTGGGGTTTGCGCCGCCACCCGCCTCTGCCGCCGCGCTCCAGAGTCGGATCGCCGCCTTGCGCGCCAACCCGGCGGTCCTCTTCGCGGAACCGGTTCAAGAGGGCGTGCGCTGACGTGAGAGCAGTCCCGCTCAAATCATTGTCGCTCGTTGCTCTCGGGCTGCTGGCCGGCTGTGCGCTGAGCCAGAGCGCCCTGCGCGCTCCTGAGCTGCCCGCCCAGGTCAGAGCCGACCCGCAGCGCTTCGTCGTGATCACCGTGCGTAATGAGCCGGGGCCCGTCGTTGCAACGCCGGGCTCCACCCCGCGAGGCTACGGCGGAGTGAGCGCGTATCAGGTCAGCACCAGCGCCCGCGCGACCGCCAATTCGCTGGAGCGGGACTACAGGCTGCGGGAAGTTTCGGCGTGGCCCATCGAGAGCCTGCGGGTGAATTGCATCGTGGTGCGTCTGCCGGATCTGACTCCACGGGCGGCGCTGATAACGCAGCTGTCGCACGATTCCCGCGTCGAGTCGGTGCAGCCGCTCAACGAATTCACCACCGAGACCGAATCCAACGACGATACCGGCTCGGAAGTCCACTCGCCGCCCTCGGGCAAGCAACCGTACCTCTCCCTGCAGGTCAACCTGAAGGAGCTCGAGGTGCTGCAGGCGCACAGGCTGTCGCAAGGCGCCGCCGTGCGTATCGCGATGATCGACACGGGCGTGGATTTCCGGCATCCGGACCTGCAGGGCCGCATCATCGCACGCCGCGATTTCGTCACCGGCGGCGAATTCTCGAGCGACCGGCATGGCACGGAAGTCGCCGGCGTCATCGCAGCGACCGCGGACGGCGGACTTGGCGTGTTGGGCGTAGCCCCTCAGTCGCGCCTCATCGCCTTCAAGGCCTGTTGGCCGTTGCCGCAAAACGCCGCCGAAGCCGCTTGTAACAGCTTCACACTGGCTCAAGCCCTCCAAGCCGCCATCACCGCGCGGGCCGACATCGTCAACCTGAGCCTCGCGGGGCCGCCCGATCCGCTGCTGGCGCGCCTCATCCGCTACGGCATGGCGCACGGGATCATCTACGTCGGCGCCGTCGCACCGGCGCACAGCGGACTCGTCGATACCTTTCCGGTCGACATACCCGGGGTGCTGGGCGTGCAGTCCGCTGAGGATGCGGCCACGAGCTCCCGTCACCTCCTCGCTCCCGGCCACGGCATCCTGACGCTGGTACCCGGAGGCCACTACGATTTTGCTTCCGGCAGCTCCCTCGCAACGGCCGAGGTCACGGGAATCGTGGCGCTGCTGCTGGCCGACGGCAGACGGCTGCCGCAGCAGCGGGTCGAGCAGATTCTGAGCCGCAGCTCCCGGCAGCTCACCACACCCGCGGGCGTAGTCACCTCGGTTGACGCCTGCGCCGCTGTCGCTGACGCGTTGGCGCGCGCCGGCTGCGAGAGCAACGATCCGCCCGCGACAGAATCAGTGGAGCTGGACGAGGATAAGCTTCGTGCGCTCAGTCCTGACCCGCGCGGGACCATCGTAGTCGCTCACGTAGATCCATAGCGCGAGAACTACGCCGGACGGTCCGACAGCTCAGCGAGAGCCGTCAGCAGCTCCGCGAGTACCAGAGCGGACTCCCCCGGATGACTTCCACGGCGCAGCTCGAACGCCGGCACAGCGCGCATCCGCGCCGCGAAAGCCTGCCAACCGGGCTGCGACGCCGCATAAGGTTGAGTGTGCTGCAAGCGGGCGCGCGCCTCCCGCGACGCGAGGGGCACGAGCAAGGGGCTGCTGCCGGCGCTGCGGGCCGCAAGGACGACCAGCCCACAGATCTCGGGCGCTTGCGACGCGAGCCGAAAACGCCGCTGCCGCAGGTCAACTTCGAGCTTGCGCACCCCGCTGCGGCGGCAGATGGTCGGGGCGCGGCGAATGAGGCGTGCATCCGCGGCCTCGAGGAAGCGCAGCGACTCCCGCCGGACGTGCAGGAAGTTCGGCGCGCCCGTCGCCAGCAGCGGCTGCGGCGCAACGAACAGACTGTCCTCCGACACGATCGAAAGGCCCCGCAAGGCACAATGCAACACAGCGGTCGACTTGCCGGCGCCGCTATCGCCGATGAGGAGCAGGCCGCGACGCCCCCGGCCGACACAGGCCGCGTGTAGCGGCATCAGCTCCTGCACCCGGGAGGCCAGGGTGAACACCGCGAACTCGATCAGCTCGTAGCGCACGTGATAGGGAAACCGGAGCAGCTCCCGCGGCACGACGATGAGCGCGCTGCGCCGCTCCGCCGACATGACGGCGATCGCCGAGGAAGGACTGGCGCCGCAAAGGAGCGCCGGCGCAGAGAACATGGCAAAGGGGTCCGGCTCGCCGCTGCCGCCGCGCCGGCGATCAATCGCGCGACGACGCCTCCCGGGCGTTCGCCCGCCCAGCACCAGCCTGACCGTCATCCGCTGCGGCGGCGCCGACAGCCGGTGCCTGGGCAGACCGTGATAAGCCGAGTGGACGAGCCGCAGCAGCTCCGGACTCTCGGTTACGAACTCGAAGACGCCGCCCAGCACCTGGCATTTTGCCCGCAGCAGTCCCGTGCGGCGCTCCTGGAACGGATCGGCGTCGATGTCGGAGAGCCGCATCCGGTCAGAAAAATCCGTGCAGCTGGATGAAGAAGAGCCGCGATCTCTGCGCGGGAATCGCGTTCGGGCCATAGTAGTCACGGACCCCGGCGCGCAGCTGCAGGAACTGTATCGGTGTCAGCTCATAGACCAGGCTCACGCGGGACTGCGAGTTGTCGTGCAGCGCACGATCGGGGTCGTATCGCTCCAGGGTGAGCTTGAGATTGTTGCCGGCATGGATGAGCCAGTCGGCCTCGAGCAGCGCTGCCGCCTGTGTGACGCCGACGAACTGGCCGTATTCATTCTCGACGCTATCCACCTCCCCGAGCCAGTCGACGGGTCCGGTATGCACGCCGCCGAAGACGCCGGCGATCTTCCGCCTGGCGTACGATGAGTCGTCGTCATTGGCTGTCACGCCCAATCGCCAGCCCCTTTCGACATAACTCATCTGCAGCCCGTACTCCTTGCCGGTGCTCGACGGGTTGCCGCCGGCGAAAGTCCCCTCGCTCACCGTGGCCTGCGTGTCCCAGTGCCCGTGCATCCAGCCGAATTCCACTCCGTCGTCGGGGGCATACATGGTGATGCTGCTGACGTCGTATACGAATGCGGTCTGATCCTCGAGGCGAAAGCCGAAGGGCAGGTACATCTGTCCCGCCTTGACGTACCAGTCGTGGTTTGCCGACCAGTAGAGCCCGTAAGCCTCGTGATTCACGGCAGTGCCCGGCGCCACCTGCTCATCGACATAGAAGATGAGCCGGTCCGGGATGGCTTCCGCCTCGGCGTACACGCGTCCCTGTTGCACTTCGAGCTGATCTGTGGTCTTCGCGTGCGGCGTCTGGGTAACGTTGAAATCGTAGCGAAAGTCACCGCCCACTCGCAGCACTTTCGCCACCTCTCCCGTCCATAGACCCCAGTCCCCGCGGACGGGATGCGCCGGCAGCACGGTCTGCGCGAACACATCGCCGTAGTCGCTGCGCAGGCCACCGCCCGTGGGGTTGACGTGGCAAGCCTCGCATTTGAGGCCCATGCGCACCGCCAGATACGGCTCCGCCAGGGCGCGGTCCCCGCAGAGAAGTATCAGCAGCAGCAGCAGGCCGGTGAAGTATTTGCCGACACCGATCATGGTTCACTCCCTATCGCGATCTCCATGGGTGCCCGCGGACGCGGCGACCGGTTCAAGGTGAACCGGATGCCGGCCGAACGGCACAAACGCAAACCATGCTGTCGCTATTGGTGGGCCACTCCTATTTTCTGCGCCTCGACCACAAACAGTGGCAGCGCGCCAAACCCTATCCACCGCTGGCTACCCTCCAGGTGGCCGCGCGCCTGCGCGCTCTCGGACACGAGGTGCACCTGTTCGATGCGATGCTGGCGGACGGCGTCGGGGAATATGAGCGCCAGCTACGCCGTATCCGGCCGCAGGCGGTGGTGCTCTACGAGGACAACTACAATTTTCTGACCAAGATGTGCCTCGCAAGGATGCGGGAAGCCGCGTGCAGCATGATCGGTGCGGCGCGCCGCGCCGACGCGCGGGTAATAGTGGGCGGTCCCGACGCCACTGACGTCCCGCAACCGTACCTGGCGGCCGGCGCCGATGCGGTTCTTGCCGGCGAAGGCATCGAGGCGCTCGAGACGATGCTGCGGCGCCTCGATGCGCGCCCCGGCATCGGCAAGACGGAGCTCGTCCAGGACGTCGCCGGTCTGGCCGCTGGCGCCCGTGACGATGGCGCTGCGCGGCCGGCACGAATGCACATCCCGCCAGCGCGCGGCGAGCTGCCGTCGCCGGCGTGGGATCTGATCGACGTCGAGCGCTATCGCGCCGTCTGGCACCGCGCGCACCAACATTTCAGCCTCAACATGGCGGCCTCGCGCGGCTGCTCGTTTCGCTGCGCCTGGTGTGCGAAGCCCATCTGGGGCAATCAGTACCTGCAGCGTCCCGCGGTGGAGGTGGCCGCGGAAATGACCCACATCAAGCGCAATCTCGGAGCGGACCACATCTGGTTTGCCGACGATATCTTCGGCTTCCGTGTCGACTGGGTGAGCGACTTCGCCGCCGCACTCGCCGCCTCGGGCGGCTCCATTCCATTCACCATCCAGACGCGCGCGGACCTGATCAGCGAGCGCATGGCGAGCGCTTTGCGTGCGGCGGGATGTCGGGAAGCGTGGCTCGGCGCGGAGAGCGGCAGCCAGCGCGTGCTCGATGCCATGAACAAGGGAATCCGCGTGGAGGAGATCCACACTGCGCGCCAGCGTCTCCAGGCGGCCGGCATCCGGGTGGGCTTCTTCATCCAGCTGGGTTACCTGGGAGAGGAGCTGTCCGACATTCTCGCGACACGCGGGCTCATCGAGAGCGCGCGCCCCGACGATGTCGGTGTCAGTGTCGCCTATCCCCTGCCGGGCACGAAGTTCCACGATCTGGTGAGCGCGCAGCTCGGCCCGAAGACCCGATGGCAGGCGAGCGGTGATCTCGCGATGATGTTCCAGGGCACCTACACCTCGCCGTTCTATCGCACCGTGCGTGATCTGCTGCACGAGGAAGTCCGCATTTCGAGCGGGGAAGGCACCGGGGCAGCCGGGGAACGGGCGCGCCGCTCGCTGCGGCGGCGCTGGGACCGCCTCCTCCTGTGGCAGGAAAGCTTTCGCAACCCGACTCCGGGGGCCTCTGCGGACACCGCATCGGCAGCACCCGGCTTCTCATGAGGTCACGCAATGGCCAGTGACTCCAACCGCATGCCGCCGCTTGCCGAAGTGCAGTCGGCGTTGTATCGCATCACCGAGTCACTGGCCACCACTCTCGGTGAGGAGCGCGCCGAGCCGCCCCGATGGAGCGAGCTCGAATGGCGGCTCGCGCCCGCAGTCGCCTCCATGCACGGCATCTCACCCCTGCTCGCGACAACCCTCCACTGGCAAGGACCAGCGCACTGGTGCGCCTTTCTGCAGGAGCAACTGCAGCATACCCTGCTGCGACAGCGGCGCATCGAAGAGCTGCTGGCGAGGATCGACGAGCGCGCGCGCAGCGCGGGCATTGGAGTCGTCGCGCTCAAAGGCGCCGCACTGCAGGCGGCCGGCGTCTACGCCGCGGGCGAGCGGCCGATGGCGGATGTCGACCTGCTGATACACCCCGCCGACGGCGATACGGCGGTGGCGATACTTCTCGCCCTGAGCTATCACGACGCGGGCACCAGCTGGAAGCACCAGGGCTTCGAGCCGGCGAGCGCCGAGCGGCGCGCCATCCTCGGCGAGCACGCCGACAATCCCATCAAGGTCGATCTGCACCAGCGCATTTGCGAGCGCCTGCCGCTCACGCCGACCGACCTGACGGACGTCATCTACCCGCCGCATGTCCAACCGGGCCTCAACACGTATCCCCGCGCTGCCGCGTTGTTGGCGCACGTGTTGGCCCATGCGGCGGGTAGCATGACCCATCGGTGCCTGAGACTCATTCAACTCTGCGACATCGCGCGCCTGGCGCGAAAGATGACGGGGGCCGACTGGGAGGACCTCGCGCGGCTGCACGGCAGCGGCCGGCGCTTGTGGTGGGCCGCACCACCCCTGATCCTGAGCGAGCGCCATTTCGCCGGGAGTATCCCGCCCGAGATGCTGGCGCTGCTCAGCCGCGACTGTCCGCGGCTCCTGCGAGCCGTCGCCGTCCGGCGGACGGTCTCGGCATTTTCTTATTCCTATCTCTACATCGACCCCGTGCCCGGCCTCATCTGGGCCCGCTCGCCGGGCGAGGCGGTTCACTATCTGTTGCGGCGGGTCTTCCCCGCCAAGGCGCACCTCGCGGAAATGCAACGGGCCGTGAAAACCGGACCCTGGTCCGCCGACCACCGCTGGCACACGCAGTCGCAGGCGCGCCGCATATTGCAATGGCTGGCGTTGCGGCCCACGCGCACGGCGAGTCTGCAGCCTGTTCGCGCCGCTCTCGCCCGGGCGCAGTGATGTCATCGAGAGCGAGCACCTCAACGGCGCCCGCAGCGGCCGAGAGCGCGGCCGCGGCCCTGCTCGACACCCGGGAGGCGTTCGACAGCGTCGCAGCGGATTATGACGGGCCGCGAGGCAACAACCCGCTCGTGCAGGACATGCGGCAGGAGATGTGGCGTTGGCTCGATGCGAGCTTTCCAAGCGCCAGTCGTCTGCTCGAGCTCGGCTGCGGCACCGGCATCGATGCCGTCCGTATGGCGGAACGGGGACATCGCGTCACGGCGACGGACTGGTCGCCGCTCATGGTCCGCAGGACCGAGGCGCGCGCCGAGCGTGCGCAGCTGAGCGAGAGGGTGGAGACTCGGGCGCTCGGTGCCCACGAGCTCGATCGGCTCGAAGGAGGCGCGCTCTATGACGGCGCCTATTCCAATCTCGGAGCGCTCAACTGCCTGCCTGATCTGCGCCGCGTCGCCCGCGAGTGCGCGCGATTGATCAGGCCCGGGGGGCGAATGATCTTCGCCGTCATCGGCAGGTGGTGCCCGTGGGAGATCGGCTACTACGCCCGGCGCCGCGACTGGGCCCGGATCAGAGTTCGCTTTGCCCGCGGAACGGTTGCCGTCCGCATGAACGGACACACCGTGTGGACGAACTATTGGACACCGCGCGAGCTCTATCGGTCCTTCGCTGCGGAGTTCACGCTCACTCACTACCGTGGCCTGTGCGTGCTCGTCCCGCCGCCGTATCTGACGTGGATGAAGGATCGCCATCGGCAGTGGCACGAGTCGCTGTGGCGGTGGGACCGACGGGTTTGTGGCTGGCCGCTGGTGCGCAACATGGGGGATCACTTTCTCATCGTCATGTCGAGACGCTGACATGCGAGTCGCGCACATCGGGTTTTACCATGATCCGGCGGATCGGCCGCCCGAGATGCTGCTCGAGGCCTGGCCAACACTGGTCGACGTGGCGGAAAGCGTCGCGGCCGCCGGGGCCCGCGTGTCGGTCATTCAATCGTCCGGCCATTCGCGCCACATTCATAAGAACGGCATCGACTATCACTTTCTGCCTCTCGCCGGCAGTCGCCGGCAGCCCTCCCCGGGCGAGGCGCTCCGCGACCTGCTGAGGACGCTCGACCCGCAGGTGCTTCACGTCCACGGACTCGGATTCCCCGGGCAGGTGCTGCTCATGGCGAAGGCCGCGCCGGGAATTCCGGTGCTGCTGCAGGACCACGCCAACCGGCTGCCGCGCTGGTGGCGGCAAGGAGCCTTCCGGCGGTGCGCGCGAGTCATCGCGGGTGTCGCCTTCTGCTCGCGGCAGCAGGCGCAACCTTTCATCGCCGCCGGCATAATCGGGCCCGATACCGCGGTGTACGAAATCCCCGAGTCGACCAGTCGCTTCCAACCGGGAAGCGCGGCCATGGCGCGTGGCGAGGCTCGCGTCTGGGGCCAGCCTCTGCTCCTGTGGGTCGGGCATCTCGACGCCAACAAGGATCCCCTCACCGTACTCGAGGGCGTTGCGCAGGCCATACACACGCTGCCGCGCCTGCAGCTCTGGTGCTGCTTCGGCAAGACGAAGCTGCTGGGCCGGCTGCGCCGGCGGATACGCTCCGATCCCCAGCTCGAATGCCGCACACATCTGCTCGGGCAGGTCAGCCACGCCCAGGTGGAGCAGTTGATGCACGCAGCCGACGCGTTCGTGTCCGGAAGTCATCACGAAGGAAGCGGCTACGCTCTCATCGAGGCTCTCGCTTGTGGGCTGCCACCGGTAGTCACCGACATTCCGTCGTTTCGGGCGCTCACCGGCGGCGGCGCCGTCGGCCGCCTCTGGACCCCGGGGGATCCGGCCTCTCTGTGCTCGGCGCTGCTCGAGCTCACAGCGCCGACGGACTCATACACCCGCGGCGCGGTACGCGCTCATTTCGAGCGGGAATTGTCCTCCGGGGCGGTCGGACACAAGCTCGTGGCAGCGTACGAGGACCTGCTCGCGCGGCCGGCGCCAGCGCCACCCGCCGCCTCCGTCGACGCCGTCATCGATCGGCCTCGGGCGCGAGTGTCGGGATGAGCCTCGCCCGCGAGGTCTGGAGCATCCTGACCGCCGGCCAGCGCCGGCGCGTGCTGGCGGCGCAGGTCGTCTCGCTCTTCATGGCGCTATCGACGGTCGTCGGCATTTCCTCCATCGCCCCCTTCTTTGCGGTGTTGGGCAATCCCCATCTCATCGAATCGCATCGGTTCCTGCATTGGCTTTACGTCACCTCCGGGCTCGAGCGGCCGCGTGAATTCGAGATCGCCCTGGGCGTGGCGTTCATCGCCATCGTGCTGCTCGCCGATGCGATCAATGCCGCCGGACTCCTGGCACTGAGTCGCATCGCTCTCGGCATCGGCAACGAGCTGCAGTCGACTCTGTTCGCAGAGTACATGAGTCGTCCCTATCTCTTTCACACGACGACAAACAGCGCGACGCTGGTAAACAACGTCGTGTACGAAGTCGGGCGGCTGAACAACGATGTGCTGCAGAACGGATTCATCCTCATCACCCAGCTCATCACCGGCTGTCTCATCGTCCTCACCGTGACAGCTCTCGACCCCACCGCCGCGCTGGCCATGCTGCTCGCGCTCTCCGGCGGCTATCTCCTCATCTTCGCCGGGCTGCGCGGGCGCCTGCTGCGTCTCGGCAGGACCCACGGGGAAGCCTGGTCGGAGCGGTCCAGGGTTGCGTCCGAGAGCTTCAGCCTGATCAGGGAAATTCTGCTGCTCGCGGATCGGCGCTTTTTCCTCGAGAGCTTTGCCAGGGCGAGTGAGGAAGCGTCACGCACCGCGGCACACATCCAGCTCGTCGCCCAGCTACCGAAATACGTCATGGAGTGTCTGGGAGCCGCGGCGCTGGTGGGCGCCGCGCTGCTGCTGGGGAGACAGCCCGGAGGAATGGGCGCATCGCTCGGGCCCCTCACCTTCGTCGCCTTCGCCGCCTATCGGCTGCTGCCCATTCTGCAGCAGGTGTTCGCCGCCGCCGTAAAGCTGCGCGCCGGACGCCCCGGCTTCGAGCGGATCGCGCCGGACCTGCGCCGCGCGCGCGCCGAGGCAGGCGCGCCGCGCGTCCGGGCTGGGGCCGATTCGATCGCCGCGTGGCGCAATCGCCCACGCGCGGAGATCCTGCTCACGGATGTCTCCTTCCGCTACGCCGACGACCGCCACCTCGCCCTGTCGGCAATCAACGCGCGCATTCCGGCGCGATCCACGATCGCCATCGCAGGACCCAACGGCTCGGGCAAATCGACTCTCCTGGACCTCATCTCGGGCCTACTGATACCGACCGTCGGCGAGGTGCGCATCGATGGCGTCGCGCTCGATGCCACCAACAGGAGCCTCTGGCAGACGGGCGTAGCCTACGTCCCTCAGAACGTCGTCCTTCTCGACACGAGCATCGAGCAGAATATCGCCTTCGGAGAGCCTCCATGCCGGATCGATCGCGCGCGCCTGGAGGAAGCGGCGCGGGCCGCGCAACTCGAGCAGCTCCTCGCCAGACTGCCGCGAGGCTATACTCATAGGGTCGGTGAGCGGGGCGTGAGCCTGAGCGGCGGCGAGCGGCAGAGAATCGGCATCGCCCGCGCGCTCTATCGCCAGGCATCCGTGCTGCTGTTGGATGAGGCGACGAGCGCGCTCGATGGGCTCACTGAAGTGGAGCTGATGCTCACACTGTCGCAGCTGCGCGGCAGCTGCACCATCATCCTCATCACCCACAGGCCGGGAATGCTGCGCGCCTGCGACATGGTTCTGGAGTTGCAGGCGGGCCGGCTGCAGAGAGTCGACTGGAATGTACGAGAGCCTGATCTCGCTCGAACGTGAGTTCGATGGTCACTTGGATCAGCCGCGCGTGCGGCTGGACGAGCAACCGCTGATACCGGCCCTGGCGGCCCGATGGTCGCAAGCGGTCTGGGCGGCGGCGCAGGCCGAAGGGCCCGTTGTGCTCGGTCGCACCGAGGTGTCCCGGGGCCTCGATGTTGCGCGCCGTCCGATATTCATTTGCGGCGCGCACCGCAGCGGCACCACGCTGGTGCGGGATCTGCTCGATGGTCATCCGGCGCTCGCCGTCTTGCCCTCGGAGGGGACCTTCTTCACGGGCTCGAGGCGACCCTTGAGCCGCCACGCGCCGGCACGACGGTTGGAATTGCTGGGCGGCGAATGGCTGCGCCGGCTCGCCAACCCCATCCATCAGGCTCCCTACTGGGTGCTTGGACGCTCCTCGCCGCAGCACTCGCCGTACGTTTACTTTGCACGTTGCCTCATGGCCTGGTGGCCGCTCGCGAAGCGGCATCTCGGCGTCACGGCTTCCTCCTGGCCGCTCGCGGCCATTGCCCTCGCCTACACCCAGTGCACGGGCGGACTGAGTGATTCCTCGTGCATCCTGCACTGGGCCGAGAAGTCACCGACCAACGAGCGCTTCCTCGACAGGCTGCACCGGGAATTTCCTCGCGGGCGCGTCATTCACGTGATCCGCCATCCTCTCGCGGTGCTCGCATCGCGCGGGCAGGAGGCGCGCAACGCGGGCCAGACCAGCCTGCCGCTGCTGCGGATCGCCCGGGATCTCGAGCGCTCCTACCGGATTGCCGTGAGACGCTCACGCCAGGCAGCGGACCAGCGCTATCTCCTGCTTCGCTACGAGGACCTGCTCGCGGCGCCGCAGCGTGCGATCGAGCGCCTGGGTGCATTTCTCGGCATTGGTGTCCTGCCTCTCATGCTGGAGCCTACCGTCGCGGGCCTGCCGGTCGCGAGCAACAGCTCCTTTCATGAGGATGCCATCCCGGGGCGCATCGAGCCGGGAGCGGCGCAAGCGCGCATCGAGGCGCTCAGCCCTGCGGCCCGGGAGCGGCTGGCGGCGATAGTGGGAGATTCGGCTGCGCAACTCGGGTACGAGATCGCTCCGGTTCCCGCCTGGCGGCGCACAGTGTTGCGTGTCGCGGCAAGGCTCGGTGTGCCGTGACCGCGACGCTCTCTCAAGCGGGCCCGAGGCCACTCTTGCGAAAGACGACGAACATGAAGCGGCTGTTGCTCAAGTGCAGCCACGCGCCGCGATTGCGGGCCGGCCAGGCGATGCCCGCGGTTCCGCGACCATTGCCCGGCGGTAACCCGGTGAAGACCCGCTCGAGAACGAATGTCGGAGCGCACTGAGCGGCGAGATCAGCGGGACTCCGCCGCACGATCTGACCATGAGCGCCCCGCAGCGAATACTGCCCCAAGCGGCGCAACCGCGGCAGGTTGCGCCACCACCAACCATAACGCATGTCGCCGATGTAGTACGGGCTGAGAACGCTCGCCACGACCTTGCCATCAGGGGTGGTGAGTGCGTGAAATCTGGCAAACAGCGCCCCCAGGTCCGCGACCAGGTTCAGGGGTGCGAAGTTTGCCGTCACCAGATCGACGCGACGGTCCGCGCACTCCGGCGGGCGCGCGAGAAACTCCGCATAGTCTCCGGTCTCGAGACTGATGCGCCCGCTGGCGACGAAGTCGTGACAGTAATGCGCGAAGAACGCAGACATTTTCGGGTCATTGTCGTACGCCCGGACCCTGAGACCCTGCTCGGCGAAATACTTCGAATCGAGTCCCGGGCCGGCGCCGAAGTCGAACAGCGCGCCGCCGGGGGGCGCGAGACGCAGGACGAGCTCGCGGAACGCCGACCGCGCCAGCCGATCCGACTCGCGCGCGGTGATGGCCGTCACGTAGTCCGTGCCGGTATGCGGCGGCGTCACGGCGGGCGCATGCCCGGCAGGAGCCCGAGACCGGCGACGGCGGCCCGCGATATCAGAGACTGAGGACCCGAGGATCCCTCAATCCCACCACGCGCTTGCACAGATCCAACTCCCATGGTTGCCCGTACCTGCCGTAGCGAAAGCGCCAGGAGGCAAGACTCTTGAGGGCCAGCTTTCCCAAACTCGATGCGCGCACGTCCATCACCGTCGGAAAGCGGCATCCGAGGACCGTGGTGAAATCACGAATACGGGCCCGCAGGCGTTCCGACAGCCAGGGTGCCCGGGAATGGCACCAGTAGCCGTGCCAATCCGGCTGCGCCCATTCGTCCGCGGTCAGGGGAAAGATCACGGGCTCGCCGGCACAGTCGGTGAGCTCCGCAATGCCCCTCGCGACCGCCGGGTGGACGTTGCCGGGCGCAGGCGGCAACGGCGTGTAGACATAGATCATCACTTCGGTTTCGGGATAGCGGCGCTTGATGAGGCGTATGAAATCGAACGTCTTCTCGGTCTCACCCTCCGGATCGCGCGGCGGCGCGACCATGAATGACAGCTCCGCGGTGACGCCGTGACCGCGGCAGGCCTCGATCGCCGCGAGCGTCTGATCCGGGCGGGTCCCCTTGCGGATGTCGTGCAGCAGCCAGGGGCTCGGCGACTCCGCCCCGATGTAGGCCATGCGCAGCCGGCTCTTCCTGAGCATTGCCCACGAGCGCTCGGAGAGATTCAACATGGCATCCGAGCGCGCGAAGCACCACCACGGCAGCTCGTGCTTCGCCAGGATCTCCAGCAGCGGCTGCATGTCGGTTTCCCGATCGAAGAAGTTGTGGTCGTAGAACTGGATGCCGTCGACTCCGAGCTGCCCGGTGAGAAAGCGCAGATCCTCCTCGAGCCGCGCGGCGGTCGGGAGCGCCGTCTTGCCGCGGAACATCGCCGCCACGCCGCAGAACGTGCACCGGTAGCGGCAGCCGAGCGCCGCCTGATAGCCCGCTGTCCGCCTGCCGAGGTAGGTAGAGGGCAGGTACCGGGCCGGATCGTCCAGCATCTCATAGGGCAGCCGTGCGCCGAGACTCGCCGCCGTGAAGACGCGGCGCTCGTTGTGCACGATCTCCCCGTCACGCCGCCAACTCAAACCCGTGATCGACTCGAGCGGATCTCCCGAGCTGCCACTCAAAACTTCCAACAGCCGGGTGAACGTTTCCTCGCCCTGGCCGCGGACGACGAAGTCGACGTACGGGGTATTCAACGCCGCCTGCGGACAATTGGTGGGAAACGCGCCGCCCCAGACGATCGGAACGGCGGGAAACCTGGCTCGGATGGCCTTGCAGGCTGCAATGGCGGATCGTAGCTGCGGGCCGCCCATGACGCTGAGCCCGACTGCGCAAATTTCTCTCTCGCCGATGATCCGCAGCGCGCGCGCGACGAAATCACGATCCACATTGCCATCGAGCAGCACACAGGGGTGGCGACCCTCGATCGCCGCGGCCAGGCTCAGCACCGCGAGCGGAAAGCGGGCATTGCGCTGCTTGGTGACCGTCGGATTGATGAGCAGCACGCTGCCGGCTTGAGCACGCATCAGATCGCTCCCGGCGCCGCGAGCGGCGCGACGCGATACAGAGTCAGCCGCTCCCCGAAGTACCGTCCCTCCGCGTGCTCCGACAGCCGATGTCCGCGCGCCTGCAACGGCGAGAGAAAGATCGAGTGCTCGGCGTACGTCGACAGGAGGAGGAGCGCGCAGCCGGATCGCTTGAGATGGCGATCGAGTCCGTCGGCGAAGCGCTCGGCGACCCCGATCGAGCGCCAGGCCCGGTCACGATCGTCGCGCGGCTCGCCGTGACGGAACGGCGGATTGAAGAGGATGAGATCGAAGCGCTGTCCGTCAACCGGCTGGAAGAGGTCCCCATGATGCACCTCGATCTTGTCTTCGAGGCGATTGAGCTGGGCGTTGATGGTGGCGCAGCGAGCTGCCGCGGCGTTGATGTCGACTGCGACGACGCGGCGTGCGTGCCTCGCGGCGAACACGGCGCAGACGCCGGAGCCGGTGCCCATGTCGAGCACTTCGGCATCAGGTCCGATGAGTGCGCTGTCGAGACGCGAGGCGAAGAACTCCCCCGTTCGCAGCCGCTTCGGGTTGAAAACGCTCGGCGTCACGAGAATGGGCACACCATGCACCCGCTCGACGACGAAATCGTCGTAGCGGTGCAGGCCACGCAACCGGCGGCTGATATAGAGGAGCTTGACGAGCGCGCGAGTCCCTGCAGTTGAATACCCCATGGGCTACGCTTCCGGATGGCACGGGATCACCCGATTGAGTTCCCTGGGCTGGCTTGGCGGTTCACCGGCCCATCGCTGCGAACCGCGAATGTTGCGCCGGCCGCCCCGGCAGCAGCTCATCGTAGAGCGCCTCGAAGCACCCCGCGGTGTAATCGGCGTCCTCCCATACCGCACGAGTCCACGCGCCCCGGGCGAGCTCCAGGCGGAGCTCCTCGTCGGTCAGCACCCGATGCAGCGCGGCCGCGAGCGACTGCGAGTCCCCTACCGGCACGGCAAGCGCGGCTTCCGGAGCCCATTCCGCGATGTGCCCCACCGCCGTGCCCACCGTGGGCACCCCGAGTGCTGCGGCCTCGAGAACGGCCACCGGGCCCGCCTCGTGGCGCGAAGACACGACCAACACGTGCGCCGCTTCCATCAGCGGCAGCAGCTCGTGCTGCGTCATGAAGCCGTGGAACCGGACCCTCTCCGCGAGACCGAGCTCTTGGGTGAGCCGCTGGATCGCCCCGCCGAGCGTGTCGTCGCCTACGATGTCCACCTGGAAGGCGTACGGGCGCTGCGCGAGGAGCCCCAGAGCCCGCAGCAGCATCGGCTGGTCCTTCACCCGATTGAGACTCGCCACGTGAATCAGGCGAGCCGGCTCATCCGCCCGGCGGCGCACCGGTGCCCGCGCGGGCCATGTCTGCACGCAATCCACGCCCAGCGGCACTCGCCGCGCGACAGCCCCGAGCGCGGCGAGAAGCTCGAGCTGCCGTGCGCTCGGCGCCGTCAGCGCGCTCGCCGCCGCCAGGACCATCCGCTCCTGCAGCCTGCCCCGCAAGGTCAGGCGCCCGCCATAGCGGATGTCGGCAAGCCGCACGGGCTCGCCCCCAGCCACGTGCACGGCGCTCGGAATGCCGAGCAGGCGCGCGGCGCTCACGGCGATGAAGCCGCAGGCACCGGAGAAGAATGACTGCACGAGCTCAAATGGCGCCTTGCGATGCTCCCTGAGAATCGCCCTCAGGGCCCGCACCCGCGTGGCACCGCGCCCGATGTTGTGGACGCGCGCTCCGAGCAGGAGCCAGGTAGCGGGGTCCGGCTCCTGGTGCAGCGCAAACACGTGCAGTTCGTGATGCGCCGACAGGCGCTCGATGAGGGCGAGGAGTGCCGGTATGACACGGTATTCCCCGCTCCGATCGACGCCCCCGGGGACAACCAGCGCGAGCTTCATGGCGGGTGAGTCCTCCCGAGCACGCGCCGCGGTTCACACGCCACCTCAGTGGGCGCTCAGGCGCACTCCCGCCACATCGAGCAGACGCAGGTCTTGCACTCGCGCCGGCCTCCGACACGGATAGAGGCGCGAAGCGCCGCCATATCGCTGCGATTCAGAACCTCATCGAGCCCGTTGCGCACCCGCGCGTCGCTCGGCCCGGCAATGAAGAAACACGGACTGACACGGCCCTGCGCATCGATGACCGCCGAGAACTCCGGAGCATTGCAACGCACCGTCGGATAGGCGCCCAGGCCGCATACCGCGGAGAAGTACTGATGGATGCGCCGCAGCTTTGCTGGGCTCTCGGCGATGAAGCCGGAGGCGAACGCCTCGCCTCGATCCCGCTCCAGTCCGAGGATCAGCCGCTCGAGGCCGGCGAGCTCCTCAGGGTGGAGCGCAAGGTCCGAATCGAAGTCCTCGTGGCGCGCGAAGGCATGGGGATTGGCGACATCCACAGCGAGGAAGGAGATCTCGTGCGCCCCGAGCCGCTGGGCGAGGTCCACGAAGGAGGCCAGTTGCCAGAAGTTGGCTCGCTGCAGCGTCACCCGCACCGTGACCCGCACTCCGGTATCCGCAGCCGCGCGGATGCCGGCGCATACGACATCGAAGGCATCGATGCCGCGAATCGAGGCATAGGTCGCCGCATCGGTGCCGTCGAGAGAAACCGTGATCGTGCGAAAGAGCATCGCGGCCCGCCGTGCGTGCTTGGCGAGCGAGAGACCCGAAGTCAGCAGCCACAACTCATGGCCCTCGCCGGTCAAGAGCGAGGCGATCTCCTCCCACTGCCGATTGAGGAGCGGCTCCCCGCCCGAGAGCATCACCGTGCGGGTGCCAAGCCGGCGCAGGCTGGGCAGGAGCCGCGAGACGGCGGCGAGGTCCATATCGGCGCGCCCGTGCCGCCAGTAGTCGCACGTCCGGCATCGGGAGTTGCAGCGCTCAGTGAGGTAGAGCGTCACGAGCGGCAGGCGCCGGAGCGCATCAGGTTCGCGCGGCAGGGCTGACACGATCACTGAGTTCCCCGCGGCCGCCGCGCGGTTCAAGCGCACGAGCTCCGGCCGTGGGCCCCGGGGGTCAGGCCCCGGGCGGATTGTCGAGCGCGAGCAGCGCGAAGCTGGCGAGCCAGTGCTCGCCCATGTAGTCGCCGGCGACCTGGCCGAGAGCGCTCGTGAGATGCGAGTCTATGGCCGCCTGCGCCCGCGCCCGCAGGGGGTCGGCGGCAGGCAGGTCCGCCACGATGCGCCGCCAGCACCACGCCCGGGAGAGATTCAGGCCATCGAGGTGAGCGATCTTGCCGTCGGTGCGATCGCTGACGGTCGCCGGCCGGAAGAGTGTCGTCGGCTCCCCGCGCGCGGCCTGCGGCAGGAATGCCGCCAGCCACGCCGCGAAGTCCTCGCGTGGCATGACATCGGCCATGAGCGCCGCTTCCATCAGCGCCGGCGACAGGAAATCATCCTGCGACGGCTCCCAGGCCGGACAGGCGCGGTCTGCCCGGTACCACCGCAGCGCCGCATCGCCGCAGAGCCCGGCGAAAGCGGAGTTGCGGGCCGCGACTGCGTATTCACGCGCCAGAAGGAGCGCGAACGCGGTGTTGCTGTGCACGCCGGCGCGCGTGGGATAAGTGGCGAGCGGCAGGTACGCCTCGAAGCGGCGCACGAATTCCTTCGCGAGCGGCGCCAGGGTCGAGGCCCAGCGCCGCCCTTCGGCGCTTTGGTGCCGCAGCAATTCGGCCTGCAGCGCGAGCGCCCAGGCCCACCCGTAGGGGCGCTCGAAGCCGCGCGCTGCCGGCTGCTCGAGATAGCGCAGCTCGCCGGCCACCTTGTCGTCGGTGAGCTGCGCATCGAGCAGCGCGCGGATCGTCCCCGCCTGCGGCAGCCTCGGGAACCGGCGCTGCAGCCGCGCCAGGAGCCAATGGCCGTGCACGCAGGAATGCCAGTCGAAGCTGCCGAAGAAGATGGGATGCAGCTCGCGCGGGCTCCTCAAGTCCTGCGGCCCCGTGAGGACATGATCGAGCTTGTTGGGATACTCGCGCGTGAGGTGTCCGAGCGCGATGTCCGCGAAGCGCGCGGCGATTTCCGCGGTGAGTGTCTGCGACACGGGCTACCTCGCTCAGAATCGGAAGACCAGGACGTACATCAGCACGATGTTGCAGACGAGCAGCGGAATCGCGGTTGGAATCTGCACCCGGATCACGCCGTTGCGGTCCGGGAGCTCCAGCAGCGCCGCCGGCACGATGTTGTAGTTGGCGGCCATCGGCGTCGCAAGTGTACCGCAGTATCCGGCGAGCATGCCGACCGCACCCATGATGGCAGGATCACCGCCAAAACGGTGCACGATCAGCGGCAGACCGATGGCTGCCGTCATGACGGGGAACGCCGCGAAGGCATTGCCCATCACCATGGTGAAAAGCGCCATGCCGATACAGTACGCGGCCACCGCCGCGAAGGGATGGCCGAGCGGCAGCCATGTCGTCGCGATGCGCCCGACCGCCGCCCCGACGCCCGAAATGGCAAACACCGCGCCGAGCGAGGCCAGCAGCTGCGGCAGGATGATCGCCCAACCGATGGCGTCGCAGAGGCGCCGGCCCTCCTCCACGGGCGCCAGCGCAGGCGGCCTGAATCGCAGCAGCGCGACGACCAGCGCGATGATGATGCCGAGGGCGAGCGCAATCAGCGTCACTTGTTTCGGGTCCGCGAGAGGCGCACCGCCGATCTCGAGCCTGCCCAGCGTCAGCGTGCCGGCGATGGCGATGACGGGGATGACGAGCGCCGGGGTGAAGACGGCATTGCCCTCGGTCCTGGCGCTGGTCTCGCGCTCTTCGGCAGAAGTGCTCTTGGGCGATCCCAGCCCCATCGCCGTGGCGCCCAGGCCGGTGAGCGCCAGCACCAGCACCCCATTGGCCACGTCTCCCAACTCCGAGCCGAAGAGAAAGCTCACGGCGAGCAGACCCCAGAAGGCCGCATTGCCGTAGCGCTTGCGGTTGGCTCGATCACCGAAGCTGCGCACCGCGATGGCGGCGAACATGGCGCCCGCGAGCCAGTAAACCTGTTCCAACCCGATCACGGCGGGTTCTCCGCCGCCAGGCGCTTGATTCGCGCATCGAGTCGCCACAGGCGAAAGCCGTGGATGGCGAACGCAGTCAAGGCCGTCGGGATAGCCCAGAGCGACAGGCGGAGCGGCGCGATATCGAAGCCGCTCTGCTGCAGGAACCCTTTGACGAGGAGGATGGAGCTGACCGCGATGAAGATATCCTCGCCGAAGAATGCCCCTACGTTGTCCGCGGACGCAGCATAGGCGCGGATGAGATAGCGTGTGCGAGCCGAGAGAGGCCCGAACCTGACGTCCGCAGCAGCCTCGGCCATGGGCGCGATCAGCGGCCGCACGGTCTGCGCCTGGCCGCAGAGCGTTGTCAGCCCCAGCGCCACCGTGATTTGCCGCAGCGCAAGATAGGCGATCAGGATCCGACCGACGGTGGCGGCGCGCACACGCACGATCAGCATGCGCGCGCGCTCCTGCAGGCCTGCACGCTCGAGGAGGCCGATCACCGGCAGTATCAGCCACACGATCGATACATAGCGGCTGTCGTTATAGGCCTTGCCGAGCGCGGCGACGATATGCAGCGGCGAGAGGCCGGCGGCAACTCCCGTCGTGAGGCCCGCGGCCACGATGGCGATCAGCGGGTTGATACCAGCGGCGAAGCCGATCACCAGAACTGCGATACCGAGCAACGGCCAGAGACTCATCGGGGCACGGTACAGCGCGGGCGTGATTCTGACCAGCCGCTGCACGGCCGGCTCGTCGCAATGGGGTTTCGGGCCGCCCGGGTCAGCCCGTCGGAACCGGGCGAGTCAGGGCTTCGTTGGGGACGAACCGTCCGCCGTGCACGATGGTGGCGAGGATTTCCTCGGAGCGCTTCAGCCAGGCATCCTGCTTATCCGGGGTGATGTTGTTGTGCGCCGACTCGATCATCGGCACCGCCTCCTTGGGGCCGGGAATCCCGTCGAGCTCCGTCCAGATGCCGACGGGCGGCGCCGTCGTATCGATGAAACCCATTGCGATGAGCGTCGGGGCCGTGATGCGCGCCGCGAAATTGACCGTGTCGAAATAGAGCGCCGTCCGCATGACCTGCGGCTCGCCGGAGTCCCAATTGGGATAGCCGGCGCGGCGGCCGTGAAGGTCGCCGTTCGAGTCGGCACCCGCGGGCTCGTTGACGAGAACCGCCGTGACCTTGCCGGGGTTGAGCCCCGCGGTGACGAGGCTCTGCTGCCCCCCCATGCTGGTCCCGGTCAGCACCACCGTCCTGCCATCCCAACGCGTTAAGCTGCGGACGTATTGCAACGCTCGTGTGTCCCGCAAATACATGTTGAGAAAGTACGAGGTGGCACGGCTCCGATCGCCGATCGTCTGATAGTCGATCGGCACACCCGTCCCCTGGCTCGGCGGCAGATCGTGGGAGTCGACATCGAATGTCAGCCAGCCTTCCGCCGCGCGATCCGCGGCCCACTCTGGCTGGAGCGGGTAGACGCCCGCCCACTGATAGATGATGAGCGCCGGAAACTTGCCGCGCCTGTCGGGCATCGCGAGATAGCCCTGCACGTGCGAGCCCACGCTGTCGAGCTGCACCCGGAAGAGCTTCACACCTGGCTGGCTCGTCGGCATCGGGGTCAGCACCGGATCCGCCGGAATCGCGCGCAGCCTCGCAAGCTGCGCCGCCCAGAACGAGTCGAAGTCGGCGGGCGCCACCACTGAGGGCTTGAGGAGCGTCGGTGCCACCGCCGCGCCGAGCGTTGCGACCCGGCTCTCCTCGAACGCGCCGAAGGAGAGCTCCGGGTGGAGCAGGTCGTACCCCGGATACTTCGCGAGCAGCGACTTCAGCGCTGGATCGCTTTTCTCGAGCAGCGCCTGCAGATCGCGGTTCACCTCGGCGTATTCCGCGGGAGAGAGCGAGGATGGCAATCCGGCCTGGTAGTCGACCGCCACATACAACATGGCGGGCTGCTCGAAGGTGGTCTCGATGGTCGCGGTGCCGGAGCTCAGATCGAAGCTGCCGGTCTTGACCACGTCCTGATCGTTGCTCCTGATGGTGTAGCTGAAGCGGCCCTTTGGCGGTACCACATTCGGCGCCAGCGTAACGGTCCAGCCGACCTTCTCGCCGAGGGAATAGATTCCATCGGCGTGGAAAGGCGTGAAGATGAGCTGCGGCTCATCCGCCGCCGCAGCGGCTACGAATGGCGCGAGGACGCAGGCGAGGAGCGCCGCGCAGAGAAAGGCTTTGGTGCTGCCGTTGATCATTGTGCCGATGACCCCTGCGAATGACGATAGTGAATGAATCGGTCGGCCCAGCTGATGAAGTATTTCATGTTGGGTGCGTCCGTATGGCCGCCGTCGTCCTGACGCCAGGCGAGCTGACCGTCCAGCAGCCCCTGATTGACCGGGGGCATACGCGCCGTGAGATAACTTCCCGTGACATGCAATCCCTCCGCCCCGAGCAGCCGGTAGACGGGACTGGCCGCGACCGCAGCCATGAAGCCGCCACGCTGATCGACCCATTTGGCATCTCCCATCGCCGGAAGGCCATAGCTCACGAGGACGAGCCGCGGCGCGCAAAGCGCGATCAGATCGTGGGCGTCGACCGGCAGGTCACCCGGGTTACGAGGGCCGAAAACGGCCCTGGCAGCCCCATACCTGAGAAAGTTGCCCGCCATCCAATGGTATTCACCGCTGCCCGTCAGGTTCTCGAGCGTCTCACCGAAGTTGCGGCGCAGCAGCGCGGCTCCGCCCCGCCCGGAGGAGCCTATGAGGCCCATGGCAAAGCGCTGGTCGAAAGCCAGCGTTACGAGCGCCGCTTTACCGTAGCGCGAAACGCCTTCGATCCCGACGGCACGCCCGTCGACGGCAGGATCGGTGTCGAGATAGTCGAGGGTGCGGCTCGCCGCCCAGGCCCAGGCGCGCAGCGCGCCCCATTGATCCGGAGTGCGTGGTTGCCCCCTGTTGGTGAGGCCGATGATGCCCCGGGTCAGGCCTGAGCCGCTGTCGGCCTGCACGATCGTCGGGTCCAGCACCGCAAATCCCCACCCGCCGGCAATCAGCTCCACGATCGATGGCGGGTCGCCGTCCGCATTGCGCTGCAGCGGCGAGAACTGAGAGCGGGAGATCAGCGCGGCTCGCGGATGATCGCGAAACACCGTCTCGAGCCCCGGATCGGCGCGCTCGAGAGCCGAGCGCAACGCGCCATTGATCCGGCCGAGCTCGCCGTCGCTCGGCTCCGTCGGCGGAACCGGAGTCGGCCCGAACCAGAACATGATGAGGACGGGCACCCTCCCCTTCGCCTTCGCCGGGAGGACGAGCGTCACCGGAATATCGACGCCGATTGCCGGGTAGCCGCTGTTGTCGACGTGACCGATCAGACGCTTGTAGATGATCGGGTACCCGCCGAGGACGCCTTTGCTGCGAGCAGCCACACGCCACGTCACCTTGGGTACGTCCTTCGGGATGTGCCCGTAGACGTCATCCTCGAGGGCCGAGACGATCTGTGGCCGACGCTGTCGCCACCACATGCCAGCGGTGGTGACCTTGCTGCCATCGTCGAGTGTCAACGGGTCAGGCAGCGTTGGGTACGGGTTGGCCAGCAGCTCATCGTAGTTGGCATGGTCCGCATCATTCTCATCGCCGCTGACGCCGGGGCGCTCCGCCCGGATGCCGAGCTGCTCCATCATGTTACTGTAATCCTGCTCCGCCGCGAGAGTCGCCGGCGGAGCGGCGCCGAATAGCTGGAGCGGAATGGCTGCGGCCATGGCGCGGTAGCCGGCCGGTGAAGGATGTAAGTGGTCGCCGGAGTCGTAGGCCGGCAACAGGCGCTGCGCATGCTTCGGGTCGCCTACCACGTGATCGAAGTCGAGCACCGCATCGAAATGCCCCGGCTGTCGGATCCAGGCGTTGACCGCCTGCCGGTCGAGCAGGATCAGATAACGTACGCCGGTCTGCGCGAGCACGTCGCGGTCGAAGCGCGCCAGGACATTGGGACCGGCCCCATCGAGCAGAAGGCGATTACCTCCCGTACCGACATTGAGGACGCTCAGGCCACGCGTATCCGGCGAGGACTGCAGCCGGCGCGCCAGATCATCCGGCCAGCGGCCATCGCTGTTGTCCGGCACCGCGTGGCCGTCCGTGATCGAGTCGCCCAGAGTGACGATCGCAGCGCCGCGGGCGCCCTCTCTGACATCGACCCCGGAGATGAGGAACCAGTGAGCGACGGTGGTGGCACCGGGAAGCGCCGCATCGGCGACATGGTCACCGTGCACCAGAAAAGAAGTCTCGCGCGATCCCGGGTGACTGGTCTGCCGCTCCGGCGGCACCTCGAGGTAGAGCGTGATCGCGAGATCCGACAGCGCCGGCGCATCGAAGGCGATGGGATCAGAGAAGTAGTCCGCGCCCGCCGCGATCGTGACCGAGGGGCTGCCTGCGAATGTCAGCGCCCTATCGGTGGCCGCATCGATGCTGCCCGTCTCTTTCGAAACAGGCCGCGCAACGTGCACGGCAAGGATTGTGAGCGGCGCCGTCCCGAAGGCATTCGATAGCCGCACGCGCAGTTCCTTGCCGCCGACTGTCAGATGCACGATTTGCCTCAGCGTCGCATCGCGCAGCGCCTGCGGCGGCAAGGCGTTCGCCGGCTCCGGAATCTGCTGCGAGGATGCCCAGGTTCCGACCCACCCCGCCGCCGCCGCGGGTCTCGCGGCAAAGCCCGCCATCAAAGCGGCAGCCAGGAAGGCTGCGCAAGGCACGGCCCACGGCAATCGACCTCGACGCACCGGCGGTCCCCTCGGCTGTTGCTGGAGTATCGCGGACGCCCACAGGCAGCGGGCGACGCCCGAGCAATGGTAGCGGTATCATGGCGCGCCGGCAAGCGCTGCACAGGCAGGCGATTCCGCTCTCAGCGCAGCAGCTCCGCGTAGCGCGGCAGATCGATGTTGCCGCCGCTGATCAGGACGCCGACGCGCTCGCCCGGCCGGTGAAACTGCTTCGACAGCGCGGCCGCGGCCCCCAGGCAACCGGTCGGTTCGACGACGATCTTCATGCGCTCGGCGAAGAACTTCATGGCGTCGATCAACATCGGATCGGTCACCGTGACGATGTCATGGACCAGCGCGCGGATGATGGGGAAGTTGTGCTCGCCGATGAATGTGGTGAGCGCGCCATCGGCAATGGAGCGCGGCACCGGAATGCGAATGACATGGCCGGCGCGGAAGGACTGCTGGCCATCGTTGCCCGCTTCAGGCTCGACGCCGATGACGCGGCAGCGCGGGCTCAAAGCGTTGGCGGCGAGCGCGCTGCCCGCCAGCAAGCCCCCTCCTCCCAGGCAGACCAACAGGACGTCGAGCTCACCGACGAGCTGAAACAGCTCCCGGGCCGCCGTTCCGGCCCCGGCGATCACCTGCGGATGATCGTAAGGCGAGATGATCGTCAGACCCCGCTCAGCCGCGAGCGCCGCACAGATCTCCTCGCGGCTCTCCTTGTAGCGGTCGTAGAAGATGACTTCGCCGCCGTATTCCCGGGTCGCACTCACCTTCGTAGCAGGCGCATCCTTCGGCATCACGATCGTCGTCGCCACGCCCTGCAGCCGTCCGGCGAACGCAACCGCCTGCGCATGATTGCCCGACGAGTAGGCAACCACCCCATGCCGGCGCTGCTCCGCGCTCAAGGTCGCAATCGTGTTGTAGGCGCCGCGGAACTTGAACGCACCACCGCGCTGCAGATTCTCGCATTTGAAGAAGAGCTTGGCGTCCGCCGTGGCGTCAGCAGTCCTGGAGGTCATCACCGGCGTGCGGTGCGCGATCCCCTCGAGCCGCGCCGCCGCCGCTTCGACATCGGCGAATGTAACCGGCAGATTTTCCATCGCCCAAATATAGCAGGCTCGAGGCCGCGCGCTTACACCCTCTCCATCGCGAGCGCGATGCCCTGGCCGACGCCAATGCACATCGTGCAGAGGGCCCGCCGGCCGCCCGAGCGTTGCAGCTGATACATCGCGGTCGTCGCGAGGCGAGCGCCACTCATGCCGAGCGGATGACCGAGTGCGATGGCGCCGCCTTGCGGATTGACGTGGGCGGCATCATCCGCGATTCCGAGCTGCCGCAGAACCGCGAGGCCCTGGGCGGCGAAGGCTTCGTTGAGCTCGATCAAATCGAAATCCGTGATGGCGAGCCGCAGCCGCTCGAGGAGTCGCCGCGTCGCCGGGATGGGCCCTAGCCCCATGACGCGGGGAGAAACGCCGGCCGCGGCCGATCCCACGACACGTGCGCGCGGCGTCAGTCCATACCGCGCGACCGCGGCCTCGCTCGCCAGCAGCAGCGCGCATGCGCCGTCATTTACGCCGGAGGCATTTCCCGCAGTTACCGTGCCACCGCGACGGAATGGCGTGCCGAGCTTGGCGAGCGCCTCGAGACTGGTGGCCCGCGGATGCTCGTCACGATCGACGACAGTGGGGTCTCCCTTCCTTGCGGGAATGGAGACGGGCACGATCTCTTGTGCCAGGTTACCGTTAGCTTGAGCCGCCGCGGCGCGCTGCTGGCTGCGCAGAGCGAAAGCATCCTGGTCCGCGCGGCTGACGCGGCACTCCTCCGCGACGTTCTCCGCCGTCTCCGGCATGGAGTCGATCCCGTACTGCGCCTTGAGGATCGGATTGACGAAGCGCCACCCTATCGTGGTGTCGTGGAACTCCATGTCGCGCGCGAACGCAGTCTGCGCTTTGGAAACCACGAACGGCGCGCGGCTCATGCTCTCGACGCCACCGGCGATCATCAGCTCCGCTTCGCCGGCCGCGATCGCGCGCACCGCTATGGCAACGGCATCGAGCCCGGAGCCGCACAAGCGATTGACCGTCGCTCCCGGCACCTCCTGCGGCAAGCCGGCAAGCAGCAGCGCCATGCGCGCCACGTTGCGATTGTCCTCGCCTGCCTGGTTGGCGCATCCATAAACGACATCATCCACCGCACCCCAATCGACCTTCGGCTGCCGCGAAAGCAGCGCACGGATGGGAATGGCAGCCAGATCATCGGTCCGCACGCTGGACAGAACCCCGCCGTAGCGGCCAATGGGAGTGCGCACCGCATCGCATATATAGGCGTTTTTCATAGCGATGGAATCTGACACACGAATACTCACGAAGCAATTATTTTTGTGTCACGTTCAGTCCATCGGCGTCGCCCATGAGCGGCGCCGGTCGATGATTCCACGCATGGCAGATACGATGAGCGCACGCATGCGGGGGTCCAGATCGCCGAAAAACTCGTGGTCGGTCTGGTCCGCGTGCTGCGCCAGCACCGGCACCACGGATCGCCCAAGGTCCGTCAGCGCGAGCATCTGATACCGCCCATCCCCGGGGCCGGGGATCGATTCCTGAGTGACCATGAGCTTGGCCACCAATCTCTCCGCAAGCTTCGAGATGGCGCCGCGCGTCAGACCTAATTTATCGGCCAGGGTGGTGGGCCTCCGAGCCCCGTCATAGAGCTCGCGCATCAGGACCCACTCGGCAAGCGTGACCCCTTTGTCTTCGACCTTGCGGCTGAGAGACTGCGAGAACTGGTTGGAGACGCATCGCAGCCAGTAGCCGACGTGCATTTCGAGACGGCTCACGGCCGGGCGCGCCAGGGAGGATGTGGAGTGGGGCCTGCGCTTCATGTTGACTAGGAAACAAGATTTTTGTTTCCTAGTCAACAAGTACGGGAGACTGCCACTGCCACTCGGCCGCCGGCCGCCTGCCAGCGCCACGCTCCTGCTAAAATTTCGTCCGGACGACCACAGGGGCCCGCTCCCTCCCTTCCGGGGGAGAGAGATACCGCACGTCAAGGGAATGTCTGAGCTCGAGGTTCCGTGTTGCGATATCCCGAATCTGATCGACCCGGAGCCCGCCCGATGCCGTCGCTATTCGATCCGCTCAAAGTAGGCGACCTGCTGCTGCCGAACCGCGTCCTCATGGCGCCCCTCACTCGCAGCCGCGCGGGCGTGACCCGCACGCCGAACGCCCTCATGGCGGAGTACTACTCGCAGCGGGCCTCGGCCGGGCTCATTTTCTCGGAGGCCACTGTCGTAACCCCGATGGGGATCGGATACGCGGACACCCCCGGGATCTGGTCGGTCGAGCAGGTTGCAGGCTGGAAGCAAGTCACGGAGGCGGTCCACGCCGCCGGCGGCCGGATGTTTCTGCAGCTCTGGCATGTCGGCCGGATCTCGCATCCCGTTTTCCTCGACGGTGAGCTGCCCGTAGCCCCCAGCGCTGTCGCGGCGAGCGGCAATGTCAGCCTGCTGCGTCCCGCAACCCCCTTCGTCACCCCACGGCCGCTCGACCGCGGCGAGATTCCAGACATCGTTGCCGCCTTCACCCGCGGCGCGCAGAACGCCGAGCTGGCCGGTTTCGACGGCGTCGAGCTGCACGGGGCGAACGGTTACCTCCTCGATCAGTTTCTGCAGGACGGCTCCAATCAGCGCCATGACGAATACGGCGGCCCTGTGGAGAATCGCGCGCGACTGCTGCTGGAAGTCACTGACGCCGCGGTCTCCGTATGGGGACCCGGCCGCGTCGGCGTGCATCTCGCCCCTCGCGGCGACTCGCATTCCATGGGCGACTCGAATCGCGCGGCAACCTTCGGCTATGTAGCCCGCGAGCTTGGCCGCCGAAACATCGCTTTCATCTGCGCCCGGGAACGCGTAGGGCCAGACAGCATCGGCCCGCAGCTCAAGGCCGCCTTCGGCGGCGTCTACATCGTCAACGAGGGGTTCACCCAAGAGAGCGCCCAGCAAGCGCTCGACAGTGGCAGAGCCGACGCCGCCGCCTTCGGCAAGCTCTTCATCGCCAACCCCGACTTGCCGGCCCGCTTTCTGTCCGGAGCACCCCTCAACGCGCCGGTCACGGATACTTTCTATCGAGGCGACGCCTCGGGCTACACGGACTATCCAACTTTCGGCACCGCGGAAGCCCAAGGCTGAGGATCGTCCCGCCGTGAAGAGCGTCCTTATCGTCTATCATTCGACCACAGGCGGCACGCTTCAGATGGCAGAGGCAGCCGCGACCGGGGCACGGCAAGAGGCCGGGGTGACGGTGCGGCTGGAGGCCGCTGCTACCGCCGGCCCGCAGGCGCTGCTCGACGCCGACGGCTATCTCTTCGCCTGCCCCGAAAACCTCGCCGCCATGTCGGGTGTCATGAAGGACTTCTTCGACCGAACCTACTATCCGGTGCTCGACCGCATTCAAGGCCGCGCCTACGCCACCCTGATCTGCGCCGGCAGCGACGGGACCAACGCCGCGCGGCAGATCGAGCGCATCGCTACGGGCTGGAGGCTGCGCGACATCGCGCCGCCCCTCATCGTGTGCACCCACGCACAGACGCCCGAGGAAATTCTGCGTCCGAAGCGGATAGAAGCCCAGGATCTCGCGCGCTGTGAAGAGCTCGGCGGCACGCTCGCAGCCGGCCTCGCTCTCGGCATGTTCTGACCGAGGCCCGTGCTAGCATGGGCAGATGAGCGAGACGCAAGGCGACTGGAGCGGCCCTCCTCGCGACCCCGGAATAAAGCCCGGTGTCGCCATCCGCCTCTCCAGGCATGTCTGGCGCCTCACCGCAGGCAACCGTGGCCCGATGACCGGCCCCGGCACCAACAGTTATCTCGTGGGCGCCGCGAACGACTGGACGGTCATCGACCCCGGCCCCGCGGATGATGCCCACATCAGCGCGCTGGCCCGCGCCGCTCCCGGGAAGATTCATCAAATCCTGGTCACCCACACCCACACGGATCACTCGCCCGGCGCCACCCCGCTGAAGTCCGCCACCGGAGCGCCCCTCCTCGGCCGAACGACGACCCACCCGCACTGGCAGGATCCCACGTTCGCCCCCGACCGCGAGCTTCGTCACGATGACCGCGTGACGGTGGGCAGCGGCGCGACGCTTCGTGTCATCCATACTCCCGGCCACGCCAGCAACCACCTCTGCTTCCTCTTGGAAGAGGAGCGCATCCTCTTCACAGGCGACCACATCATCCAAGGCTCGACGGCAGTCATCGACCCTCCCGACGGTGACATGGCCGCCTACCTCAAGTCCCTCGACTCCCTGCTGCGCGAGCCCCTGGACCACCTGGCTCCCGGCCACGGCACGTTGATCCCGGACCCCAAGTCCGCGATCCAGGAGCTGATCCAACACCGCCTGCGCCGCGAAGCCAAGGTGCTGGCCTGCCTCCCGCGCCAGCATCCAGCCGACCTTGCCACCCTGAACCGCAGCGTCTACAACGACATATCCCCACAGCTCCTTCCCATCGCAGAGCGCTCCCTCCTGGCGCACCTGCTCAAGCTGGAAAGCGACGCCCGAGCCCTGCGTGTGGGCGACAGCTGGATGGCAGCGGCTAAGTAGTCCACCGCCAGTTGAGGATCTCCGGCATGTCCTCCCCCACCCGCCGGATGTACTGCGCATGCTCGATGAGCTTGTCGCGCATCGCCTGCTTGATATATCCCGCCCGTGACTCGAGCTGCGGCAGCCGATCGATCGTATCCGACACCAGATGGAACCGATCGAGATCGTTCAGCACCGCCATGTCGAATGGCGTCGTGATCGTGCCCTCCTCCTTGTAGCCGCGCACGTGCATGTTGACATGATTCGCGCGCCGGTACGCCAGCCGGTGGATCAGCCAGGGATAGCCGTGGAAAGCGAATATGGTCGGCTTGTCACGGGTAAAAATCGCATCGAAGTCCCGGTCGCTCAATCCGTGCGGATGCTCGGTCGCCGGCACCAGCTTCATCAGATCGACCACATTGACCGTGCGGATCTTCAGCTCCGGCACGAATTCGCGTAACAGCTTCACCGCCGCCAGCGTCTCGAGAGTCGGCACATCCCCCGCACAAGCCATGACGACGTCGGGCTCGCTGCCGCGGTCCGTGCTGGCCCACTCCCAGATGCCGATGCCCGCCGTGCAGTGCTTGACCGCCTGATCCATGGTGAGCCACTGCGGCGCCGGGTGCTTTCCCGCGACCACCACGTTGACATAGTGCCGGCTGCAGAGGCAGTGATTCATCACCGACAACAGGCAGTTGGCATCCGGTGGCAGGTAGACCCGGATGATGTCCGGCTTCTTGTTCACGACAACGTCGATGAACCCCGGATCCTGGTGTGTGAAGCCGTTGTGATCCTGCCGCCATACGTGCGAGGACAGCAGGTAGTTGAGCGAGGCGATCGGCCGCCGCCACGGGATCCTGCGGGTCACCTCCAGCCACTTGGCGTGCTGATTGAACATCGAGTCCACGATGTGCACGAACGCCTCGTAGGAGTTGAACACGCCGTGGCGGCCGGTGAGGAGGTAGCCTTCGAGCCAGCCCTGGCATTGGTGCTCGCTCAGCACCTCCATCACACTCCCCTGCGGCGCCAGATGATCGTCCCCCGGGATGCGCTCGGCGACCCACTGCCGCTCGGTCGCCTCGAACACGGCAGTCAGGCGGTTGGAAACGGTCTCGTCGGGGCCGAAGAGGCGGAAGATGCGCGGGTGCTGATTGAGCTTCACCACATCCCGCAGAAAGCGTCCAAGCACGCGTGTATCTTCCGCGTCGACCGCTCCGGGCTGCGGCACTTCCACGGCGTACTCACGAAAATCGGGAAGCGCGAGATCCCTGAGGAGAAGGCCGCCATTGGCGTTCGGGTTCGCCCCCATCCGCCGCTCGCCCTCCGGCGCAAGCTCCGCGAGCTCCCGGCGCAGCGTGCCGCCGGCATCGAACAGCTCCTCCGGTCGGTAGCTTCGCATCCACTGCTCGAGAAGCTGCAGGTGCGCCGGGTTGGTGCGCACCGCCTCGAGCGGCACCTGGTGCGCGCGAAAAGTCCCCTCCACCTGCTGGCCATCCACGATCTTCGGCCCCGTCCATCCTTTGGGCGTGCGCAGCACGATCATGGGCCATCGCGGCCGGTCCTCGACCCCCTCCGATCGCGCTCTGGCCTGGATGCGCCGGATGTCCGCCACCACCGTGTCCAGCGTCTCGGCCATGAGCTGGTGCATGCGCGCCGGCTCGTCACCCTCGACGAAGTACGGCAGGTAGCCGCAGCCGCGCAGATATTCGCTGAGCTCGTCCTTGCCGATGCGCGCGAACACGGTGGGGTTCGCGATCTTGTAGCCGTTGAGGTGCAGGATCGGCAATACGGCGCCGTCCGTGGCGGGATTGAGGAACTTGTTGCTGTGCCAGCCGGCAGCCAGCGGTCCGGTCTCGGCCTCGCCGTCGCCGATGACGCAGGCGACGAGGAGCGCCGGATTGTCGAACACCGCGCCGAAAGCGTGGCTCAGCGAATAGCCGAGCTCGCCACCCTCGTGGATGGAGCCCGGCGTCTCGGGAGCGACGTGGCTCGGGATCCCGCCGGGGAAGGAGAACTGCCTGCAGAGCTTGCGCAATCCCTCCTCATCGCGGGTGATGTTGGGATAACGCTCGGTGTAGCTTCCCTCGAGATAGGTGTTGGCGACCAGCGCGGGGCCGCCGTGTCCCGGACCCGCGACGTAGATCATCTCGAGCTCGTACTGGCGGATGATCCGGTTGAGATGCACGTAGATGAAATTCTGCCCGGGCGTCGTGCCCCAGTGCCCGAGCAGCCGCGGCTTGATGTTGCCCGGCTCGAGGGGCCGGCGCAGCAGCGGGTTGTCGTAGAGATAGATCTGGCCGACGGCGAGATAGTTGGCAGCGCGCCAGTATGCATCCATCCGCCGCAGCAGCTCCGGGGAAAGGGGTTCCGTCATCGCACACCTCCGGGGAAGGGCCCCTATGGTAGCGGCTGGCGGCGAACCCGACCTCAGTGCTTGATACTGCTCTGCTTGATGCCCTGCTTGAGCGAGTCGGCCACTTCCCGCGGAAAGACTCCGGTGACGAGCAGCCGATACTCCACGTCGTCCATTATTTCGACACGATTACGTCCTTGTGACTTCGCGCGGTAGAGGGCTTCGTCGGCGAGCTGCAGGGCACCGCCCGGAGTGCGCCTGATATCGGGCGCGACGACCGCGACGCCTATGCTGACGGTCAGAACGACACCCGCGCGCGATCCCTTGTGCTCGACCGCGAGCGCTTCCACGGCCTTGCGGATCCGCTCCGCGGTGACCGCGGCACGGGCGCCGTCCGTGTCGTAGAGGATCGCGGTGAACTCCTCACCACCGTAGCGGGCAACGAGATCGAGCGGCCGGCGCACGCAGCCCTGGATCGCGTGCGCGACCTTGCGCAGCACCGCGTCGCCCGCCTGGTGTCCGTAGCGGTCGTTGTAGGGTTTGAAGTGATCGACGTCGAGCAGCAGCAGGGCGAGCTCCCGGCCGTCCTCCGCCGCCTGGCGCCAGAGGCGCGGCAGGTATTCGTCGAACACGCGCCGGTTCTTGGTCCAGGTGAGCACGTCGTGTTGCGCCAGCTCCGCGACCAGCTGACTCTCGAGGAACCCGCGCCGCGAGCGCTTCTCGATCTGCTGCGCGGCGACGGCGAAGGCAATGAACGACGTCACGGCGAATGCGCCGCTGCGGAAAGCGATCGCCGGCGTCAGGTGAAAGGCGAAGGCCGCGACCAACATGGATGCTCCGGACAGCAGGACGACGAGCAGCGCCGTCCGGTACCGCAGTCCCATGAAATAGAAGGGACCGAGAAGAAGCAGTGGCAGCAGCATCAGCACGTCGAGCTGTCCGTGCGCGGCGACCCGCACGAGCTGCGCCGCGATGGCGCTGTTTCGCAGCGGGATGAGGATCTGCGCCCACGGCAGGTAGTGCCGCTCGTAGCGGCGGCTCCACGCAAGCCAGAAGAGGACGAGCGAGCAGACGCTCACCCCGATAAATACCGCGGGCGAGGACCGGGCGACCGCATTGCCGCTGATCAGAACCTCAGTGCCGCGCAGCGCGCTGAGGAGCACCGCAAGCGTGCACGAGAGCCGCACCAGGGTATGGTTGTCGCGCAGAAAAACGCGCAGGTAGTCGGCCTCCATGGCCGGCGCAAAGCGCGGAGCCGGACGTGACTTGCGCAACTCCGCCGCGTAGGGCGAGTCGTACAGGCCCTCGAGGCTCGGCGGCGACGTCGTCATCCCGGGACAATATGCCCGTTCGGCCTCGCCCGGTGTGATCGGGCGCAAAATCTTAGTCTCGGGCGCAGCCGGAACCCCTGCCCGGGGCCATCCCCAGCAAAATCAAGGAACTGGAGTCTAATCCGGGCTAAGGCTTCAGCTGCCCGCGGATCTCCCCACCCGGGTGGGCGGAGCTGTGCACATTGACGTAGAGGTCGCCCGCCTGGAATTCCTTGTACTGGTCCGGCGAAAGCTTCGAGCCGGCCGGCACCATCCAGCTGCCGTGAGGCCCCGGCGCCAGGGCGATGATCGGCTTGCCCGCCTGGCCTGGCGCGCCCTCATGAATGTGCGCCATGGTGCCGGTAACGCCGTGAGTGCTGATCTTGCCACTCACCGTGCCGTCGGCCGAGACTTTGATCACACCCGAGCCGCGGGCCATCGTCTTCACCGGCGGCGTCTCCTGACTGCCCCGCAATCTCACGTGAACGTTCGCGGCGCTCACCAGTCCCGCTCCGCTCGCAAGCAGCACGGCGATACCGATAGTCGCGGCACGTCGTAATGTGGATGTCATAGTTCCGCCTCGTGTTTGATGGCTGCGCGGCAAACATAGCACCGCGGGGCGGCGCCCGCCATCCGCACTCAGCCCGGTGCAGCACCGGCCTGCCGCAAGGTAAGCCCGACTACCACCGGCATCGCGAGCAGCACGAGCGGCAGCTGCACCAGCGCACCCGCAATGATGGCGATGGCGAGCGGTTGCAGTATCTGATCGCCGGAGCCGCTGATCGCGGCGCCGAGAGGCACCAGCGCGAGGATCATGGCGAGCGTGCTCATGGTGATCGGGCGCAACCGGTTGAGCGCGGCTTCCTGAAGCGCCTGCCGGGGCGGCAGCTTGCGCTCGAGCTCGCGGTACTCCGAGACCAGGAAAATCGCCATCTCGGTCGAGATGCCGATGATCATCACCATGCCCATCATGGCCGTGATGTTGAGCTCGACTCCGGTCAGCCAGAGGCCGATGAACACCGCGCCGGTGGAAACGAGCGAGCTCGCGATGATGATGACCGGCAGCCAGAAACGCTCATAGAGGAAAAGCAGCAGGATGAATTCCGCAACCAGCGCCGCCGCGAACACCCGCATCATGCCGTGGACCGCCTCCTGCTCCTGTTGGTATTGGCCGCCCAGACTGTAATACACCCCCGGCGGCAGCAGGCCCGGCGCGGCCAGCGTCTTCTGCACGGCCGCGATCGTCGATCCCAGGTCGTGACCACCCGTCAGCTCCGCGGTCACGGCCACGACCTGCGCGAGATTGTCGCGCGTGAGCTGCGGCTGGCCGGCCACGAAGGTCACCGTGGCTACCGTCGCGAGCCGCAGAATCTTCCCGGTACCCGAGCGGATCGGGAGGTTCCCGAGCTCGTCACGGTAGATCTTCCGCTGCGGCGGATCGAGCCACAGCCGTACCCCGACGTCCTCGACCGTGCCGAGATACCGAGTGACGACCTCGCCGTAGAGATACTGATTCACCTGGCTCGCGACATCCGCAGGTGTCAGCCCCTCCATGGCCGCGGCGGCCGGATCGACGTGAATGTCGAGCGCATCGCCCGCCGGAACGACGCCGTCATTGACCGAGGAGGGCTCGATGCCGGACACCTTCGAGATGGCGGCCGCTACTTTCGTCGCCACATCGCCGAGCACCGCCGGGTCCTTGCCGCTCAACGAAACCACCACCGGCTGCGGCCGCCCCACCATGTCGCCGATCATGTCGCTCATCAGGAGATGAACGTCGACGTTGATGCCCGGCACCTGCGATGCGACCTTGCCGTTGATCTCGTCCATCACCCGCCAGATCGTCGGGCGCTTGGAAGGATCGATCAGGCGCACGAAGAAATCGCCCTGGTAGGCCTCCGCGAGATCGCCTCCCAGGCCGGCACCCGTGCGCCGGGAATATGTGTAGACGTAGTGGTCGTTCTTGAGGATGGCCTCGACCTCGGCCAGCTCGCGGTTGGTCTCCGCGAGAGAAGTACCCGGCGAGGTGTAGTAATCGAGCACGAATCCACCCTCATCCATCCGCGGCAGGAATCCGGTGCCGACCCGCAGGTAGGCGAAGAACCCGGCCGCCAGCAGCACCGCGACGCCGGGAACGAGCAGCAGCGGGCGCGCGAACAGTCTCCCGAGCAGCCGCCCGTGAAAGCGCTTGAGCCATGTCTCCTTGCCGTGCGAGGGGTCTTTGAATTTGCTGAAATCAATGATGCCGCGCGCCAGCAACGGCGCCGTGAAGGCCGTGAGGATGAAGGAGATGACGAGCGCCGAGGCCATGGTGAGCGACAGAAACTTGAAGAACGCCCCGGTGATCCCCGAGAGGAAGGCGAGCGGCGCGAAGACGATGATGGTTGCCAGGCTCGAGCCGCAGAGCGGGCTCAGGAACTCGCGTGCCGCCTCGAGCACCGTTGCGCGCGGGTTCTCGACGCCGGGCACGCCCGTGCGGCGGGCGATGTGCTCGATCATGACGATCACATCGTCGATCAGCAGGCCGATGGCCGCCGCGATGCCACCCAGCGTCATGATGTTGAGCGTCATGCCGAGGAGCGAGAGCAGCAGCACGGTGACCAGCACCGATAGCGGCACCACCATCATCGCCACCAGCGTCATCCGCCAATTGCGCAGGAACGCGAGCAGCACCAGCGCCGCAAACACCAGTCCGATGAGGATCGCCTCCTCCAGCGCGGAAATCGAGGAGCTGACGAGCTGTGTCTGGTCGTACCACTTGTAGAGCTCGATCGAGCCCGGCTGCGTCTTCATGAAGGCATCGAGCCGCTGCTGCACCTGCGTTGCCAGAGAGAGCGAGTCGGCGCTGTCCTGCTGGTAAACGTCAAAAGTGACGGCGGGCTTGCCGTTGTCGTCCACCAGCATCCACTGCGGCACGGTGCCCAAGGTGACCTTGGCGATGTCGCCGAGGCGCACGATGCCGTCGGAGCCTGTGTGCAGCGCGACGCCGCGGACCGAGTCGATCGAGGTGAATGCGTTGTTGTTGATGGCCAGGTAGAGCAGATCGTTGTCCTCGAGCCTGCCCACGGCCTGGATGCTGTTGCTCCGCGAGAGCGCGCTCGAGACGTCCGCCAGAGTCAGGCCATAGGCGCGCAGCCGATTGGGATCGACTGAAACCTGCACTTCCGGCGTCTGACCGCCGAGGACGCCCACGCGTCTCACGCCAGGGATACCCGTGAGAAGCGGCACGATCTGGTATTGCGCGAGTTGACGCAGATCCGACGGTGAGACGCTTTTCGAGGTGAGCGCGTAGGAAACGAACGGCATGATGACGTTCGGGCTCATCTGGATGATGTCGTAGCTCGTCCCCTGGGGAAGGGATGGCAGCTGCTGCGCGAAAGCGGCGTCCACCGCGAGCAGCGCCTGATTCATGTCGTAGCCCCAGGGGAAGTTGACGAAGATCTCCGCCGACCCCCGGGAAGTCGTCGACATCACCTCCTGCGCTCCCGGCACCGCACGAGCGACCTGCTCGAGCGGCTCCGTCGCTTCGACCAGCATCTGCCGCGCCGGCATGCTGCCGGCGTCGACCTCGATACGGATTCGCGGAAAGCTCGTGACCGGGAAGAGCCCCACCGGCAGCGAGATCGCGGCGAAGATGCCTGCGAGCCCCAGCGCGAAAGCGATGGTGAGAAGGGACCGGCGGTGGCGCTCCAGCGAGGTGGAAAAGCTCATTTGCCCGCGGCCGCGGCTTGGGCTTGCGGGGTATCGGCCAACCGCACCTTCATGCCGTCATCGAGCTGATAGTTGCCGCTCAGCACGAGCGGCGCGCGGGCATCGAGCGCACCGCTGATGACGTCCTGATCGCCGTGCGCGTTCAGAACTCGCACCTTGACCTTGTGAGCGACGCCGTTGACCGCTTGCACGACGTAGGGATTGCCGCTGTCGTCGGCGAGGATCGCTGCGTGCGGCACGACGTAACCGCGGCTCATACCCGTCGTGATCTCGGCCTGAGCCATCTCACCCGGCAGAAAGCCGCCGGGCGGCAGGGCAATTTCCACCGGCACGAGGCCGGTGTCGGCCTCCGCGACCGCGCCGCACAGCAGCACCCTGGCGGGGACGGACGCACCGCCGCCGATGACCTGCACTGCCGCAGTGTCGTTGGCATGGATCGCCGCGGCCTGCGCCGGCACCACGCCCACGTTGAGGACGAGACTCTGCGGGGCGGCGAGGTCGAGAAGTGCCGTCCCCTCCGCAACGATGGCGCCCGGAGTTGCCGCTACGGAAGTCACGGTGGCGCGGAACGGAGCACGAATGACGTGCGGGCCATCCCCGCCGACCGCCTCCAGCGCCTGCAGCGCCGAGCGCGCGTCGGACTCGGATTTCTCCGCATCGGCCAGCTGCTGCGCGGTCGCAAGATGCGCCAGCGCGAGCTTGCGCGTGCTCGCGAGCAGGTGCTCGGCGACGGCCAGAGCCGATTTCGCCTGGGTATAGGCAGCGGCCGTCGCCGGGCTCGGCTTCAATCGGATGAGCGGCGCCCCCGCCGGGACCTGCTCACCCAGGCGCACGTCGACCGCGGCGACCACCGCCGCTACTGGAGCCATGACTGTCTTGTGGCCTGCGGCCGAAGGCTCCACCGTGCCATAACCGATAACGACATGCGGCAGGCTCCCCTGCTCGAGCCTCGTGAGCGTCACCAACACGCTGGTGTTGGTATCGGGTGCGTCGTCGGCGTCGGCGCGCGCGAGCGGCAGCAGCGGCGACTGCACCATGGCGGCGCCGATCCCGACACAGGCGACCCAGGCAAGCGATCTGCGGCTCATGGTTCCTCCGGGGCAATGCGGATCTGTGGCAGACCCAGGCCCAGCTCGACAGTCAGGGTGATCTCCGTCTCGCCGAGCGAGCGCTCGAGCGCGAGCGCCTCGATCCTGCGGTCGAGCGCCGTCGTCTCGAAGTCGGTCAGGGAGCGTTGGTCCATGTTGCCCTGCGCGTAGGCCTGCTGCGCGGACTGCGCCATCTTCCCGGCCATGGCCGCAGCACTCTCTGCCCGGCGCACGTCCTCGGTCAGGTGTCGAGCCTGCGCATCGAGGGCTTTCACGCTGCCGAAGGCGTCATCGAGACGCGCCTGATATTGCTGGTGCAGCAGGAGACGCGTCGCCCGCCCCAGCGCCACCTGACCCTGGTTGCGATCGAAGATGGGCAGGTCGAAGGTTGCGGTCGGACCGGCCGAGCGGACGTTGGTCGTATCCTGTCCCCACTGGCCGCCGAGCACGAGCGCCGGGAACTGGCCGATGATCGCCGTGCGGACGTCCTCATCCGCGGAGTGATAGCCGAGCTGCAGCGCCACGAGATCGGGACGCCGGTCGGGCAGATCGGCCACCAACGTGGCCATATCCGCCGGCGGCGGCGGGAGAGACGGCGCGGCGATGGCGAAGCGGACCTCCGGATCCAGACCGAGCAGTCCATCGAGCGCCTGCCAGTTCTGCATCTGGGTGAGTGCGGTAGAGGCGACGGCATGCTCCGCGGCGGCCTTGGCCGTCAACAGCGGCGCGAGCGCTGTGAGGTCGAGGTTGCCCGCCTCGGTGGCGGCGCGGACCTTCCGCGCCTCCTGATCGAGCAGACTCAGCTCCCGGCGGCTGAGCTCGAGCGACTGCGCGCCGTAGTAGAGATCGAGCGCCAGCAATCTCGCCTTCTGCGCCACCTGCCATTCCTGCCACAGGAGGTCGGCATTCACCTGCTGACTCTGGAAACGCGCTGACTTGACGCGAGTGTGGTACGTCAGAATGGACTTGAAGTCCTCGGTCAGCGACGCCGCCCACGCGGGAGCGAAGCCCCCGGAGCCCCCGAGCAGCGCTCCGTAGCTGACGCTGGCGGAAGGATTCGGCAGCAGCGAGCTTTGCAGCAGATCGGCCTGGGCGACATCCCTCTGCGCCTGCTCGGCGCGCAGCTGCGGATCGTTGAGCACGGCGAGCAGACCGATGTCATCGACAGCCAGGGGAGCGTTGGTGGCGATCCGCCGGGACGGCTCGCCCAACCGGGCTGCAGGAACATCCACGCGAAGCGCCGACAGGCCGCCGGCGAGATCCGGCCCGCGGGCGAGCGGCAGCGGGTGGTAGAGAGCGCAGCCGCCGAGGAGCGCCGCTGCGCCAGCCGCGACGCCGAATGCCGTCGCTTGCCGCCAGATCTCTCGAGCCTGCGATCGCACTATCGAAGAGCCCCTTTGCCTGATCCGCCAAGAATGCCGGTGCTTGCTGACCAAGTCCTGACGCCCGGGGGTCAGCACTTCGTCAGGGTTGCGGCGGTAATATGGCTTGATGAGGGTGCTGCTGGTCGAAGATCACCATGCCATGCGGGAGATGATCTCAGATCATCTCAAGGAGCGCGGCTTTGCCGTCGACGCCGTGGGCCGCGGCGATCAGGCGATCGCGGCTGTCGCAGCCGCGCCCATGGATGCGGTGATCCTCGATCTCGGCCTACCCGACATGGACGGCATGGAGGTGCTGAGCTCGCTCCGAGCCTCTCATCCGGAGCTTCCCGCGATCATCCTGACGGCGCGCGACAGCGTCGACGACCGGCTGCTCGGGTTGAACTCCGGCGCGGACGACTACATCGTCAAGCCCTTCAATCTCCTCGAGCTCGAGGCGCGGCTGCGCGCGGTGCTGCGCCGCGCCGGCAGTAACCGCGACACGACCTACTCCCTGGGCGGCGTCACCTTCGACACGGTCACGCGGGAAGCAGTGGCCTTCGGCAAATCGCTCGAGCTGACGCGCCGCGAGGCGGCGCTGCTCGAAGAGCTGATCCGCGTTCCCGGACAGGTGATAACCAAGGATCGCCTCGAGGACCGCCTCTACGCGCTGGAGGATGCGGGCAGCGCGAACGCGCTCGAGGCGGCGGTATCACGCCTGCGGCGCAAGCTCGCGGCGGCGCGCGCGACGCTGCAGATCGAGACCAAATGGGGAATCGGCTATCGCCTGATCGCCGGGCCGCCCGAAGGCGGCGTGGATTGAGCCGGGCCCACAGCCTGCGGCTGCGACTGCTCGGTGCCATGGTGGCCGTATTCGGGCTCGGGCTCGGAGCGGCGATCCTCTCCTATCGCACCGAGGTCTACGACATCACGAGCGATCTGCGGACGCGCACCCTCGAGAACCAGGCGCGCGAGCTGTTGCAAGCGGTGCAGGCCGGCGCCGGCGGTGCGCTTCAGGTGCGCACCCCCGATGACTGGCGGCAGGTCTATTCCAGCCCGTCGCGGCATTTCGTCTTCACGGTTTTCGATGCCGCCCATCACCCGATTGCCTGGTCGGCCAATCTCCCGGCGCCGCTGCCGTACATTCCGGTCGACTCGCGCGGCGGATTGGGCCCGGTGGAATTCATCGGCGCCGGCCGCGAGCGCCGGGCGATCGTTGCCGCCCGCGGCCCGCAGAGCTCGACCGTTCTCGTTGGCCGCGGCGATCACGATCGCGACGAGCTAGTCGACAGCCTGTTCGAGGAGGGTTCCGAACAGCTCACGGTCATCGTGCCGTTCGCGCTGCTCGGGCTCGTCCTCATCTGGCTGATCAGCGGGTGGAGCCTGCGGCCGATCGAGCGCGCCTCACAGGAGGCCGCGCATGTCGGGCCGCAGCGCCCCGACATGCGCATTTCTCCCCGCGGCCTGCCCCGAGAGGTTCACCCTCTGGTCGAGGCGGTCAACGGCGCCCTCGACCGCCTGTCGCGCGCCTACGCAACGGAGCGGCGCCTCACCGCAGATGCAGCGCATGAGCTTCGCACACCGCTCGCAGTACTCAACCTGAGACTGCAGCGCGCGAAGCTCACAGGCAACACCGACTGGAGCGCAGTCGAGCGGGAGCTCGCACAGATGGGCCGGCTCGTCGATCAGCTCCTCGATCTCGCCCGCAAGGAAGCGCTGGCGCGCGAGCGGCCGACCGATGACCTTCCCCTCATCAATCTCTCACGTGTGGTGCGCGAAGCGGCGGCCACGGTGCTGCCCCTGATGGAAGCTGCCGGGCGCGAGCTGAGCGTCGATGTGCCCGACGCGATTCAGGTACGCGGCAACAGCGATGATCTGCGCGACATGGTGCGCAACCTCCTCGAGAACGCGGTGCTGCATGGCCGCGGCAAGGTGAGCGCGCGAATCGCAGCCCCGGAGGAGGCCTGCGATGAGGTAACGATCGAAGTGGCCGACGAAGGATCCGGCGTTCCGGCGGGCCAGGAGGAAGCGGTATTCCAGCGCTTCCGACGTCTCGATGTCGATAGCCCCGGCTCGGGCCTCGGCCTCGCGATCGTGCGTCACGTAGCGCGCAGTCACGGCGGCGATGCCCATTTCCTACCCGGCGTCGGCCGCGTAGTAGTGCACCTTCCACCGAAACGTCATTGAGCGCGTCAATCTAATCTGCTGCCGCGTTGGGCCGGGCAGGAGCCCTGATCCAACGCTTAAAACTAATGCTGCGGCCGCCCACCGTTGCCCGCCCTGAGCAGCGCGTCGACCTCCGCCTCGGCGGCCAGCCAGTCCTCGACTTCATCCCCGGCGGCGAACCCGCGCCGCTCGGCACGAAGGAAGGCCGCTTCGGCGACCATGGCTCGGCGCGCCTCTTCGGAGACCTTGATGCGGGGCGAGGCACCGGCTGCGGGCGCGGGGGTCTCGGGTGTCCCCGTGCGGCGGCGCTGGGTGGTCTTTTCCGGGGCCTGCGGCGATTCAGTGGTGCGACCGGACCCTGTGGTGCGACGAGTGGCCATACGTACTCCTGTGATTTTCGAACGCGCTTCAAGCGCGCGAGGAGCTTGCAGGCAGCGTGCCTGCCGTGCAAGCCAGGACCGGAGCGCGACCGCGAGTGTCCGCTGAAGTGTCCGGTGTCCGCGAGACGGACGCGCACGGGCATGGCCCTGGGCTCGCTGCGGCAGTGAAATCAGCTCGACTATCAATAGCTTGCATCATCACCGCCGCGTTGGCACACGAGCTGCAAAGACAGGCTCGAGAAGCCCATGAGTATCACCAACCTCAAGCCTCCCGCCGCCGCGAGCGCCACGCCCACTCCGATCCGTGACACGTCGGCGCAGGACATCACGCGTCAAACATCCCAACAGGTGTGGTATCGGCGGAAGGTCCTTTACATCGCCGGCGGCGCCGTCGGACTGGCCCTGATCCTCGCCTGGCTGGTACACGGCTGGGTCCGGTCCGGACACATCGTCTCCATGCAGAGCTTGGAGATCGCCACAGTGACTCGCGGCGACTTCGTCCAGGACGTGGCCGGACGGGGAACGGTCATCGCCGCGATCAGCCCGACCCTCTCCTCCACCGCGCCCGGTACGGTCACATATCTCGTGCATGCCGGCGACCGGGTCACCCAGGGGGAAGTCCTTGCGCGCCTCGCCAGCCCCGAGCTCGAGAACGAATACGAGCGCGAGCAGGCCACCCTGGCGAGCATGGACGCCGCGCTCGCACAGCAGCGTGTCGAGCTGCAGCAGGAGCTGCTCCAGAACCGGCAGCAGACGGACCTGGCCGCGGTGACGATGAGCCAGCAGCTGCGTGAGCTGCAGCGCCTGCAGGCGGCATGGGCCCAGCGCCTCATCAGCCAGCAGAACTACGAGGCCGCCTATGACACTTACTCCATTGCGCGCCTCAACTACGAGAACGCGAACCGGAACTCGATTCTCGAGCGCCAGCGCATCCTGCTGGAGCTGCGCACCCGCCAGCTCGCACGCAATGCGCAGTCTCTACTCGTCCAGGGCCTGCAGCACCGGATCGATGCGCTGACCGTCCGCTCGCCCGTGAATGGCATGGTCGCCGACCTCGCCCAGCCCGATCAGTCGCACGTCGGCAGCAGCATGCCCCTCGCGACGGTGATCGATCTTTCTGCGCTCGCCATCCAGTTCCAGGTGGCGGAATCGTTTGCCAACGGCATCGAGCCGGGACTGCCGACGGACATCACCCTCGATGGGCAGACCGTACATGGCGTGGTCACCGAGGTGTCGCCGGACGTGCGCGACGGCTGGGTGACCGGCCGCGCCAAATTCGTCGGCGGTCAGCCGGTGGGCCTGCGGCAGAACGAGCAGGCTGCCGTGCGCATCGTGATGGGTGAGCACAAAGATGTCCTGACGATCGATCGGGGAGCCTTTCTCGATCCGGCCACTCGCTTCGTGTACGTCATTCGCGGCGACGAGGCGACCCGCACTCCGGTCGAGCTCGGAGCCGCCTCGGTCTCCGAGATCCAGGTCCTGCGCGGCCTCGCCGCGGGCGACCGGGTGGTGATCTCCGACACTCAGGAATTCAACGATGCGCGCGAATTGCGCGTCGCGCGCTGACCGGAACGACTCGAAACACTACTCAGAGGCTCACATGCTGAAGATGCAAGATGTCAGTAAGGTCTATCGGACCGACCTCATCGAGACGCACGCCCTGCGCAACTTCTCGGTCGAGGTGAAGTCCGGCCAGTTCGTCGCGGTGAGCGGCCCTTCCGGCTCCGGCAAGACGACCTTCCTCAACGTCGCCGGTCTCCTCGAGACCTTCGACACCGGCACCTACGAGCTCGACGGCAAGGACGTGAGCCGCCTGTCGGACGATGCACGCTCGCGCATGCGCAACGAGAAAATCGGCTTCATCTTCCAGAGCTTCAATCTCATTCCCGACCTCGACATCTATGACAATGTCGATGTTCCCCTGCGCTATCGGGGCATGAAGGCGGCAGAGCGCAACCAGCGCATCAGCAAGGCGCTGGAGCTGGTCGGTCTCGCCTCGCGCATGAAACACATGCCCTCTCAGCTCTCCGGCGGCCAGCAGCAGCGCGTCGCCATCGCCCGGGCCATTGCCGGCGACCCGGCTCTGATCCTCGCCGATGAGCCGACGGGAAACCTCGACTCGCTGATGGCGCGCCAGGTGATGGATCTGCTCGAGCAGATCAATGAGATGGGCACCACCATCGTGCTCGTGACTCACGACCCCGAGCTCGCGAGGCGCGCGCAACGGAACATTCACGTGGTCGATGGTGTGGTCATCGACTCCGCGCCCTACCAGCGGCGCAACCCCGCCGATGAGGCGACAGCGGGCGCCGAGGGCTAGCATCCGTGCTTTCGTATTACCTCCGTCTGGCCTCGACGAGCTTTCGCCGCACGCCCGGACTCACGGCGCTCATGATCTGCGCGATTGCGTTCGGCATCGGCGCCTGCATCGTGACGCTAACGGTATACCACGCCATGTCGGGCAACCCGATCTGGTGGAAGAGCAACGTGCTCTATGCGGTGACCATGGACTCCTGGGACCCCGCGCAGCCCGCCGACCCCGAGCGCCCGACGCTGCCGCCGCCCCAGCTCACCTATCACGACGCCACGTACCTCATGACCTCGAGCATTCCGAAGCGCAAGGCCATCATGACGCAGCTTCTCGGAATGTTGAGCGGCGCGCCGGGCCAGAAGGCGCCGATCCCCGTGATCACCCGCGCCACCGGCGGTGATTTCTTCCCCATGTTCGACATTCCGTTCGAGTACGGCGGCGGCTGGGATGCGGCCGCGGACCAGGGCCCACGCCCGGTCATCGTGCTCAGTCAGTCCACGAACGACAAGGTCTTCGGGGGCGCCAACAGCGTCGGCCGGTCGGTTGTCTGGAACGGACGGCAGTTCCGGATCGTGGGGGTCCTCAAGAACTGGCAGCCGGCGCCGAAGTTCTACGACCTCAACGAGGGCGCCTTTTCGCGCTCTGACGACGTGTACGTGCCTTTTAACTGGGGCCCGACCCTGCAGCAGCTTCCCTCGGGACACAGCAGCGGCTGGGGCTCGCAGCAGGCGAGCGACTACCAGGACTACATCAACGCCGAGAACACCTGGATAGAGATGTGGGTGGAGCTGCCGACGCCCGCGAGCCGCGCGAACATGCTTGCATTCATGAATTCCTACTGGGCGGCGCAGCGCAAGGCCGGCAGGTTCCAGCGCCCGCTCAACAATCATCTGACCGATGTGAGCGACTGGCTGAAGGTCAATCAAGTGGTCACCGCCGACAACAGCATACTGCTGCGGCTCGCCTTCGCGTTCCTCGCGGTTTGCCTCATCAACACGATCGGCATCCTGCTCGCCAAGTTCCTGAAGCGCTCCGCCGTCACCGGACTGCTGCGGGCGCTCGGCGCGAGCCGGCGCCAGATCTTCTGGCAACACCTGGTGGAGGTGGCAGCGATCGCCGGTGCCGGTGCCGCCGCCGGCGTCATCGTGGGCGCCATCGGACTGAAGGCGGTGCAGATCCTCTATGCGACCGGGAACTCGGACCTCGGCGGCGACAACTACGCTGCGCTGGCTCATTTCGATGCTGCGGGCATCGGCTGGGCGCTCGCCCTCGCCGCCCTCTCCACGGTGGCGGCCGGCCTCTATCCGGCCTGGGCGATCGGCCGCCTGCCGCCCTCCCGATATCTCAAGAGCCAGTGACGAGCGGAGATTCCCATGTCCCTCAGCCTCCGCCCCATGCTCTCCAGCCTGCTGCGCAGCCGCACCGGCGCGATCCTGGTCGCTCTGCAGATCATGATCGCGCTCGCGGTGATGGTGAATGCCGTCTGGATCGTGAGCCAGCGCATCGCGGACATCGAAGAGCCGACCGGCATCGATGATCCCAACACCTTCGTCGTCGCGATTGCCGGCCTTACCAATCGTTTCGATCTCTCGAGCTCGCTCGCGCAGGACCTCGCCTATCTGCGTGGGCTGCCCGGCGTAGTGGCCGCGACCGCGAGCGAGTCGGTACCTCTGAGCGGCGACGGCGAGGATACCGAGCTCTGGCTGCAGCCGGGCCAGCGCGGCCGTGCGGTCGTGGTGGGCGAGATGCAGATGGATACCAGCGGACTTCAGACCCTGGACACCCGGCTCATCGCCGGGCGCAACTTCCGCCAGGATGAGATCCAGCATTTCGCCAAAGGGCAGACCGATCTGACCCCGCCGGACATCATCGTGAGCCGCACTCTCGCGAATACCCTCTTCCCCGGCGAAAACGCCCTCGGCAAGGTCGTGTACGGCGACGCCGGGAAGCCGATCACCATCGTTGGAATCGTGCGCGATTTCATCGGTCCGATCGGGCTCGGCAATGACCCATACGCCTATGCGATCTATCCCCAGACGCCCGGGTCTTACGGATCCTACGACTGCCTGGTGCGCACCCTGCCGGGCCGGGCCGAAGCCATCATGCGGACCGCCGCGCAACACCTGGCCGATTCCAACCTCGAGCGGGTCGTCCTCTACGCCCATCCTCTCGGGTACTTCCACCGGCAGATGATCGCGGAGAACCGCAACATGGCGATCTTCCTCACGACCGTCACGGCGCTGATCCTGAGCGTCAGCTGCCTCGGTATCTTCGGCCTCGCCACCTACAACGTGAGCACCCGGACGAAGCAGATCGGCACGCGACGCGCGGTCGGCGCGCGCAAGCGCGACATCATCAGCTATTTCATGGTGGAGAACGCCTTCATTCTCTCCGCGGGCGTCCTGGCCGGCTGCGCACTCGCCCTCGGCACCGGCTACTGGCTCTCCACTCAGTACGCCCTGCCGCGACTCGACCTCTATTATCTGGTGGGGGGTGTGCTCTTTCTATGGATCGTAGGCGAGCTCGCCGCCTGGCAGCCCGCCCGACGGGCGGCATCGGTGCCGCCGTCGGTTGCGACGCGAACGGTTTGAGATCTCCGGGAGGATCCGTGTTCCGCTACTACCTTCGCCTCGCCCTCAACAGCCTGCGGCGCACTCCCGGACTGACCGCGCTCATGGTCTGCGCCATCGCGCTCGGCATCGCCGCCTGCATCGTCACACTCACCGTATATCACGCCATGTCGGGCAACCCGATCTGGTGGAAGAACAATGTGCTCTATGCCGTGACGATGGATTCGTGGGATCCGGGTCCTCCATACGATCCGGAGCGCCCGACCTTGCCTCCCCCCCAGCTGACCTACAAGGATGCAACCTATCTCGTCCAATCGGACATCCCGCGGCGCAAGATCATCATGACTCAATTGCTCGGGATGCTGAACGGCGCGCCCGGTCAGAGTGTACCGCTGCGCGTGATGACGCGGGCCACGACCCAGGACTTCTTCGCCATGTTCGACGTGCCCTTCGAGTACGGCGGCGGCTGGCGCGGGAGCGATCTCGACGCCTTGCCCGAGATCGTGCTCACCAAGCAGGTCAACGACGAGCTCTTTGGCGGCGCCGACAGCGTCGGGCGCTCGATCCTCTGGAACGGAAACCGGTTCCGGGTGGTGGGTGTCCTGCGCAACTGGCAGCCGCTGCCCAGATTCTACGATGTGGTCGATAACCCCTTCGCGCCGCCGGAGGCGATGGACCAGGTCTACGTGCCGTTCCGCTGGGTGACCGCTCTGCAGGCCCTCCCGGTGAGCAACATGACCTGCCACGGCTCGGGATCGGTCGACAACTACCAGGAGTTCCTCGCCTCGGAGTGCATCTGGATCGAGATGTGGGCGGAACTACCCTCCGCCGCGAGTCGCGAGCGCTTTCACGCGTTCATGGACGCTTACTGGGCGGCGCAGCGCAAGGCGGGGCGATTCCCGCGGCCGCTCGACAATCGCCTGACCAACGTCGGTCAGTGGCTGAAGGTCAATGGCGTCGTGACCAGCGACAGCCGCATTCTCTTGCGCGTCGCGTTCGCCTTTCTCGCGGTCTGTCTGATCAACACCGTCGGCATTCTGCTCACCAAGTTCATCCGCGGCGCACCCATTATCGGGCTACGGCGCGCCCTGGGAGCGAGCCGGCGCCACATCTTCATGCAACACCTCGTCGAGGTCGCCATGGTCTCGATCGCGGGCGGACTGCTCGGCCTCGCCCTGGGAGCGGTCGGGCTCGCCGGCGTGCGGGCGATCCATGGGCAGGACAACACCTACGCGATGCTTGCCCACTTCGATCCCCTGGGTGTCGCGTGGGCGCTCGCCCTGGCTGCGGCATCGACACTCGCCGCAGGCCTCTACCCGGCCTGGAGCGTCGGCAGGGTGCCCCCTGCCGGTTACCTGAAGAGCCGGTGAGATGATGATGAAGCTGAATATCCGACCCATTCTCTCGGCGCTGAGCCGCAATCGCACCGGTGCCGTCCTGATCGCTCTGGAGATCGCAATCGCGCTGGCCGTGATGGTCAATGCGGCCTGGATCGTCGCCCAGCGCATCCAGCAGATCGAGGCCCCGAGCGGGCTCGATGTTGGCGACACTTTCGCGATCGGCGTCGCACGTCTCTCGAGTCATACCGATCTCGGCGCCGCACAGAGTGAGGATCTCGCCTACCTGCGCAGCCTGCCGGGAGTGGTCGCCGCCACGGCGACATCCTCGGTTCCGGTGAGTCCCTATGGTCAGGGCACCTCGCTATCGCCGGACCCCGGCCCGCAGGCGCCCATGACTCCGACGCGATACATGGAGGCCGACGAGGCGACTCTCGGGACTCTCGGAGTGCGCGTCGTCGCCGGCCGGAACTTCAGCGCGACAGACGTCCACCCGCTGTCGAAGAGGTTCTTCCAGTCATATCCGGAGGTCATCATCACGCAGTCGCTCGCCGGCAAGCTCTTTCCGGGCGGTAACGCCCTCGGCAAGCCCATTTACTCGGGAGACGACACCCCGATGACCGTCATAGGCATCACGAGCAACTTCATCCCTTCGGTCCGGGACTCGCCCGCCTACGACGCGCTGCTGCTGCCACAAACTCCCGGAGACTTCGGACTCTACTATTGCCTGGTACGGACGCGACCGGGCATGACCGCCAGGCTGCTGCAGACCGCAGAGCGGCACCTTGCGATCTCGAATCTCGACCGCGTCGTCTTCGTGGGACACACCCTGACATACTACCGGCAGACTCTCGATGCGGGCAACCGCGACATGGCCATCTTCCTGACGACGGTCACCGCGCTCATTCTGGCCGTCACCTGCCTCGGGATCTTCGGCCTCACCTCATTCAACGTCAGCACCCGCACGAAACAGATCGGAACCCTGCGCGCCGTAGGCGCCCGCCAGCGCGACGTCGTCGCGCATTTCCTGGTCGAGAACGCGATCGTTCTCATCTCCGGAGGACTGGTCGGCTGCGTGCTCGCGCTCGGTGTAGGTCACTGGCTCACCGATCAGTATCAACTCCCCCGACTGGATCCTCACTTCCTGGCGATCGGACTCATCGCCCTGGCGGTGATCGGCCAGCTCGCCGCGTGGCAGCCGGCACGGCGCGCCGCCGCCGTTCCGCCGTCGGTCGCGACTCGCACGGTCTGACGGCTCTTTCGGTAGCATTGCCGCCATGATCAAAAGTGCCGCCGGCGCAGCAACGCGATCGAGCCTCGCCGATAGCATCATTCTCGTCATTGATGACAACGAGGCGGTGCGGACCGCGCTCGACATTTTAATGGCGCTGCACGGTGCTCGCGTCACGGGCGCCGCTTCGCCGGCGGAAGGGCTGGCCATCCTCGAGAAGGAGCCCGTGGACCTCGTCGTTCAGGATATGAACTTCCGCCGCGAGGCGACCAGCGGTGAGGAAGGGGTGCAGCTCTTCCACGAGATCCGCAGACGGTATGAGGATGTCCCGATCATTCTTCTGACCGCCTGGACGCATCTCGAGACCGCGATCGAGCTGGTGAAGGCTGGCGCCGCCGACTACCTGTCGAAGCCCTGGGACGATACGCGCCTGCTCACCACCGTCCGCAATCTCCTCGACCTGAGGAGGGCGCGAGCCGAAAGCTCGCGCATACAGGCGCAGCGGCGGCAGGCGCGTCGGGCGCTCGCCGAGCGTTTCGATCTCCGCGGCGCGATATACGAAAGCGAAGCGATGCACACCCTGGTCACCATGGCGACGCAGGTTGCGCACGCCGATGTGCCCGTGCTCATCACGGGACCGAACGGGGCCGGGAAGGAAGTGCTCGCCGACATCATCCAGGCGAATTCTTCCGTTCGCTCGGGACCCTATCTCAAAGTCAACCTGGGCGCCCTGCCGCAGGAGCTCATCGAATCGGAGCTCTTCGGCACCGAAGCCGGCGCGTTCACCGGGGCGCGCGCCAGGATCGGGCGGTTCGAGGCGGCCAACGGCGGCACCCTCTTCCTCGATGAGCTCGGCAACCTCGCGCCCGCGGGACAGGCGAAGCTGCTGCGCGTTCTTCAAACCGGAGAGCTCGAGCGCCTCGGATCCAACGTCACGCGCCGCACGCACGTACGGATGGTCGCTGCCACCAACACCGACCTGCGGGCGGCGATCCGCGAGGGACGCTTCCGCGAGGACCTGTACTATCGGCTCAACGTCATCGAGCTGGAGCTGCCGCCCCTGTCCCGGCGGCGCGAGGACATCCTGCCGCTGGCGCGACATTTTCTCGGCGCTGGACGCGAACTCTCACCGGAAGCCGAACGGGCGCTCGCCAGGCACTCGTGGCCGGGAAACGTGCGCGAGCTGCAAAACGTCATCCGGCGGGCCTGCCTGCTCGCCGCCACGCCGATGATCGGGGCTGAGGCTCTGGGAATTCCGGCCGCGGACCAGTCGGACCTCACTGGGGAGCCCGCCTTCGACCGCGCATCCATCGAGAGCGCGCTGCAGCGCGCCGGTGGGGTGGTGGCTCACGCTGCGCGTGACCTCGGCCTCTCCCGTCAGGCACTCTATCGCCGCATGGAAAAACTCGGCATCAAGTCTGACTGATGCTTCCCAGATCTCTCTCGGGGAGGGTCATCGCGACCCTTGTGCTCGCGACAGTGATCGCATCCGCGGTAGGGGCACTGGCGGCCCATGGTTTGAAATCGGCCGTTCTCGGCTTCCTGGCCGGAGCGATAGTGACCCTGCCCCTGATCGCATGGCTGGGGATGCGCATCTCCGGGCCATGGACTCTGGTGCTCGAGGCGGTCAGCAGCGGCATCGGGAGCCTGCGCGACCGGGATTTCAGCGTCAGCATCGCGCCGCGGGGCGGCCGCGAGCTCGTCAAGCTCGTCAGCGCCTACAACTCTCTCGGGGACCTGTTGCGCCGGGAAAGACTCGACATCTACCAGCGCGAGCTCCTCCTCGATACGGTGCTGCAGACGACGCCGCTCGCGCTCACCCTGACCAACTCGGGCGGCCGCATCGTGTACGGCAACATCGCCGCACGGCAGCTCCTGCGCGGCGGCCGCAAGCTCGAGGGCCTCGCTCTCGAGGCGCTGCTCGAGGAGTCGCCGGCGGCGCTGCGCGAGGCGCTCAAGGGCGACGGCGACACTTTGTTCACCGTGGAGATCGGCGGCGAGCCGGAGGTCTATCATCTCTCCAGACGCGGCTTCGTCCTCAACGGACAGCCGCACGAGCTGCTCCTCCTCAAGCAGCTGACCCGCGAGCTCGCGGCGCAGGAAGTGATCGTCTGGAAGAAGGTCATCCGTGTCATCGCGCACGAGCTCAACAACTCACTCGCCCCGATCCGCTCGCTCGCCCACTCCGGGAGCCTGCTCGCGGTCGGCGCCGAGAGCGACAAGCTCGAGAGAGTGTTTGCGACCATCGGTGAGCGCGCCTCCCATCTCGCCACCTTCATCGAGGGCTACGCGAAGTTCGCCAAGCTGCCGAAGCCCCGGCCGGCGCCCGTCTCCTGGCCGGTCTTCCTGGCGCCGATCGCGGCCGCGCAGCCTTTCCGCATCGAGGGGCCGCTGCCACAGCGCGAGGCCGCCTTCGATGTCGGCCAGCTCGAGCAGGTGATGATCAATCTGCTGAAGAACGCCGCCGAGTCAGGCTCGCCGCCCGATGCGGTCACGGTCAGCGTCCAGGCGCGCTCGCAGGGATTCGTGATCGAAGTCGCCGACCGCGGCAGCGGTCTCTCGGAGCAGGTGCTGCGGGATGCGCTGTTGCCCTTCTTCTCGACCAAGCCTTCCGGCACAGGCCTCGGGCTCACCCTATGCCGCGAGATCGTCGAGGCTCACGCCGGCCGCCTCACGTTGGCGAATCGTCCCGGGGGCGGAGCCGTCGTCTCGATTCACCTGCCTTAGCAGTTGGCCGTGCGCCGCCATTGGCCGCGCGAGTGGCGCCGTTGCCGCCGCCGCGAGCGCTGCGGCGGCTGGCGCCGCCACGCCCAAAGACCTCGGGCTTCCTGATCAACTGGCCGCTCTCCTCCCTGAACTCCGGCGCGTCGGCATCGAGTCCCTTGATGTACTTGCGGAAATCCTTGCCGAGGGCCGGATGGCTCAAAGCGTATTCCACCGTCGCCTGAAGGTACCCGAGCTTGCTGCCGCAGTCATAACGCTTGCCGGTGAAGCGATGGGCATACACCGCCTCCTCGCGCATCAGCGCCGCGATGCCGTCGGTGAGCTGGATCTCCCCGCCCGCTCCCTGACCCAGACGCTCCAGGTGCTCGAAGATCGCCGGCGCGAGCACGTACCGGCCCACCACCGCGAGGTTGGAGGGCGCCACGGCGGGCTTCGGCTTCTCGATGATGCTGCGCACCCGGCTGGTGTTGGATTTGTCCGCTTCCACCGCCACGATGCCGTACTTGTCGGTGTCGGATCGCGGCACCACCTGCACCCCGAGGACGCTGGCGCGCTTCGCTTCGTAGACCTCGGCCATTTGCGCCAGGCACGCCACCTCGCTCTTGATCAGGTCGTCGGCGAGGTGCACGAAAAAGGGCTCCGCGCCCACGGCCGGCTGCGCGCACAGCACCGCGTGCCCGAGCCCGAGGGGCGCCGGCTGGCGGATGTAGATGCAGGAGGCGTACGACGGCAGCACGCTGCGCAGTTGATTCGCCAGGTCGCTCTTGCCCTGGCGCTCGAGCAGCTGCTCCAGCTCCTGGTCGGAATCGAAGTGATCCTCGATGGCGCGCTTGGAGGCGCCGGTGACGAACACCAGGCGCGTGGCACCGGCGGCCAGCGCCTCCTCCACCGCGTACTGGATGAGCGGCTTGTCGACGACCGGTAGCATCTCCTTGGGGCTCGCCTTGGTGGCGGGCAGGAAGCGAGTGCCGCGTCCGGCCACCGGGAATACGGCGGTGCGGATCACGGACTTCGGTGTCATCCTCATCGGAGCTCTCCGGGGAATGCTGAGTTTGCCGCCAAGTGTACCGTGTCAGAGGCCACGCAAAAGACATGCCGCGTCAGGAAAACGCCTTCTCCTCGCTCTTCTCCGCCCATTTGAAGACCGCCGGCCGCATGCTGTCCCAGGAGCGGCACTTCGGGCAGCGCCAGTACCAGCCGACGCTGAGCAGGCCGCAGTCATCGCACTGATAGCGCCCGCCGGTATCCCCGATCCGCGTCAGCAGGGCACCGAGCGAGCGGGCGTCCGCGGCCGATTCCGTCTCCGATCCCGCCTCGCCGGTGATATCAGGCAGGCGCCGCACCTCCTGCGGTGGCAACGCGGTCGCCAGCAGCCACGCGAGCTGCCTGGAGCTGATCGTGCCGTTGCGGCGCAGTCGCGCGGCGATCTCCTCCACCGCCCCGCGGGCGTTGCCCCACAGCCCGAGCACCCGTGGAATGATCTCGAGCGCGAGCTCCGGTGACTCCTCGAGCGCCTTGAGGTAGAGCGTCAGCGCCCCGGCCGGATCCCCCGCAAGCTCTGTAATGCGCGCCGTCAGAACGCCCGCTCGCGGCAGAGTCGTCTGGTGGGTACGCGCCTGTCGCAGCAGAGTCCGCGCCCGCTCCGCATCCCCCTGCACGAGCGCCTGCTCCGCGAGCTCACAGAGATAATGCGCCGCCACCCGGCAACGCTCGATCTGCACCGCCTGCGGCAGGGCATGAAACACCTTGAGGGCATTGGCCCAGTCGCCCTGCGCCTCGTAGATCCGCACCAGGTGATCAAGCGCCGCGCGACGATACTCTCCTGAGGCCGACAGCTCCTCGAGCAGTCGCTCCGCCCGGTCCATGAGCCCGGCGCTCAGGTAATCCAGCGCCAGCGCGAAAGCCGCCTTGTCGTTGAGCGAGCAGCCGCCGTGGTCACGCAGCCGTGAGTGAATCGCGATCGCGCGGTCGACCTCCCCCCGCCGCCTGAACAGGCTTCCGAGCGCGAATTGAATCTCGGCCGCATCCCCGTCTGCTTCCGCCATGCGCGCGAAGATCTCGACCGCGTGATCGAAGCGATCGTTGATGAGGTGGTCGAGACCAACGTAGTAATCGCGCGGCAACCGGACGGTCCGCGCCTTCGTAAGCCGTCCCAGAATCCACGCCGCGACGCCAACCGCGACAAACGCGAGTGCAAGCAGCAAAGCAGGCAGCTGAATCACGCCGCCTACGATACTCCTAATCCCGGATGGGATTATCCGCGCCGTCGTTGACCCGCTCGCGCAGGTCCTTGCCGGGCTTGAAGTGCGGCACGTACTTGCCGGAAAGCGCCACCGCCTCCCCGGTCTTGGGGTTGCGTCCCTGTCGCGGCGGCCTGAAATGCAGGCAGAAGCTGCCGAAGCCCCTGATCTCGATCCGGTCCCCCTGCGACAGGGAATCGCTCATGATCTCCAGGATCTGTTTCAGAGCGAGCTCGACGTCCTTGGCCGGCAGGTGTTTCTGCTTCGCCGTGATGATCTCGATGAGCTCGGACTTCGTCATGTTTGAATCTCGGGGGCGGGCCGCAGCCGGCCCGCCCCGAATCCCAATGGGACGCCGCTCGTTCAGCTGCGATCTCCGATGTGCTCCTTCAGCAGGTCGCCCAGGCTGGTGCCGGTGGTCGAGGTATCGGAGGAGCGATAGCTCTGCACCGCCTCCGCCTCTTCGTGCATCTCCTTCGCCTTGATCGAGAGGGTGATGGCGCGCGACTTGCGGTCGACACCGGTGAACTTCGCCTCGACCTCGTCGCCCACCTTGAGCACGCTGCGCGCATCCTCGATGCGGTCGCGGCCGAGCTCCGAGGCGCGCAACTGACCCTCGACACCGTTGCCGAGATCGATGGTCGCGCCGCGGGCATCCACGTCCTTGACCACGCCTTTGACGATCGTGCCTTTGGGGTTCTCCGCGATGTAGGCCGAGAAGGGATCCTTCGCGAGCTGCCGGATGCCGAGGCTGATGCGCTCGCGCTCCGGATCGATGGTGAGCACCATGGCCTCGACCTGTTGGCCCTTCTGGTAGTTGCGCACCGCCTCCTCCCCGGGCACGTCCCAGGAGATGTCGGAGAGATGCACCAGGCCGTCGATGTTGCCGGTGAGCCCGATGAAGATGCCGAAGTCGGTGATCGACTTGATCTGACCCGCCACCTTGTCGCCGCGGTTGTAGTTCTCCGCGAACTCCTTCCACGGGTTGGCCTTGCACTGCTTGAGGCCGAGGGAGATGCGGCGGCGATCCTCGTCGACGTCGAGCACCATCACCTCGACCTCCTGGCCGGTGTGCACGACTTTCGCCGGGTTGACGTTCTTGTTGGTCCAGTCCATCTCCGACACGTGCACCAGGCCCTCGACGCCGTCCTCGATCTCGACGAAGGCG
>DATAXF010000032.1:0-34630 GCA_036273095.1 Steroidobacteraceae bacterium | reverse complement strand
CCGGCCAACATCACGATCATGAGCAGATTGCCGATCAGGGAGAGGTCGATGAGCGAGAGGGCGAGCACGGTAGCCTGCTCGCCGGTGAGTGTCCCGAGGTGGCCGAGCTCGGCAATCAGCTCGCGCGTGAAGACCACCACGACGGCGATCAGCGCCAGTATCATCCCGGCATAGAGCGGTGCCAGCAGCCAGCGGGCACCGAACAGAAGTCGCTCGAAGCGGATTTCCAGCCCTCGCATCGTCATATAATGCGAACCTCGCCCCACGGAGGTCGAATCGTGGCCCTTTCTCCCCTCGCAGGCAAGCCAGCGCCCAAGTCATTGCTGATCGATCCGGCGCGGCTCGTGCGCGAGTTCTACGACCGCAGGCCCGACCCGGCCGATGCCGCCCAGCTGGTCAGCTTCGGCACCAGCGGCCATCGCGGCTCGCCGCTCAAGGGGTCCTTCAACGAGGCGCACATTCTCGCCATCACGCAGGCGATCTGCGAGTACCGCAAGGGGCAGGGCATCACCGGGCCGCTGTACATGGGGCGCGACACGCACGCGGTCTCGGGCCCTGCGCAGCGCGCGGCGCTCGAGGTGCTCGCGGCCAACGAGGTCGAGACGGTGATCCAGCCCGACGACGGAGTCACGCCTACGCCGGCGGTGTCGCGCGCCATTCTGGTGCACAACCGCGGCCGGACGGAGCAACTCGCGGACGGCATAGTCGTCACACCGTCGCACAACCCGCCGGAAGACGGCGGCTTCAAATACAACCCGCCGAACGGCGGGCCAGCCGACACCGACGTCACGGGTTGGATCCAGAACCGTGCCAACGCTCTGCTGCGCGAAGGCAATGCCGGCGTGCGGCGCGTAGCCGCCGAGACCGCACTGCGCGCTGCTACCACTCACGCGGAGGACTTCATCGGCCCCTATGTCGACGATCTCGCGAGCGTCGTCGACATGGAGGCCATTCGCGCGGCCTCGCTGCGCATCGGAGTCGATCCCTTGGGCGGTGCCGCGGTGCACTACTGGGAGCCGATCAACAAAAAGTATTCTCTCGATCTCGACATCGTCAACCCAAACGTCGATCCAACCTTTGCCTTCATGACGGTCGACCATGACGGCAAGATCCGGATGGATTGCTCCAGCCCCTATGCCATGGCCGGCCTGCTGCAGCTCAAGGATCGCTACCGCGTCGCTTTCGCCAACGATACGGATGCCGATCGGCACGGCATCGTGACGCCCTCAGCGGGGTTGCTCAATCCCAATCACTATCTGGCGGTGGCGATACGCTATCTGCTCACCTACCGCCCGGGTTGGAGCCGCACCGCGGCAGTGGGCAAGACCCTGGTCTCCAGCGGTCTGATCGATCGCGTGGTTGCGCGCCTGGAGAGGCCTTTGCGCGAGGTACCGGTCGGATTCAAGTGGTTCGCGCCGGGCCTGCTGCAGGGATCGATCTGCTTCGGCGGCGAGGAGAGCGCCGGCGCCAGCTTCCTGCGCCGCGACGGCACCGTCTGGACCACCGACAAGGACGGGCTCATCATGGGCCTGCTCGCGGCGGAGATTACCGCGCGCACCGGCAAGGATCCTGGCGAGCATTATCAGGAGCTCACCGCAGAGTTCGGCACGCCCTGGTACACGCGCATCGATGCGCCCGCGACGTCCGAGGAGAAGGTCCGTATCGCGAGCCTTTCACCGCAGTCGGTGCGCGCCGCTACGCTGGCTGGTGAGCCGATCACGAGCAAGCTGACGCGCGCTCCGGGTAACGATGCGCCGATCGGCGGCCTGAAGATCGTCGCCGCCAGCGGCTGGTTCGCGGCCCGGCCGTCGGGAACCGAGAGCCTCTACAAGATTTATGCCGAGAGCTTCCGCAGCGAGCGCCACCTCGCGACCATCGTCGAAGAGGCGCAGCGGATCGTCGGCGATGCACTGAAATCCGTCTGAGGAGTTGAAGATGAAGCCCACATTAGACCTCAATCGCGCCGGCCAGAGCCTGTGGTTGGACAACATCACGCGCGACCTGCTCACCAGCGGGACGCTGAAGCGATACATCGAGGAGCTGACGATCACCGGGCTCACCTCCAACCCCACGATCTTCGATCAGGCGATGAAGCACGGCTCGGCGTATGACGAGGACATCCGCAAGCTCGGGCAGACGGGTCTCGCCGACGAGAAGCTCTTTTTCGAGCTCGCGGTCGAGGACCTGACCCGGGCGGCCGATCTCTTCCGGCCGGTGCACGACCGCACGGCCGGCGTCGATGGCTGGGTATCGCTCGAGGTCTCGCCCCGCCTGGCCTATGACAGCAACTCGACACTGGCCGAGGCGCGGGAGCTCCACGCGCGGGCGGCGCGGCCCAATCTCTTCATCAAGATACCGGGCACCAGGGAGGGGCTGCCGGCGATCGAGTCGGCCATCTTCGCGGGCGTGCCGATCAACGTGACGCTGCTCTTCTCGGCGGAGCAATATGTCGCGGCGGCAGAGGCCTGGTTGCGCGGCATTGAGCGCCGCATCGCCGCCGGCCTGAATCCCGACGTCACCTCCGTGGCCTCGATCTTCCTCAGTCGCTGGGACGTCGCGACCGTTGGCAAGGTGCCGGCGACGCTGAACAACAAGTTGGGACTTGCCGTCGGGCGCCGCGCCTACCGGTCTTACTGCGAGCTTCTTGCCTCGCCGCGCTGGTTGCGGGCGTTCAACGCCGGGGCGCGGGCGCAGAGGCTGCTCTTCGCGAGCACCGGCACCAAGGACCCGAAGGCCTCGGACGTACTCTATATCGAGGGCCTGGTCGCTCCGTATACCGTCAACACCATGCCGGAAAACACGCTGAAGGCGTTCGCCGATCACGGCAAGGTGGGCGATGCGATCCGGGCCGACGGCGGTGACAGCGAGGCCGTGCTCGCGGAGTACACCAAGGCGGGCGTCGATCTCCCGGCCCTGGCGGCAAAGCTGCAGAAGGACGGAGCCGACTCATTCGTCGCTTCGTGGGACAGTCTGATGGGCGTCATCGGCTCCAAGGCGACGGCGCTGAAGAAGGCCGCGGGGGCGCGCTAGCTAGCCCACCCGCCGCCAGATCCCCGAGCGTCCGAGCAGCGGAATTCCGATGTAGCCGCGCATGATGATCTGACGGCCGCCGTCCGTCAGCCGCATCATGCAGCTGTAGACGCGTCCCGTGTCAGGATCGAGGATGTCTCCGCCGACATACTCGCCGTTCTTCGGCCGCAGGTGACGCAGCAGCACGAGGCCGATGATGGGCTGGTTGTGGCGCTCGCCGCTGCAGCGTGTGCATCTGGCGTTGCGGTCATCGCTCGGTGAGCTCGGTTCGATGCGGCCGTAGTAGAGGCCGTTGACTTCGAAGATTCGGATCAGACCGAGCGGCCTGCCGGAGCTGTCCGTCGGCTGCCACAGGCCCACCGGCGAGGCGAGCCGCGCGTCGGCCGCGGCTGACAGGAGGGGCGCCGGCAGCGCGAGCAGGAGCACCGCGAGCGTGGTGGCGAGTCGCATCGGCGCAGGGTCGGCTCAGCCGCTTGCGAGCAGGCGGTGCAGGTCGGAGGCAACCTGCTGTGACGTATTGTCGGAAAGGGCGAGCAGGCGTGCCCGGCCGCTGCGGTCGAAGATGAAGACCGCGCTGCTGTGGTCGACCTCGTAATTGCCGGCTTTGTCCGGCTTCTCGTAATGGTATGCGATGCGGTAGCGCTTGCTGAGGGCGGTGAGCTCGTCCGGGTCGGGGCGCAGTCCGACGAATTCCGGGCCGAAGTTGTTGACGTAGCGCTTGAGCACGCCGGTGGTGTCGCGGCTCGGATCGACCGTGACGAAGAGCACCCGCACCTGGGACGCCTGCGGCCCAAGGGTGTGCAGGGCATTGGCCAGGGTGGTGAGCGTCGTCGGGCACTGATCCGGACACGCCGTATAGCCGAAGTAGACCAGCACGAGATCGTGGCGATAGTCGGCGGCCGTGACCGGCTGGCCGTCCTGATCCGTCATCCGGAACTCGAGCGGCGATACGAGCCCGCTGATGCTCTTCAGGGCGTAATTCTGTTGGCGTCCGGCGCACCCCGCCAGCATGGCTGTCAGGATGAGAGCGGCCGGCAGCCACTTTGGCAGCACCCGGATCATGCGCTGCCAGCCGGCTGCGCGGGAGCGGCGAAGCTTTTGCGTCGCCGCACGTCCGTCGCGTCGGGGTCATGGAGGATGTGATGCAGTACGGCCAGTATGCCGACGAGCGACATCATCGCCGCGGGAATCCAGGTTAGGAGGCCGCCGATCTGCTGGTCATAGAGCGGAGCGACCGCCCAGGCGCGGCCGCAGATGGCATAGATCTCGTAAAGTGCCGTGCTGTGCAGTGTGATGTAGGCACCGAGGAGGAGCTGCGGAATGGCGACCAGCGAGAGGATGACGAGGCGCGTGCCATAGCCGATCGCAGCGTGACCCTGCACCTGGCGCGGCGCGAGCATCAGCCACCAGAAGAGGAGACCGTCAGCGAGCATGCTCCAGTTCATCAGGACGTAGCGCCGCGTGTCGATCATCGCGGTGAAGTGAATCGATGGTGTCAGCCAGAAGAAGATTATCCCGACGAAGAGCACGGGTGCGACCAGCGGATGCTGAACGACTCGGAAGAGAATCTGGCTCGGGCGGCGAATCCATACCGCGATCCGCGCCCGCCGCAGGCCGGCCGGAATGCCGGCGCGCAGGACGCGGTCGGGGCCGGAGAGAATCATGAGCACCGGACCGATGTGGTGCAGGACGAGGTGCTGGAACCTGTGGATCCAGAACATGTGCGCCGACAGATAATCGACGTACGTCTGAAGCATCGCGTAGTTGAGCGCGAGGCCGAGCAGGAAAACGAAGACCCGCCAGAAGCCGACCCGGCCGCCGCTACGCCTCAGCGTCGCGAGACCGCGCACGTAGAGCGTGACGGTGGATACGGTGAGGATGAAGATGGTCGGGGAGAACTGCCACGGCAGCAGGTAGCGCAGATCGGTCCAGAGCGGCGGCATCCGCAAATGATACCACGCGCCTGCGGTAAGCCCGAGCCATAGCCTACGGCGGCAGACGCCCGGGCATTGCGGTTGCTGGACCATGGTATGGCACCGCAAATACACGACTCCGCTCGAGCCGGGAGCGCCGCCAGGCGCGGCGAGTACTCGCGTTTCGAGCTCAAGCTGCAGGAGAGGTGGTCTGATCTGCGCGACGAGACGTGCGAAGCTCTATCGCGATCCGACAACGAGACCTATGCCGATATCGCCGCCCGCGTCAGCGATCTCGAGGATCAGTCCCTGGCGGACGTCCTGGTCGACGTCAATCTGGCGGAAGTTGCGCGCGATGTGCAGGAGATCCGTGCGATCGAGCGCGCCTTGAAGCGCATAGCGCTAGGCACATACGGAGTCTGCGTAAGCTGCGGGCAGCCGATCGAGCTCGAGCGTCTGGAAGCCCATCCCACAGCAAACCGGTGCGCAGCGTGTCAGCGCGCGTACGAACACGACCACGCCGCGACGCCGACTCCGAGGGGTTGAGCGGACTTCTGGAGTTGACGCTACGCCACAGGTGCGCGTAGTCTTCTCACATGTTTGAGATCGAGAATCGTCGGGCAAGCCGCACGATCTGACGACCGACGCAGGGGGCGCGTGAGTCGCGGGGGAAGTCTGCTTTGGGGTGTTGGCATGACGCTGTGGCTGCTGGCCGGTGTCCGGATTGCCGCAGCAACAGCAGCCGCCGCCGCAACGAATCCCGACGCCTTGCTGATCCAGGCTGATGGGATCAAGCTCGCCGACCACACTCGATTCGAGTCGCTCATCGACTCCCTGGACCGGCGGGTGGGGCAGCTCTCGCCGGAGCAGCGCGCATACCTCCAATTCCTCCACGGCTGGGATGAAATCTATCGTGGCGACTATCCGGCGGCCGTTGCGATCCTGACTGGCATCTCGCACGAGGAGGTAAGCGACACGGTCAGGTTCCGTGCGGGCTTCACGCTGGTGAATCTGTTTGGAATCACCGGACGGTATGGCGAGGCGTACACCAGGCTCGAGCGCCTGATCGGCGTGCTCCCGGACATCACCGATCAAACCGCCCGGCAGCAGGCGCTGCTGGTCGCGGGCTTCCTCTACGAAGAAGTCGGCCAATACGACCTCAGCCTGATATACGCCCGCAAGGTCATGCGGGAGAACTGGCGCAGTGTCGGGCTCTGTAAGGGCGGTGACATCGAGATTCAGGCCCTATACGACAGCGGCAAGCTCGGCACGGCGGATCCGGAGCTTCGCCGGGTCGTCGACGCGTGCACCAGGGAGGGGCAGCCGATGTTTGCCGAGGCGATCCAGACGTACGCGGCGCGAGTGGATTTCGACCACGGCGAGGTGATGAACGGGCTCGCGATCCTGCGCGCCCATTACGATGAGGTGCAGCGGACCCGATACTCGCGCCTGATCGCGGATTACGATGCGCTGCTGGCGCGCGGCTATCTGCAGGCGCGCCAGCCCGCCGCGGCAGCTCATTTCGCACGCGGCGCGATCGCCATCTCCGGCGCGGGTGTTGAATTCTCGCGACCGCTGGCAGAGGCCTACGACGTGCTCTACGAGCTGGCCCGGTCGCGGGGTGACTATCGCGCCGCGCTGGATCTGCACGAGCATTACACGACGGCGGAGATCTCGTACCTGAATGATCGCGCGGCGCGGGGCTCGGCGTACGCCGAGGTGCGGCGCCAGACTGCGACCAGGAGGCTGGAAATCCAGTCACTCAGCAGGCAGAACCGGCTGCTCGAGCTCGAGCACAGACTCGCGGCCAAGCGGGTCGAGGCGACCCGCCTCTACGGCGTCATCCTGACACTGATCCTGATCTTCATCGGCCTGTGGGCCGTCCTAACCAAACGCTCGCAGCTGCACTTCAAGAGCCTCTCGCGGCTCGACGGGCTCACCGGCATCTCGAACCGGCTGCACTTCATCGAGCGGGCGGAGGCCGCGCTCGCGTATGCGCGCAAGTCGGAGCAGGATGTCTGTCTGCTGCTCTTCGATTTCGATCATTTCAAGTCGATCAACGATCGCTTGGGACACGCCAGCGGGGATTTCGTCCTGAAGCGGGCGGCGACGCTCTGCAAGGAATACCTGCGCCGCAGCGACCCCTTCGGGCGCTTCGGCGGCGAGGAGTTCTGCGTGCTGCTGCCCGACTGCCGGCTCGAGGAAGCCCGTGAGCAGGCGGAGCAGCTGCGGCGGGCCATCAACGGAGTTCGGGCCGAGCACCGCGGCGCGACGCTCACTGCCTCGGCGAGCTTCGGAATCGCATCGAACGGCACATCGGGATACGAGCTGGCGCGGCTGCTGGCGCACGCCGACGTTGCGCTCTACCGCGCGAAGCGTGCGGGGCGCGACTGCGTGATGGCCTACGACCCCGCCGAGAGCGGGGAATTCAGGCCCATCACGACATCGTTCAAGCCTGATGAATCGCCTTCGTGATCAGGCAGTCCTCCAGGCCTTCCAGTCCGTCCTCGGATCCGTGGCCGCTCTCCTTCACACCGCCGAACGGCGCATCCGCGGCGGCCATGGCGACTGAGTTGATCCCGACCATGCCGGCCTCCAAGGCATCGCCGATCAGCATCGCGCGCTTGCCTGACTCCGTGAAAGCGTAGGCGGCAAGCCCGTAGGGCAGGCGGTTGGCTTGCTCGACGGCCTCATCGAATGTGGCGAACGGGGAGATCACGGCGACGGGGCCGAAAGGCTCCTCGCTCATGATGCGCGATCCGCCGGGCACGTCCGACAACACGGTCGGCTGGTAGAAGAACCCCTCCTTGCCGTGGCGCTCGCCGCCGGCGCGCAGTCTCGCTCCGCGGCTCACCGCATCACCGATCAGGGCTTCCATCGCCTGCGGACGGCGTGGGTTGGCCATCGGCCCCATGTGATGGCGCTCGATGAGCCCATCACCAACCTCGAGCTTGCGGGTGCGCTCGGTGAAGGCGGTCACGAAGCGATCGTAGATGCCCTGCTGCACGTAGAAGCGTGTCGGCGAAACGCATACCTGGCCGGCGTTGCGGAACTTTGCAGTGGCCAGGAGCTCGACCGTGCGCTCGAGGTCGGCGTCGTCGAAGACTATGACCGGCGCGTGACCGCCGAGCTCCATCGTGGTGCGCTTCACGGTGGCCGCGGCGAGCGCCAGCAGATGCTTGCCAACAGCCGTCGAGCCGGTGAATGAGAGCTTGCGTAGGATGGGAGAGGCGAGCAGATGTCGCGACACCTCATCGGGCACGCCGAAGACGAGTTGCACGACGCCGGCCGGGAGGCCCGCATCGACGAGGGTGCGTACCACCTCGATCGCCGCGGCCGGAGATTCTTCCGCGGGCTTGAGGATCACCGAGCAGCCGGCCGCGATCGGCGCGGCGAGCTTGCGGCCCGGATTGATGAGGGGGAAGTTCCACGGAGCGAAAGCGGCCACGGGTCCGACGGGCTCCTTGACCACCAGCGAGCGGGTGCCGGTCGGGCGTACCAGTACTCGGCCGTAGGCCCTGCGGCATTCCTCACCGAAGAACTCGAACAGATTGGCGACGGCGGCGGCCTCGGCGCGAGTCTCGCGCAGCGGCTTGCCTTCCTCCAGGGTGGCCACGCGCGCAATGTGCTCCACGCGCTCACGCATGAGGTGCGCGGCGCCCTTCAGGACCCGCGCGCGCTCGTCCGGTGTCGAGCGCTTCCACTGCCGGAAGGCGCGGTCCGTCGTCTCGAGCGCGCGGTCGAGGTCTGTGGCATCGGCGAGAGGCAATTCGCCGAGCGATCCGCCGGTCGCAGGATTGACCACGCGATGTGTCCTGCGCTTCTCCGTGCCGATCCATTCGCCATCGATGTACAGCTTCAGGTCTGTGTATCCGGTCATGGTGCCTCAGGCCGCGCGTGCGGCAGGTCGAGACTCGTGAGTGTACGCCCGATCGGCAGTTCGAACGGCACCGCCGGCAGGCCTTCCTGATCGTAGAGGTTGCACATTGGGGTGTCCGACCAGCAGTACCTCACCGTCACCGCGGCAGGAGTGGATGAGGCGTCCAGAACGATGTCCGTGCCGCGCTGTTCCGCATCGACGAAGGCGCAGTGTCCATCGCGGTCGCAGAGCTGAAACCCGATCGGCCGATTGGATTCCTCGGTCACGAGCCCACCGCCATGCGCATCGAATCGTACCTGCACCTTCGCGCCGGAGCGCCACGCGCCGACCGGGCTCGGGCTCACGCCGACCACACTCTCTCCGTAGATGAGGCTGCGCGCGAGTAATGCAAGCCGCTGGCCGACGTCTTGCTTGTCGGTCGGGTGGAGGAAACGTGGGGAGCCGACATCGATGGTCACGGCCAGGCCCGCGTGCGGCGTGGCGGCCGCGACACGGCGCTCGACCTCGCGCAGCCGCGCCCAGCTCGAAGGTTGCGGCTGGGTCCGATACGGCCCGAACCCCGGGAGCTGCACGAGGAGGACGGGCGTTGATTGGCCGAACTGCTGGCGCCAATCGGCGATCAGCGCCGGCAGGAGCCGGGCGTATTCCCGCGGCGTGTCCGCGTTCGACTCCCCTTGGTACCACAGAATGCCGCGGATCCGGGTAGCGCCGAGCGGCGCGATCATGCCGTTGTGCAGCACCGTGAGACCAAACTGATTGAGCCAGGGGACGCTCGGGATCCGTCCGGTCATCGGGATCGAGGTCTTGTAGCGCCACTTGCCGGAGAGCCGCACGACCGTGCCATCAGCAAGCTTCAGAGTCATCTGACTGCCGGGGACCAGAGGCCCCGCGCCGCCAAGGACGCCAACTGCGATCGTGTTGTGGCCCGCGCGCAGCACGCCGGCGGGCACATCGTAAGTGCGCGGAACGTCGTACCCTTCCAGTGCGCCAACTTCGAGGCCATCGACCCACGCGATGTCGGATTGATCGATGGGGCCGAGCGACAGTACGGCCGCCTGGCCCGCCTGTCGGGCATCGAGCACGACATCCTTGCGCAGCCACACGAGACCATTGAAGGTCAGCAGATCCGGCTTGTTCCACGCGCGCCAGGTGCCGCTCGGCACGATGCTGTGCCAGGACGAGTCGTCATACGCAGGCGCGTACCACGGCGGTCTCGCGGCGCTGGCCGGATCGTGGGCGCGCCACCAGCCGGCCGTGATGCGATCCCAGTCGCGCGCGGCCTCAGCGGGCGATCGTGCGTATACCGGAAGCAGATCGAGGTAGCGATCGTAGCCGCCGAGCCGGCGAAGCCGCGGCTCGCTGATCCAGGCCTGGATCACCGAGCCGCCCCAGGCGGACTCGATGAGTCCGATGGGAACGGCGACGGCCGGCTGCAGGTCGCGGCCGAAGAAGTAACACACGGCGGCGAACTCGCGGACGCTGAGCGGGCTGGTCACTTCCCAGCGGGCGCCCGCGCCGAAAGTCGTGCGCGGCACCACGCTGCGGAAGCGGTCGACGTGGAAGAGGCGGATCAGGCCGTTGTTGGCATTGTCGACGTCCTGGTCGTAGTCAGAGGCGAGTCGCGTCGGATACTCCATGTTGGATTGGCCGGAGCAGAGGAAGACATCGCCAATGAGGATGTCGCCGGCCTTGTCGCGGGCCCCGGAGCTGCTCGCGGCGCTGAGCGTGTAAGGACCGCCGGCGGGCAGGGCAGGGAGTGTTGCCTGCCAGCGACCGTCGGGTCCCGCCTGCGCCGTGGCTCGGGCGGTCGTGGAAGAAACTGCTCCGGTGTTCTTTGCGAGCGTCACCGTTATGGTGGCGCCTGCCGTCGTCGTTCCCCAGACTGGAATGGGCACCTCCCGCTGGAGGACGGCATGGTCCTGAAAAGTCGAGTACAGCAGGGCCGCTGCAGCGGGGCGAATTACGCCCGCCAGCGCAACGGCCAGAATGTATCTGTGCAGCGGGAAGCGAGCCATTCCCCTATTCTACGTGGATGAGCTCGACCCCCACCAAGAGGCGGCCCTGGTTGACTGGCGGGATCGCCATTGCGCTCGCCTTGCAGTGGACGCTGGTCGCGACAGCACTGCAACCGACCTCGAAGGCCGCCGCCCCCACCGCAGGCAAGTCAGGTGGCCCTGCGGTGCAACCTGCGGCGGCACAGCCGAGCTCTCTGCTGCCGCTCGCGTCGGGCGAAATACTGACGCACGTCCGGCGCAGCGTCGACTGGTATCGCGACCTTTCCACGGTGGAGCAGATCGACCTCCCGGGGGTGGATCCGGGAGCACGCGGCGAGCTGCAGGAGCAGGCGCTCATCGCGGTCCGCCTGGCGTTCCAGTTCGGCAAGGCCGCCGCGGATATCCTGGGTAAAGAGTCCCAGGCGCAGCCCGCGAGCCCCGCCAGCGGGAGCAAAGGTGCCACAGCCCAACCCGGCGCGCCGACGCTGGCCGCGCAGCTGCAGCAGGCGGCGGCCAACTTTTCCGCCCAGGAGACCTCGCTCAAGTCCAAGATCTCGGACCTCGACGCCCGGCTGCGCCGGTCGAAGGGCGGCAACGCGCGCGCGACGCTCGCGGCGCAGCGCGCAGGCACGGTCGCCGCGCTGCAGCTCGTGCAGCAGATCGAGTCCAACGTCGATCAGCTTCGCCACTTCCAGGAGACCGCGGTTGCCGGGCAGGGCAAGGCACCCAAGGGCATGCGGGCGCAGCTCGCGGCGCTCGAGCACTCGATTCCAGAGCTTGCAACGGGCGAGGCGCCGGCAAAGGGCGGGGCAGGGAGCGCGCCTCCATCCGCCACGGCCGCGTCCGCAACCCTGGCATCGAAGCCCGCGTTACCTAACTTCCAACCGCAGTCGGCCGGCATCGTGACTCTCATCGGGCGATGGTTCACGCTCCACGGGTATGAGACGCAGCTCGGGACCGCCACCAAGGACACGACCGCGCTCGAGACCGAGTTGACCGCCACGCGCTCGCGGCTTCTCGGCACGGTGCGCCGGCTCGTGGGCAGCGGACTCGCATCGATCGCGGGCGGCAGCACGGCGCAGCTCGCCGGGCAGCGGCAGACGATCGTGGCCGCCACCGGCCAACTCACCGAGCTCTCGAGCGTCATCCTGCCGCTGAGCGAGCAGGCCCTGACCCTGACCGACGCGCAGGCCACGCTGCAGGACTGGAGCCACGCGGTGGCCGCGCAGGAATCCAGCGTGGCCAGCTATCTCGGGCTGCGAATCGGCATCCTCCTGGCCTGGGTCATCGCTGTCCTCGTCGTCGCCGAGGTCTGGCGACGCGTGACTTTCCGTTTCCTCCCGGATGCCCGACGGCGGCGGCCGTTCCTGATCTTGCGGCGCATGGTGATCACCATCGCCCTGGTTCTGGTCGTCACTTTCAATCTCGTGTCGCAGTTCGGCTCGGTCGCCACCTACGCGGGGTTCGTGACGGCGGGCCTGGCGGTGGCGCTGCAGAACGTGATCCTGGCCGTGGTGGCCTATTTCTTCCTCATCGGACGATATGGCGTGCGCGTGGGAGATCGCGTCACGATCGCGGGCGTCACCGGACGTGTCGTTGACGTCTCACTCTTCCGGATCTATCTCCTGGAGCTGTCCGGTCCGGACCTGCATTCGACCGGTCGGATGGTCGTGCTCTCGAATGCGGTGCTGTTTCAGCCTACTGCCTTCTTCAAGCAGATTCCCGGCGCGGAATATCTCTGGCACAGCGTGACGCTGACGATCGTTGCCACGGCGGATGTCGAGAAGGCCTATAGCCGGCTCGGGACGGCGGCCAACAAGGTGTACGATACCTACAGCGCCGCCATCCAGCGCCAACATGACCTCGCGCAGCGCTTCATCGAGTTCGAGACGGCGGCGCCGGTACCGGAGGTGCGGGTGCACCTGACGGACAATGGCCTCGAGTGCGTCGTGCGCTATCCGGTGGTGCCGGAGAAATCCGCGCGCATCGACCAGCAGATGCTCGAGGCGTTGCGCAAGGCGCTGGAGGGCGACGAGCAGCTGCAGCTCATCGCCTCAGGCGGCATGGCGTTGAAATCGGACAGTTGAATCGACTAGCGCAGCACGGCGAGCCGCGCCAGGTTAGCCTGCACGACCGCGTCGTGACAGGCGCTCTGGGCATACCAGCGGCGTGCGGCCTGGACAAGTGTGGTGCAGATCTGTGCCGTGTCGGCAGCTTCCGGAGCCAACAGCGCCAGCGGGCCCGACTTGAAGCCCCGATGCCGGGTGCGTTGCAGACGATGCAGCCGCAAACGTCGCAGCGCCAGCGCAGGTACCGATTCATTCGCAAGGCTCGCGCGGTCGGCGCGCTCGCAGACAAGCTGAACGATACGGGCGAGGTCGGCGTCGGCTACCGTCGACTCATCGTCGTGCTCGACCCATTGCTCGCACCACGCCTGCACGCGCTCGACGGAAATCTGCATGCGCGGATCGCTCAATGCCGCGGCGATCTGCGGCAGGTCGAACGCCTCACGCAGCGCCTGCTCCCAGCGCTGCTCCTCGAGCAGCAGCTCGACATCCGAGAGATAGCTCGCGAGCATCCGTGAGCTCGAGGGAGAGGTAGCGCGCCCTGCCTGTCCGGGCGGGGGAGGCGTGGTCTGGTATGCGTACTGTTCCTGCATCGTCATGCCTCGGATGAAGGGGTTATGGGACCACTGCCGCCCTGGCTCTCGGGCGCAGGGGGCGTGGGAAGCGCGGGCTTGCGCCGGCGCGTGCTCTTGCTTTTGCCGCGCTTGGCGCGGTGTGGGGCAGGGGCTTTGGCCTTTTGCGCTCGCGGCTTGCGCTGGCGGGGGGCGCCGGTCGCAGCCTCGGGAGCCGCTTTCGCACGGTGCGCCTTGCGTGCCTTCTTCCACACCTTACGGGTCGACACGGCCAGCTTGCGGGCCTTTTTGGCCTCGCGCTTGGCTTCCTTGACCCGCTTACGGGCGCGCTTGAGCTCCTCTCTGGCGATCCGCACCCGCTGCCGAGCGACCTCTGCCTGCAGCCGGGCGCGCTCCAGCGGTTCTGCCGGCTCTCCCGCCGAGGATGGGCCCGCGGGGAAAGCCTTTGCGCCATCGCCTGCGGTGGCTGACACCACGCCGGCTGATCGCTTTTTTTTGGCTGTCTTCCCCATGCAAAGGCGGGAGTGGCAAAGGGCGGCCAGTGTCACACAATGGCCGCGTGCTTACCACCGTGATTTTATCCACAGAATTTGTGAATAACCCTGTGCAAAGCGGCACGCGGCCGGGCTAAAGGCGCTGCGGCGGCAAGGGCTTGCGTCAGCGTGGACAACGATTGATCAGCCGGCGGCCGAGGCGTCGCGCCGCGCGTCTCGCTTGCCGAATGCTCAGCGCGAGCGCGCGGGCAGCATGGTGGCAGTGACCCGATTGCGCCCGGAATTCTTACTGCGATAGAGCGCCGCGTCGGCCACCTTGAGAAGTTGCTCTGCCAACTTGCGCTCGCCGACCGGCACGCGATCGAGCCCGCACAAACCGAAGCTCGCCGTGACGTCGACGTCACGGCCATTCACCTTGAAGGGCTTGTTGGCAACGACTGCGCGCAGCTTGCGCGCCACATCGAGCGCGCGATCGTACGCCGTCTCGGGCAGCACCACGGCGAACTCCTCGCCGCCGATGCGCGCCACCCAGTCGACGCCGCGGCGCAATCCCTCCTGCAGCCGGGCACCGAATTGCTTCAGAATCTCGTCACCGCCCGCGTGACCCAGCGTGTCGTTGGCGTTCTTGAAATAGTCGATGTCGCAGAGAATGAGCGATAGCGATCTTCCGTAGCGAGCCGCACGCTCCACCTCACGAGGAAAATGCTTGCTGAAGAACCGTCGGCTCGCGACGCGTGTCAGATCATCCGTAGTTGAAAGCTTGCGATTCTCAACGAGCGCGATGCGCAGAACGGCTTCGAGCTCAGCGATGCGACGGGCCGCACCGAGTCGGGCGTACACCTCACGATCCGAGACGCGTCGGCCCACGCAGTCATCGGCACCGGCGGCCAGGCCGGCTTCTCGCTCTCGCCAATCATCGAGCGGGGGGACGTAGACAACGTAGGGCGCGCGCGCGGTCTGTTGCACACGTACCTTGCGAATGAGCTCGAGACTGTCCGTTACGATGACCGGGCGGAATTCCGTCACCAGGCTGACGAGCGCTTCGCTCTCGTTGGTGGCGGTCTCGACGTCGAGCATGTCAGGCGGGATACGTCTGGCAAAATCAGACAGTATCCCGGCGTCGGAGATCGCAACAAGCGCGCGCGGCGGCGGCAGCACGCGCAGCATGACTGCGATCGTGGCTGTCGTGTCCTCCTGAATCGCCGAAGGCTGCTGTGCGCGACGCTCCAGGACTCGCTTGATGACGGTGGTCTGGCCACCCGTGCGCATTTAGGCCCCCCGAGGGCTCTGGCGATTGGCTCGGATATTACGGATTCTACCGCGTGAAAACTGTGGCGCCCCGCGCAACGGCATCGTCCGCCCGGGGTCCGGCGCGCGAGGAGCCGCTCCTGGATTGCCGGTGAGGGGGCAAATGTGACGCCGTGCACGTTTCCCCTGGGGGGTGGCACGCCGCTACCATATGCGGGCCGTAGCATCCCCGCGAGCCACACCGGAATCTTTTCCCGCCATGGGTCCCCCCGCCATCACCCGCCGCCACCGTCCGTTTCTCACCCCCGTCTGGCTGATCCTGCTGGCTGCGCTCGCGGTGCTCGGCGTCGGGCTGTTCCTGCACCAGTCGGCCTCGAATACCATCGTGGTCGTCGTGCCGCCCGCGAGCAAGGAGCTGGGCACGATCGACGACCCGCCGCTCTCGCCTGCGGGCGAGGAGCAGGCGCAGCAGCTCGCGCAGCAGTTCGCTGCCGCCAATGGACCGGACGGCCTCAAGGCGATCTACGTGAGCGCCAGCCGCCAGGCAAAGCAGACGGCGGCGCCGCTGGCGCAGTCCCTCGGCAAACAGCCGGTGACGCTCACGAGCAGCGATGCGGATCGAATCGCCGGGCAGATCATGGGCGAGCATGCGGGGGACAACGTGCTGGTGGTTTGTCCTGAGGCGGTCATCGCGGACCTCATCCAGGAGCTGAGCGGGCAGCAGATCAAACCTCCCGAGGGGCAGCGGGCCGCCTGGGTGGTGACCGTCCCGAGCTATGGGCCTGCGAGCGTGCTTCGGATTGGCTACTAGGCGCTAGCGCGAATGAGCGCTGAGGGCGACGGCCCGGCGCACGAATGCCTGGTGCTCGCCAATGCGAAAGTCGGCGACGACGGCGTCCTGGATGTGTCGCGCCTGGTCGATCAGAAACGTGGTGCGGCGCACGCCGAAACCCAGCGGTCCCTGTACGCCGTACATCTTGATCACGAACCGATCGACATCAGCCAGGAGGGTGAAGGGCAGCTTGTGCTTGTCGCGGAAGGCGCGGTGGCTCTCGGGGCTCTGTGGGCTGACGCCCGCCAGCCTGAGGCGCGCCGCATCGACCTCGTTGTGCAGGTCCCGCATCTGGCAGGCCTCGCGCGTGCAGCCTGGAGTGAAATCGGCGGGGTAGAAATAGAGAATGAGCGGACCGCTGCGCAGCAGATTGCTGAGCGAGGTCGGCTGGCCGTCCTCGTCCGGCAAGGTGAATTCCGGTGCCCGCGCGCCGATTGTCAGCATGGGCCTCTCCAGGCTGGTTTCGCTCAAGGAGCATCATAGCCGGAACGAGGCCGGAGGAAGTATGGTGGAGCGGAAGGGGATCGAACCCTCGACCTTCGCATTGCGAACGCGACGCTCTCCCAGCTGAGCTACCGCCCCACGCAAGGCGCGCGATTCTAGCCTTATCAGTCCACTGGCGCAAAGTTGCGTGCGTCGTCCGGGTCACCTTTGCCCTTGAACCCGGCATACGCGGGATAGGGGTATAGAGGCCGGGTGAAGGTGATGGGTACGCTCGGATCGAGCGGATAGGTGAGCCGGAAGGCCGCACTCCAAATCCGGTCGCGTCCTTTCCCCGTCTTGTCCGGGCTCTGGGCAAGCAGATAGCGGGGATCGACATGCGCGCCCACCATCATGTCCGGCGGATGGCCCTTCTCGACCCAGGCCTCGAGATAGCCCAGGTAGTCCACCGCGAAGGCCCCGTCGCCCGCGCCGCAGTGCCTCATCCCGGGCACGAGAAACAGCCGGAAGAAGTCCGTGGTCGCCCGGCGTCCACCCATGGTGCGCTCGACGGTTTCGTAGTAGTCGAAGATCGCGCCCGGGACCTCGAGCCCGTCGTTACCGCCCTGGGCAACGATGAGCTTGCCGCCTGCGGCCTTGAAGCGCCTGAGGTCGGGGTTGTTGTCCGTGTACTCGGCAGCGAGACCCAGCCGTTGGTAGTCGTGGTCGAAGTCGAAGTCGTTGATCGTCCAGCTGCTGCCGGGCGCCGGCCGGAAGAGGATGTACTTGAAGAACTGCGACACCTCGGTGCTCGCGCCGGGCTCGGTCGCCCAGTCCATCTCCGAGCCGGGGAACACGCCGCGTGTCGAGATCGCGACTCCCGACGAAGTATGCGGGCCGGCGTAGATGTTCCTGGCCGCCGCGACCTGCTGCGCGCTCAGGCAGCCGCTGTTGCGCCCCGGGCGGCAGGCGAGCACCGCCGGGTCAAACTTGCAGGCAAAGGGATTGCCGATGATGCCGTCCCTGACTCCATCGCCTGCGTCGCACGCCTGAAGCGCAGCGCGATGCAGGAGCGCGAGGTCGGATGTCGAAAAGAGCGGCTTACCATGGGCGTCGAACAGATTTCGGTACATCCATACTTGTCGCATGCTGATATCCGCCTCGCTGTCAGCGTCGGGCGCAATCGCGACAATGCCATCGAAGTCCCAGGGAAAACGCTGCGACTCCACGAGACCCTGGTAGCCGCCAGTGGAGCAGCCGTACATGTAGGATCTGGAGGGTGACTTCCCATAGTACGCATTGACGAGAGCGCGGCCGGCGAGGGCAGTCACATGCGTCGCACGGAATCCCCAGTCAGCCCGCGCCGCTGGATTGTCCTGGGCCCAGAGCCCCAAGCCCGTCTTACCCTCGTGCCCCATATTGGAAGCGATGCAGGCATAGCCGCGCCGCAGCGGTCCTTTGCAGAGAAACAGATACATTTCGCCGCCCCAGCCGCCGTCACCCACTTCCATGAATTTGCCGTTCCAGTTTGAGAGCGGCAGGTGCATCTCTATGCCGACCTGTGGCCAGATGTAGCCCAGCACGCGACAGTACGCAGGTGACTTTCCGCTGGCCGCGACCACGTGGGCGTCGGTGAGCTGGAAGGGTGCATCCTCGACGTGGCTGAAATCCGCCGACAGGAGTCCACTGCAGGAAGCAGCGGCATCAGGGGATGACGTCATCGCCGCCGGTCGTGCGAGCGCGCCGCTCGAGGCGATACCGAGCGCAATCACGGCGAGCGCTCCGCAAAGGAATCTCTGATTCATGCACACTCCTCAGTCGTTGCGCTAATGCCCGGGCAGGACCGCGCCTGCATCAACCAGACCACGGCGCCGCAGACGCTCCCAAAGGGCTGTGGGAATCCTTGTCTCCAGGCGCTGCAGGGCGCTCGAAACCTCAGCGGCGTTCCGCAGACCCGCGACGACGCCGGCGACGGCCGGATGGGCGAGCGGAAATTGCAACGCCGCGGCCCCGACGTCGACCTGCTCTGCGGCACACTCTTCATAGATCATGCGCGCTCGCTCGCGCGTTCGCTCGTCGGCCGGCGCGTAGTTGTAGGTTTCTCCGGGGCCCGCGGCACCGGCGAGGAGACCTGAGTTGTAGGGGCCAGCCACGAATATACGGATGCCGCGATTCTGCGCCAGCTGCATGAGCTCGATGGCGTTGCGCTGCTCGAGAAGGGTATAGCGACCGGCCAGCATGATGCAGTCGAGCTCGAAGCGCGGCAACACCTCGAGGCACACGTCCTGCTCGTTGACGCCGATTCCGATCGCGCCAACCGCGCCGGAGTCGCGCAGTGCCGCCATCGCGGGCAGCGCTTCATCGAGCGCAAGCTGTAACACCTCGGCATGGCGCTCCCCGTGGGTCAGCCGACCGATGTCGTGCAGATAGAGGACGTCGACGTAATCGACTCCGAGTCGCTTCAGGCTCGACTCGAAGGAGCGCTGCACGCCGTCGCGGCTGTAGTCGAAGGCCGCACGGGTACCATGCACTGCGAAACCGTCGGTCATGTCGCGCTGCGAGTTGTCGCCGCTGATCAGACGCCCCACTTTGGTGGATATCACGAACGTCGCGCGCGGGCGGCCGGCGAGGGCTCGCCCGATGCGCACTTCGCTCAGGCCATGACCGTAAAAGGGTGCGGTGTCGAAGTACCGGATGCCGCGTGCCAACGCCTCCTGCAGCGCCGACTGGGCATCGGCCTCGGGCACCGGCGCGTAGAGGTTGCCTATAGGGGCGCCGCCGAACCCAAGTGGCGATACGCTCTGAGTCAACGCTCGAGCACCACGATTCGGTCGATAGTGCCGGGGCTTGCCGGCGGCACGGTGAGCAGGGCCGCTCCCGGAATGGCCCGTAGACGCAGTTTCTTGTGCGTGTCGAATGCCCACGCTGCTTTGATGCCCGACAGTGGCGGCAGCACCAGATAGGGTTCCTGCCAGGCCAGGATGTGCAGATAGATGTACTTGCCTTTGGCCGTGCTCACACCCCAGCTGCGCGGACTGATGGGCCCTTCGCGCGTGTCATAGATGGTGTCGCCGTTTGCCTTCAGCCACTGGCCCATGGCCTCGAGCCGCGCGGCGAACTCCGGCTGAATCACGCCCTCCGAGGTGGGCCCCACGTTCAGGAGAAAGTTCGCATTCGCGCCCGCCGCGCGCACCAGCAGCTGTATCAGTTGTGATGCGCTCTTGTAGTCCTTGTCATCGCGCGTGTAGCCCCACGAGTGATTGATGGTCTCACAGGTCTCGAGTGGGAGGCCTGAAATCCCCGCAGTGTTGAACCCGGCCGAGTTCTGACCCGGCAGATCCTGCTCGAACATCTGGAAGTCCTCTCCAGGCAGAGGCGCGCGATGATGATTGTTGCCGATCAGCGCCGCGGGCTGCAGCCTATGGATGAGGGAGTAGGTACGCTCTATCTTCCAGTCGGCATCGGGCTTGTCCCACATGCCGTCGAACCAGATACCGCCGACCGGCCCATACTCCGTGAGCAGCTCGGTGAGCTGCGCGTCCATGTAATCGAGGTAACGGTTGAAGTTTCCGGCCGCAGGGCGTCCGCTGAAGTGCCCCGTCCACCCCAGAGGCCAATAATCCGTGCTGTGCCAATCGAGCAGCGAATAGTAGAAGAACACCTTTATGCCCTGACGCCGTGCTTCGGCGACCAGCATCTGCAGCGGGTCCTTCCTGTACGGTGTCGCATCGACGATATTCCAGCGGCTCTGCCGGGTGTGCCACATGGCGAAGCCATCGTGGTGCTTGGTCGTGATCGTGATGTACTTCATCCCGGCTCGCCTGGCGAGCGAGACTATTGCGCGCGGATCAAACTGAGCAGGGTCGAACTTCGTGGCGAACTTCTCATATTCGGTCACCGGGATGTGCTCGTGCTCCATGACCCACTCGCCGCGCGCCGGCACGCTGTAGACGCCCCAATGGATGAACATGCCGAAGCGGGCGTCCTCGAACCACGTCCGCGCGGCGAGGTTGCTGGCGGTAGGAGTGTAGGATGCAGCCGCACCGTGGGCGGGAGCGATCGCACCGCTGAAGATCAGCGCGGCGGCGCTGATCAGGGCCAGGCGCACGTGGCTCGACCTCATCGCGCCTCCTCTGCGAGCGTATCCCGCAGTGAAAAGACCCGCGTCATCGGCACCCATTTCTCGCCGGCTTTCGCGAACGGGAGCGGACGTTGGAACTGCCACATCAGCTGCTCCCATTCCTGCATCCGTGCCTCGTCTTCACGGAGCGCCGGGTCCTGAACGGGGAGCCCATCCGCCACCTGCTTCACCATGACGAGCCGATTGCCGCAGCGGAAGATTTCGAGCTCGTGGATCCCCGCGGCGCGCAGCTGAGCCACGATCTCCGGCCATATTCGCTCCGGCCGGTGCCAGCTCTCGTATTCGGCGATCGCCGCTGAATCGGTGTCCAGGTCGAGCGCGAAGTATAGTCGTTGCATCTCACACCGCCGTCGTCAGCCTGCGGGTATAGGTGGCGAATCCGAGGACCACCGCGAAGCAGAGTGCCGGTACGCTCATGGCGCGCTGGATTCCGGCGGCATCCGAGATGGCGCCCATCAGGAGGGTCAGTGTTGCGCCCCCGACAATCGCCATGACGAGAAACGGCGCGGCCATCTTGCGCGCCTCGTCGCCGAGGCCGCGCAGGCCAAGGGCGAAGATGGTCGGGAACATGATCGACATGAAAAAGCTCACCGCGATCAACGCTGCAACACCGGTACGGCCGGGGAAGAGCACCGCCACGACAGCGAGCGCGAGCGCGGCGGTCGCGAAGCCTGCAAGCAGGCGCGCGGGCGCGAGGTAGCGCATGAGCGCCGTGCCGGCGAACCGACCTAGCATGAACAGGGCGAGCGAGATGGTGAGGAAATTCGCCGCGTGTCGCTGCGATGTGCCGGCAACCGTTTGTTGCGCGTAGCGGATGAGATAGCTCCAAATGCCTACTTGGGCTCCGACATAGAAGAACTGCGCCAGCACCGCGAGAATGAAATTCCGATTGCCAAGGAGAGTGCGTACCTGCGCGCCGCCCGGGTGCCTGGCCGGCTCCGCTCTCGCGATCGGCAGCCGCGCCGTGCCGATGAGCAGCGCCCAGAGCAGCACCACGCAGCCGATGACGACGTATGGCATCTGCACCGCGGAGGACTGCGAGGCGTAGTAGGCGGCGCGGGCACTCTCGGTCATGGCGGTGATCTGGGCGCGAGTGGGCTCCACCCCCGAGAAGATGAACTGCTGGCCGATCAGCACCCCGGTGATGGAGCCGAGCGGGTTGAACGACTGCGCGAGGTTCAGGCGCCGCGTTGCGCCTTGCGGCGGCCCGAGCACGGTGACCAGTGGATTCGCCGAAGTCTCGAGGAACGCGAGTCCGCAGGCGATGACGAACAGGGCGCCGAGAAACAGCCCATAGGTGCGCAGGGCCGCCGCGGGGTAGAAGAGAAAAGCCCCGACGGCATAGAGGCCGAGCCCGACGAGCAGCGCCGACCTGTAACCGAACCGCCGCGTGCAGAGACTTGCCGGGATGGCGAGCAGGAAATACCCGGCGTAGAAGGCGCTCTGCACCAGCCCGGCGCGGAAGTCGGAGAGCTCGAAGGCGTTCTTGAACTGCTTGATGAGAATGTCGTTCAGGTTATTGGCGACACCCCACAGGAAAAACAGGCTGGCTATGAGCGCAAAGGCGTAGGCACCCGCCGAGGCGGGCGCAGCCCGCGGCGGCGAGTCGGAGATATCGTCGGAGCTCACCAGTGATACTCTACCGAGGCGCCGATCGTGAGGGGCTGCAGCGTGAAGGCGGCACCGTAGAAGGTGAAGATATTGAGCGCGTTGTTGAAGAGAAACGGATGGCTGTTGAGCGCATTGAGCGCGTACACCGACGCATCCCAGCCGCCCCAGACCATTCCGAGGTGCATATCGAGCTGATTGTACGCCGGATTGGGAACGAGATAGGCGTTGTAGGTCGGGCTCGCGGTATTGGTGGTCGGGTTGTACGGGCCTGGATTCCTGCTGTGATAGGAATCGTCGAGCCGCATGTAGCCGCTGTAATCGGCTGTAATCGGGAAGGTGTACTGCGCAGTCGGGACGATGACCCAGGGAGCCGCGTACGGATTGATCTGCTGACCGTTGGCGACCACGTTGTTGCCGGCTGAGACGATCGTGGTTGCATTGCGCGCATCCGTGTAACCGACGCTGAGGCCGACCTTGAGGGAGTTGGTGACCAGCGCCTCGAGCTGGAAATCGAAGCCGTTGCTGGTCGCCTCGCCGAGATTCGAGGTGAAACCCTCGGTACAGGCGGGTACGTTGACGATCTGCTGGACGCCTTTCCACTTGACGTGGAAGGCGCTCGCCTCCAGGTCGACACGACCGCCGAAGAGCCGGTCCTTGGAGCCGATCTCGTAACTCCACAGCGAATCGCCGGAGTAGGTGTTCGGCGCGCCGTTCGGGTAACCGAGGGCCTGCATCGCCGCGTCGCAGGCCGGCGTGTTGTAGAACGGAGGATTGACTCCGCCGACGCGATCGCCCTTGGCGGCGCTCACATATATCAAAGAGTTCGGATCGATCTGCACGTTGATGCCGTACTTGGGGTCGACGACGGTCTGGCTCTTGCTGCCGGCGAACTGCGTTGGAGTCGCGCCGTTGAGCGGTCCGTTGATATAGATGCTGTAGTCGTCGGTCTCGCGCGCCACGCGCGCGCCGGCAACCAGGCTCACGTGCTTGATCAGCTGCCAGGTGGCCTGGCCGTAGGCCGCGCGTTGCCGGTCGCTCAGGGGCTCCTTCTCGTAGACCGAGAGGCCGCCGGGGAGCAGCGGCTGTCCGAACACCTGCTCGATCGACTGTCCGTACGCCTGCTGGATCTGGGTCGGCCAGTACGGCGACCATACCCACTGATAGCCGACCTGGCGCGACTCGTTGAAGAAAATGCCAAGGGTCCACTGCAATCGCGCGCCGGGGTTCGCTGAAGTGGCGCGGAATTCCTGCGCGAACACGTTGAGCTGCTCGGGCGTCCAGCTGTTCGCACCCGCCGCCGTGGTCGTTGGCCAGGGTAGACCAATGATTGCCGGCATGACGGTGGTGAAGTCCTGCTGAGCGTTGTAGCGGCGGTAGAGGTAGGAGGTGCTGGAGGTCAAAGTGACTGCCGACAGATCATCCACGATCTTGAGCGAGGGCAGGTAGAGCGCATCGGTGCTCGGCTGCAGGCGCAGCCCCTGGAAGGCGAGCTGCCCGGCGCCGACGTTGGTGTAATTCGGGTTGAGCGCGCTCCAGTTGGTGGTCAGCGCATCAGTGTAGCCCGGGCCGCCAGGGTCGAGAGTCGGTACGTCGTTCCAGTAGATGTGCTGGTAGAAGAACGATGGCGTGATCTGGAGTGAGGCGATCGGGGCATACGTGAGCGCTGCGCGCAGCACGTCGGCATCACGCCATCCGGAATGCGGCTCATCGGCTCCGCCCGGGATGGCGCTCACGTGGTCGATGTAGCCTCCCTGCCGCTGATGCCAGGCGCTCACGCGAAAGCCGAGCTTGTCGTCCACGATCGGGCCCCCGAAGGCGCCGCCGAGCTCGTAGCTCGGGCCGCCGCCGTCGGTGGTGGCGACGCCGGCGCGGGTGTAACCGCTGTACTGCGTGAGGCTCGGCTGCGCCTGGATGAACCTGATGGCGCCTCCCTCGGCGCCAGCGCCGAACAGTGTGCCTTGCGGCCCCTTGAGTACCTCCACACGATCGAGATCGAAGACGAGCGGCGTCGTGTCCGTTCCGGGCACGATGCCATTGTCGAGGCGGATCTGTACGGGCACGTCGTCGATGTAGATGCCCGTGGTCGAGTAACCGGAAATGCCCGAGGAGATGCCGCGGATCGAAAGTGCGACCGTCGAGCCGGTATTCTGGAAGTCGACGCCGGGAGTGACCGCCGCCACATCAGCCATGTCGTAGATCTGCCGCTGCATCATCTGATCGCGGGTCAGCACCGAAACGGCAATCGGCACCTTGTCGAGGCTCTCGGCGCGCTTCTCGGCCGTGACGACCACTTCCTGCAGCTGTCGCGGGCTGGAGGAGGCGCTTGCGTCGGCATCGGCCGCCCTCGCAAGCGTGATACCGCCGAGTTCCAGGGCCAGCAGGCAGCACGGGAGTACCACTGCCAGAGATGAGCGCCCCACGAGGCGCCGCGCACCGCTCGATAGAGTCATGTTCTCACCCTCTCGTTGTATGAATGGAGACGGAAGGACTCGCTGCCCCGGGCCGGTCCGAGGCCTCAAGCAGGAAGGCTGGCTGGCTCGAACTTTTATATATGATATCTAAAGCACCAATAAAATCAATTCAGGGCAATGAAGTGCAACGCGGCCGCTGCCTTTCACGGCAGGCGGGGGCGGGGGAGAGCGGTCAGCTCGCGGTGTCAGTCGGTCGCGGGAGGGTTGCCGCCGAGCTGAGCCGAAATCTCGCGCGCGGCTTTGACCAACGGACCGACGATCTCCGGCACCGAGAGCGAGCGTGCGCTTTTCATGTAGGGAACGGTCAGAGCGGCGGCAACGCCGCCTGACTGGGTTACCGGCGCCGACAGATCGATCACTCCCTGCACATCGTGACTCTCGGCGGTCACGTAACCGCTCTTGCGCGCGGTATGTCCTTGCCGCTCGAACCGCACCCATTGGCGGCGGCCGGTAGCGGGTGCGAGGCGCCTTTTCCATTCGGTGCGGACGAGCTCGGACTGGAAAGCGTAGAGAACCAACCCGGATGTCGAGTCGACCAGTGAGCGGCGATAGCCGACGCGCACCGAGAAGCCGAGATAGCCTGGCGCCTCCACCCGGGCGACGATCACCATCTGATCGGCCGAGGCGACGCCGAGATGGCAGGACTGGCCGATGATCTCGGCCAATCGGTGCATGACGGGGAGGGCGGCGTCGTGCAGGTTTCGGATCGGAGCTCGCTTCATGCCGAGCGCGAACAGCTTGTTGCTGAGCACGTAGCCTTCGCCCGAGCTCGCGAGCTCGAGATAGCCGTGGAACTCGAGCACCTGGATCATGCGAAAGAGCTCGCTCACGGAGCGATTGAGTGCGCGGGAAACCGCGTTGAGGGACATCGGCGCGTGCGCGCTGGCCAGCAGCTCGAGCACGGCGAGGCCCTTTTCGAGCGCGGGCGCGCGATATTTCGGCTCCAGACTTTCGCTCATGTTACCTGCCACGCGGCGCCGTTTGGAAAGCTGTAACGTACGATGCTCTCAGGGTGCATCTCGGCGGAGAATCCCGCGGCCGTGGGCGGCATGTATCGCCCGGCGTGAACCCGTACCGGAGCCACAAAATGCTCGTGCAGGTGATCGACGAACTCGATGGCGCGGTCCTCGATCTGGCCGCTGATTGCGACGAAGTCCGCCATTGCGAGATGCTGCACCAGCTCGCACAGTCCGACGCCCCCGGCGTGCGGAAACACGGGCACGCCGAATTTGCGCGCCATGAGCAGAATCGCCAGGTTCTCGTTGACCCCGCCCACGCGGCTGGCATCGATTTGGATGAGGTCCACCGCGCCGGCCTGCAGGAGTTGCTTGAACACGATGCGATTCTGCGTGTGCTCGCCGGTAGAGATGGGAACCGGAGTCACGGCACGGCGGATCGCCTGGTGCCCGAGGATGTCGTCCGGATTGGTGGGCTCTTCCACCCAGGCGATGTCGTAGGGAGCGAGTCGCCGGATCCACGGGATTGCGGCATCAATGTCCCAACGTTGGTTTGCGTCTATTGCCATGGCGATGCCCGGCCCGATTGCCTCGCGGGCAAGCTGGCAGCGACGCAGGTCGTCCTCCAGGCACATGCCGACCTTGATCTTGATCGTGCGGAATCCGTCTGCGACCGCGGCCCTCGCGAGCCGGATGAGCTTCTCGTCCGAGTACCCGAGCCACCCCGGAGTCGTGGTGTAGGCAGGATAGCCACGCTCCGTGAGATACGCCGTGCGCGCCGGCTTTCCGGGCGCCGCGGCCTCGAGCATTGCGAGCGCCTCACTCGGTGACAATGCATCGTGTAGGTAACGGAAGTCGATGCAACGGACGATCTGGTCAGGCGACATCTCGCTTATGAAGCGCCATAGAGGCTTACCTGCGCTCCGGGCTGCGAGGTCCCACGCCGCGTTGACTACGGCGCCCAGCGCCATGTGCATGACGCCCTTTTCCGGACCGAGCCACCGCAGCTGCGAGTCGTCCGTCAAGCTGCGTGCAAACCCTCCGAGGTCATCGATGATTTCGCGCAGGTCGCGTCCGACGACGAGATGCCGGAGTGCCGCGCACGCAGCGGTCTGCACTTCGTTGCCACGCCCGATAGTGAAGGCAAAGCCATGTCCCGCTGGGCCGCTGTGATCGTCCGTGCGCAGCACGACGTACGCTGCCGAGTAATCCGGGTCCGGATTCATGGCATCGGAGCCATGAAGTTCCCCAGAGGTCGGAAAACGGATGTCGTGGGTTTCCAATACCGAGATTCGCGACACTCGAGTTTGCCTTTCAGCGGGCCGGGACGCGCCGGCCGGCCGATTTGCAGCAGTAAAGTCCGGGTGCTTCTATTTCCGTATATATAATGATTTCCATTAGTAAAATTGTCAATCTGACGCGGCTCGAGCCCTGTCGCTCGACTCGTCACCGATGAGCCACGGGTTGACCTTGAATCCTTCCGCCAGAGCATCGAGAAGGGCGCGAACCGCAGGCACCATCCCGCGCCTCGATGGGAATACGGTATGCACTGCGCCCGCTCGGTGGCAGCAGCCGAATCCGCGCCCTGGCGCGTTCCTGCACTGATTTCCCCCTTAGGCTGGCTGCCGCATCGCTTTTGCCGGAAGGCTCGCCAGCAAAAAGACCAGGCCTTCCGCAACGGTGGGATGCGTGAAAATCGCGTCGCGAAGGACGGTGTAAGACAGGCCGCCGAGCATGGCGGTCTGAACAGCCGCCATCATCTCGCTTGCTTCGGCGCCAAACGCCGTGAATCCCAGGATGCGGTCGGTTTCGGCCTCGATCAGGATCTTGACGAAGCCATGAGTTTCGCCAAGAGTCACGGCTCGCAGTACGGCCGCCATCGGCAGCTTCGCCAGGCGATATCCGATTCCGCGTCTCTTCGCTTCGGCTTCGTTCAAGCCAACCCGCGCGAGTTCGGGATCGGTAAACATGCAGTATGGAATGAGCCGGTCTCGCGTGCTGCGGCTCCCGCCGTTGAGATTGTCATGGACTACTCGGAAATCGTCGAAGGCGACGTGCGTGAATTGCGGGCTGCCCGCACAGTCACCCATGGCCCAGACTCCCGGAGCGGTGGTCGCCAGTCGCTCGTTCACTTTGATATAGCCGCGCGCGTCCAATTCGACCCCTGCCGGTTCCAACCCGATTCCCTGAGTATTGGGCGTTCGTCCTGTGGCGACCAAAAGGTCGGTTCCCTCAATCGTTTGTTGCCCGTGGCCGTTTTCGACAACGAGCCGCACCTTCCGACCGGACAATCCCTGGACTTCCCGCACACTCGCATAGAGCAGCACTTCGATTCCTTCGCTTGCGAAATTTTCCAGAAGCGCTTGTGCAACATCGGTATCTTCAGCGGCGGCGATTTGGCTGCCACGCTCGATCACCGTTACCGCGGATCCGAAGCGGCGCAGGGCTTGCGCGAGTTCCAGGCCAACGTATCCTCCGCCGAGCACGATGACATGTCCCGGCAAGCGATCGAGATCGAGAGCTTCGACGTGAGTCATGGGTTTTGCAGCTGCCAGACCCGGGACTTCCGGAATCGTGGAGCGCGATCCGAGGTCGAGAAAGACCTGACCGCCTGTGATGGTCCGCGAACCTCCTTCGTCAAGGCGAATCTCTACCGTTTTCGGAGCAACGAACCGGGCTTCGCCCTTGATCAACTCCGCGCCTGTCTCCCTGAAGCGATCGAGATGAAACTGAACCTCGGCCTGAACCATTTTTCGCTTACGTTCGAACACACCTCTCATGTCCGTGGATACGGGCCCGGTTTGGATGCCGTATTCGGCACCATGACGGGCGAACCAATTCGCTTTTGCGCTGCGAATCACGTTCTTGCTGGGCAGACAGGCAATGTTGGGACACGACCCTCCGATGTATTTCCGTTCCACCACCGCCGTGCGGTGGCCCGCTTGGGCCATGTTCCACGTCAGATGCTTTCCCGCCTCGCCGCTTCCGATCACAAGGATCTCGTACTGTTCCGCCTCAGGCATGGTTCACCTCCGCGTCAGACCTTACCGCCATTTGCACATATACTTGATCGGGTGACTCGTTCCAAGCCTGATCCGGCGCCAGTCGCGCGGGTGTGCGCATGCATGACTCGCTCGAGGCGCGGCCGCAAGCTACTCTCGAGTGTCCTTGTTTCTCAGTGGGGCTGCCGCCTGTCGGCCAAACGTTTCGTGAAATCGGAACGGTGAGCCGTGTCCTGAGTCGGGATGGGTCAGCAGCACTGCATTCGGCAGATTCGCGCCGAGCCAATAGCCATTTGAGCGGCAGCGGCCTTTCGGGCTGAGACGGGTTCCCGCTCCGCCGGATCAGGCGGCTGCGACAACTTGCGGCGGAGCCGCCGCCAGGTCGCGCAACGCCCGATGCACGAACTGCACGGTGGTCGAGCCTTCGCCCACGGCCGAGGCGATGCGCTTGACGCTACCCGCGCGCACGTCCCCGGCAGCGAATACCCCGGGTGTGCTGCTTTCGAGCAGATATGGGTGACGCGCCAGCCGCCAGTTCGCCAGCTCCTCGTGTGTCAGATCGGGACCCGTCTTGACGAATCCCTGGTCGTCGAGGGTGACGCAACCCGCGAGCCAGTCCGTATTCGGCGACGCACCCGTCATCAGGAAGACGTGGCGCAGGTCCCGCGACTGTGGTGTGTCTTTGCCCGTCGTCCACTCCACCTGCTCCAACCGTGTCACGCCGGAGAGCGCCGTGATCTGCGTGCGCGTGTGCAGGGTTATGTTGCGGGAGTCTTCGATCCGGCGAATCAAATACGCCGACATGCTTTCGGCCAGGTCCGCCGATCGCACCAGGACGTGCACATGGCGGCACGAGCCGGCGAGAAAAACGGCGGCCTGTCCGGCCGAATTGCCGCCGCCGACAATGGCAACGTCCTCGCCGTCGCATAGCCGGGCTTCCAGATGCGTGGCGGCGTAGTAGACGCCGCTGCCGAGGAAGCGATCCACATTGGCGACCTCGAGCAGCCGGTATTGCGCGCCGCTGGCGATGACGACGGCGCGGCCCCGCAGGCGACTGCCGTTGGACATTTCCACGGCGTAGGGCCACTCGTCGCAGTGCAGCCGCTCGGCTTGCCAGGCGATGCTGAGCTGTGCGCCGAACTTTTGCGCCTGCGACAGGGCGCGGCCGGCGAGCGCGGCGCCGGAGATGCCGGTGGGGAAGCCCAGATAATTCTCGATGCGAGAGCTGGTCCCGGCCTGGCCACCGGGCGCGAAGCTATCGACGACGCGCACGTCCAACCCCTCGGAAGCCGCGTACACGGCAGCCGCGAGGCCGGCAGGGCCCGCGCCGATTATGATCACATCGTGCACCACGCTGTCGTCGGGCTGACCGTTGATACCGAGGCAGTCGGCGAGGATGGTATTGTCAGGATTCCGGAGTACTTTGCCGCGACACACCACCACAGGAAGATCCTGCGGCTGGACGTGAAAGCGCTCGAGCAGCGCCCGCGCGTCGGGGTCCTGATCGATGTTGATGTCGCCGTATGGGCGCGTATTGCGGGTCAGGAATTCGCGGATCCGGAGCGTATTACCGGCATGGCTCGAGCCGAGCACCGTGACGTCGCCGGAACCGGACTGCACGATGCCCATGCGCCGCAGGATGAATGCACGCATCATAAGCTCGCTCAGCTCGGCGTCGCTCTGCACCAGGCGCCGCACGTCATCCAGACCGACGTGCAGGACTGCGCCCGGCTCGCGGACGCGCAGTTGCGCGAGTCCCGGCGTGCCGCGCAGTGTGCTCATCTCGCCGCTGAAGTCGCCGGCAGTGAGCACATTCAACAGGTTATAGCCACACGTTGCCGTGTGCACGTCCGAAGTCGGCGCCAGTACTTCGACGCTGCCGGCGGCGACGATGAACAACCCGCTCGGCCTCTCCCCGACGTTGAGCAGAATCTCGCCGGCAGCGGTTTCGCGGCGTGTGCAATGAGCGGCGAAACGGACGAGCTGCGCCGGCGTGAGCTTGGGGAACATCTGCTCGCGTCGCTTTTCGACAAGATCCATGGCCACGACGGTCTCCGGCTCAATCGAGTTGCAGCGCGACCTCGTCCACGTAGCACCAGCTCCAGTCCTCACCCGGCTCGATCGAGCTCATGATGGGATGGTGCGTGGCGTGGAAGTGCCTGGTGGCATGGCGGTTCTTGGAGTCGTCGCAGCAGCCTACATTGCCGCAGGTGCGGCACAGGCGCAGGTGCACCCAGGTGTCCCCGAGCTTGAGGCATTCCTCGCAGCCGCTGCTATTCGCCTGGTCGGTGCGGACGAAATCCAGATGATGGCATCGCGTTGTCATGGCACCTTCCCCGGCTGATCACAAAGCTGCCTCCACCGCGTCAAAGAGCGACTGCAGCCCGAACGACACGTCAACGATGACTCCGTTGACGAAGAAACCTGGCGTCGCGCGCAGGTGGCTGCTGCGGCCGCTATCGATGTGCTCGCGGATGCGTTGCAGATAGATTTCATCGTCCATCCCCGCCGTGAACGCAGCCAGGTCGAGATCGAGGCGTTCCGCGTAGGAGGTCAGATGCTTGAGCTCGAGATGCGCCTGGTTCGCGAACAGCAGATCATGCATGGCCCAGAAGTGGCCTTGTGCCCCGGCGCATTCGGCGGCTTCAGCGGCTCGCAGAGCGTGTGGATGAATCGATTCCAGCGGAAAGTGGCGATATGCGAACAGCACTTTGCCGTCAAAGCGCTCGAGGAGAAGTTTGACCGAGGGTGCGGCCTGCTTGCAGGTGGGGCACTCAAAATCCCCATATTCCACGACCGTGACCGGAGCGTGTGAGCTACCGAGAACGTGATCCGAGGCGTCAATCGGGTGCGAAAGATCCGGGGGGTGTCGTGTGGCCATCAGGTGAGTCTCCGCCTACGGGCGCAACCTGTCCAGACGCTCACGACCTCCGGGTGCCAAGCGCAAAGGACAAGCTACGCCAGTCGTCGAAAAGGTGCCTTATACTTTGGTGCTGGTCCCAGGCGTCTCAAGGCACTGGGCGGCGGCTGGGAGACACTTGCACCATGAAAATATCACCAAGGCTTCCAACACTGATTGCTCTCACGGCCCTTTCGGGCGCGTGCGTCGCGGCGGAGCCGGCGGCTCCGCCGCAAGGGCAGCCGAAGGTCTGTGTCGGTGTCGAGAGCGCCGATAACCTGATCAAGGTGTTTGCGGACAGCCTGAGGGAAGCGATTGCCGCCTCGGGCTCCCTCAGTCTCGCAGCGACAACTGACTCCTGCGACCTGCAGCTGCACGTTCCGGGCAACCTGCTGCGGTTCCAGACGGCGAGCGGGGTCATGGTCAGTACGGTCGTGATTGTTACCTCGGCGTCCGGCCGCTATCTCTCCTCGAGCATCGCCGCCTGTCAGGCGGGCAACCTCAAGCCCTGCGCCCTACGGGCTGTCGCCGCCGCGAAGCTCGCCTTGCTGATGACGCCGAACGGCGGGACGTGATGTATACTTGAGGAATCAATAAGAAGAGCCGGGGGCACCATGGGGGCCACAGAAGCACTCGCGCGGCCGCAGTCCGGCCGCGTTTCGCTGCCGCTCGCCGATCACCGTCGCTGGGACCGCAACTTCTTTCTGCTGATGGTGGCACTCCTCTGGCTCGGAATCCTGATGGGATTCGTGCCGGATATCATGCACCGCGTTCGAACGCACCACCTGTTTCCGGCGGTGGTCTACTTTCACGGGGCCGTATTCGTCGGCTGGCTCAGCCTGTTGACGATCCAGGTTCTGCTCGTCCGCTCACGAAGAGTGGACCTGCATCGCGAGTTGGGGATGGCCGGCACTGCACTCTATGGTGCGATGGTCGTGCTGGGTATCACGACCTCGGTGGTAGTGGACTATGACCTCTTTGGGACGCCGCGCGGCGATCCATCCTTCTTCAGCATTCAGCTGGCGGACATGCTGGCGTTCACCGTCCTGGGTGGCTTCGCTATCGCGCTACGCAAGAAACCGGAGGCCCACAAGCGCCTGATGATCATGGCCACAATTTGCATCGCAGACGCGGGCTTCGGCCGCTGGTGGGGCCCGGGCCTGGAGAGACTCCTCGGTGATGGCTACTGGGCCACCTGGGCGCAGACGTATCTCAGCGACTTTCTCCTCGTCGCCATGCTGGGCGCCTACGACCTCATCAGCCGACGGCGGCTCTATGCCGCTTACATTTGCGGAGCGGTTTGGGGGTTGGGGCTCGAGTTCGCCGCAGTGTGGCTGTATCTGATGCCATGGTGGAAGCCCGTGGCCACGGCGCTCATCGGTCGCTAGATACGATCGGAAGCTCGATATAGCTGGCATTGCCCTGCGCATGGTAGATGCGCTGCGTCGCTTTGACGTAATCGCCCGGCTTGGCGAAGAAGATGTTCTTCACGTAAGTCTGCGGATTGCGGTCATAGAGCGGGAACCAGCTGGACTGCACCTGCACCATGATGCGGTGGCCGGGGAGGAACACGTGGTTGGCCGTCGGCAAGTCAAAGCTGTAGAGAAGCAGCTCGTTCGGCGCCAGGGCGTGCGGGTCGGAGAAGCCGGTGCGATAGCGGCCGCGGAAGATGTCCATCGCGATGCCGAGCTGATAGCCGCCGAGCTGGGGCTCATCGGCGACCTGGTCGGGGTAGACGTCGATCAGCTTGACCACCCAGTCCGAGTCGGTGCCGCTGGTCGAAGCAATCAGGTGCACCTCCGGCTGGCCGGCGATGGCCACGGGGTGGGTCAGCACGGCGGACTCGAAGGTCGCCACGTCAGTGCGCCCTGAAAACTCCCGCTGATCGTCGACCAGCCATTGCGCCCAGGTCTGATCGCCGCTGTAGCCGACGGGTTGCTCAGGGCGAGTACGGAAGGGCACCGGCTTGGCCGGATCGGAGATATAGCTGGTGTCCTGCGCTTCCGCGGCCGACGGCGATGTGAAGTCGGCTTTGCTTTCCGCGTGCAGATACAGGGGCGTCGGCTTGATGGTGCAACCGCTGGCGCAACCCTGCGGCCAGGAGTCGAGCCGCTCCCACCGATTGGCGCCGGTAACGTAGGCGGTCACAGGAGCGACCGGGTTCGGCGGCGCATCGCTCTTCAGGTAGTGGGCGAGAAAGGGAGCCAGGATCTGCTCCTGGAAATATGTGCCGGTGTCGCTGCCGAACCGGATGGGTCCGAGTTGGTCGGCGGCTTCGATCTCCTGGCCGTGATGCCATGGCCCCATCACCAGATACACGCTATCGTTGCGCGTGTCCTTGGGCTTGATGGCCTTGTACACGGCCATCGCCCCGTAGATGTCTTCCTGGTCCCAGAGGCTCGCGACCACCATGACGGGGACTTTGAGCGGCTGTCGGGCGAGGATCCTGTCCATCGCCTGCTCGCTCCAGAAAGTGTCGTACGCGGGGTGTGCGACCACCTTGTCCCAGAACCCGATCTCCCCCATGCCGTAGGCCTTGCCCATGGCGCCGGCCGAGACGTAATGCATGTAGAGGTCGTAATCGTCGTAGTAGTTGCTCCACCATTTGGCGCTGTTGTCGCGCGTCGCTTCCTGCTGGTATATGTAAGGCAGGTTCAGCTCGCGGAAAGCGCCGTTATGGAACCAGTCGTCGCCTATCCAGCCGTCGACCATCGGGTTCATCGGCACCACGACCTTGAGCGCCGGGTTGGGGTTGATCAGGGCCGTGAGCGGCTCGTAGCCGTCGTAGGAAATGCCCAGAATTCCGACCTTGCCGTTGCTCTCGTGGACATGCCTGACCAGCCAATCGATCGTGTCATAGGTGTCGGTCGACTCGTCCACGGGAGTATGGTTGAGCGGCCCGCGGAAGGGACGGTTCATCACGAAGTCGCCCTGGGAGCCGTACTCGCCGCGCACATCCTGGATGACGCGGATGTAGCCGCCAGCCACGATCACGGGGACGGCGTTGTCGTAGCCTTCGAGCGCAGTGCCCATGTTGCCGCTAAGCTGGCCGTGCTCGGTCTCGGTGACCATGCCGGTGGCGTCGTAAGGCGTGCGTGTGA
>DATAXF010000031.1:0-46220 GCA_036273095.1 Steroidobacteraceae bacterium | reverse complement strand
ATTCGCGGAGACATCGATGGGCTTGATTCATCCCCTCATGGGGATTGTCGGCCTCGCTGGCCTGACGATCGCGGCCGGATACGCCCTGCTCGCCGTCATAGCTGTGCTCGTGTGGCAGATGCGAAGGATGCCGAAGGAGAGCCGGCCGCGGCTTCCGCCGCTCACCATACTCAAGCCGCTATGTGGCGCCGAGGCGAGCCTGTACGAGAATCTGCGCTCGTTTTGCGAGCAGGATTACCCCGAGTTTCAGATCGTCTTCGGCGTGCTCGATCCGGCCGATGCTGCTCTGTCGGTGGTAGAACGATTGGTGGCCGAATTCCCTTCCCTGCCGATCGACGTCGTGATCAATTCGCAACTGCACGGTGGCAATCGCAAGACCAGCAACTTGATCAACTTGCTCGCGCAAGCACGGCACGACGTGCTCGTCATGGCGGACAGCGATGCCCGAGTTGGACCCGACTATCTCAAGACGGTGTCGGCGCCGCTGCTCGACAGAGAAGTTGGCCTCGTGACCTGCATATTCCGCGGAATTGCCAGCCCGCGGCTCTGGTCGCGTCTCGGCGCGATGTACATCAATGATTGGTATACGCCCTTGGTGCTGCTCGCGCGGCTTTTCGGTCACCAAGGCTATGTTTCCGGTCAAACCATCTGCTTACGGCGTGAGACACTGCAAGCCATGGGCGGCCTGCAGGTAATAGCGGATCACCTCGCCGACGACTATCAGTTGGGTGAACGGGTTCGAGGATTGGGACTACGGATCGTGCTCTCGCACTACATGCCGACCGCTGAGCACGATGAGGCCAGTTTCGACTCGTTGAACCGCCATGAGCTACGATGGATGAGCACCATACGTGTCCTGCGACCTCGAAGCTTTCGCTTGATCTTCTTCAGTTTCAGCTTGCCGCTTTCGGCCTTGGGGATCGTCCTGAACGCCGCCGACCCCCTGTTCTCCACGGTAGCTTGGGCACTTTTCGAGTTCACGGTCGTCGCCCGGCTCACATTGCATGGCGTGTATCGGCTGCGGGATGATCGCAGCCTGTTCTCGGACCTATGGCTCGTGCCTGTGCGGGATCTGCTCATCTGCTGGGTATGGTGGCACAGCTTCTTCACCTCCCGCGTTACTTGGCGTGGCCGGGAGTTTGACGTTGATGCCCGCGGCATCATGCATCGGACTCCTTGAAGTACCCAACCGCTCCACACGCTCCGCGTGAGGCGAGCTTCGTAATCGAGAGCGAAGTCTGAAAATCGCCGCATACATCGGGGGTGTGCTCGGGCTCGCGCTGCTAATCGTTCTCGTCGTTCGCTCAGACTTCATCGGGATGCTTCACGTATTGGGACTAGCCGGCTGGAGGCTGCTCTGGCTGATCCCCTATCGCGCGCTGTTTTTTCTCCTCTATGCCATTGGCTGGTTCAGTTTGCTCCGGCCCTACGATCCAAACCAGCACGCCGGGCTCGGATATGTACTTTGGATCACCTCCGTGCGCGAGGCGATCGACCGGCTGCTCCCCGTTGCCAGTGTCGGTGGTGGGGTCGTCGGTGTTCGCTTGCTGCGCTGGCGGGGGATTGCGGCGACGCCCGCCAGCGCAACCGTCATCGTGGAGATTCTATTGACACTGATCGCGTCCTATCTGTTCGCGGTCGTGGGTCTGCTCCTGCTTGTCGATGCCAGGGACGCCGGCTTCGAATACCGTCATCTGATCCTCGCGTTGCTCGTCAGCCTTCCGATGCCCGTCGTAACCGCGTTGCTGCTCCGCTACGGCTCCGTGTTCGGGCGCCTCGCAGGGCTTCTGCGCCCACTAGTAGGTGCGAGCGCCATGTCTGCAGGAGCGACGGCGTTGGACCACGAGGTTCGCGCGTGTCTGCGCCGAGGCCGAGCACTGCTGGTCGCCGGCGGCCTACAGTTTACGGCCTTGGTCTCGGGTTCCGTCGAGATCTGGTTTGTCTTGCGTTTGTTCGGGCACCCAGCGAGTGTCCGCGCCGCCCTCGTCATGGAGAGCATGACCCAGGCCCTGCGCCATTTGGCCTTCATCATACCGGGTGGTCTCGGCGTGCAAGAAGGCGCCCTAGTGCTCTTCGGCCATGCGCTGGGCGTGAATAGCGAACTGGCGCTGGCCGTTTCGATGGCCAAGCGTCTGCGCGAGGTGCTCTGCGGCCTGCCGTCGCTCGCGTCCTGGCAGTGGGTCGAGGGTCGGCGCCTTCGAGGTCCGACCCGGAATCCATCGTAACGGCTCGTTGCCGCGCGCCTTACTGATTCCGCCGGTGGACGTTGCTCGTGCGGTTGGGGGTGTAGTTTGTTAGTAGTCGATTTCTAGTATGAAGGAACGTTCTGAAGATTAGGAGCAGAGCGACAGATGTCGCGGCGCCGAACATACCCCAACAACACAGGTGAAACCAATACTGCACGGATGTCGCCGCTCTGGAGTATTGTTCCAAGCAGCTCTGATGGAGCGCAGCCGATATCGTCAAAATGCTGGCGGCTATCAGTCCTCTGGAAAGAGATACGCAGTCCTGATATTCTAGTCATCGTGACTAGATTTCCAAAATCGAAGGTATCGGCAAAGCCCGGAAAGTCCCGCGCGCGCAAAGCACGCGCCGGTTACTGGCTGCTGCAGGATGCTAAGGCGCGTTTCAGCGAACTCGTCCGCAAGGTCCGTAGTGAAGGCCCGCAGCACGTAACAGTGCATGGGCGAGACGAGGTCGTCGTGATCGCTGCCGAGGAGTTCCGGCGGCTGACAGGGAGCGCGACAGGCGAGGCCTTGGTTGAGGCGATGCAGACGTCTCCGTATCAGGAGATTGATCTCGAGCCGGGTCGCGGGCCAATGCCGGTGCGCGACTTCTCGCTGTGACCGGGTGGCTGCTCGATACCAATACCTTGTCCGAGCTGCGGCGCCCTCGGCCGGAACCCAAGGTGCGCGCCTTCATCGCGGCGCAGCCTCTTGAGCAATTGCACGTAAGCGTCGTCACGCTCGCTGAGATCCGGTTCGGAATCGAGAAGCTTTCCGATCCGGCACGCAGGTCGGAGCTGAATGATTGGCTTGTGCACAAGGTGCGCCCGATGTTCAACCAGCGGGTCCTTGCGGTAACCGAGGACATAGTGCTCAAGTGGCGGATGATAGTCGAGGAAGGTCGCAAGTCCGGGCACACCTTCTCCCAGCCGGACCTGATCATCGCGGTGACGGCACAGCAGCATGGCTTGACGATCGTTTCCCGCGATACCTCGGAATACTTAAAGGCGCGCGTTCCGGTATTCAATCCTTGGGTCGAGCCCATGCCAGAGTCAGAGGGAGGCGACAAAGGTCTTCGCAGGTAGCGCAAAGCGGAACGATCCATGCGGGTTTTCTGGCCCGCGCTCGATGCCAACCATCCCGCTAGGGATGTGAGCGCTACGGAAAGCACGAGCCGCGATCGGAGCGCGTACGCCGTGAATGCGTGAAACGCGGTGAGGAGCAGCAAGTGGCGTGACCCGATTTGTAGGTCGCTGACTCGGTGGCAGTGTCCGCGTGGGTGGTTTCTAGCCATCCGGCCGTTATCGCGTGTCAGCTTTTTGCGGCCGAACGAGATCCCGCTCGGCTCGCTTGCAGACAGCGGCGGAAACATGCAATGACATGGGGCTCACCTCGAAAGCGTTCGACATCGGTACGCCGAACTTCGTATGAGAGAGTCAGAGCGCCGGTGGCGGCCGTGTTCGGACCGCGTGGCAGAGCATCTACTGACGTGTCCGTTTGGATGGAACCATGGAGTTTTGGAACGGATCAGCCGTCGCGGCTGTTGGGCCGGCAACATCGCGCAGTCAAATCGATCTCACCGCTCCGACGAGATTTCTCACCTGTGGCTCAATAGGTCCGCGGAACTCGCGGCGAAAGGAGCTACGTGGGACAATCTCGGCGTGAGCGCCTATCTTCACGCCTCTTGCGATCGAGCAGTCGCGCAAGGTGCTAAATGCACGGCGACTGTCGGGCACCCGGCCGGGGTACTAGCGGTTACCATCCTGGCCTCGAGTCTCGCATTCATCGACGGCTCTGTGGTCAACGTGGGACTCCCGGCAATCGGCGCCAGTCTCAAGGCCGGTGCCAGCGAGCTGCAGTGGGTCATCAACGCCTATCTGCTCCCTTTGAGCGCACTTCTGTTGCTGGGTGGTGCCGCCGGGGATCGCTTCGGGCGGCGCCGCTACCTGAACGTCGGTATCGCCGTGTTCGCTGTGTTCTCGGTCGTATGCGCGGTAGCCCCGGACGGCAACCTGCTGCTGCTCGGAAGAGTGATGCAGGGGCTCGGCGCTGCGCTGCTGCTGCCAAACAGCCTCGCGATTCTAGGCCAATGCTTTAGCGGGGAAGCCAAGGGGCGCGCCGTGGGGACGTGGGCGGCCGCGGGCGCCATCGCCGGCGTCATCGGTCCACTGCTCGGTGGGTGGCTCATCGACCTCGGCAGCTGGCGTGCAATCTTTCTGATCAACCTTCCTCTGGCCGCCGGCGCGATGGTGCTCGCTCGATGGTTCGTGCCACCTGATCCTGCATCTCACGGCGAGGCGGTGGATGTGGCAGGGGGCCTGCTCGCAACGGTCGGGCTCGGGTCTTTGACCTGGGCACTGACGCTCGGGTCGGGACCTACCGGCTGGAAGGCGGCTGCACTCGCCGGAGTGGGCCTCGCAAGTATGGCTCTAATCGGCTTTGTCACCCTCGAGAGCAGGCGCGGCGAGCGTGCGATGATGCCGCTCTCGCTCTTCGCAACGTCCCCCTTTGTCGGACTCAACCTGCTGACATTGTTTCTCTATGGTGCACTGGGCGCTTTGCTTGTGCTCGTGCCCTACTTTCTGATCGAGGCTGGCGGCTACTCGGCCGTTGCTGCGGCCGCTGCGCTGATTCCGCTGCCGATCACCCTCGCGTTGCTCTCACCGCTCGCCGGGAGTCTTGCCGGACGCACGGGTGCAAGAGCGTTGCTCGCAAGCGGTCCCCTGGTGGTCGCGGTCGGGTTCATCCTGGCCGTGCGCATTGGAGTGGGAAGCAGTTACTGGACTCATGTGCTGCCGGCTATCCTCGTCATTTCAGTCGGTATGGCTGCCGCCGTGGCCCCCTTGACGACTGCTGTGCTGAGTTCGGTCAGTGCCTCCCGCACGGGTGTGGCCTCTGGCTTCAACAGCGCAGTTGCCCGCGCGGGCGGTCTGTTCGCGACCGCCTTGTTGGGATCTGTCTTTGCGGCGCACGGTCCTGCGCTTGTGACCGAGTTTCATACGGCCCTGATCGCCTGCGGGATCGGCTGTCTCGTAGCTTCAGCGAGTGCGCTGCTGGTCGGAAGAGCCTGAGGAGCAGGAACTCGCTCAGCGAGAAACTAGTTGACTCGGGGATCCTGCTGCTCGCAATGGCGCAGAGGCTGGGGCGCTGCCGGCCGCTCACGCGGGGAGAGGGGTCTGTTGCCGGGTGCGATCAGCGTTCCCTGAAGCGCCAAAACGAGAAGCCGCTGCGCTTCGTCTCCGGGTTCTGGATCGGGCTCACCACTGCGAGATCACCGTTGCGCAGAAACAGGACGGATAAGTATTCGCCCGCAGTATCTCGCACGGGCGCACCGCTCCGACTCCCGGCAATCCAACTGTCCGTTCTGAGTCCGGACAGCTGCACGACCCGAGGTCGGGAATCTCCCGCCGACGCTTTCCCTCCGCCGCAAAAAAGAGGGGTCGCCCCGCGCCGATGAGGGATCGTCTGGACACGCGGCGGTAACAATGGTCCACTACAAATCGCCCCCCAAAACGTCCGACTAGTCAGGGAGATTCCATATGGCCGTCCGCCGCGGTTTTCGTTCCCGGCTCGCAAGCTGTGTACGCTTGGGGCTCGGGTCACTTGCGCTGCTACAGATGTCCATCGGCCCGGCGATCGCGATGGTGGCGGACCCGAGCCATGAGGCCTCGAGCGGCGCGCTGTCGTACGCCGACAACCGTACGGCCACTCCGATCAAGCACGTCATCGTGATCATCGGCGAGAATCGGAGCTTCGATCACATCTTCGCGACCTTCGTGCCCAAGAAGCGCGGCATCACGGTCCATAACCTGCTCTCCGAGGGCATCATTGCCCTGGATGCCGGCAAGAACGCGATTCCGGGCCCCAACTTCGAGAACGCGCACCAGCTCGTCGCCGCGGACATGGGTGCGAGTGATCCGTTCCTGCTGAGCCCGCCGAAGGCGCACTTCCCGAGCGACCATCTGCCGGCGCCGCTCGTGGGAGGCCCCACGGTCTCCTACATTCCCAACAAGTGCGGCTCGGGCACGCCGATCGCCCGGTGTGCGGCGAGCCTGAGGCTCGCGCAGCAATCCGAGAGCGGCCTGCCGGCATCCTACTACCATGAGCTGCTCACGGGCGGCACGGGCCAGGCCGCGGGAACACCGGATCAGCGCATCACCGACGTGAACGCGCTGCCAGCCGGCCCTTATCAGCTCACCAACGGCTCGACGTTCGTGTACGACGACTACGCCCAGAGCCCGCTGCACCGCTTCTATCAGATGTGGCAGCAACTGGACTGCAGCGTCTCGCGGTCCAGGCCGGACAATCCCTCGGGCTGTAACGGAAAGCTGTTCTCCTGGGTGGAGGTGGCCACGGGTCCCGGCACGGATGGCCTCACTCAGCCTGCTGCCTGCAACCCGAAGAGTCCGACTCCGAACTGCTTCAGCACGAGCTACCGGCCGGGCGCGAAGACAACCGGCGAGGGTGCGGCCGCGCTGGGCTTCTACAACGTGCAGAAAGGTGACGTGCCGTACTTCACGAGCCTCGCCAATAGGTACGCGATGAGCGACAACTTCCACCAGTCCGTCATCGGCGGCACCGGCGTGAATCACATCATGTTCGGCCACGGCGACGTGATCTGGTTCAGTGGCCCGACCGGCAAGGCGGCCGTGCCCCCGAACGGGGTGCAGGTCTATTCGGGCACGCCAGATGCCGGCGTCGTCCACGAAATTGAGAACCCCAATCCGGCGTCCGGCACGAACAACTGGTACACCGCGGATGGTTACGGAGTCTCCCACAACGCAGGCTCTGCGCCGCCGTATAGGAACTCCCCGGTTTATGGCGGTGGCTCCTACACTGAGTGCGCCAATCCCAATCAGCCCGGCGTACGGCCGATTCTCGATTATCTCGCGCACCTGCCACGGCCGATCGATCCGCATTGCCAGCCGGGCCAATACTACCTGGTCAATAACTACAATCCGGGATATTTCGGCAACGGCAGGAACGCCTATAGCGACCACAATCCGGCCAACACGCCGTTCACCATTCCGCCGTCATCGACGCCGAGCATCGGCGACGATATGAACGAGCACGGCATCTCCTGGAAATACTACGGAGATCAGTGGAACAACTACGTCAACGATCCATACCAGCGCAACTTCGGCACCCCCGGGCCGAAAGCGGACGAGTACTGCAATATCTGCAATCCCTTCCAGTACGACACGTCGATCATGTCGCACCCGGAGGAGGTCGCGGCGCATATCCAGGACTCCGTGAACCTGTACTCCGACATCAAGAACGGCACGCTGCCGGCCGTCTCTATCGTGAAGCCGAGCGGCTACACCGACGGCCACCCGCAGTCATCCAAGCTCGATCTGTTCGAAGGGTTCGTGCAGAAGATCCTGAACCAGGTCGAAGCGTCGCCCTACGCAAAGAACACCGCCATCTTCATCACCTTCGATGAGGGCGGCGGGTACTACGATTCGGGTTACGTCCAGCCGCTCGACTTCTTCGGCGACGGGACGCGCGTCCCTCTCCTCGTGATATCCCGGTACGCGAAGCGCGGGTACATCTCTCACGTGTACACCGATCATGTCTCGATCCTCAAGTTCATCGAGCACAACTGGCATTTGCCGTCGGTGTCGCACCGCAGTCGCGACAATTTCCCGAATCCCGTGACGGCCTCGGGCAACCCGTATGTGCCGCTAAATAGCCCGGCCATTGGCGACCTGTTCGACTTGTTCGACTTCTCGCGCGGAGCGTGAGCCCCGAGACGAATGATTGAGAGGCGCGAACGCGGTGGTTCTCCGAGGTAGTGTCTCGCAAGCGCGGCATTGCGCCGATCCGTGTACGCTTGGTGAGCGCACTAGCTGCTGCTCACAACTCCGACAGAAGCGCGATCTCCCTCCAGATGTCAGCCTTCGGCAGATACGACTCGCCGCGCGAGTGCGCACCGAGATAGGTGTCGTTGGAAAAGATCTCGCCCCCCGTCACCTTGAGACCCTCGTAAGGGCCGATGCATTCTTGCTGGCCGTCCGAGGTTGTCACGCGCATATACACCGCTTCGCGACATTCCAGCAGCCTGTGCCGTTTTCGTCCGAGCTGCCATTGTCCTTCGGTGTAGCTGGCCGCAACGGCGTTGTCGGGTCCGCGAAGCGTTCCATCGGCGCAAATCCTGAAATACGCCCCGCGGACGAGGATCACAGATTCGCCGCCGAGGGCTCGAAAGGTAAGCGTGATCACTCGTCGAGCTCGACTGTCAGGCCCGGCTCCGTTTCGACGATCTTGCCCCGCGATCTCGCTGATGGCTTGAATCCGGGCTGCCGCCGGTAGAGGCAGGAAGGATGGTCAGCCTGCGGCTCCCGGCTGTGGGGGTTGGGAGACGCACCAGTCAGTAACGACGCGAGCCGCCATGGCGGTTTCCGCCGCCGCCGGAGCGTTCGCGGTCCTGTGCCTCGTTTACTTTCAGAGAGCGCCCGTCGAAGTCGGTACCATTTAGCGCCTGCATCGCCCGAGAAGCGTCGGCGTTCGACATCTCCACGAAACCGAAGCCGCGTGGGCGGCCGGTCTCGCGGTCGGTGATCAAGGCGACCTTCTCGACCGTGCCGTGCTTCGAAAACAGGGCGCGAACGGCCTCATCGGTCGCCGTGAAGGGGAGGTTTCCAACGAATAATTTCGTCACTGCAGAGTACTCGTGATGGAGAGCGATATGAGGTGGCAGGTACATCCTGCCTTCTGGTTCGCGGAGCTTTGCGAGGTGGCAGACATGGCCGAAAGGCGCGCCGCGAGGCGGCGCATGGCGCCAATGCAGACAAGCCGAAAAGGTACGAGCCGCTTCTTAGATTACAGGATTCGAGAGCAGGCTGCCCGAACTTTCGCCGCGCCCGCAGTGGACGCGATCAGCCATCACTTGCGCTCGCATTGCTGGGCGCGCATGCTGGTCCGGCGCGTTGAGCGCGGGGTTGCTGAGTCTATAAAGCGGAGCTGACATGAACAGCGCTGCAGCCATGCTTGTCATTCGCGAGCGCCTGCGACAGCGTCTCCTGCCGCATCACGAGCCCTGGCGGTGTCAGGGAGAGTACACTGGCGGGTGTTTGTGCGACGGCTGCGGCGAACGCATCACTTCCGCGCAGGCATCGTATGAGGTTGACTTTTCGCCGGGCGTCATGCCGCAGACGATCAAACTGCATCGCCCGTGCTTCGAGATCTGGCTGTCCGAGTGCGAGAGCCAGCCCCTTTCCTAACGTATCCGAACGCAGAAGCCTAAAGAGTGATGAATCTAACGCTAATCGATGCGTTCGGCCGGTTCGGCGCCAAGCCGGAAAGCCGACTGCGCAGCCTCTCCGCCATGGCGGCGGACGGCGCCATGGTGCTCAACTGTCTGCCGGCGCATTTTGGCCATCCTGCCCGCGGGATCTTGCGTTATGAGACCAGGCTTTCCGCCGCGCAGGCAGAATCCAAGGTAGTCATGACACTAAGCGAGCACCTGACGCGCGCGCGTGATGGTGATCTTCCGGTCCGGATGGTCGTCACTTTCCCGAAGCGTGAGAAAACCGGCAAGGGTGGCGGCCATTACGTCCGCCCCGATCTGACAGGTAAGGTCGTGGAGTTCGACGGAGACCGTTTCGTGATCGACTTCACACGACCGCAAGCGGCGCGTCCGGCGCTCACAGGTCGTCGCAAGTAGAGACGGTCAATGGGCCGGTGAGCAGACCGCCGTGAGCACAAAGTGGAGGCGCAGCTGACACAGCGGCTTCGACCTGAAGTCGCTCACACGCGAGCCGGAACATTCCAGCGTGCCTTCGATCCGATGCGACGGATCCTCCACGGCCGCGTACACGGCCGTCGCCAGCTCGAACCGGCCATCGCAGTCGGCATACGGACACGGGAAGGAAAAGTGCGCGCGGGCCGGAGGGTGCAGGATGTGCGATTGAGGCACCGGAGTGGCGGCGCCGCCACCCTCAAAACTCAGTTCAAAGCGCAGCTGCTCGACCCCCGGGAACATCGTGCGGAGCTTGGGCGCAGCCTCTCGGTCGCGATGCAGCTGGGAGGAGCGACCCTGACGCGTAGCTGCGCCGCGAGCCTGGCCGAGTCTCATGTTCCGCTGCTCAGTGTCGGATCACCCGGGTTAACGGGCGGATCCTGCAACGGCGTCGTGATTTCTTCGGACCCATTCGGGCGAGCGGTCCGGCGCTGCTGCTTCTCGAGCTGGCGCGCCTTCCTGCTCAGTTCCTTCTGTTTCTTGACTTGGCGGTAGTTTTGCCTGGGCACGATGATTCCTCTATGGGGCGGATCGGCGAGTGCGTTTCGGGACGGTCAGGCCGCTGGCCGGTTGCAGGTAGACTCACAAAACCAGAGTGGCCCGAACCCGGACGCCGAGAATGACGGGGCGTTCGCAAGAGGCACGTCGAGAGTTTTGGCGGCAGCAGTGTAGCATGCCGCGATCATGGGCGCTTCGCCATGAGTGTCTACTCGGCGAAACGCCGCGCCAAGCCCTCGCCTCGATAGCGCCAGCCGCCGTCAATCAGGCTGTTGCAGCTAGGTGTTGCGGGTGTCGTCGGATGCCTCAGGAGTCCGAGTTGGCGCCTGGATCCGCTCGGAATCGACACTGGCGCCCGCCGCCGCGTCTGTCCTCACCGGGTTGCGCCAAGTGAGGTGCTCAGGCCTGGGCGACGACATCGCACGGCCGCCGCCGGTACTCGGCGACTGAAATGATCCGTTGCGCATGCCTGTCCCACAATATGCATCTCAGTGCGCCGAGCACCTCGCGCAGCCGCAGCCGGGTCACGCTCGAAAACAGGTGCTGATATTCGTCGTGGCACTCAACCAGGCGGTAGTTTGGAATGCTCGCCGACAGGTGGTGGATGTGATGGTAGCCGATATTGACGGTGAACCAGTTCAGCCAGCGCGGCAGTACCAGAAAGCTCGTGCCCTCGATTGCTCCTATCTCGGGGTCCCAGTGCTCGTCGTCGCTGGCATAAGAGTAATTGAAGTTGTGCTGAACCGTGAACAACGCGATACCCGCGCCGCCCGCGATGGAAACGCTGAGCAGATAAATGCAGAAGAAAGCCAGTATTCCGCACGCATAACACATTAGTGCCCATACGCTGAGCAGCACGAGGTTGTTCCACAGCATGTGTCGGTATTCTCGAGCCGACTTCCAGTAGCGTGTTCGATAACTCGCGGCGTGGACCTGTACGGAAACGCCGGGTTGCGCCAGCTTGCGCCTGGCAGTATGAATCAGCAGGCCAATGCTCCCTTTCAACCAGGTGAAGCGCGGGTTGGCAATCAAATAGATGAAGCCCGCGAGCGGGGCGGCGAACACGCTGCACTTGAACCGGTAGAAGCGCTGTCGTGCGGGCGTTAGCGCGGCGTACTCATCGATCGACAGCGTCGCGTATGGTCCGCGGTATTTGTCCCAATTGCCGTTGTGCGCATGATGGTAGTTGTGATGCTGTGACCATACGTACTGCGGCATCCCCGACATGACGCCGAAGATGAATCCCACTCCGCGATTTACCCAGACGCTGCGAAACAAGCTGCCATGGCCGCATTCGTGCATCAGGCCAAAGCCGCGTACCGTGAACAGGATGATGAACGGTATGGGAATCGCGGCGAGCCAGGGAGAGGCACCGGCGAACCGCGTGGCGGCCCACCAGAGAAGGGCGAAGGGAGCCAGGGTCGTGAAGACTTGGGTAAATCCCCTGGCGTCTTGCGACCTGGCGTAACGTGCGATCATGGCGCACTTTTGGCGCCCCAGGCAGTCATTCGACCCCACTAAAGACCCCCGACCGACCCGAAATCGTACTTATTCAAGGCGCCGAGCCGAGGCTTAACGTCGGTGCGGGCACTGTGCGCATCAGGCACCTGGTACCGTAATCGCTGCACCATAGTACCCGGGTTTGCACCGCAAAGTCTCCCATTCAGGTCCCATTTTGGAACGGTAGATGCGACGGCGGCTGCGATCGGACGAAGAGTCGAACGATGATGCCCGGCGATGCGTCTGGGAGGTCGAAGAGCGGGTGAGCCTCGGCCGATACGCCCGACTGCCATCGCAACCGACCGAACGCGGGCGTCCATTCGGATCCTCGCGTGTCGTCCGAGGACTCGCTCTCGGTGATATTCACGATCGAGCCAAACCTTTCCCGCGCGTCTCAGTCAGCCCGCGGGAGGGAGCCAGGGCGGAGGGGAATGCCGCCGAGCGAGCCCGAGAAATTAGTACGCTAGATCAAAGGCTTGCCGGTGCATTTTAATCTGCTTCTGCTGCGCTCCTTCGCGTACGGATGCCTTCTCGATACGCCGGCTTCAGCTAAACGTGGATCAGGCTCCCGGCCGGCAACTTTATCCGCTGCTGGCCAAAGGTATCCTCGGTGACGAGCTCGCCGCCGTCACAATCATCGACACCGCTCAGGAACCCTGCCAGCTCGTCTCGCCGGCAGACGCGCTATATAGGAAGAAATATTGCCAATTGCAGCGCAAGACACAACGCGCGCTGCGCGCGCGCCGGACGCCCGGCAGAGTGTGTCATCTCTGGCGCAACAGGGGGCGCGCGAAGCGTGGCTTATCTTCGCCGGCCGATGTTGGTTGAGGGACGGTGAGTCCGGCGCGCGGGTGAAAACTCAACATCGCGTCAGAGGCGGGCCCCGCCCGGCCTGTCCGGGCGGTCACAGTTGTCAGGGCTGCTTGTCCACGTAAATCACGCCGCCCTTCATCACGAACAGCGGGTGCTCGGTGGCGTGAATGTTCTCCAGCGGATTGCCGGGAAGCGCCACGACGTCCGCGTACTTGCCTACCTCCAGGGTGCCGACCGGCGGCTTGTAGCTCTTGTCATCGCGCTTGCCGAATACGAGATCAGCGGCGCGCGCCGTGGCGGCCATGAGCGCCTGCGCCGGCGTCATCCCATTCTTCACCATCAGCCAGAACTCCTGAGCATCGGTGCCGTGAGGCTCGACCGCCGAATCGGTGCCGAAGGCGATGGGCACGCCGATCTTCACCGCGTGCTGGAACATGATCTGCGCCTGGGCGGCTGCGGCCAGCGCCTTCACGCGGATCACCGGCGGATAGGTGTTCGCCTTCTGGGCGACCCAGTAGCCGGCGTAGAGCGTTGGCACGAGGTATACACCCTTCTCCTTCATCAGCCTGAGGGTATCGTCCTTGAGGAAGGTGCCATGCTCGATGGAATCGACCCCCGCGCGGATGGCCATCTTGGCGGCCAGGTCGCCGTGACAATGAGCCGCGACCTTGCGGTGCCACGCATGGGCCTCGGAGATGATGGCATCCATCTCGGGCTGGCTCAGCTCCGGCACGTCCACCGGATCCGTCAGGGAAAGCACACCGCCGGAGGGCATGAACTTGATGACCGTGGCGCCGTACTTCATCTGGTAGCGCACAGCGGCGCGGCACTCGTCCGGGCCGTTGCAGACGCCGCGGTCCGGGCCGAAGGGGGTCGCCACATTCGGCGGCAGCGGGTCGCTGTCGGCATGGCCGCCGGTCGAACCGATGGCGTAGTTGGAGACGATCATGCGCGGACCGTCAATCACGCCGGCGTCGATCGCGTTGCGCAGCGCCGCACCGATGTAGTTCACCGAGCCGACGTCGCGAACACTAGTGAAACCGGCGTCCAAGGTCTCCTTTGCGTATAGCGAGGCATAGAGCGCCTGCTCGGCGGGCACCCGCATCAGGCCCTGATAGAAGCCCTGGTACCAGTTGTCCTCGAACTGACTGTCCAGGTGCACGTGCGCATCGATCATCCCGGGGATGAGCGTGGCATCGCCGAGGTCGATGACGCGAGCGCCCGCAGGGATCTGGGCGCTGGGGCCGACGCCTGTGATTTTGCCGTCCTGCACCACGACCAGACCGTGATCGGCGAGCTTGCCCGACACGGAGTCGAAGATATGCGCGGCCTTGAGTACCACGGGTCCAGGTGGCGGCGCATCAGCCTTGGCCAGGGGCGCGAGCCCGATGAGACCGCAGAACAAGGCAACGGAGAGAGCAGGGTATCTCACGGCGGTTCCTCTTTTAATGATATCTGCCGATGGATCGGTGCCAGCGCCGCATGTTTGATCGGAATGCCTGTGCTGTCAATGACGTGGCTGCACCGCGTGTGCCTCCGGGCGCGAGTCGACGAGGCGTGTGCCTGGCGCGGTGAATGAAGTTGCCTTCGATTTCGCCTCGATGGCGGCTCGAATCGAGTCCGGGGGGGCGGTGCAGTACCATGGCACCTCCGGTAGGGCATCGCGAGATGCTGGCGCCGCTAATGATGGGGCTTGCACCATGAAATCATTGCGAATGCTTCCAATGCTGATAGTTCTCGTTGCTTTCTCGAGCGCGTGCGTCGCTGCGGAACAGGCGGCATCGGGATCAGCGGCGGCCGCTGCGCCCCAGGGGCTACCGAAGGTGTGCCTCGACGCCCAGGCAAGCGACAGTCTGATCAAGGAGTTTGCGGACCGCCTGCGGGAGGCGATTTCTGCGTCGGGCGCGTTGACTCTCGCATCGACGGCGGATTCCTGCGACCTGCAGCTTCACGTTCCGGGTAATCTGCTTCGGTTCGAGACCGCGGGCGGCGTCATGGTCAGCACCGTCGTGATCGTCACCTCGCCCTCGGGGCGCTATCTCTCCACGAGCATCGCGGCCTGCCAGGCAAGTAGCCTCAAGCCCTGTGCCATACGTGCGGTCGCTGCCGCCAAGCTCGCCTTGATGGTGACGACGAGCGGCGGCACGTGAGGTGTGCTTACAGCTACTTCTGCACGATCGGCAGCTCGACGTAGCTGGCCTGCTTCGGGGAGTGATAGATGCGCTGGGTCGCCTTGACGTAATCGCTCGGCTTGGCGAAGAAGATGTTCTTCACGTAAGTCTGCGGGTTACGGTCATAGAGCGGGAACCAGCTGGACTGCACCTGCACCATGATGCGATGGCCCGCCAGGAACACGTGGTTGGCCGTCGGCAGATCGAAGCTGTAGGGAAGCGGCTTGTTGGGTGTCAGCGCGTGGGGCTCGGAAAAGCCGGTGCGGTAGCGGCCACGGAATATATCCATGGCGATGCCGAGCTGATAGCCACCGAGCTGCGGCTCACCGGCGACCTGGTCGGGATAGACGTCGATCAACTTGACCACCCAGTCGGAGTCGGTGCCGCTGGTGGCGGCGATCAGGTGCACTTCGGGCTTGCCGGCGATGGTGACGGGGCGGGCCAGCACGGGGGACTCGAAGGTCAGCACGTCCGTGCGGCCGGAGAACGGACGCTGATCATCGACCAACCATTGCGCCCACGTCTGATCGCCGGTATAGCCGACCGGCTGGTCCGGACGTGCGCGGAAGGGTACCGGCTTGGCCGGATCGGAGACGTAGCTGGTGTCTCCCGACTCCGCCGCTGTCGGCGCCGCGAAACCGGCATTGCCGTCGGCATGGAGATAGAACGGTGTCGGCTTGATGCTGCAGCCGCTGGCGCAGCCTTGCGGCCAGGAGTCGAGCCGCTCCCAATGATTGGCGCCGGTGACGTAGGCGGTCACCGGAGCGACCGGGTTCGGCGGCGCGTCGGTCTTCAGGTAATGAGCCAGGAAGGGAGCCAGGATCTGCTCCTGGAAATACGTACCGGTGTCGCTGCCGAACCGGATCGGGCCGAGATGGCTGGCGGGCTCGATTTCCTGGCCGTGATGCCAGGGGCCGAGCACCAGGTAGACCATGTCGTTGCCGCTGTCCTTGGGTTTGATGGCCTTGTACACCGCCATCGCGCCGTAGATGTCTTCCTGGTCCCAGAGGCTGTCGACCAGCATCACCGGGACCTTCAGCGGCTGCTCGGCGACGATCTTGTCCATCGCCTGCTCGCTCCAGAAAGCGTCGTACGCCGGGTGCGCCACCAGCTTGTTCCAGAAGCCGAGCTGGTCCATGCCATAGGCCTTGCCCATCGCGCCGGCCGAGCCGTAATGCATGTAGAGATCGTAGTCGTCGTAGTAGTTGCTCCACCACTTGGCGCTGTTGTCGCGGGTCGCGTCCTGCTCATATATGTACGGCAGGTTCTGCTCGCGGAAGGCGCCGTGATGGAACCAGTCATCGCCCATCCAACCGTCGACCATCGGATTCATCGGCACCACGACCTTGAGCGCCGGGTGAGGGTTGACCAGGGCGGTCAGCGGCTCGTAGCCATCGTAGGAAATACCCAGAATCCCGACCTTGCCATTGCTCTCGGGCACGTGCTTGACCAGCCAATCGATCGTGTCGTAGGTGTCGGTTGCCTCGTCGACCGGTGTCGGGTTGAGCGGCCCGTGAAAGGGGCGGTTCATCACGAAGTCGCCCTCGGAGCCGTACTTGCCGCGAACGTCCTGGATGACGCGGATATAGCCTCCATCTACGATTACCGGGACGGCGTTGTCGTAGCCTTCGAGCGCCGTACCCATGTTGCCGCTGAGCTGACCATGCTCGGTCTCGGTGACCATGTTGCTGGCGTCGTAAGGGGTGCGCGTCATGAGCAGCGGCGCATCGTGCGCGCCCTTGGGAACCATGATCACGGTGTGCAGCTTGACGCCATCCCGCATCGCGATCATCACATCCCTGATGGTGTATCCAAAGCTGGAATGGTCGGGCGTGAAGTGAGCGGGCGACTCGCTGGGAAAGGATGAATATTTCGGCGGCGGCGTGGCGCCGGCGGCGAACGCTGCTGCGGTAGAGATCAGAAAGACAGCCAGCGATACCTGCAGGCGATGGACCGATAGTGTCATGGCAGGATCCCCTCGACCTCAACAACACCCGAGCCGGGCGCGAATCCTAGCAGATAATGGTCTAGCCGAGCAGCTTCAGCAGCTCATTGACCGTGCGCCAGTTGCGCGCGGTGGCGGGAACGCCCAAACACCGCTCGATCCTCGATCGCAGGGCGGAATCGGCGAACCCATCCGGCGTCCAGAGGTAGCAGACCTTGCCCTGGAGCGCGAACGCTTCCCGGCCGGCATCGAGCCGCGCCAGCGCCTCGATGTCGGGCGATTTGGGATGCGAAGCGAGAAAGTAGAGATGCAGGGACTTGTGGTTCCGGTCCGCGTCCGGGAAGGGATTGCCACGGATGGCGGTGGCCAGCTCTGCCCTGCTGATGAGCAGCACCCGCGGCGCGCAAGCGAAGTTCCGCTCCACCAGCCGCTCTATCTGCTTTGCGAGTGAGCCAGGGTCGCGGCGCGAGCTGTGGAACACGACGTTGCCGCTTTGAATGTACGTCCGGACCGAGCGGAAACCCGCGCGCTCGAGCGCGCTCGCCAGTGCCTTCATGGGCACCTTGTTCTTGCCAACGACGTTGATCCCCCGCAGCAGCGCGAGCCACGTCGCACCGGCACGGCCGGAGGCTGCCGCGCTCATCGCAGTCCCAGCCTGAAGCACATCTTCCTGCGCTCCGCTCCGGCATCCAGCGGGTACGTCGGCGGAACGTCGATTATTCCAACACACACCGCGCCGAGGCGCTCGAGAGTGCGGCGACTCGGCATGTTACCGGGCTGGCAGGTGATCCAGAGGCTGGTCATGCCGTGTCGTTTCGCCAGCGGGATGATCAGGCGGCAGGCTCTCTCGGCGTAACGATGTCCGCGATGAGCCGGCTCCACGGCGTAGCCGACCTGGCCCGCATATCGGATCAGCTCATCGCTCCAGCCCACCCTCAGGCGGATGCGCCCCAGGTAATCCCCGTCGGGAGCCTGCATGCCGAACAAATAGGCCGGCACTCCCCAGGGACTTTTCCCGGCCGGCGTGCATTCGGTGAGGACGAGGCGCAGATCGCCGTCCAGGGGCAGGGCGACATCGAGAAACTCGAAAGGGTCCGCGTGCGGCATCGGCGATGTCAGGTGACATAATCAGCCGCCGGCGATGATAGCGAATGCGAGACGCCGTTCACAATTTTCGCGGGGCCGATGCGCAGCACGTCGTCAATGCGCTACACATCTGAGGGTATCGTGATCTGGAGGCGTTCCGATTTCAGTCCCGCATTGGGCGGGGTACTTTCGGCCATCGCCAGGGTGCGGTGGCCGCGGTTTACAGCCTACAGCGAGGCGGGGTTTCCGGCGCCGGTGTGAATTTCTCGGTCCTACCAGACTTTGTCGCCATTGGCGGCCTGATCGCAGTCTTCTGGACGCTCTTGCGGCGTACTCGCCAGAGCCGCCTGAATTTCTGGCTGGTCGGCTGGGTTCTGCTGCTGGTGCACATCGTGGCGCTCTTCGTGGCGCAGAACACCAGCGGCAGCGCGAACGGCGCGTATTCCGTCGCCGTCGGCATGCTGGTCGTCATTGCCAGCGCCTTCGTCTGGGCGAGCAACGAACAGCTCGATATCGATCGGCGCAACCTCTCGATCGTGGTGTTCAGCGCACTGCCCGATGTAGCGTTGCTCAGCTGCATCACTTACGGCATCGAGTCACCCTGGCTCTACGCCGCATTCACCGTGATGGGAGTCGGCTCGACCCTGTGGATGATGCGCGCCTGGCGCGGCGCGGGCGATGAGCCGAGCATGCGTTGGCGCACCTCCCTGGTGCTCGCAGTGTATTCCGTGCAGGGCGCTCTTCTGGCGTTCCAGCAGCCGGACGAGGCCATTACCTGGATGCTCACCTGGCACTACCTGGCCGTCGCGGCGTTCTATCGGATGACCGCCTCGCGGCCGTCGGCCAGCGTGCGCTTCACCATGATCAACTTCATTGCGTGGGCGTTCGTCTTTCCCGTGAGCGACCTCATGGCCGTGCTCTGGCCCAACGCTCACGTGGACGCCGAGGTATGGAACCTGCCGAAGTTCCTGGTCGCCACCGGCATGACCTTCACGCTGCTCGAGGAGCAGCTGTCGAAAGCGGAGCACGCCTCGCTGCACGATGAGCTGACCGGCTTGCCCAATCGGCGCATGCTCGCGCGCCAGCTGCGCGAGACCATGGATCGCGCCCATGAAACGGGCACCCTGCTGGCGCTGGTGGTGATCGATCTCGATGGCTTCAAGGAGATCAACGACACGCTGGGCCACGCCGCGGGTGATGAGGTGCTGCGCTGGGCGGCGCGGCAGTTTCGCGCGCAGCTCAATCAGTGTGATGTGCTGGCGCGCTTGGGCGGCGACGAGTTCGCAGTCATTCTCACCGATATCCCCGACCGTGATGCCGCCCAGCGGGCGGCGCAGAGCCTGCGGTACGCGCTCGATTCCGGCATGGTGATTCTGGGGCGGCAGCTCGCCATTCGCGCCAGTGTCGGCTTCTCGCTGTATCCCTACGAGGGCGACAACGCGGATCGCCTGTATGCGATCGCCGATCGCGCCATGTACGACCGCAAGCCCCGTCGACAGGACCAGGAACTGGCGCACGACGCCAGCGGCTCGCTGTCAGCGTGAATCGCCGCGGGGCGTTGCCCTCCGCGCACCCATAGCCGTTGCGCCGCCTGCTCGTGGAGAGCATGCTCGGCGCTATGAACGCCCACCTTTTCGCCGCCTACTGCCTCGCCGTCGCGATCCTTCTCCTGATACCGGGGCCCGTGGTCACCCTGGTGGTCGCGAATTCGTTGAGCCACGGCAGGCGGTCCGGTCTCGTGACCATGGCCGGGGCGAGTCTCGGCAACGCAATCCTGCTCGGCGCCACGGCGGTGGGACTCATCGCGTTCTTCAGATTGTTGAGCGAAGTCTTCGAGATCGTACGCTGGGCCGGCGCGGCCTATCTGATCTGGCTCGGGATCAGGGCGTGGCGGGCCAATGGTGGCCGGGAAGGGGCCATCGCGCCGGCGGCGGCGCGCTCATCGCGCGCGGTGTTTCTGCAGGGATTCATCATCGCCATCACCAATCCGAAGGCGATCTTCTTCTATATCGCATTCCTGCCGCAGTTCGTCGATCCGCGCCTGCCGGCCGGACCACAGCTGCTGCTGATGATCGCAACGATGATCGTCATGGGCGCGCTCTCGGACAGCGGCTACGCGCTGCTCGCGGCCCGCGCGCGCGGCTGGTTCACGCTGCCGAAGCGGCGCAGGTTGCAGAGCCGGATCTCGGGAACACTGTTGATCGGCGTCGGCTGTGGTCTCCTCGTCGCGCGCCGCGGCAGCTGAATCGCCGGCGCACGCGGCGCCCGCTGCGCGTCCTCTCCGTGCTCGTACAGGTGTCGAGCTTCGCGAGCGCCTCGCGGCCGCGCTGACAGCGGGTGACGGAGCGGCGGGGGCGCATTGCATCCACGAGCTCTGGATGCGCGCTGAGCTCGGCTTCGACATCGATCTGGCTCTGAATCGGCTCTGGAAGAGCGCCGCGGGCTCGATCCCGGAATGGCTGCCGATGTCCCATGTCGAGTGGCTGCCTATCGTTTATGAGATCGCCGCCCGTTTTGACGCTGCCCGCAAGGGGCGATCGAACGTTTATCTCGTGCTCCTCGACTATCGCGATCGTCGAGGCTCTCCCTACGGCATATACGTGGGCATGAGCAACTACACGCCCGCGGAGCGATTCGATCAACACAAGGCAGGCATTCGCGCCGCGGGCAGCGTGCTCAAGCGCGGCCTCGAGGTTCTGACCGGCCCGACATTACACCTGCAGCGGATCGCTCGCGCGGAGGCCGCGCGCATCGAGACGGGTCTCGCCGAGGCGCTGGCCGACGCCGGCCTTCTGGTTCAGGGCGGACACTGACTCAAAGACCGAGCTCGCTCAGGCCCGGGTGGTCGTCCGGTCGCCGGCCCAGCGGCCAGCGGTACTTGCGGTCGGCCTCGGTAATCGGCAGGTCGTTGATGCTGGCATGGCGCCGGCGCATGAGACCGCGCTCATCGAATTCCCAGTTCTCGTTGCCGTAGGAGCGGAACCACGAGCCGCTGTCGTCGCGCCACTCGTACGCGAAGCGGACAGCGATGCGATTGCCGCTGAAGGCCCAGACCTCCTTGATGAGCCGATAGTCGAGCTCGCGCGCCCATTTGCGCGTCAGAAAAGCGATGATGGCGGCGCGTCCGTCGATGAATTCGGCGCGGTTCCTCCAGCGGCTGTCCTCGGTGTAAGCGAGGGCGACGCGCTCGGGCTCGCGCGTATTCCACGCGTCTTCGGCCCCGCGCGCCTTCTGAGCGGCCGTCTCGGCGGTGAAGGGAGGCAGAGGCGGGCGGCTCGACATGTGAATCCTCCGGAGCGTGTACTCGACGGTGCGCGGCCGGATCTACGGTAGATCCGGCCGCCGCCCGGCGTCAAGGCTGCTGCCCGCTCAGGCCGTGTGCTCGAGAAAGTCGGTGATCGAGTCACGGCTCGGCGTGAAGCCTTTGAGCTGCAGCACCGCGCCGGCATTGCCCCGATGATAGGTCCCGTGCAGACACACGTGCAGAATGATCTCGCTGCGCCGCATCCGCGCCGGCTTGCCGCTCGTGAACACGAATTCGACGGGCTGTTCGAGCTCATCCTCCGTCAGGTTGTCGACATAGGTTGCGTACCAGTCGTCGACCTCCTGCATGCTGTCCGCGAGAGCCCGTAGCTCCGGGATCGTGTCGGACCTGGGTGCGCGAAACGCGTGCGGCAGGCCGCGCAGATGCTGCTGAAAGATTCTGTCGACCGTGTGGATGTGGTCGAGGATACGAAGCATGATCGACGACTCCTCGCGGCTCAACCGCTCGAGGTTCCGGCCGACCGCCTCGTAGAGGCCGTGGTCGGCCCAACGCTTGATGGCGATGAGTTGGGAGTAAGGCTGCGCCATGGCTGATCTCCGTTGCTATTCCAGTACGCGGCTGCATAATACGAGTAATAGCTCTCATTCAGCTACTCGCATTCGGAGTCCGGAAAATGCCGCGCAGACCGCAGACGAATCCCAGGAAAGAGCCCTCGCAGGAAAGATCGCGTGTGACGGTCGATGCGCTGGTCGAGGCGACAGCTCGCATTCTGGTCAGGGAAAGCTTCGACAAGGCGAGCACCAACCGCATCGCTGAAGAGGCCGGTGTGAGTGTCGGCTCGCTCTATCAGTACTTTCCCAGCAAGGAGGCGCTCGTCGCCGCCGTCATCGATCGTCACAAGCAGGAGCTCGTGCAGGTCGCGCGTGAAGCGCTGGCCCGGGTTGGGAAGCTCCCGGTGAAGGAAGCGGTGCGCAGCCTCGTGGCGCTGGCGATCGAGACGCATCGCGTCGATCCCAAGCTGCACCGTGTCCTCGCGGAGCAGATTCCGCGCACCGGAAGGCTCAAGAACGTGGAAGCCTTCAACCGGGAGAACTACTCCCTCTTCAGGACCTACCTCCAGGGCCACCGCGAAGAGATTCGCGCCGTCGACCTGGATCTTGCGGCATTCGTGTGCGTGACCTCGATTGAGGCGCTCACACATACGGCGGTTCTGCACCACCCCGAAATGCTGTCAGACGGCGCGATTGCAGCCCTGGTCGACGAGGCCACGCGGCTCATCGTCCGATATCTGCAGTAGTCGCCGCGGCCCCTGTTTCAAGACGCTCGCTGCGACCGGCGGGCAGCGTAACGGAATGTCCATAGGATCAGGAGAATGGTCGCTGCGCCAAGCACAAGCGGCGACGCCGCGAGCACCGTCGCCGGTGAGACGGTATAGATCAGCACGGCGCGAAACGCGAACTCAGCGATGAAGAGCAGCCCCCAGACAAGCGTGATCACTCGGTGGCGATGGCGCGCGTCGGGGTATTGCCAGGCGGCATCGAACGCGGCGCGCCTCACTGGATCGTTACCGGTGGCGAAGACGCGTCCGAAGAAGAACATCAGCGGCCGGCGCGACGGCAACAGCAGCGAGCACAGGCATATCAGGCCGAAGACTCCGGTAAAGAGGGATTCCCGCAGGAGCAGCAGCTTGTAGCTCCCCCCGAAGGCCAGCGCCACGATTCCCGCGGCAATCCCGAGGAGCACGACGACGCTCACCGGGTCGATCTCGCGACGCCGCACAACATCATAGATGCTCTTGAGCGTCGGCAAGACGCTCGCCAACAGCAGGGCGGTAAACTCCGAGGATGAGAGGTACTGTTTCGACAGCTGATAACAGACCATCGGAATGGCGACGTTGAGACCGATCTCCCATACCATCGGCAGGACGGATGGCCTTCCCGTGAGCGGCCGCTGGGCCTCAAGGGCACTTGTTGATGGCATGCTGGACCCTCCACTGAATGTATGGGACAGGGTACGTCCAGGACCCGCGCTTTAGCAGTTACGTGCGTCAGGATCGGCAGGTGACAATCGTCACTCAGTCAGCGTGCATCGTGGTCGAGTGCTCCAGCCGCGGCGCCCATCCACCCGGACGCCGTCTGAGGACGAAGCGATACCAGGCAAGCGAGGCCAGAATGAGCGCGCCGAGAGTCAGCAGGCTGGGGCGTCCGGCGTCCGGATCGGCCCATTGGGCGGCGCCAAAGGCGAGCGCCAGCGCGATACCGAGAATCGGGGCCAGGGGATAGAGCGGCGAGCGCCAGAATCCCGGGCCGCCGGTCTGACCGCGCCGGCGGCCGACGAGTACAGCGATGCTGACCAGCACGAGCGCGTACGGGACGAGACCCGACAGGAAGACGAGGAGAACATGCCATGGAATGAGGCAACAGACGGTCGCCCCCAGCACCACTGCGATCGTGGCCACGCGGGGCGTCCCGGATCCCGCATGAACTCTCGCCAGAGCGGCATTGATTGGCGCCGGGAAGATCCCGTCGCGTGCGAAGCTGAAGAACAAACGGGCCGTGAACAACAGCTGGGCGATCAGGGCATTGAACACCGCCAGGGCCACCGCGCCGCTGAGCGCCTTGCCTGCAGCGGGACCCGCGAGCGACGTCACGAGGGCGCTGAACGGTGCCGTGCTGAGGAAAATGTCGGGATGCCCGTTGGAGCCCCAGGCCGCGGCGATGACCGGAAGTGCGACTGCGGCCGCTCCGACGAGGCAGGCAACGAGGATGACACGGCCCATGTTGCGATGGGGAGCTACCAGCTCTTCGCCGAAGGCGATCGCCTGATTGCCGCCCGCCGTGGCGAAGGCGGCGTTCACGGCGCCCATGGCCATTGCCGCCGTCGCGACCGGTACCCACTGGCCGGCAGCGTTGGGGACGCGCGGATGGGTCACCACCGCGACGAACGCGCCTGTCGGGTGCCAGAGGCCAGCCGCGACCAGCGCGAGCACTGCCAGCAGCTCGATCGCGAGGAAAACTCCTGTCAACGCCGCGCTGGCGCGTACAGCGAGCAGCGCCGCGCCTGCCGCCAGAGCCATTGCAAGTAGTGTAACTGCCGACGGCTCTGCGGCGGGCACGACCGCCACGACGTACGTCGAGACCATTTTGGCGAGGAAGGCATTCAGCGGCAGCACCACCACCGCCCAGAGCGCAAGTGAAGCAAACCCCGCGGCGGGGCCCAGGATCGAGCCGACGCCGACGTAATCTCCGCCCGCATAGGGATACGCGGAGCCGAGCTCGGCGTAGACCATCCCCCAGATCGCCGCCGCGCCTATGCCGACGAGGAATAGCGCCGCCGCGCCCGTGCCGGTGTGCTGCATCACATCTGAGCCGGGGCCGTACACCGAGAAGACCGGCGAGAGACAGGAGAGCGTGAGAAGCACCGCGTCGAAGGCGGAGAGCCTACGGCGCAGACGCGGCGATTCCACGCTCGCTCCCGAGGCGAGCGCATCCTGCGGGCATGCGGGTTTGATGCTGGCCTCGGTGTTCAAGAATCTGCCTCGAATTATGCTGCGCGATCGCAGGACCCCGCATCATATTACCCTCGCCTCGGGCGGCCGCGATGGCGGCCCGTCGCGGTAGAATGCGGCCCATCGCCTGAAGGACAGATCATGACCGAATCGCACGCGCTGCCGATCGTCCTCGTGCCCGGCCTGCTGGCTTCGCCGCGCCTCTATGCAGAGCAGATTCCGGCCCTCTGGCGCCTGGGTCCGGTGATCCTGGCGACTCACACGCGGGATGACAGCATGGGCGGTATTGCGCGGCGCATTCTCGCGAGCGCGCCGAAGCGATTTGCGCTCGCGGGACTGTCGATGGGCGGGTACGTCTGCTTCGAGATCCTGCGCCAGGCCCCGGCCCGGGTAGTCAAGCTGGTGCTGCTCGACACCAGCGCGCGATCTGACACGCCGGAGCAGAGCGAGCAGCGGCGCTCGCAGATCGGGATGGCGCGGACGGGACGCCTGAGCGAGATCGCGGATGCGCTTTTCCCAAGACTGGTGCACGCGCGCCGCTGGGGCGATGAGTCTCTGCGCCGCATCTGGCGCGCGATGGTGCAGGAGGTCGGCGACGAAGGATTCATCAGCCAGCAAACCGCCATCATGGGGCGCCCCGACTCACGAGCTGAACTGGCCACGATCCGCTGTCCCACGCTGGCGATCGTCGGCGACGGTGATCTGCTCACACCGCCGGAGCGGGCGGAGGAGATCGCGAATGGGATACCGCGTGCACGCCTGAGCGTGATCCGGGATTCGGGTCACCTTTCGACGCTCGAGCAGCCTGCCGCGGTGACGAGGAGTATGGTGGAATTCCTGAGCGAATGAATGGACGGCGATCGTTGCGGATAAGATGTTCCATCGAGAAGGCGGAGGTAACGTGACGTCTCATTACTTGCTGAAAACAGAGCCCTCGGAATATTCGTTCGCCGACCTGGCCCGCGACAAGGAAACCGTGTGGGACGGCGTGTCGAATCCGGTGGCAGTACGGAATTTGCGTGGCATGAATGCCGGGGACAAGCTCATCATCTATGAGACCGGAGATATGAAGAGCGCCATAGGAGCGGCAACCGTCCTTTCCGTGCAGGGGGCGGATGGAAAGGAACCGCGGGTGAAAATCAAAGCGGCCAAGCCGCTGCCCAGAGCGGTATCGCTCGCGGAAATCAAGGCGAACAAGCTCTTCGCCGATTCACCACTGGTGCGTCAAGGACGCCTGAGCGTCGTGCCTCTCAGCGAAGAGCAGTATCGCTATATAACTGCTCACAACCAATAGATTCGCCGGACGCGGCAATAGACGTGGTGTCGGACGAGATAAAACACGCATGAGTCATGCGTCTGTGTGCCTACGTTGCTGAGAGCGCATCGACACGACGTGATGTCTGGAGTTATCTGAAAGAAATCTCTGTTTGACAACCGATCGCTCGCGCGTATTCTGTGCGGCTCTTTGTCGCCGCCATAACTCAATGCATCGTCGTTTTCGCCGGGTTTTCTCACGCGCCATGAGTATCAACACAGAAGCAGGCTTATCGGAACTCCCGGGCGACGAGGCATTTCGTCGGGACGGCCTGCCTGTTGCGGCCCGCGTCGATCTGGACGATGTGCCTGACACAGTTCTCAACATAAGAGCGCTGAAAGCGTTCGATCTTGCCCCCACGCTCTATCCCATTCATCGCGTTGTGTATTGCGTCGCACGCGGCACAACCTCTCAGCTCTTCGACGATCTGGCGCTCCGTTCGGGATTTGCGGCGCAGCGGCTCGGGTCCGGATCGTTGTTTCTCGACGGGCCGGGAGTCTTCGCCACTCTCAAAGGCTCGCCGAAGGCTCACTATACGTCATGCAGGTTTACACTCTGGACCGACACCCCGGAACGGGCCCGCGCCGTCGAGGCGTTGCTGCTCGAGATCGTCGGCGAACGGAGAATGCGCGAGGAGACGTTCACGATCGACTGGCGCTTCGGGACGGGAGACGGAAGTCTCGGGGGAGTCTCGTTCGAGGAGCTCGTCGATCCGGCGTTGCTGGACGAGGCTTATCCGGCTCTCGGCGAGCCAGTGGCGACATTTATTGAGCGCTATCTCGCCGCACCGGAGACCATCCTGATCGTTCAGGGTCCTCCCGGTACGGGCAAGACGCGGCTCGTCCGTGCCATTCTCGGGGCCATCTCCAGGCGCAAGGAGGGGCGCGGCAGCGTTCTGTACACCGCAGACCGCCGTGCGTTCGAAAACGACCGGATCTTCATGGAGTTCCTGACGGAGGAACATGACGCGTTTGTGATTGAGGACGCAGACCACATTCTCGCGTCGCGCGCGAACGGTAACCTCGACATGCACCGATTTCTGGCGATAGCCGACGGCATCGTCCGGGCGCAAGGTCGCAAGATTCTCTTTACGACGAATCTTCCCAACGTCGGCGATATCGATGAGGCGTTGCTTCGGCCAGGACGCTGCTTTGCAAACGTGCGGACGCGACCGCTCAGCCGTTTCGAAGCAGTGAGCCTGGTGAGACGTATCTGCGGCGGCGAGGGCGAGCAGTTCGACTGCGTGATGGCAAGGTTTCTGCGAACCGGAGCGCCGTCGGCAACGCTCGCGGCGATCTATCAGTACCTGCCGGCTGGATTGCGATGATCAGCCTATGCCAGCCGCCGCCGCGGGTCGGCGGGAGGTGCTGCATACCACTTGCCCGCCGCTGGATCACCGCCTAGGCTTGGCGTAATCGTCCAAGCTTCAAGGAAGCCTCTGATGTCGGTAGTTCTGCTCGAGCGCGCGGGCCCCGGGGTGGCGCTGCTGCGCCTCAATCGCCCGGATCGTCTGAACGCTCTGAACATGGCAGTGCGCGAGAGTCTCGCCGCGCATTTCTCTGAGCTGGCTTCGGACGACGGGGTTCGATGCGTCGTAATCACTGGTGATGAGAAGGCGTTTGCAGCGGGCGCCGATGTTGCGGAGCTCGCGCAGCGCACGCCGACGGATCCTGCGTTCGCGAAAACACGTGCCGCCTGGGCGGCGATCGAGCGCTTTCGGCGACCCATCATCGCCGCGGTCAACGGATTCGCCCTCGGCGGCGGCTGCGAGCTGGCGATGCATTGCGACATCATCGTCGCCGGGCAGAGCGCAAAGCTGGGGCAGCCGGAGGTAAAGCTCGGGATCATGCCCGGAGCCGGCGGCACACAGCGGTTCGTGCGTGCGGTGGGGAAGTTCGCGGCCATGCGTTGGTTACTTACGGGTGAGCTGCTGAGCGCCCCTGAAGCACACCGTCTGGGTCTCGTATCCGAAGTCGTCGCGGACGGTGAGGTTCTGAAGCACGCGCTCGAGATTGCGACGCGCATCGCGGCGCTGCCAACCCTCGCGGTGATGGCCATCAAGGACGCCGTCCGCCGCGGTGCGGACCTGCCGCTCGAGGAAGGCCTTCGCCTCGAGGGCGAGAGCTTTCAGGAGCTCTTCGCCAGCGAAGATCGGGCCGAGGGCATGCGGGCTTTTCTCGACAAGCGCAAGCCCGGGTTCAAGGGGCGTTAGATGTCAGGTCATTCCGAGCCGCTCGATACGATCGGCGTCATAGGCGCAGGCGCGATGGGTGCAGGCATCGCCCAAACCGCGCTGACGGCAGGACTCAAGGTGGTTCTGCATGACGCGAGCGCAGCGGCGCTCGCCAAGGCGCGTGGCGAAATACACTCACGTATTGCAAGGCTGGCGGACAAAGGTCAGATCACCGTCGCCGCGGCCGGGGAGGCCGAAGGGCGGCTTACGCTCGCGGAACGGCTGCAGGAGCTTGCGCCCGCGCAGATAGTGATCGAAGCCATCATCGAGCAGCTCGAGCCGAAGCAGCGCCTGTTCACGGCGCTCGAGGATGTCGTGCCCGCTGCCACGGTGCTCGCGACCAATACCTCATCGCTCCCGGTTGCTGCGATCGCGCGCGTGTGCCGCCATCGCGAACGGGTGTGCGGCCTGCATTTCTTCAATCCCGTGCCGCTCATGCGGCTGGTCGAGGTGATCCGCGCGGCTGATACCTCCGAGCGCACGATGGAGCGGGCGCTCGAGCTCGCCGCGCGTCTGGGCAAGACGGCCGTGAAGGTAAGGGATGTGCCGGGCTTCCTGGTCAATCTCCTCGGTCGCGCCTACATCACCGAGGCGCTGCACATCCAACACGAGGGCGTCGCATCCGTGACGACGATCGATCGGATCATGCGCGAGGCCGCGGGCTTTCGCATGGGGCCCTTCGAGCTGATGGATCTGACCGGAATCGACGTCAATTTACCCGCGACGCGGGTCGTCTATGAGGGGTTCCAGCACGATCCGCGGCTGAAGACAACCGCCCTGCACGAGTTGCTTTTCGCGGCGGGACGGCTCGGACGCAAGACCGGTCGTGGCTTCTACGATTACGGCGAGGGGAGGGCTGCCTCTCCTCCCGGTGACGATGACGATTCCGGCGCGGCGGCCACCGCGACGCCGCCCGTGTCAGCCTGGGTCGCCGAGGAGGCGCAGGGGTTGGAAGCGCTCGCCGGGCGGGGCCTGAGGCTCGTCACCGCTGATCAGGCCGAAGTGATCCTGGTCGGCCCGGCACCAGGTGAGGACGCGGCGAGCGCCGCCGCGAGGCTCAAGCTCGATCCGGCGCGGGTGGTTGCGGTGGATTTCCTGGGAATGGAGAAGGGCTTTCTGACATTGATGCCGTCGGTCGGTGGCGATGCCGCTGCGCGCAGGCTCGCCGGATTCCTGCGCGGCACTGGTCTCTCGGTGTCCGTGATCAAAGATTCGCCCGCGTTCGTCGCGCCCCGCATTGTCGCGATGATCGTGAACCTCGCCTGCGAGGTGGCGCAGATGGGAATCGGCACGCCGGAAGACATCGACGTCGCGATGCGCCTTGCGCAGAACTACCCGCGTGGCCCCTTCGAGTGGGGCGAATGGCTCGGGACTGAGCGCGTGCATGCCATGCTGCGACGGATGCAGGAAATAACGGGATCCGATCGCTACCGCCCGAGCCTCTGGCTGCGGCGGCGTGCATTGCTCGCCCTGCCGCTGCGCGCGCCGCAGTGATGTGCGGTTGAAACCGGTCAGCGCGGCGGGGCACCAAGCGGGGCCAGAGTGGAGAGACAGGTCAGGATCGCAAGCAGCACGATGAAGTATGCAGTCACTCCATAGCCACGTGATGTCGCGGCCGTGACGTCTTTGTCCAACGCGCGATATGCAGCGCCGCCGGCCACGAGCAGCAGGAAGGGTTGCGAGAAATAGGCGGCGAACACGAGCGATGCCAACGCGATGCAGATGCGTCCGGTACGCGCGACCGCTTCGATGGCCTGTCCACCATCGAGGCGCCAGACGGGAATCAGGTTGAGGAGATTGATGAAGGCCGAGAAGCTTGCGAGCGCAGCCCATAGGCGCTCCTGGGTTCGCAGCCATATCAGCCCGCAGACAGCTGCGCCACAAGCTCCCGCCAGAGGCCCGGCGAGACTTATGAACGCGCGCGTATCGGATGTCACGCCAACGGCAGTCCAGCGTACGTAGGCGCCGAGTCCCGGAACGAACATCGGAAGATCCGCCGCCAGGCCGCGCCTTCTCACCTCGATGAAATGTCCCAGCTCGTGCACCAGGACGAGCGCGGCGAATCCGACACCGAACCTGGCCCCGTACAGCCCCCAATAAAGAACGGCGAAGGTCGCGAAACTCAGCAGGAAAGGGACTTTCAACAGCGACAGGAACACCTTTCCTTTGAGCAGGAGCACTGCCAGAGGCGCGAGGGGGCCCAGCTTGCGCGCCCAGGCCGGCGAGTCCTTGCGCTGTGGCTTGGAGCTGTCCGGCGCCAGCTCGGTCAGCTTGCTACGTACCCATGCGGCCTGTGAGGAATCGGCCGGAAGCAGCTCGAGCGCTGCCTGCCACTCTGCCCGTGCGGCCACCAGCTCATGGCTCTCCTCGTAGCGGCGCGCGCGCGCCGCGAGTTGCTCGAGCCTGGAAGCATGAGCCAGCGCCTGACATTGAGGGCAGGCCAGACTCCCTGGCGCAAGGGACGCGCCACAGCGAGGGCAGTGATCAGGTACAGCGATGACAGCCACCCCGTCCGATTCACTCGGCGCTTGCTGTCGCCGCGGTATAGGGCCCTGATATGTTCAGGGTCCGCCCGGCCGTGAATCCCCAGGCGAAGCGGATGCCCACGAACAGAATGACGAGTCCGATGAGCCCCTGCACCGGATCCCGAAGCTCGAGAATCGGTGAGGCGATGCCGACCCATGCCAGCACGGCGACGGTCCTACCGAGACTCATCGGGGTGCGAGGCTGTGTGGTCGCCTCCTGCGCCTGAGCCTGGTGATGCAGTCGGCTCTGCTCGATTGCAATCGGCACGGCCGACATCGATACGGCGAAGTACGTCAGCACCACCGCGACCACCTGGTAGCGGCGTCCCCCGACACCGTGCGATCCCATTCGCATCGCCTTGCCGACGATGTAGCCCACCGCCACGGACACCCAGCCGATGATGAGGTCAGTGGCCAGCGCGAAGGTGACGTAAAGGGCCAATCCGACCACGGCGCCGAGGATGCCGAAGAGGACCGCGCGAACGAACGCCGCATGCGAGTCCTTGGGTATCTGCGCTTGTAGCTGCTCGGCGCAGGCCGCACAGACAGGCGCGCCCTTGATCTGAAAATAGGAACCGCTGATCGGCCGCTTGCAGGCGGCACACTTCACGGTCGGGCTGTTGGGCGAGTACTCGGCGGTAGCGAACTGTGGTGTTTGAGATTCGCCGGCTGTCATCACTGATTACCCCCACAAACCTGCAGTCAAATCCAGTGTAGCGTATTTCTGCCATCGGGGCCCTGTGGCATGATGACAGGCGCGCTTCCGGAGACGGGGGATGACATGTTCGATCACATTGGCTTCGCGGTTTCGGATCTGGAGAAATCCAAGGCTTTCTATGCGGCGGCGTTGCGGCCACTCGGCATCGAACTGCTCATGGAGGTGACCGCCGCGCAGACCGGCGCGGGGGCACACGCCGGCTTCGGCGTCGCGCCCAAGCCGTTCTTCTGGATCGGCGATCGTGGCTCGCCGTGTGCGGGCGTGCATGTTGCCTTCACGGCGGAGAGTCGTGCGCAGGTCGTTCAATTCCACGCCGCCGCGTTGCAGGCGGGCGGCAGGGACAACGGCAACCCGGGGCTGCGGCCGCACTATCACGACAACTACTACGGCGCATTCGTCCTCGACCCCGATGGCAACAACATCGAAGCCGTCTGTCACAAGCCCGCGTGAGATGGTGGGTGTCTGGGGCCGGTCAAAGTGCGTTCCGCTTCACGGTGTCGGCAAATGAGGTGTGTGAATAAGTAAAACCGGGCTCACAGGCGACAACGACATGCGATGACGGTCACTGTCCACAGGGGTGTGATATGTCAGGGTCGGGCCATGAGGCAGTGAGGGCATCGTCATGGCCAGAAATCTGCAGGAGATCGATGGTAGCCAAGCGGTGGAATACACCGAGCAATACCTGCTCGATCGACTGATTGCCGCCGGCATTGGATGTCTCGACGACTGGAGCGCGCTGTCGCCGCGGGCGAGACGCAACATCTTCGGTATTACCGCCGGCATGGCTCGGGCCATCGACCGGATGGCGAAAGCGCGGCGGAAATGAGCTACCAGCCCGCGCCCTGACGAATCGCGGGGCCACGGCCGGGAAACGCTTTCTCGACCTGCTCTGGCTCGAGCGTCTCACCCATGCCAGAATGATGAGGCCGGTATCCGGTCTTCGGGAAGGGGCGTGGTAATGAGTTCCGCGGCTGATGGTTCTGGTGTCATTCAGCTACGCTCGCGACATTCCGTCGGCGCGACGGTCGACCGCCTGGAAGCGGCGTTGAAGCAGCGAGGAATCCTCGTGTTTGCCCGCATAGACTTCAGTGGCGATGCGGAGCGTGCGGGGCTGCGCATGCCCGCGGAGCAAATGCTCATCTTCGGCAATCCCAAGGCGGGTACACCGCTGATGCTCGCGGTGCCGGCCGCGGGTCTCGATCTTCCGTTGAAGATGCTCGCGTGGGAGGCGAGCGACGGGACAGTCTGGGTCGCCTACAACGACCCACAGTATCTCGTGCAGCGCCATGGTCTCCCGGCCGGGCTGGCTGCGAATCTCGCGGCGGTCATACCGCTGATCGAGCACGCGATCGCGGACTAAGCCGGCTCAGGCGACCGGGGCCGGCTCCGCGGCTCACCGATTCATTCCAGAAACGCCTTGGCGACGTCGACCAGCCATTGACGTATGGCATCCTCGGCGCCCGCATTCATCCTGGCGTGCAGCGCCGATTCGATAGGTGCCGTCAGCGCGCGGCAGCGCTTGTTCAGCGCGCGTCCTTCCCCCGTGATCAATAGTCGCAGGATACGTCCGTGGACCCGATCCGGCTCCTTTCTGATGGCGCCGCGCATCTCGAGCGCGCGCACGATTCCGTTGACCGTCTGTGGCGTCAGCATCGTCAGGCGCGCCAGGTCGGCAGCAGAGATCGCTTCGTATGCCCGGATCATCGTCAGCGCCGCCTGCTGCGGATGAGTCATGTTTTCTTTCGCGAGGGCGCGATCGAGCGCGAGTCGTACCGACGCGTTCGCCTGTCGCAGCAGATAGGTGAGGTATCCCTCGGGCCCGCGCTTTGCCTCTCCCACCAGAGGCAGGCGCGGCAGGCCTGCGCGAGCATCGTTGACCATGTTGTCAGCACACTGATATCATATCAATGTACTGATAATATCAGATCCCGTGGAGCGGCAGGAGACGAGCATGATCAATCCCAGGCCCATCGTCCTCGAACGGGGATCCGTTCGGCTCGAGCCGATGAGCACGGCACACATCGCCGGGCTGCAGCAGGCGGCGCGCGACGGAGCGCTCTGGGAGCTTTGGTTTACGGTGGTGCCGCATCCCGATCAAGCGGCGAGCTATGTGGCTGCGGGCTTGCAGGGTCTCGAGGACGGGCACATGCTTCCCTGGGTGGTGCGCGATCTCGAATCCGGCGCCGTCATCGGCACCACGCGGTATCACGATATCGCCGCGGACATCGATCGGGTCGAAATCGGCTATACCTGGTACGCCGAGAGTCGTCAGAGAAGTCACGTGAACACAACCTGCAAGCTCATGCTGCTCGAGCACGCCTTCGAGACGCTTGGCTGCAAGGTAGTGGGACTACGCACCGACAACTTCAATTTCCGCTCGCAGAAGGCGATCGAGAGGCTGGGCGCGAAGAAGGACGGGGTGATCCGCCACCACAAATCTCGCCCGGACGGTACAGTGCGCGACACGCACATGTACAGCATCATTCTTCCCGAATGGCGGGATGTGAAGCGTCACCTGGAATTGCGCCTGAAGAGGTATTCCGCTCCGGCCTGATATTGAATCCCACTCTGCGACCATTCCTGATTTTTATCCGCCGTCCGGAATTTGCCTCCTCGGCGCCTGGCAGGCTCAGGCTGTGGCAGTGGCTCGGGTGGCAGGGTCTGCTGCTGCTGGCCTTGCTGCTGGGCGGCGTGTTTGATCAGATTCTCCGGCATGTCTTCCACTGGCCGGCGTACAGCGCGTGGTTAGGAGTTTTCGCCCATCCCTCCTGGGGGGCAGCCGTGATATTGCTTGCCGCGCCGGCGTTGGAGGAGCTCGGTTTCCGCGCATTTCTTACTGCAGTCCCGAAGCTCGTTTTCACGGGCCTCGCGTTCTTCACGGCCTACGTCTACATATTCATCCAAAACGACCTTACCCCGAGAGCCTTCCCGATATCGTCGGCGTCAGCTCTCAGTCGTTACCTGCATGCTTTCCGGGTCATCCTGCCAGCCGCTGGCATCAGTCTGCTGCTATATCGATATCGGCGGGATGCGATAATGGCATTCTTCAGGCGCCGCGCCTCCTGGGTATTCTGGACTTCCTGCATCGTGTTCGGCGCCGGGCACAATCGGCTGTACAGCAGCAGCTTCGAGTGGTGGAGCTATGCACTCGTCATGCCGCAGTTTCTGGCCGGCGTCGGCCTCGCGTACCTGCGTGCAAGCTTCGGCCTGCGGTGGAGCGTCGCTTCGCATTATGCGATCGACATTCCATTGGTGCTCCTCGTATGGTGCTACTCCTCGCCCGCTCCGTCTGCCCTTCTGCGCGGGATGTCCGTCACGTTGACTGTAGCGCTGCTGGCGACCATCGCGTACGGGTTGGTGGTTCTATGGCGTGTGATGCGGCTTCGCTGCTGAGGCATCGTTGCGCATGCCGGATCCCGCCCGTTCGTTACACTTGCCGGACCCGAAATCCGTGGGTGGTCAACTGCACCGGGAGGCTGTCCGGCCCAACGAGATGATAGAAGCCCACCACGATCATGGACGGCCTATTGGCGTTCAGCATCGTCTGCACCCGCGGAACCCAGAGCTGATTTCTCTGAACATCCATTGCCCGGTAGAGCTGCGGGTAATTGCGCGCCATCCGCGACATCCAGGCGGTCGCGGGCGCCGCGTTTCCGTTGTCCCACCCCGCGTAGATCCGTTGCCCACGCTCCTGGCCCATCAGGACCTCATCAACGATGTAGAGGAGGTACTGCGTCTCGGCGGTGGGGGACAGTCCCGCGAGCCAGCGTGTCGTATCCGTCAGCGTGGTGAATTCACTGCTGACGGGAACGGATAGTGACTGCGCTTCGGCGACCAGCACCTGATCGGCGTTTCGCTTGTTGAAAGGAGAAGCCGAAAAGAGGGCGTTTTCCAACACCTGAGCCGCGAGCCAGGGGCGATAAGGTGCCAGCGATTCGACCGGTACGCTCACTGCCTTCGCCGCCGCCGCCAATCTGGCGCGCTGCCCCGCATCGAGCCCGCTCTCCAGGGCCCGACCACGGGCGATCCCGTATTTCTGCATCAGGTCCTGTATGTTCGTGCTGGTCCTGTGATTGGTCTCATTCCAAAGATGTCCACAGCCGCGAAGCAAGGCTTCGACGCGTGAATCCTTCCAATCGTTCGCGCGGGGCGGTGTGTGCCCCAATAGGAAGACTTTGCCGCGGTCGAGGGAAATCTCCCAGAGGGGAAACCGGTCGGCGGACTCCGCACGGGAGGCAAAGGCGGCACCGCCAATGGCCGCGGCGGAGAGGTACTGCAGCATCCGCCGCCGATTGAACCCTGCTTCTCGAGTTTGCATTGTGTCCCCTTCGTTGACCGCGAGAAACGGTTGCGGCGCGGCTCAAGAACACGGTGAGCCGCAAAAGGTTGCACTTCGGTGGGATGGCCGCTTGGTGGCGGCTCGGGGGGAGGCGCCCGGCGCCCGGAAAGGAAAGCGGCGGCTTCCTGCCACTTTAAGAATATACCGTACCCGTGGGCTTGCCGGAAGACCGGGGCGGTGGCGCAGGATCGCCGGCCGTTGCCTGAGGGAGCCGGTCCGATGCGCGTGTTGCTGTCGACGAACGATTCTCGGGAAGATGCGGGGATGACCCGGCATGCAGTGGTGATCGCGGGAGGAGGTCCGACGGGGCTGATGCTGGGAGGAGAGCTGGCGCTGGCGGGTATCGATGTCGCGATTGTCGAGCGGCGCGCCAGCCAGGACCTCACAGGCTCGCGCGCAGGTGGCCTGCATGCACGCACCATCGAGGTGCTCGATCAGCGCGGGATCGCCGATCGCTTCCTCGCGCAGGGACAAGTGGCGCAGGTCGCAGGCTTCGCCTCGACCCGTCTCGACATCAGCGACTTTCCCACCCGGCATCCTTACGGACTCGGCCTGTGGCAGAGCCGGATCGAGCGGATATTGGCCGGCTGGGTCGAAGAGCTGGAGGTACCAGTCTATCGGGAATGCGAGGTGACGCGTTTCGCGCAGGACGATGCTGGAGTCGACATCGATCTTGCCGGCGGTAGGCGCTTGCGGGCCGAATATCTCGTCGGGTGCGACGGCGGTCGCAGCCTGGTTCGCAAGGCTGCCGGCATCGAGTTTCCCGGGTGGGACCCGACGACCAGCTGCCTGATCGCCGAGGCTGAGATGACCGATGAGCCGAAGTTGGGCATGCACCACGACGCCATCGGCATCCATGCCTTCGGTCGGATGGAGTACGAGATCCGAGACGGCGAGGTGATCTACAAGGATGGGGGGCCTGTTCGGGTCATGGTGACCGAGCGGGAAGTTGGAGAGAGCGGATGCACGGGCCAGCCCACGCTGCATGATCTGAGCGAGGCGCTCATCGCTGTCTATGGGACCGACTATGGGATCCACAATCCCACCTGGATCTCGCGGTTCACCGACATGACCCGGCAGGCCGCGGCTTACCGTGAGCGACGGGTACTGCTGGCCGGCGACGCCGCCCACGTGCATTTTCCCGTGGGGGGGCAGGGCCTCAATATCGGTGTGCAGGATGCGGTAAATCTGGGATGGAAGCTGGCGCAGGTGGTCAAGGGGATCGCGCCCGAGAGCCTGTTGAATACCTATCATGCCGAGCGCCACCCGGTAGCCGCGCGCGTACTGCGCAACACAATGGCGCAGACCGTGCTTCGCCGCACTGACGATCGTACCAGGGCTCTGGCCGCGGTCGTCGTCGAGTTGCTTGGAATGGAGGAGCCGCGAAAGCGACTAGCCGGCATGATGTCAGGTCTGGACGTTCATTACGACCTCGGCAACGGACATGCGTTGCTCGGACGCCGCATGCCCGATCTCGACCTGGTCACAGCAGCCGGGCCGTTGCGGGTCTTCAGCCTGTTGCATGATGCAAGTCCGGTGCTCATCAACTTCGGCCAGCCGGGCGGGGTCGACGCTACGCCATGGACGGGCCATGTGGTGTCGATCGACGCCAAATATGCCGGCACGTGGGAGCTTCCCGTGATCGGGGTGGTTGCCCCTCCCGCCGCCGTGTTGATTCGACCCGACGGATATGTGGCTTGGGTCGGTGAAGCGGGTCAGCCGGACCCTACCGATGCGCTAACCAGGTGGTTCGGTCCGCCCGCGCTTCAACCGGATAGCAGCGGATAACCCGCCTCGCGCCAGGCCTTCATCCCGCCGTCGAGCGCGATCGCGCGTTGAAATCCGATCTGGCGCAGAGTCGCCGCGGCCAGTGTCGACACGCGGCCGAACTCGCACACCGTGAGAATTCGCAGCGTCGGGTCCGGCAACTCGTCGTTCACCCGCAGCTCGAGCTGGCCGCGCGGCAGGTGGCGCGCCCCGGGCACGTGCCCGGCGACATAGGCGTCGCGCTCGCGCACGTCCAGGACTAGAAGCTCGGGGTCGTGTGCCTCCACCCGGGCTTTAAGCTCATCGAGTGACATGAAAGACACGAGCGCGGCCGCCTCGGACAGCAGTTGCGCGACCGTCTTGCCGCCGGAGAGATTGGTCCGCAGCGCCTCGGTCAGGTGAGTCGGCATGGAAAGATTCAGATTGCGCATCATTTCCACGAACCCGGCGGGATCTCGCTTCTGCAGGCGCGGGTTTTCGCGTATCTCCTGCTCCAGGGTCGTGTGGTCCCGGTTCTTGTATTCGTGCGCCGGATAGACTTCGAGCGCCGGGTCGAGGCGCAGAAGGTGGTTGAACAGACTGTCGTGCAGCGCTGCGGGATCGCCTGTCGGCAGATCGGTGCGGCCCGTGGCGCCGATGAGAAGCGTGTCGCCGGTGAACAGGCGGTTTTCGACGCGAAGACACATCGAGTCACGCGTGTGTCCCGGCGTGTGCATGACCTTGAGTCGCAACCCTCCAAGCGCAATCGATTCGCCGTCACCGAGGCGCATGTCGACAAACGGCGCCGGGCTGGCGTGGTGCATCATCACCGGCACGTCGAGACGGTCGGCGAGTTGACGATTGGCGGAGAAATGATCCGCGTGCGTATGTGTATCGATCAGATAGCGGATGCGCAGGCCGTGCTGACTGGCGAGCGAGAGGTAGCGATCGATCTGGCTCACTTCCGGATCTATCAGCGCGGCCGCGCACGTCTGGCCGCAACCTATCAGATAAGACCGACACCCAGCCGTCGCGACCTGTTCGAATATCATGATTTTACGATGCTGCTGAACGTGTGAGCGGAGCTTACCCCGGCCGCGTGCGATTGTGTAATATCCGCGCATGGCCGCCACAGCAGGCATCAGCGCGCGTTCCTGGCTCTTCGCTCCGGGTGATAGCGAGCGCAAGATGGAGAAAGCGGCGGCGGGTCCGACGGACATCGTGCTCTTCGACCTGGAGGATGCGATCGCCGAGACGGAAAAGCCGAGGGCGCGGCAGCAGGTGGCGGCGTTTCTCGCCGCCCAGCCGGCGGATCGCTCACGGCTCTGGGTGCGCATCAATCCGCTGCAGGGGACGCACGCGCTGGCAGATCTCACGGCGGTGATGCCCGGTCGTCCCGGCGGCATCATGCTGCCTAAAGCGCGTCATCGCGCGGATGTGGAGCGTCTGGATCATCATTTGTCTGAATTGGAGCTCGCTGCCGGCATCGAGCGGGGCGCGACCAGGGTGATCGCGCTCGTGACGGAAACGGCGGAGAGCATGTTCAATACCGGAACCTATGGCGGCGCGCCGCGATTGGCGGCGATGACGTGGGGAGCGGAGGATCTGGCGGATGCATTGGGCGCAGCGGGCAACCGCAACGCCGATGGCAGCTACGCCTTCACGTATGAGCTGGCACGCAGCTTTTGCCTCCTCGGGGCAGCGGCGGCCGGTGTCACTGCGGTGGAGACGATCCATGGAGATTTCCGGGATGATCCGGGCCTTCGCCGACGGGCCCAGGATGCGCGGCGAGAGGGTTTTCGCGGCATGCTCGCCATCCATCCGGCGCAGGTGGAGGTGATCAATGAGGCCTTCACGCCCAGCGCCGAGGAGTTGCAGGCGGCACAGGAGATCGTCGATCTGTTCGCCGCGAATCCCGGTACCGGCACCATTGGCTTCAAGGGCGCGATGCTCGATCGCCCGCATCTCTCGCGCGCGCAGGGACTGCTCAGGCTCGCTGCGCGTCCGCAGCCGGCGAAGAAGGGGAATTGAATGGCAGGTCGCTGGTTTGATGAATGGCAGGTAGGCGACCGGATCACTCATGAGATCCGGCGGACGGTGACGGAAACTGACAATCTCCTTTTCTCGACCATGACTCACAACGCACAGCCGTTGCACATCGATGTCGAAGCGGCGAAGGCGAGTGAGTTCGGACAGATACTGGTCAACGGCACTTTCACCTTCGCACTGATGATCGGCCTCAGCGTAGGTGACACGACGGTCGGCACCCTCGTCGCCAATCTCGGTTACGACAAGGTGGTGATGCCGAAGCCGGTGTTCATCGGCGATACGATCCACGTCGATACCGAAGTGGTCGGCCTGAAGGAGAGCCGCTCACGTCCCAATGCAGGGATCGTTACTTTCCAGCACCGGGCGATCAACCAGAGGGACGAGGTCGTCTGCCAGTGCCTGCGGGCTGCGCTCATCAAGCGGAAACCCGCCTGATCCGACCGCACGATCGCGGGCGTCAGCGCGCGGTCGGCATTGCGAACTCGGCGCCCTCGCGCGCGCTTGCGGGCCAGCGTTCCATGACTGACTTTTGGCGCGTATAGAATCGCACGCCTTCCTCGCCGTAAGCGTGCATGTCGCCGAAGAGGCTGTTCTTCCAGCCGCCGAACCCATGCCAGGCCATGGGGACCGGGATCGGGACGTTGATGCCGACCATGCCGACCTCAATGCGTCGCGCGAACTCGCGCGCCACCCCGCCATCGCGGGTGTAGCAGGCGACGCCGTTCGCCATCTCGTGACCGTTTACCAGGCGAAGAGCCTCGCCGGCATCCTTGACGCGGACGCAGCTCAGCACGGGTCCGAAGATCTCCTCCTTGTATATGGTCATGTCGGGTCTGACATGGTCGAAGAGGGTGCCGCCGAGGAAAAAACCGCTCTCGTATCCAGGCACCTGCAATGCGCGGCCGTCCGTCACCAGCTGCGCCCCTTCACGGACTCCGGTGTCGATGTAGCCCGAAATGCGCTCGAGCGCCTGGCGGGTCACCACTGGCCCCATCTCGACAGCCGCGTCCATTCCGTCGCCGACCCGCAGCGTCTTCGCCCGCTGCGCAAGCTTGGAAACCACACGATCCGCGACGTCACCGACCAACACGGCGACGCTGATCGCCATGCACCGCTCGCCCGCCGAGCCGTAGGCCGCCCCGATCAGCCCATCGACCGCCTGTTCGAGGTCTGCATCCGGCATGACGACCAGGTGATTTTTCGCGCCGCCGAGTGCCTGCACGCGCTTGCCGAGCTCCGCGCCGCGCGAGTACAGACGCCGCGCGATCGGTGTCGAGCCGACGAAGCTCACGGCCTTTACCTGCGGGTGCTCCAGCAGTGCATTGACGGCAACCTTGTCGCCCTGCACGACATTGAAGACGCCATCAGGGAGGCCAGCCTGTTTGAGGAGTTGCGCCATGACGAGCGACGCGGAAGGGTCGCGCTCGCTGGGCTTGAGCACGAAGGTATTTCCCGCGGCGATGGCGATGGGAAACATCCAGCAGGGCACCATGCAGGGAAAGTTGAACGGCGTGACGCCCGCGACCACGCCGAGGGGCTGGCGCAGGGTCCAGTTGTCCATGCCGGTCGAGACCTGATCGGTGAAATCACCCTTGAGGAGCTGGCCAATGCCGCAGGCGAATTCCACCACGTCAATGCCGCGCATGACTTCGCCCTGCGCGTCCGAAAACACCTTGCCGTGCTCGGCCGTGATGAGTGCGGCGATTTCGTCACGATGCTCGTTCAGCAGTGTGACGAAGCGGCTGAGTACCCGCGCGCGACGGATGGGGGGCGTATCGGCCCAAGCCGGCCATGCCGCCGCCGCGCTCGAGACTGCGCGCTCCACGGTGGCTGCATCCGCCATCGCCACGCGGCGCGCGACCTTTCCGGTTGCGGGATTGAACACTTCCTGGGCGCGGGCTGAGCCGTCTGATACGGCCTCGCCGCCGATCCAGTGGCCTACCAGCGGGCTGGCGGGGGCGGCGAAGGAGAGGGGAGCGGTTGCCATGGCGAGCGTCCGATTGAATGTAGCGCAAGTGTAGGAGCCCCGGCCGCGGTTGAGAACCACCGCCGGCCGATTACAATGTTCAATATTTTGAACAATCGAGGCGCACAGGCCGATGAGCATCCACGACTTCGAGGCGGCGCTGCCGGACCTTCATATGCTGACCGTGATCGCCGAGACGCGCAGCCTCACGCAGGCGGCGCGCCGCCTCGGGGTCGCAAAGTCCTCCGTCAGCATGCGCCTGAAGGACCTGGAGCGCACTATCGGCGTCCCGCTGGTCCGCCGCACCACGCGGTCGATCACGCTGACTGCGGCGGGTCAGCAGTTGGTCGATGAGACGCAGGCGTCGTTCGCGCACATCGAGCGCGGCATCGCCGGGGTGAAGGACCTCGCCGGCGCGCCCCGCGGGCTCGTGCGCGTGACGGCGCCGGTGGCGCTGGGGCGCCAGCACATCGCGCCCGCGATTCCGGCGCTGCTCGAGCGCTATCCGGAGCTGCGCCTCGAGCTCGATCTCAACGACAGATTCGTGAACCTGACTCAGGAGGGCTTCGATGTGGCGGTGCGGCACGCGAGCCGGGTCCCCGACTCCCATGTCGCCACCGTGTTATGTGAGAGCCGTTCGGTGCTGCTCGCGAGCCCGAAGTACCTCGCCCGTCACGGCGTACCGGAGCACCCAACCGAGTTGGCGGCGCACGAGTGTCTGCTTTATCTGCGTGACGGCGGCTCACCCAGCTGGTCCTTCGAGCGGCGCGCCCGGGTGCCCGAGCGGCTGAGCGTGCCGGTCAGAGGACCGCTGCGGGCCAATAACAGCGAGGTGCTGCGCGAAGCGGCGGCCGCCGGATTGGGAGTGGGCATGCTGCCCGATTTCACCGCCTGGAGCGGCGCGGAAACGCGTGAGCTCGTGCCGGTGTTGCCGCAGTGGCGACCGGTCGGCTTTTTCGGCGAGCGGCTGCAGGCGATCCGGCCGTGGTCAGCGCGGACGCCGCGGGCCGTACAGTGTGTGATCGACCATCTGCGCCAGACTTTCTCGCGGGGCTTTCGCCCACCGTAGACGGCTGCCGCGCCCCGGCGCCGATGGCAATCGCTCAGCGGGGCGCCGCGCCGTTGCCGCGGTCGGCAGCAAGATGCGCCGCGGGCAAGCGGGCGGCCAACCAAACGGTAGCAACCGCGACACACACTCCCCAACCCACCTCGACAATACGCGACAGGAACATGCTCTGCGGCGAGCCGACGTGTGGCACGAGGAGAATGATGGTCGCGGTGATGCCGGCAAGGCGGCTCGCCGAGCCGACATTCATCGCCCAGCAGGCCAACATCGCGAGGATGACTGCAACCCCGTACACGATGAGACTCTCCCCGAGCGCAAAGAACGTGCAGAGCCCGGTGAGGCCGCCCACGGCGGCGCCGCAGAACTGATCGCGCGCGGTCGTCTGGGCCGCGCGGAACTCCGTCTGCGCGACTGAGATGGCTGTGATGGCGCTCCAGAAGCTCTCCTTCAACCCGATCGCATGCGTCGGAATGAATGCGAGCAATGCGGCGCATGCGGAAATCGCTCCGTGGTGAGCGCCGGCAGCCAGGCGGTGCCGCAGCGGCAGCGCACCTCGCAGGCTTGCGAGACTGACGTTGAGATCGGTCAACCGCGCCCTGTCCGGGTTGAAATGGTCGGCGGGCGCGTGCGAGAGAGAGGCGGGCATCAGTCCTCCGGGGCGCAGTTTCAGGCGGCTATATTGTAAGCACGCGCCGCCCTGGTCGGGGCTTTGTCGCGGCGGCGGTGCTAGACTCGCCGGCATGGGGGAAGCCAGCTCCGAATCCGGCAGCACTGACCGGCGCCGCGGCGCAAGGCTGCGTTTGCCGCTCAAGATCACCACCATCTCCTGGTGGGATCTCATCCATACTCTGGGCCCGATTCTGCTCGCGAGCGGCCTCGCCATCATTCTGGCGCTGCACTTCGTGCGTCCGCTGCCGCCGCATACGCTCACCATGAGCGGCGGACCCAAGGGCAGCTCGTTCGAGAAATTCGCCGAGAGGTACCGGGCATTCCTTGCCACCAACGGCATCGATCTCAAGATCATCCCGTCGGCGGGCTCCCTACAGAACTTCCAGCGGCTGACGCAGGCCCACTCGCACATCGACATCGCACTCGTGCAGTCGGGCATCACGGAAACGGGGCCGAAAGGAGGCAGCACCGCCGACCTCGTCTCCCTCGGCAGTATGTTCTATCAGCCGCTCACGGTCTTCTATCACGGAGTCATGCGTCATGGACGGCCACGGCGGCCCATGTTCAAGCTGTCGCAACTCGCGGGCAAGCGCATCGCGATCGGCAGCGAAGGCAGCGGCACGCGGCTCCTGGCGCTGGCACTGCTGAAAGCCAACGGCATCGAATTGGGCGGCCCGACTCAGCTGCTCGACCTCGAAGGAGAGGGCGCCCGCAACGCGCTCCTCGACGGCCAGGTGGACGCGATTTTCCTCTCGGGTGATTCCGCACCACCAGAGACGATTCGCGCGATGCTGCACACCCGCGGCGTGCTGATGTTCAGGTTCCCGCAGGCTGATGCCTACACGAGGCGTTTCCCGTACCTCCACGAGCTCAACATTCCCGAAGGCGCATTCGACCTGGGCGCCAACCTGCCGGTGAAGCCGCTCATCATGATCGCTCCGGCGGTCGAGCTGATGGCGCACTCGGACCTGCACCCGGCGCTCTGCGATCTGCTGATCGAGGCGGCTCAGGCGGTGCACGGCCGCGCAACCCTGCTGCAGCACGCGCATGATTTCCCGAATCCCTCGACCTACTTTTTCCCGTTGGATACGGAAGCCGCGCGCTACTACAAATCCGGTGACAGGAACCTCGCGTATCGCTATCTGCCTTTCAGGCTTGCGAGCCTGGTGGCCCGGATCGCGGCGGTCCTCGTGCCCATCATCATCATCCTGATTCCGGGACTGCGCTTCCTGCCGAGCCTCTATCGCTGGCGGGTCGATAGCCGCATTCACCGCCGCTACGCGGAGCTCATGGCTCTGGAGCGCGAATCCCTCGGAACTTTGACCCCGGAGCGGCATGCCGAGCTGCTCGAGCGGCTGCAGGAGATCGAGCGCTCGGTCATTCTGCGCAAGACTCCCGGCTCACATGCCGACCAGCTCTATCAGCTGCGCGAGCACATTGCGTTCGTGCGCAACAATCTCGCCCATGCGACGGTGCGCGCGGGTGACGATGAGGCGCGCACCGCCGCGACCTGACGGTCAGTTGACCGGCGGCGCCGGCGGGAAGGGATGGCCGTTCAGGGTGATACTGCCGCCGGAGAGCTCGAGATGCGTCGTGACCGCGGTGGGCCCCGCCGTGAGATAACCCTGTTGCTCGAAAGAGGTGAGCTGGGCGGCGACCTTTGGATTGGAGCCACCCATCGCCAGTAGCTTCTGCAGCAGGCCGTTGTCGACCCGAAGGTCCGCCGTGGCCGCGGCGTGAGCCCTGAGCGCCATGATGGCCCCGGGCCACTGCTGCAGGTCGCCGCGGCCGAGCCCGGGAGCGCTGATCCTGGCGGAGAGGAGCAAGCTCCCTTCGGGCATGGTGAAGCTGACCTGGCGGATGTTGAGCACCGGATCGTGCAGCACCAGGTCGATGCCGTACTGGCGGAAGGCATCGCTCATGCCGGCCCGAAGCTGCTGCGGATCGCCGCCGGCCTGCCGCTGCGCCGTGCGGATCGCATCCGCCAGCGATGCCAGCGAGGGTCCATAGAGGTGCTCGAAGCTTTCCGAGTACATGACATTGGTCAACTGCACCGCCGCGATCTTCGCCGCATCCATGGCGACATCGACCCGCATGTCGAGGAATTCGCCGTCGGCCTTCGAGGTGCTGGTGAGCGAGATGCGCTGCATCGAGAAGTCAGCTCCCGGGCGTGGCGCGCTGCCGTCCATACGCTCGATGGTGAACGTGCCGGTGCCGGCGTAGAGACCGTCCAAGGCCTTCTCGTGCGAGCCGGAGTACTCGGCGCCGGTGAGCTCGAATCCGCCCTGGGCGCCCTGCGCGAGCAGGTGCGGCGCGCTCAATCGGGCCGACCAGCGGACTTGATTGCGGCTGGCCGTCAGGGTGCCGGTGAGTCCGCCCCAGACGAGATTGGAGCCGTCAGCCAGCCGCAGGCTGAAGGCCGGGCTGGTGAGGTCCGAAGTGGCGCCGCCGAAGAGATCGAGCGTGGTGTGAAACTTCAGCAGCGGCTTCGAGCCGATCACCCCGGACAGTTCCTGTTGCAGCGCGGGCGGCAGCTCGATGGTCGAGTCGACGACGGCCAGCGCCACCGTGTGCAACCCGGGGAACGGGCCGTGTTGGATGTTGCTTTCCACGGTGAACGTGGCCGTGGATGGAAGGCCGCCGGCACCGCCGATCTTCAGCGCCTGCAAGGCAGGATTGCGGAAGGCGTAGGTCGTGACCAGCGTCGAGCGGTAGACGCCCAGGTGGTAGTCGCGCTTCACCACCGTGAAATAAGGCACCTTGTCGAGCACCTGCTGCTCGCTGTGTTGCAACCGGCTCGCGATCGCCATCCCCGTCACCCAGGTGACGCCCGGATATGACA
>DATAXF010000030.1:0-64631 GCA_036273095.1 Steroidobacteraceae bacterium | reverse complement strand
TACGGCTTCTGGCTGGGCGATGCGTTCGCCTCGGGCGGCTCGGCCGGATATGACCACAAGCGGCTCGGCATCACTGCCCGCGGCGGCTGGGAGTGCGTCAAGCGGCACTTCCGCGAGCTCGGCGTCGACATCCAGAAGACTCCCTTCACGGCCATCGGCATCGGCGACATGTCGGGCGATGTGTTCGGCAACGGCATGCTGCTCTCGCGGCACATCCGCCTGCAGGCCGCGTTCGACCATCGCCACATTTTCATCGACCCCACCCCCGATGCGGCGGTGAGCTTCGCGGAGCGGCAGCGGCTATTCGATCTGCCGCGCTCGAGCTGGGACGACTACGATCGCACGCGCATCTCCAAGGGCGGCGCGGTGTTCGCCCGCAGCGCCAAGTCGATCACTCTGTCGCCGGAAGCACGCGCGCTTCTCGGCCTGGAGTCGGCCACCCAGCCCCCGATCGAGATCATGCGCGCAATTCTGCGCCTGCCGGTGGATCTGCTGTGGAACGGCGGCATCGGCACTTACGTCAAGGCCAGCCGGGAATCGAGCGCCGAGGTCGGCGACCGCGCCAACGACGGCCTGCGCATCAACGGCCGGGAGCTCAAGGCCAGGGTGGTCGGCGAAGGCGGCAACCTCGGCTTCACGCAGCGGGGGCGCATCGAGTACGCCCTCGCCGGCGGCCGCCTCAACACCGATTTCATCGACAACTCCGCCGGTGTCAACACCTCCGACGTCGAGGTCAACCTCAAGATCCTGCTCAACCCGATCGTACAGGCAGGCAGCCTCACCGCCGGCGAGCGCAACCGGCTGCTCGCCAGCATGTCGGGCGAGGTCTGCTCGCTCGTGCTGCGCAACAACTATCTGCAGAGCCAGGCGATCAGCACCCTCGAGCTGCAGGCTCGCGCCCGGATGTCGGAATTCCAGCACCTGATCCGCTCCCTCGAGCGCTCGGGCGAGCTCAATCGCGCGCTCGAGTTCCTGCCCACCGACGATGAGCTCGCGGAGCGGCGCGAGGCGGCCAAGGGACTCACCCGCCCGGAGCTCGCGATCCTGCTCGCCTACAGCAAGATCTGGCTCAACACCCATCTCCTCGACTCGGATGTGCCGGAAGACCCGTACCTCTCCACCGAGCTCGAGCGCTACTTCCCCGGGCCGGTGCGCCGGCGCTTCGCCCGCGCGATTTCCCGGCATCGTTTGCGCCGGGAGATCATCGCGACCGCGACGACCAACAGCCTGATCAACAGGATGGGTCCGACTTTCGTGCCGCGCGCGCAGGAGGACACGGGCGCGGAGCCGGCGCAGATCGCGCGCGCCTACACCGCCGCGCGCGAGATCTTCGAGATGCGCACGGTGTGGACGGAGATCGAGGATCTCGACAACCGGGTGCCGGCGAAAGTGCAGTACGCCGCGGCGTTCGAGACGAGCCGGCTGCTGCGGCACGCCACTTACTGGCTGCTTGCCCGCCGGCGCGCGCTCAAGGTGGATACCGCGGTGGCGGAATTTCGCGCAGGCGTGCACGAGCTGGAGGCGCGGATCGGCCAGGTGCTCTGCGGCTCCTGGCGCGAGCAGTTCGAGCAGGTGCGCGCACAGCACCTGGAGGCAGGCCTGCCGTCGGAGCTGGCCGCGCGCGTGGCGAGTCTCGAGTCTCACAACGCCTCGCTCGACATCGTCGAGCTCGCCGCCTCGCAGCGCATCGCCGTTACGGAAGCCGCCCGCCTCTATTTCGAGGTGGGATCCCGCACGGGTCTCGACTGGGTCCGGCAACAGATCGACCGGCTGCCGGTCGAGGGGCCGTGGCAGGCGACGGCGCGGACCGGCCTGCGCGATGCGGCTCTGCGCCTGCACCGCAGGCTCGCGGAGCGTGTGTTGAGCCGCGGCCGACGCGGCGGCGTCGAAGAACGCGTCTCGGCGTGGCAGGAGTCGGCGGGCAAGGAGCTGACGCACTGGCAGCGCACCCTCGCGGACATGCGCGCGGCCGGCGCCGCCGATTTCGCGACGCTCACCGTTGGCGTCGAGTCATTGCGTAAACTCACGGAATAGACACGGGGATTGAGGCTTCATTTCATGGGGACGACCGGAAAACTGATATTGGTCCGCCACGGCCAGAGCATCTGGAACCTGGAGAACCTTTTCACGGGCTGGACGGACGTTGATCTTGCGGACCAGGGCCGCGACGAGGCCGCGCGAGCCGGGCGGCAGCTTCTCGACGAGAAGCTGATGGTTGACGTTGCATTCACGTCGGTGCTGAAGCGGGCGATCCGCACGCTCTGGATCATGCTCGATGAGATGGACCGGATGTGGGTTCCGGTCGAGCGCTCCTGGCGGCTGAACGAGCGCCACTACGGCGCGCTCCAGGGCCTCAACAAGGCGCAGACCGTGGAGCGTCACGGCGAGGCCCAGGTGAAGGTCTGGCGCCGCAGCTACGACATTCCGCCACCTCCACTCGCCGCCGATGACGAGCGTCATCCGCGCTTCGATCCGCGATACGCGGAGGTGCCGGCCGCGGAGGTGCCGGCCGCGGAGTCGCTGAAAGATACGCTCGCGCGGGTGCTGCCCTTCTGGAACGGCCGCATCGCGCCGGAGCTTCGCCGTGGACACAACGTGCTCGTGGCCGCGCACGGCAACAGCCTGCGTGCGATGGTAAAGATGCTGGACAACGTGTCCGAGAGCGAGATCGTCGAGCTCAACATCCCGACGGGCGTGCCGCTTCTCTATGAGCTCGACCCGCAGCTCAAGCCGCTCGAGAGCCGCTATCTCGGCGACCCCACCGCCATCGCCGCCGCCGCCGAAGCGGTGCGTCGCCAGACCGAAAAGCGTTGATCGACTAGACCGCCCATCCGTCGTACCGGCCGTGAAACTCCGTGGCGAGTCCGGTCATCCGTTTACTGAGCTCCGATACGTCGACGACGAGCAGACGCATCAGCTTGGTCGCATGGAGGCCGAGCGGCAGGCTGTCCTCGCTCTCCGTCTGGCCGAACAATTGCGTCTTCATTGGCTTGATTTCCACGCTGAAGCCGTCCGGCTCCAGACGTGCGCGCACCGCGCTGCACGCGGCTTCGTCGGGCAATGCCAGGAAGAATGCGACGGGGTACTCGTTGAAAGGAGCAAAGCCGCGCGCACGCAGGCGCTCGACCATCTTCTCGTCCCAAGTCTCCTGATGCGCGGGACGCAGTTTGCGGATGACGAAGTACAGGCGCACCACGAGGAACGCGCCGATTACGGCGAAAGCGATGATCAGCCACAGGTTGTGAATGGTCGGCTCCCGCGCTACTCATCCGGAGCGATGGTGACACGCAGCCCCGAAAGCTCCGGCGTGAACTCGATCTGACAGGAGAGGCGCGAGTTGTCCTGGGTATGGGCAAGCTCGGTGAGGAGCTCCCGCTCATCCGACATCGGCGCCGGCAAGCGCGCCTGCCACTCGGGATCGACGTAGACGTGGCAGGTGGCGCACGAGCACATCCCGCCGCAGATGGCCGCGACCCCGTAGTCGAGCTCCCGCAGAGTCTCCATGACTTTGAGCCCGGCCTTCGCCTCTACCTCGTGTTCCTGTCCATCGCGATCGATCACGCGCAGCAACGCCATTCACCTACCTCTGTTCACGGTACCGGACCCCCTCTGGCACGGGGCCAAAGGCCAAGCCTTCTAGTTTGCCGATTCGCGGCCCAGCGCGCCAGCTACAGAGGGCCCAGCATCTTCAGGACGAACACCGCCTTGCCGCTCTGCTTCCCCCGGCTCTCGAAGCTCACGCGCAGCTCCCGGCGAAGCGTCTCGAATACGTGCTCGTACTCCCCGAAGATCTGGGTGCTCATGCTGCCGCTCACCACCTTCAGGTCCCCCGCCGCCTCCAGGCGGGCAATGAAATCGTGGATCTCGGGAACGAAGTGCTCCGCCAGCGGGTACAGACTGATCTCGATGCCGATCTCCATGGGACCATTGTAATTCATGGGCTAGAATGGCCGCCCTCGGCCGCCGCCGACCGTCCGCCCACGGACGGGGAAACGGGAGCGATGACTCACAAAATCCAAGTGCATCAGGTGGATGCCTTCACAGTGGACCGCTTCACGGGGAATCCCGCCGGCGTAGTGCTCAATGCGAACGGACTGAGCGACGCACAGATGCTTGCGATCGCCCGGGAGCTCAACAACGCCGACACCGCGTTCATTCTCGCACCGGAGGGCGAGGGCCACGACCTGAGGGCACGGTTCTTCACGCCGCGCGCCGAGGTCGGCTTCGTCGGCCATGCGACCGTCGCGGCGCACTACGTACTATCCCGCAGGCATGACGCGCCGCGGCAGGTGCGGCAGAAGTCCAGGGCGGGAATCGTCGACGTCGAGATCCGCGGCAGCGGCGAGGACCGCAAGATCGCCGTACGCCAGAGCACACCGCCCCTGGGACGGGAGCTCAACGATCGGGAGCGGCTCGCGGTGCTGGATGCGCTGGCGCTCGCGACGGACGACCTCGACACCCGCTGCCCGTTGCGAATCGCCGGCTCGAACAGCACTCGGCTGCTCATCGGTGTGCGCGGCACAGAACAGCTCAAGTACCTGAAGCCGGACATGACGCGCCTGACGACGCTGTCGGCACAGATCGGCGCAGCCGGATACTTCGTCTTCGCGCTGACGCCCGACAAGGAGGATCACCTCACGGAATCGCGCATGTTCTGCCCGGCGCTCGGCATCGGCGAGGACCCGGTGAGCGGCAATGCGCACGGCCTGCTCGGGGTATATCTCGCCCACCACGGCTTCCTGACTCACGATCTCAGGCAGGCGTCCTTTCGAGGCGTTCAAGGCCATTACCTGCACCGTCCCGGGCGGGTCGAGGTGGAGCTCGAACTCAAAGAGGGGAGCGTCGCCGGCGTGTGGATCGTCGGCCAGGCGGTCTCCGTCTTCGAGACCGAAATCGCTCTCTGACCGGCCCCGCATAGCGTACCTCCCCGCGCGCCAGCTCCAGCTCGTGACTGGCGCAGCGCGGCCATTCCGCACGGCGATGCGTCGTCATGACGACGGCCGTGCCGCCGGCGACGCTGGCCTCGATACGCTCCGAGAGGTCGCGTCGCGTGGGCTCGTCCACGCCCGCAAACGGCTCATCGAGGAGCAACAGTGCGGGATCCAGCACCCAGGCCCGTGCGAAGAGCACACGCCGCAACTGGCCGTAGGACAGCTCCCGTAAAGGCCGGGCGGCCAGGGATCCCAACCCAAACGCCCGCAGTGCGCGGCGGGCCGCGGCGCGATCAGCGGCGGTCGGCGGATCATTGAGGCCGATGCTCGCGTAGCGGCCGGACTGCACGACAGCACCGGCGGTGAGGTCCTGCGGATGGTCGGCCTGCAGGTGCGCCGCAACGAGGCCTACGCGCTCCTTGAACACTTGCAATGGCACGCCCGGCTCGATTCCCGCGCGCTCGATGCGCCCGCCGGCTGCCACGCCGTGGTCGCCGTAGAGGGTGCGCAACAGGGTGGTCTTGCCCGAGCCGTTGTGACCATGGACTACCCAGCAGTCGCCCGAGTGGATCGCAAGTGACACGTCCTTGAGCGCGACGTACTCCTCGAGGTGCACGTGAGCGTTGGTCAATCGCACCAACGCGTCATCGGAAGACCTACGCACGCGTGCGACCGATCGGGTCGTCGCGCGAGTTTCCACTGCACGCGCAAGCCATCGGCTCAGGGGTGCACGCCGCATGGTGCCGCGATAGACGATTCGACCGTGCTCCAGCACCAACGCGTGGGTGGCGCTGGCGGGAACATCCTCCAGCCGATGAGTGGACAACACCCATGGCAGCCTGGACCGCGCGGTACCCTCGAGCCAGCGCCGCGCCCGCTCGTGATTGGCTTCGTCCAAACCGTTCAACAGCTCGTCGAGCAGCAGCATCTTCGGCCGGGAGGCAAGCGAGCGCGCGAGCAGCGTAAGCCGCCGCTCGCCATAGGAGAGTGTGAGAAACGGCCGCCGGGCCAGCGGCTCCAGCCGCAGCCGACGGAGAATCGCCGCAACGCGCCGGCTATCCGCATCGCTCACCGAGTGGAGCGGGATGTCGGTACGGTGGACGCCCGTCGCCACGACCTCAGCGACGCTGTGATTCCAGCCGTACCGCGTGTACTTGTCCTGACGCTCTGGGCCAACGTACCCGATCTCATCCTGTATCTCGTGCGGAGTTCGCCATAGGCCGCCTTTCCAGCGGTACTGCCGTACGTCGCGCCCGGTGGGTGTGGGCCATACCGAGCCGGCGATGAGCTTCAGCAGCTGGGTCTTGCCGGCACCGTTCGCACCCGCCAACACCCATCTCTCGCCGGGACGGATGGTCCAGCTCACATCCTCGAGCACACGCCGGCCGTTGCGATCGAGCCGTACGGCATCGAGTCGCACCTCAACGTACCGGGATTCCCGATATGATCTGGCCATGCGGTATTCTGGCACATACGATCTTCTCGTCGTCGGCGGCGGCATCAACGGCGCCGGGATCGCTCGGGACGCCGCCGGGCGCGGCCTCTCGGTCCTGCTCTGCGAGCAGGACGATCTCGCCGCCCATACTTCCTCCGCCAGCACCAAGCTCATTCACGGAGGCTTGCGGTATCTCGAGCAACTGCAGTTCTCGCTCGTTCGCAAGGCGCTCATCGAGCGCGAGATCCTGCTCGGCTCCGCTCCACACCTGATGCGGCCGCTGCGTTTCGTCCTGCCTCACGATGCACGTCAGCGGCCCGCATGGATGATCAGCGCCGGTCTCTTCCTCTACGATCATCTGGCGCGCCGCCGGCGCCTGGCGGGCTCAGCACGCGTCGACCTCCGCCGTCACGTAGCGGGTGCGGCTCTGAAGACACAGTACGTCAAGGGATTCGTCTACTCGGATGGCTGGACCGATGACGCGCGCCTCGTGGTGCTGAACGCGATAGATGCGCGCGAACGCGGTGCGTTGATCCTGACGCGCACGCGGTGTGAGAAGTTGGAAGCTGAGCGGGATCATTGGGTTGCCACGCTTGCGGGCGCATCCGGACCGCAGACAATCAGTGCCAGAGCCGTAGTGAATGCCACCGGACCGTGGGTGAGCCGGTTCGCGCGCGAAGCTGCGCCCGTCAGTGTCTGTCATTCGGTCCGGCTGGTGAAGGGCAGCCACATCGTGGTCCCGCAGCTCTACGCCCACCGCTTCGCCTATCTGTTCCAGAATGACGATCGCCGGATCGTATTTGCCATTCCCTATGAGCGTGAATTCACGCTCATAGGGACCACGGACGTCGAGTACACGGGCGATCCGAGTGCCGTGCGCATCGCGTCCGACGAGATCGAGTATCTCTGTGCCGCGGTCAGCCGCTATTTCGCGAAGCCCGTGCGCCCCGACGACGTGGTGTGGAGCTACAGCGGGGTGCGGCCGCTTCTCGATGATGACGCGGCGGATCCGGCCACCGTCACGCGCGACTATGCTCTCGAGCTCGAGCAGCATCCGGCTCCCATCCTCAACGTGTTCGGCGGGAAGATCACGACCTATCGCAAGCTCGCTGAGAGCGCCGTCGACATTCTCGCGCGCGAGCTCGGGTCACGGGCGTCCGCATGGACGGCCCATGCACTGCTACCGGGAGGTGATCTGCCGCGCGGCAACTACGCCAGATTTCTGCGCAGCCTCGAGCGTGCATATCCGTGGCTTCCTCCGACGCTGAGATACCGGTATGCACACGCGTATGGCACCCGGGTCGCGCACATCCTCGGCGGCGCCCGCTCGGTAGCCGATCTCGGTGAGGAGCTGTTGCCGCAGCTCTACGAGCGGGAAGCCGATTACCTGTGCTACGTGGAGATGGCGCAGACCGCAGAAGACATTCTCTGGCGGCGAACGCGCCTGGGGCTACATGTTGAGCGAGGCGCGACCGGACGGCTCCAGGAATGGCTGGCGCGCCGCAACAGCCACGCTTCAGGGACGGAACACCGACCCGTCACCGCATGATCGAAAGCCCATGCGCTCCCCGTCCACGACCGGCGCTCGCGGCTGGATCCTTCTGATCCTTCTAGCCCTTGCGCCGATGTGGCTCATCGGCACACTCGATCGTGGTGCCTGGACACCGGATGAGCCGCGAGAGGCCGACATCGCGTGGCGCATGAGCATGCAGAGCAATTTGGCGCTGCCGCACCTCGCCAACCAGCCATTCCTCGAGAAGCCCCCGCTTTCCTACTGGCTGTCGGCCGGATCGATGCGCCTCTTCGGACCGTCCGTAGCCGCGGCGCGCGCACCCAACCTGTTGTATGCATCCGTCACCGCAGTCGCGATCGGTGCTCTCGGATTCGCAATGGACGGGTTCGCAGCGGCAATCGTCGCCGCGTTGGTTGCAAGCACGGCGATCACGGCGTTTCGGGTGACGATGTGGCTGGCGCCCGATGCCTGTCTCCTCGCCGGCTGCGCCGTCTCGCTCCTCGGCGCCTATCTCGGCTACACGGCCGGCCCGGGCCGCAGGAAGCTCTACGGGTATCTTCTGATGCACGCCGGCGCGGCCGTCGGCTTCATGGCGAAGAGTGCTCCGGGTTGGGTGGTACCCGGCCTGGCGCTGCTCACGCTCATCGCATGGGAGCGGCGCTGGTCGGAGCTCCGTCGGCCGGAGCTCTACGCCGGCTTCCTGCTGCAGGCGATCGTCATCGGGCCGTGGATCGTCGCGGTTGCGCACACTGCCGATGGCGCCGGATCGCTGCGCATCCTCTTCTGGTACAACCTGGCCGGACGCTTCACCCACATTGCCGCCCCGCCCGCGTATCTCTACAGCACGGGTCATCACAACTCGCCGGGGAAGTACTTCATCGAGCTGCCTGTCTACCTTCTGCCGTGGACCGCGCTCGCGGCCGTGGCCGCGTGGCATGTGCGGGATCGGGTGCGCCTGCGCGATCCAAGCGCTACAGCGTGGCGATTCGCCGTCGCGGCCTCACTCCCCTTCCTCGTGCTGCTCTCGCTGGCAGCGACGGCACGCGACATCTATGCGGCGCCGGCGCTGCTCGGAATAAGCCTCCTCATCGCGCTCGAGGTCGCCGCGGCGCAGCGGCTCGGGGGCCAGAGCAAGGGTGACCTCCTGCGCTGGACGCGATGGCTGGTTGCCACGATCGCGTGTCTCTTTGCCGCGGCGCTCATCATGTTTGGGGTCGCGGGATTGACGGCCAACAGAGCTGAGTACTTCGGCGCCGCGGGGGTGATGCTCTTGCTGACGTGGCATGCCTTGCGACGGGCGGTCGGCTCGCAACGCCAGGGGCAGGTGTTGCGCAGTTTCCAATGGACGTATGTTGCCTACGCGGTGGTCTTCTGTATCACCTCACTCGCGTTGTTCCCAACGATTGATCGTTGGCAAGACCTGCCCTCGCTGGCCCGGCAGATTCACTCCGATACGGGGCAGGCGAGCCTTGCGCTGCTCAACCCCGACGAGACGACCATCGCCATGCTCGATCGCGGGCTGCGCACCTCATTCACCGTCCTGACGACGGATGCAAACCCGCCGCAGAAAGTCGTGCGTGACTGGTTTGGCTCTCAGGGGAAACGCGGCCGGGTCTTGGTGCTGTTGCCCGGGCACGCCTCGGGCGAGCTGACGCCGCTGCTGGAGCGTGTCCGGCACTATCGTCCCGCGGGCGACGGAATCGCAGGGGAGCTCGCTGCCGACGGGGCTGCCGCCATCGTCCGCCGTTATCGCTTGCCGCACGGGCGGCGTTACGCGCTGCTCGGGCCGCCCGGCGCTCGGGCGTCACCCATATCTCCGGAATAGAGAGGATTTGGATAATTTTTGAAATGGCGCGCCCGGAGGGATTCGAACCCCCGACCACCTGGTTCGAAGCCAGGTACTCTATCCAACTGAGCTACGGGCGCGCAGCTGGTCCGCCATCATATTGCATTCGCGCCGCCCGGAGGGATTGCTCGGCCCTTCCTGGGCCTCGGCCCTTCGGGCCCGGCGCTTCGCGCCGTCCAAAATCGCTCCCGGCGATTTTGTCGAACCCCCGACCACCTGGTTCGAAGCCAGGTACTCTATCCAACTGAGCTACGGGCGCGCAGCTTGTCCGCCTACGGGCGAGCGGTTACGACCGCCCGTCATTGTACCGTGGTATCCGCCCTCCCGCGCGGAACCATGACTTCGGTCACAAGTCTCGTAATTTCCGGCCGCAGCGCTCGGGAATCCCGACCCTATTCGCATATGTAATCCGCCCGGAAGGCCTAAAAAACCCCTGGGCATGAGCATCCGATCCAAAGTCATCGGCTCCCTGGCGCTGCTGTTCGCCGCCCTGAGCGTGGCTGCGTTCCTCATTCAGCTCAGGGTCGTGCAGCCAAGCTTCGTGCGCCTGGAGCGAGCCAACGCCCGAACGGCAATGAAGCGCGTGAATTACGCGATCGATCGCGATCTGCAGACCTTGCAGATCGACGCGACGGATTGGGCCAACTGGCAGGACGCCTATCGTTTCGTCCAGGGCCGCAACCCAAAATTCGTCGCGACGAACTTCACGCACACGGCCATAGCGCAGATAGAAGTCGACAGCATCATGATCGTCGACCTGAAAGGACGGGTCCTGGCCTGGACCGGAGACGTCATCCACACGGACCTGTCGCTGCAGGGCAGCCTGGAGGACGGGGGCTCGCTGCCGCCGGGTTTCCCCTGGCGAAGCGACCTCGGAACCACGCGCGCGGTGCATGGGCTCCTGAACACCAATCGCGGGGTGATGATGATTGCCGGCGCACCGATCCTGGACGGTACCGGCCGTGGCCGCCCCGCCGGCATGATCATCCTCGGACGCCTCCTGACGCCGGATCGCCTGCGGGATCTCGGCTCACGAACGCAGTCGAATCTCCTGCCGGTGAACATGCCGCTCGCGCCAAGCTCCGAATTGCTGGTCAACAGCAGTCATTACACGAGCGTCTACCGGTCGTTCGGAGACATTTACCACCGGCCGATCATGACCCTGCGGGTCCGGGTCGCGCGGAGCATCGAGGCGAGCGGCTTGACGGCGATTCGATACGCATCCCTCTCGATCATCGTGGTTGCCATCATCGTCCTGCTCCTGGTCGTCGTGCTGTTGAATCGCCTCGTGCTGACACCGCTCACGCGCATGACCCGCCACGCCGTCACCGTCGGCGAGAGCACGGACATGTCGGCTCGGCTGAATTGTGACACTGAGGACGAATTCGGGCAGCTCGGTCGCGAATTCGACCGCATGGTCGAGAGACTGCAGGAGGCGCATCGCCTGCTGGTCGATCAGTCGTTCGAGGCGGGAGTGGCGGAAATGGCCAAGGGCGTGTTGCACAATCTCGGCAATGCCCTGACGCCGCTCGGTGTGAGAGTGACCGCTCTTGCAGAGCGTCTCAAGGGAGTGCCGATCGGCGATCTCGAGCGCGCCGCGATGGAGCTGACGAGCGCCGCAAGCGACTCCTGCCGGCGCGCCGAGCTGGCGCAGTTCGTCGAGCTCGGCTGCCAGCACGTTGCATCGGTGCTGCGCGAGTCGGCGGCGGATGTCGCTGTCATGAGCCGCCAGGCCGCCAGCATGCGCTCGGCTCTCGCTGAGCACATGCGCGTCGCCACCAGAGCCGAGCCGGCTTTTGAATCCGTCAAGCTCTCAGAGCTGGTTTCGCAATCGCTCGACATCGTGCCGGACGCGAGCCGTGCCAGGTTGCGTATCGATGCCGATGAGTCGCTGAGCCGGCTGGGCACGATCCGGGTAGTGCGCACCGTGCTGCGACTCGTCCTGCAGAACGTAATCATCAATGCCTCCGAAGCGGTACGTGACGCCGGCAGGGATTCGGGAATGCTGCGCCTGTGGGCCGAGGTCACCCGCGAATCCGGTTGCGCTCAATTGCATTTGCATGCGCAAGACGATGGCGTCGGGATTCGAGCCGAAAACATCGATCGCATTTTCCAGAAGGGCTATACGACGAAGTCCCGTGGCACGAATCACGGCATAGGCTTGCATTGGTGTGCCAACACGATTCGAGCCCTGGGGGGGCGAATCTGGGCAACCAGCGACGGGTTGGGATCCGGGGCCGCCATCCATGTCACGCTACCGCTCGGCGACGGCATGGCGCGTTCCGCATTTTGAAGGTTCGGGAGATGAACTATGGCTGACCGCGCTCGAGCGCCCATACGCGTACTCGTTACCGACGATGAAGTCGATGTGCGCGATGCGTATCGACAGATCCTCGCCGATCCTGCTGTCGGCGGCGGCCTCGAGAGATTGCAGCGGCTGCAGGCACGCCTCTTTCGCGACTCATCCGCGCCCCAGGAGCGACAGCCCGCCACTGCGCAAACGGCATTTGAGCCCGTGTTCTGCAACGATGCCGCATCCGCGGTCGCCGCGGTGCGCGAGTCGGTGGCTGCCAATGAGCCGTTCGCGGTCGCTTTCCTCGACATGAGAATGCCTCCCGGACAGGACGGCGCCTGGGCGGCATCCGGCATTCGGACGTTGGATCCGGCCATCGAGATCGTCATCTGCACTGCCTACTCGGACACGGATCCCGCCGCAATCGGCCGACTGGTGCCGCCCGAAGAGAAGCTGTCGTATCTGCAGAAGCCGTTTCATCCACACGAGGTCAGGCAGATGGCGATCTCGCTCGCGAGCAAATGGCGCGCCGAGCATCGGATCGTCAAGCTGGCGTATTTCGATCCGTTGACTGGCCTGGCCAATCGCTCGCAATTCCTCGACCGTCTGCAAAGCGCCATACTCGCTTCCGGCCGTACCGGGCAGCCCATGGCGGTTCTCTTTCTCGACCTGGACAACTTCAAGCGCGTCAACGATTCCCTTGGCCACGGCGCCGGCGATGAGCTCCTGTGCCTGGTTGCGGCCCGCCTGCGCCGCACGCTGCGCCACGACGACAGCCCTGGCGCCGTCAACTCAACCTCGTTGGCGTCCGGTCACATCGCGCGTCTCGGCGGCGATGAATTCGTGGTGATCTTGCCGGACCTCGCCAACGTCGAAGATGCTGGGATCCTCGCGCGGCGGCTGATTGACGAGCTGCAGGCGCCGATGCAGATTGCAAAGCATTCCCTGGTGATCACGCCCAGTGTCGGCATCGCCATTTTCCCCACGGATGGGACGAATGCCGATGCTCTGCTGCGTAACGCCGACTGGGCGATGTATTTCGCCAAGCGCCGCGGCCCTGGCACGTATGCCTATTTCGATCCGCAGATGACCACGGCGGCGCGGCAGCGGTTTGCGGTCGAGGAAAAGATGCGCGGGGCGCTGCAGCGCGGCGAGTTCTCCCTGCATTATCAGCCGCTATTCGACGTGGACAACGGCACCATCGCGGGCCTGGAGGCGCTGCTGCGCTGGACGAATCCCGAGCTCGGCATGGTGGCACCCTCCGAGTTCATCCCGATCGCCGAGGAAACGGGGCTGATCGGCGAATTGGGCGCCTGGGTGTTGCGTACCGCCTGCGCACAGGCCAGGGAGTGGTGCGATCAGGGCCTGCCTTCCGTCCGTCTGGCCGTCAACGTGTCGAGTCAGCAGTTTGCCTCGAGGGAATTTCCGCAGTTGGTGGCAGCGATCATCGGGGAAAGCGGCATCGACCCCTCGGCTCTCGAGCTGGAGATCACGGAGTCGGTCCTGATGAAGGACGACGAGTGGGCGAAGCAAGCCTTCGTTCTGCTCAAGAAGATCGGCGTCTCCCTCGCGATCGACGATTTCGGCACCGGTTACTCGAGTCTCGGGCGATTGCGCCACCTCCCCGTGGACCGGCTCAAGATCGATCGCTCGTTCGTGACGAACCTCATCGATTGCGCGGAGGACCGCGCCATTGTGCTGGCGATCATCGCGATGGCGAGGTCACTGTCCATCGAGGTCACGGCCGAGGGCGTGGAGAACCTCAGGCAACTGATGTTCCTGCAGGAGAACAAGTGTCAGGAAGCACAGGGATTCCTGTTCAGCCGCGCAGTGCCGCCCGCGGAAGCGGCTGCCCTGCTGCGGCGCGTGGCAGAGACAGCCGACGGATCGCGAACCAGCCGGCTGCGTTCGCTGATCGGCTGATCAGGCCGCCTGCACCGGCTGCGGTCGCGAGCTGAAGTAACTCACCGCCAGCAAGCCGAACCACACGGGCGCCACGTAGAGCGCCACCCGGGTGTCGGGTTGTAGCCAGAGCATGGCGGTGACGAAGAGCAGGAAGGCGACCACCACCCAGTTCACCACCGGCGCCCCCGGCATGCGGAAGCTCGCGGCTGCCACCCGCCCGTCCCTCACCGCGCGCCGGTAGCCGAGGTGCGAGACCATGATGATGCCCCAGGTCCAGAGCGTGCCGATCAGCGACACGCTGGTTACCCAGATGAAGACGTGCTTGGGGACCACGTAGTTGAGGAATACTCCGATCAGCATGATAGCGGCCGAAACGTGAATGCCCGCGGCCGGCACGTTCCGGCTGCTCAGGGTCGCGAACGCTCGCGGCCCCTGGCCACGACAGGCCAGCGAGTAGAGCATGCGGCCGGTGCTGAAGATCCCGCTGTTGCATGACGAGCTTGCCGCGGTGATGACCACGATGTTGATGATGGTCGCGGCGGCCGGGATGCCCAGCTTCTGGAACACGAAGACGAACGGGCTGGTGTCCGGGCTCAGCTGATCCCAGGGCACGAGCGCCATGATGACGACCAGCGCGCCGATGTAGAAAAGCAGGATGCGAAAAATGATGCCGTTGGTCGCCCGCGGCAGCACCACGGCCGGATTCTCCGCCTCGCCGGCGGTGACGCCGATAAGCTCCACTCCGGAATACGCGAACATCACCATCTGCAGTGTCAGCAGCACGCCCATCATGCCGAGCGGGAAGAAGCCGCCGTGAGACCAGAGGTTGCTGAAGCTCGCATGCGAGCCGAAGTCGCCAAAATGGAACGCGATCACCGCGACCCCGGCCAGGATCAGCGCCAGGATGGTCACGATCTTGATCAGGGCGAACCAGAACTCGAGCTCGCCGAATACCCGCACGGCAAAGAGGTTGACGCCGTACAGGGCCACCAATGCGATGAGCGGCGGCAGCCATTGCGGCACCGCCGGGAGCCAGAAGCGCACGTAGACCCCTATCGCGGTGAGCTCCGCCATCGCCGTGAGGACCCACATGAACCAGTAGGACCAGCCGGTGACGAAGCCGGCGAACGGGCCGCAGAACTCATCGGCGTAAGCAGCGAAAGACCCCGCGACGGGTCGGTAAGTCAGCAGCTCACCGAGCGCGCGCATGATGAAGAAGATGGCGATGCCGGCCACCACGTAGACCAGGATCAGCGCGGGGCCCGCATTGTGGATGGCCTGCGCCGAGCCGAGGAAGAGCCCGACCCCGATCGTGCCGCCCAGGGCGATCAGCTGGATATGACGATTGCGCAGATTGCGCGCCAGGTGCGACTCGGTTTGCGACATGCTGACCTCGTTCAAGCGGTAAAAGCGCGGTTTTTGCCCGCGGCCTCCGCCACCTGCGGGGGCGGGGCACCTCCGTGTGCCTGGGTTGCGGGCTCGACTGCGACATCACATGTTACTCTGCCGCCCTCGAGTCCAGGCTGCTTCATAAAACGAGAGGATCATGGCTACCAGGCGCGCGGGCGGCGACGGTGCACCCGACGAAAAAAGTCGCTGCGGCTGGGTCCCGGCCGGCGATGTCGAATACACCCGCTACCACGATGAGGAGTGGGGTCGCCCGGTTCACGATGACCGGCACCTGTTCGAGATGCTCACGCTCGAGGGCGCACAGGCAGGCCTCTCGTGGGCCACCATCCTGCGCAAGCGCGCGGCGTATCGAAAGGCCTTTGCGGGCTTCGTTCCAGCCAAGGTGGCGCGTTTCGATGCGCGCCGCCGCGCCGCCCTGCTGCGCGATCCCGGCATCGTGCGCAACCGGCTCAAGGTCGATTCCACGGTGAGTAACGCCCGGGCCTTTCTCGCGGTGCAGAAGGAGTTCGGGTCCTTCAGCACCTATCTTTGGAACTGGGTCGACGGCCATCCCATCCTCAACGCCTGGCGGACCCGCGGGCAGGTGCCTGCCTGCACTGAGCTGAGCGACCGGATCTCCCGCGATCTCAAGAAGCGGGGGTTCCGTTTCGTAGGCTCCACAATTATTTACGCCTACCTGCAGGCCGTGGGTGTAGTGAACGATCACACCGCCGGCTGCTACCTCTTTGTCGCTGCGCCCTCTGGCCTCCGGAAGGTGGCCCGCAAGGCATCCGGCTCTTAAGATAGACGACCGATCAACCAGGGGAATCCTTCATGAAATTGCTCCTAGCGGCCGCCGTCGCCGCCGTCGCCCTCGCACCCGCGGCCTATGCCGATTGCAGCTACCCACCTGCGCCGAGCAATCTGCCGGACGGCAGTACGGCGACGCTGAAAGAGATGCTCGCCGGCATGCAGCAGGTGAGTGTCTATAACAAGGCGATGACTGCCTACCTCTCCTGTATCAAGCTCGAACGCGACAGCCGCGTGGCTGCCGCCGGCGCTACGCTCACCAAGAAGCAGAAACAGGAGCTCGAGGCCATCGAGATCCAGAAGAACAATGCCGCGGTCGACCAGTTGCACTCCGTGGCGGACCGGTTCAACGCGCAAGTGAAGATCTACAAGGCCAGGGACAAGAAGTCCGACAGCAACTGACCGTGCTCAGTCCCTCCCAGGCGGATGAGCTCATCGCGCAGCATCTGACGTGTCTGCCGATCGAGTCACTGCCCCTTGCCCAATGCGCGGGGGCGGTGCTGCGGGAGAACGTCTACGCGGAACGGGACCAGCCGCCCTTCGATCGCGTGACCATGGACGGGATCGCAGTGGACAGCCGGAGTGTGCGCGACGGTGCGCGTCGGCTGCGCATTCAGGCGATGCAGGCCGCCGGGGACCCGCCGCTCACGCTCGCGGGACGCGACCACTGCATCGAGGTCATGACCGGCACGATGCTGCCTGCGGGATGCGATGCCGTCATTCCGGTGGAGCGGATCACCGTGCGCGACGGGCAGGCGGAACTGGCACACGACCTCTCCGTGGAGCCCGACCAGAACGTTCACCGCCGCGGCACCGACACACGCCAGGGCAACCTGCTGTTGGCCACCGGCACGCGGCTCGGGCCGCCGGAGATCGCAGTCGCGGCAGGGGCGGGCATGGCGCGGATCCGGGTGAGCAGCCAGCCGATGCTGGCGGTCATCTCCACGGGCAACGAGCTCGTCGAGCCCGGCGAGTCCATTCTGCCGCACCAGATCCGCCGTTCGAACCCCTACTCGATCGCCGCGGCGCTACGACTGCACGGCTTCCAGAGAGTCGCGGACGATCACATCGTCGACGACGCGGCCGCGCTCAAGCGCCGGCTGAAATTCCATCTGGAGACTCATGACGTACTGGTGCTGAGCGGCGGCGTCTCGATGGGCAGGCTCGACCTGGTGCCGCAGGCTCTCGAGGAGCTCGGCGTGCATTGCGTGTTCCACAAGGTGTCGCAGCGCCCCGGGAAGCCCCTCTGGTTCGGCATCGCGAGCTCGGGCGCCGCGGTCCTGGGGCTGCCCGGGAACCCGGTATCGACGGCCGTTTGCGTCTCGCGCTATGTGCTCCCCGCGCTCGCCGCGAGCCAAGGTCAAGTCCCCGCTCGGCCGGAGCGGATGGCGCTCGGGGCCCCGGTCACCGTCGAGCCGCCCCTGACGCTGTTCATGCCGGTGCGCATCGAGATCGACGACTGGGGGAGAAGCTGGGCCATGCCGGCGCCGACGAACGGCTCGGGCGATTTCACCGCGCTCGCCGGCACGGACGGGTTTGTGGAACTGCCCCCTGGCCCCAATATCTACCCCAAGGGGTTCGTGACCCGAATGCATAGATGGTAGGCTGGACCGGCAGATGAGCTCTCCCGATGTGATCGTCCCCATGCCGGGGTCCGGATCGCGCGACCGGCGCGGGAGGCCGCTGCGCGACCTCAGGATCTCGGTCATGGACCGGTGCAACTTCCGCTGCCCGTACTGCATGCCGCGGGAGACCTTCCATGACCGCTACCGCTTCCTCGGCTCGCACGAGCGCCTGTCGTTCGATGAGATCGTGCGCCTGGCGCGGCTGTTCGTCCGGCTCGGGGTCCGCAAGCTGCGCCTCACGGGGGGCGAGCCCCTGCTGCGGCCCAATCTCACCGACCTCATCGGAGACCTGACGGCCATCGAGGGTGTCGACGACGTCGCCCTGACCACCAACGGCGCCCTCCTTGCCAAATACGCCTTCGAGCTGCGCGCGGCGGGGTTGCAGCGCATCACCGTCAGCCTCGACAGCGCGGACCCTGAGGTCTTCCGCCGCATGAGCGGCGGATTCGGCGGCCCGGAGGATGTGCTGTCGGGAATCGAGCACGCGCGGCGCGCTGGTCTCGACCCGATCAAGATCAACGCTGTAGTGCAGCGGGGAGTCAACGACCATACGGTGCTCGATCTGGTCGAGCGCTTCCGCGGCACCGGCGTGGTGGTACGGTTCATCGAGTACATGGACGTCGGCAACCGCAATCACTGGTCGCAGGATCTCGTGGTGCCGTCGCGGGAGCTGTTGGCGCGCATCGGCGAGCGCTGGCCGCTCGAGCCCCTCGGCCGGGAGTACCGCGGAGAAGTGGCGGAGCGTTATGCCTTCGCCGACGGTGGCGGCGAGGTGGGTTTCATCTCTTCCGTCACTCAACCCTTCTGCGGCGATTGCTCGCGCGCGCGCCTCTCGTCCGACGGGGTGCTCTACACCTGCCTCTTCGCCACGCACGGAACGAGCTTGCGCGACGCGCTGCGCAGCGGCGCGAGCGATGACCAGCTCCTCGAGGTCCTGCGCCGCGTCTGGGCGGAGCGCGCTGACAACTACAGCGAGCAACGGCAGGCGCAGCGGGAATCGGCCGGCGCTGCCCGCAAGGTCGAGATGTTCTACATCGGTGGCTGATGGGGCGCTCCGGACTCTCTCACCTGGACAGCCGCAATCGCCCGACGATGGTGGATGTTGGAAGCAAGGAGGTCACGCACCGGGAGGCGGTGGCGGAGGCCAGAGTCCGCCTGCCGCGCAAGGTCGCCGCGGCGCTGCGCGCAAGCGGGCACCGCACCAGGAAGGGGCCGGTTTTCGACACGGCGATCGTCGCAGGCGTCATGGCCGCGAAGCGCACGCATGAGCTCATCCCCTTCTGCCATCCGCTCGGGCTCGAGCACTGCTCGGTGGAGATAGAGGATCGCCGCGGCGGCGAGGTCGTGGTGCGATGCCGGGTTGCGGTGCATCACCGCACCGGAGTGGAGATGGAGGCACTGACGGGTGCCACAGTCGCGGCGCTCACGATCTATGACATGTGCAAGGCACTCTCGCACGATATCGAGATCGCGGGCGTGCGCCTGCTGGAGAAAACGGGCGGTAAGCGTGTCTACAAGCGTGCCAGGCGATAGGGCGCCGCTTTTCGGCCTCGTGCTCAGCGGCGGCCGCAGCACGCGCATGCGGCGTGACAAGGCGGCGCTGGAGTACGCGGGACGCAGTCAGCTCCAGCGTGCGGTCGAGCTGATCACCCCTCTCGTCGAGCGAGTCTTCGTTTCCGTTCGGCCCGACCAGACCGGCGACCCGCTGCGCGCGCGCTTCGCGCAGATCGTCGATTCCGGCGAGGTTGCAGGACCCATCGCCGGAATCATGGCCGCGCAGTCGCGCCATCCGGATGCGGCCTGGCTCGTGCTCGCCTGTGACCTCCCGCTCCTCGATCGGGAGACGCTGCAGCATCTGCTGCGCTCGCGCCGCCCTGAGAGACAGGCAACCGCGTACCGCTCGAGTCATAACGGTCTGCCGGAGCCTCTGTGCGCAATCTACGAGCCATCGAGCCGCGAGGCGCTGCGTGCCCACGTAGCAAGCGGGCGCGACTGCCCGCGGAAATTCCTGATCAACGCGAATACCGCGCTGATCGATCAGCCCGCGCCGGGCGCGCTCGACAACGTGAACACGCCGCAGGATTACGGCTCCGCCACGCATCGGCTCCTGCCCGCAACAGGCCCTGCGCCCACAAACTCCCAGGGCGCGCCGCAAGCCGCTCAGCGGATCAACGTCCAGTACTACGCCCTGCTGCGAGAACAGGCCGGACGCAGTTCCGAGACGGTTGCCACCACTGCTGGTACTCCGCGCGAGCTCTATGAGCAGCTGAGGCAACGCTATCCTTTCTCGCTCGCGCCCGAGATGCTGCGGGTCGCGGTGAATTCCGAGTTCGGCGATTGGGGACAGCGGCTGAACGAGGGAGATTCAGTCGTGTTCATACCCCCGGTGGCAGGCGGGTAAGCCCGATGCCTTCCTGCACGTTCCGCTTCTCCTCCACTCCCCTCGACGAGGCCGCTCTGCGGGCCGAGCTCGGCGATCCAACCTGCGGCGGCTATGCCGCTTTCGAAGGTCGGGTGCGCGATCACAACGAGGGCCGGCGCGTGCGCCGGCTGGAATACGAGGCCTTCGAGCCGCTCGCGATCAAGGAAGGCGAGCGGATCATTGCCGAGGCGATCGCGCGATTCGGCGTGGAGCACGCGGCGTGCGCGCATCGGATCGGGGCGCTGGAGGTTGGCGAGACGGCGGTGTGGGTGGGTGTCGCGTCACACCACCGCGACGAGGCATTCCGCGCCTGCCGCTACATCATCGACGAGGTGAAGCATCGGGTGCCCATCTGGAAGAAGGAGCACTACGAGAACGGCGACTCCGGCTGGGTGAACTGCGAGCGCTGCGCGGAGCATGGCCCAGAGCACCTGCACACTCACGGCACTCACGACCAGGCGCCCGCCCTCACGCCCGACTATTCGCGCCAGACGGCGTTGAAGGAAGTCGGTAAGGCCGGCCAGGAGAGGCTGCGCCGCGCGTCGGTGTTAGTGGTGGGTTGCGGCGGCCTCGGCGTACCGGTCATGACCTATCTCGCGGCCGCTGGCATCGGCCGCATCGGATTGGTCGACGCGGATCGGCTGGAGGCCTCGAACCTGCACCGGCAGACGCTCTACTCCCTGGCGGACGTCGGCAAGCCCAAAGTCGAGCTCGCCGCCGCGCGCCTGCGTGCGCTCAACCCCGAAGTGGAGATACATGCCCACGCGATGCGGCTCGACGCGGCCACCGCGCCCGCAATCATCGAGCCTTACTCGCTCATCATCGACTGCACGGACAACTTCTCGACCAGGTTCATGTTGAATGACACCTGCGTGCGACTGCGCAAGCCGGTCATTTTCTCGAGCGTGTATCAGTACGAGGGGCAGCTCCAGGTCGTGCGGCCGGAGCGCGGCGGCGCCTGCCTGCGCTGCGTGTGGCCGGAAGCGACCCGCGACGGCCTGGTCGGCAACTGCGCCGAGGCCGGAGTCCTGGGTCCCGTGCCCGGCACGTTCGGCAGTCTGCAGGCTCTCGAGGCGCTCAAGCTGCTGTTGGATCTGCCCGGGCAGCTCGCGGAGGAGTTGCTGGTCATTGACCTGCTGACACTGTCCGTCACCCGCGTGCATACGCGGCGTGCGGCGAATTGCCCGGAGCACGCGCAGGCGCTTCAGCCTCGGGAGAGCGCGATCCCCCGCACCGGCCAGGCCGACATCGAGCTGAGCTTCGACTCCCTGGAGCAGGCGCTGGCGGACGGCTTCGAGGTCATCGATGTCCGCGAGCCCAACGAGCTCGCGCGGCTGGCCACACCCTGCTCCAGCGCCCGACACGTCCCCGTGGCGCAACTCCTTCACGGACGGCCGGACATGGCCGCCGGCGACCGGTACCTCCTCGTCTGCGCCAGCGGCAAGCGCAGCCTCGCGGCAGCGCAGGAGTTGCGCTCCCGCGGCTACGCGCAGGTCTTCTCGCTGCGCGGCGGGATCCTCCCGCTCACCCGCAAGGGTGCCGCTACGGTCTGACCTGGCCGGAGCCGCGGACGACGTACTTGTAGCTCGTCAGCTGCTCCACCCCTACCGGGCCGCGGGCGTGGAAGCGATCCGTGGAGATGCCGATCTCCGCCCCCATGCCGAACTCGCCCCCATCGGCGAACTGCGTCGAGGCGTTGTGGAGCACGATCGCGCTGTCCACCCGCTGCAGAAAGCGCTCCGCCGTCGCCTCATTCTGGGTGACGATGGACTCGGTATGTGCTGAGCCGTACTTGGCAATGTGCGCAATCGCACCGTCCACCCCGTCCACTACACGCGCGGCGATGATGGCGTCCAGATACTCCGTGTACCAGTCTTCTTCCGATGCCGCACGAACTCGCCGGTCCGCCCGCTGCGCGATCGGATCTCCGCGCACCTCGCAGCCTGCATCCAACAGCGTGCGCACGACCGGGACGAGGTGCGTGTCGATGCAGCCGCGGTCGATGAGGAGGGTCTCGGCGGCTCCGCATATTCCGGTGCGGCGCATCTTGGCATTGAGGGCGATGGTCTGCGCCATGCGCACGTCCGCATCGCGATCGACATAGACGTGACAGTTGCCTTCCAAGTGGCCGATGACCGGCACCCGCGCCTCCCGCTGCACACGAGCCACGAGGCTCTTGCCGCCGCGGGGAACGATGACGTCCAGGTAGTCCGCCATCCCCGCCAGCATGTAGCCGACCGCAGCCCGGTCGGTGGTCGGGACGAGCTGAATGCATTCCGCGGGAAGCCCGGCGGCGGTCAATCCTGCGACCAGGCAAGCGTGTATGGCGGCGTTGGAATGGAGGCTCTCCGAGCCGCCGCGCAGGATGACTGCGTTACCCGATTTCAAACAGAGCGCACCGGCGTCGGCAGTCACGTTCGGGCGACTCTCGTAGATGATCCCGATGACGCCGAGGGGCACCCGCACGCGCTGGATCCAGAGCCCATTCGGTCGCCGCCATTCGGCCGCGGTGGTACCGATCGGGTCCGGCAGCCCGATGACTTCCTCGATGCCGCGGGCCATCGATTCAATCCGCTTCTCATCGAGCGCCAGGCGGTCGAGCTGCGCGATCGTCAGAGCCGCGGCGCGCGCCGCCGCCATGTCGCGCGCGTTGGCTTCGAGGATGGGTGCGGCACCGGCGCGGATCGCGCGCGCGGCGGCCGAGAGCGCCCCGTTCTTCGCTTCGCTTGTGGCCTGCGCCAGAGCCGCGGCGGCGGCGACCGCATTGCGCCCGAGCCGCTCCATCACTGCGCCGAGCTCCGTGCTGGCCGACTCCGCGCTCATCGCTTAGCTCCCGACCTTTTCCTTCAGCGCGCGCTCCTGGTTGAGGAGCACGAGGTCGTCGCGATGAATCATCTCATCGCGCCCGCGAAAGCCGAGCATGCTTTCGATGTCCGATGATTTGCGGCCCATGATCTTCGCCGCATCGACATCCGAGTAAGCAATGATTCCGCGCGCGATCTCGGCGCCGTCCATGGCGACGACGCTCACGGTATCGCCGCGGTCGAACCTGCCGCGAGAATTGATCACGCCGGCCGGCAGAAGACTCTTGCCTTCGAGCAACGCACGCAGGGCTCCCGGGTCTATCGTCACGGCTCCGGCAGGCCGCAGCGTCCCGGCGATCCACTGCTTGCGCGCCGCGACCGGCGTGGAGCTCGGCACGAACCAGGTGCATCTGGCGCCTTCTTCGATGCGCCTGACGGGGTGACGAGGGTGGCCAGCCGCAATGCACATGTGACAGCCGGCGGCGACGGCGATTCGCGCTGCCACGATCTTCGTCGCCATGCCCCCGGAGCCGACATCCGAGGCCGGCCGGCCGCACATCGCCTCGATCTCCGGCGTGATCTTGAGCACCTGCTCGATGAAGCTCGCGGCAGGCTCCTTGTTCGGGTCGGCGGTGTAAAGACCGTCGACGTCCGACAGCAGCACCAGGCAATCGGCTGCGGCCATTTGCGCCACCCGGGCTGCCAGCCGGTCGTTATCGCCGTAGCGGATCTCCGCGGTCGCCACGGTGTCGTTCTCGTTGATCACCGGCAGCGCGCCCATGGAAAGCAGCGTCTCCAGGGTCGCCCGCGCGTTCAGGTAGCGATGTCGCCGCTCGCTGTCCTCCAGGGTGAGCAGTACCTGGGCGACAGTGACGTCGCGGCTCTCCAGCAGCTCTTTGTAAGCGTGCGCGAGGCGGATCTGCCCGACTGCCGCCGCCGCCTGGCTTTCCTCTAGCCGCAGGGAACCCCTCGGCAGACCGAGCTGGCGCCGGCCGAGCGCAATCGCCCCGGACGACACCAGGATGACCTGCTGACCTCGCCGCCTCAGCCGCAGAAGGTCCTCGACCAGGCTTTCGAGCCAGCCCCGGTTGATGCGTCCAGTCTCGGCGTCCGTCAGCAGTGCGGAGCCGACCTTCACCACGACGCGCCGTGCCCCCGCAAGGGGCGAGGGGGATGGCGTGTGGGGGATGGTCATGGGAAAACTATACGCTAAACTTGTAGCCGCCAACCTGAGGAAGCAAATCGGTGAGCAGAGACTACGAGCCGGTTCCTGGACAGTGGTACGAGAACCTGGAAGACGAGGAATCATTCCGTGTCCTCACGGTAGATGAGGACTCGGAGCTGGTCGAGATCGAGTATCTCGACGGTGAGATCGAGGAGATCGACCTCGAGACCTGGCATGAGATGGACCTCGAGAAGACCGCAGAGCCGGAAGGCTGGGCCAAGTCCGACGAGGAAGAGGACGAAGAGGAAGAAGAAGAGGAAGACGAGGAGGATGAGGACGACGACGATTGGGATGAGGATGAGGACGACGAGGACGAGGACTTGGACGAAGACGAGGCAGACGGGCGCGACCAATACTAGTCGCGCGCTGGCTGCTTGAGCCGTTCGCTAAGACGGCCGCAGGCCTGTTTTAGCCAATGAACGTAGACAGTTGGTATCACGAAAAGGAATCCGCGTGGTTGTACCGTCAGGTCGCCGCGGCGGAGCCGGATCCGCATAAGCAGCGGCTCTTCAGCCAGCTGGCCGGCGCCGCCGAGGAGCAGGCGGCCAAGTGGGAGACCTCGCAAAGCACCGCGCGGACCGCGGCCGGGGGCCGCGTGTTCGTGCCCTCCATGCGGGCGCGCGTCGTCGCAAGACTTCTACGGCTGCTCGGGCCGCGCGCCATGCGCTCCGTGCTCACCGCGATGAAGCTGCGAGGTCTGTCGGTCTATACCGCCCCCATCGCCAGCGGCCACGCGATGCCAACTACCGTGTCGGATGTCGGTGTTCGCCATCGCGGCGGTCTGGGCGGCAATCTCAGAGCCACGGTGTTTGGAGTGAACGATGGCCTGGTGTCCAACGCCAGCCTCGTGCTGGGCGTCGCGGGCGCCGCAGCCCCGAGCACCTTCGTGCTGGTGAGCGGCGTCGCGGGCCTCCTCGCCGGCGCGCTGTCGATGGCGGCCGGAGAGTATGTGTCGGTGCGCTCGCAGCGTGAGATGTACGAATATCAGATCGCGCTCGAGCGGGAGGAGATCGCCGAATATCCCGAGGAGGAGGCGGAGGAGCTGGCGCTGATCTACGCGGCGCGCGGCGTAGACCTGGCAAAGGCCCGCGAGGTCAGCCAGGCGCTGCTCGCCCGACCGGAGCAGGCCCTCGACGTGCTTTCCCGGGAAGAGCTCGGGCTGAATCCCGACGATCTGGGCTCGCCCCTGGGAGCGGCCGCGGCTTCCTTCATCTCGTTCGCGGTGGGAGCGGCAGTGCCGCTCGTGCCCTTCCTCATCGGCATGAAAGGCTCGGGCACGCTCGCCGCCACGGCGGTGCTTACCGTGGTCGCCCTCTTTGCGGTGGGGCTCGCGCTCAGCCTCTTCACCGGCAGGCAGGCGCTGCGCGGGGCACTGCGTATGGTGCTGATCGGAGGCGGCGCAGGCATCGTAGCCTTCGGAGTCGGCCGCGTGCTCGGCAGTATCATTCACTAGCCACCTGTGCCGCCCCTCACTCCCACGCAAGTCCTGAGCGGCCTCGAGCGCATCCTCGGGGCTCAGGGGATCCTGCCGGGCGAGCCGGGGGACTCGAGGGCGGACGTCGAGCCCTACCTCACCGATCACCGCCGGCTTTACCACGGCCGCGCGCTCGCGATAGCTCTGCCGCGGACCGTGGCCGAGGTAACGGAGCTCCTCGCCTTCTGCAACGAACATCACATCGGCGTCGTGCCGCAAGGCGGCAACACGAGTTACTGCGGCGGCGCGACCCCGGATGAGTCGGGCCGGCAGGTCGTCGTCTCGCTCTCGCGCTTGAGCCGCATCCGCAGCCTCGACCCGCTCAATTACTCGCTCGTGGCCGAGGCGGGTTGCGTGCTCGCGAACCTGCAGCGGGCGGCGGACGAGGCGCAACGCCTGTTCCCCCTGAGCCTGGGCTCGGAGGGCACCTGTCAGTTGGGCGGCAACCTCGCCACCAATGCCGGCGGCGTTCACGTCCTGCGCTACGGGATGATGCGCGACCTGGTGTTGGGTCTCGAGGTGGCGCTGGCCGATGGCCGCCTCCTCTCCTCGCTCGGAACGCTGCGCAAAGACAACACCGGCTACGACGTCAAGTCCCTCTTTCTCGGCGCCGAAGGCACACTGGGCATCATCACCGCCGCGAGCCTCAAGCTCTTCCCGAAGTTGCGCGCCTTCGCCACGGCCTTCGTCGCGGTTCCCGACCCGCGCGCCGCGGTCACGCTGCTCGCCCGCCTGCGCGATGCGAGCGGCGATCGCGTGAGCTCCTTCGAGCTCATTCCGCGGATCGCCGTCGAGCTCACCACCCGGCACATACCCGGAGTTCGCGACCCGCTCGACGCCCCGTATTCCTGGTATGTGCTGTGCGAGCTCACCTCCTCGCGCGCCGCCGATCCGCTCGAGGACCTGCTGGAGGAGAGCCTCGCCGGCGCCCTGGAGGAAAACCTGGTGCTGGACGCGGCGGTGGCGCGGAACGCACGCGACCGGGCGGCCTTCTGGAAGCTGCGCGAGACCATTCCCGAGGCGCAGCGTCACGACGGCGGCAGCCTGAAGCACGACATTTCCGTCCCCGTCGGCTCGATTCCCGATTTCATCGAGCGCGGCTCGCGCTGGATCGCCGACAACGTGCCCGATGGGCGCCTGGTCTCCTACGGCCACGTCGGTGACGGCAACCTGCACTTCAATCTCAACCAGGCGCCGGGCGCCGACCGCGCCGCGTTCCTCGCCCGCGAGGAGCCGGTCAAGCGCGCCATTCACGACCTGGTGCGCGACTTCGGCGGCAGCTTCAGCGCCGAGCACGGCATCGGCCGGTTGAAAGTGGCCGAGCTCGAGCGCTACGCCGCAGCCGTCGAGTTGGATCTGATGCGTGCCATCAAGCGCGCGCTCGATCCCAACGGCATTCTCAATCCCGGAAAGGTATTGCGGAATTATTGAAGCGCACTTCCCTGTGCCTACGTTGCTTTCTCCCGGCGCAGCCGCACCAACCCCTCCTGCGCCGTGCTCGCAACCAACCTGCCGTCCCGCGAGTACACGCCCGCACGCGCGAATCCCCTCGCCCCGGAGGCGCTCGGGCTCTCCACCGCATAGAGCAGCCAGTCATCCAGCCGCAGCGGGCGATGAAACCACATCGCATGGTCGATGCTGGCCATGACGACGGAGTTGCCGAGGAGCGCCGAGCCGTGTGGCAGCGTCGCCGTATCGAGCAGGAAGTAGTCGGAGACGTACGCAAGCAGGCGCCGGTGCAGCCGCTCATCGGAAGGCAGACGGTCCACCGCCCGGAACCACACCTGGCGCGACGGCGCCGCGTCCCGCGGCCCGAGGTAATCCATCGGCTGCACCAGCCTGAACTCGAAGGGCCGCGGCTGCTCGAGAAAGCGCCGCACCCGCTCCGGCAGCCGCGCCAGCAGTTGCGGCGGCGGACGGCTCGAATCCGGCAGCTCCTCGGGCGACGGCACCGCCGGCATCGCGATCTGGTGCTCCAGGCCCTCCTCCGGAACCTGGAAGGATGCCGTCATGTTGAAGATCGGCTCGCCGTGTTGGATCGCGACCACGCGGCGGTTGGAGAAGCTGTGACCGTCGAGGCTGCGATCCACCTGATACACGATGGGCGCGGCGAAATCGCCCCGCCGCAGGAAGTACGCGTGCAGCGAATGCACGATGCGGCCGTCGACCGTGGCGGAGGCGGCCGTGAGCGCCTGGCCGAGCACCTGGCCGCCGAACACCTGCGGGCTGCCGATGTCGCGGCTCTCGCCGCGAAACAGGTTCACCTCGAGCGGCTCGAGCTCGAGCTGCTGCAGCAGATCGGCGAGCTGCGGGTTCATGCGTTTCTCAGTCAGGAACCCCGAGCCGCTGATGCATGATCGGGCTGGTGGTGGTGTACTGCAGGAACTGCCGCTTCTGCGGATAGATGTGGTGCTGAATGGCGAAGGAGACGAGCGCCGCCTCGTGAAAGCCCGACAGGATGAGCTTCTTCTTGCCGGGATAGGTGTTGATGTCACCCACCGCGAAGATTCCCGGCAGACTGGTCTGGAACTTCTCCGTATCCACCTTGAGCGCTTTCTTCTCCAACTCGAGCCCCCATTCGGCGATCGGCCCGAGCTTCGGATGGAGCCCGAAGAATACGAGCAGGTGATCCGCTTCGAGCGCATGCACCGTGCCGTCCGGGGTCTTGATGTTGACGCCGCCCAGCGTCCCGTCCGCGGTGGTGAGGGAATGCGGCAACGCCTCGAAACAGCGCATGCGGCCGGCCGCGACCAGGTCCCTCATTTTGGCCACCGAGGCCGGAGCCGCGCGAAACTCTGCGCGGCGGTGCACCAGCGTCAGGCTTCTCGCCCGCGGTGCCAGCTCCAGCGTCCAGTCGAGCGCCGAGTCGCCGCCGCCGAAAACGACGAGATGCTTGCCCTCGAGCGCGCTGGCATTCTTCACCCGGTAGAGAATTCCGTTGCCTTCAAAGGGGTCCGCACCCTCCACGCCGATCCGCCGAGCCTGGAACGAGCCGACTCCCGCGGCAATCACCACAGCACCCGCATCGAAGCGCGTCCCCGTTGCCGTGGCGATGGCAAACCGTCCATCCTCACGGCGTGAGAACTGGACGACCTCCTGCCCTAGGTGAAACTGCGGCTTGAAAGGCTTGATCTGCTGCATCAGCCGATCGACCAGCTCCTGCGCGCCGCAGACCGGCAGCGCCGGGATGTCATAGATGGGCTTGTCCGGATAGAGCTCCGTGCACTGTCCGCCGGGATGCGCCAGCGAGTCGATCACGTGGGCGCTGATGCCGAGCAGGCCCAGCTCGAACACCTGGAAGAGGCCACAAGGGCCCGCACCGATGATCACCACTTCCGTCTGGATCGGCTCGCCGGTGGCTGTTGCAGAATCAACGCTCAATATCGGCCCCTTTCGGATGCTTCTTACGCGGGGCACCCGCGGCAGCCCGCATTCTAGAACGCTCGGAAGCGCTTGGGGGGCCGGCAGTCGGCTAGGCGCGGCCCGCGTTGGCGTCCGTCGGGGTGTGGAAGTACTCGCTTTCCGACGCCAACTGATCGATCAGCCGCCTCAGCTCCGCCATGCGTCCCTCGGCCGTGCTGATCGGCATGCAATCCTGGCAACGCGGGTCGCCGCAGGGCTGGCGCGAGTACAGCCAGTACTGCAGGGCGCCTGCGAGCAATCCATCGGCGATATCCCAGAGATCTGCATCCCGGTCCTTGTCGGCGAGGCGGTTGCCCAGATCGACGGCTTTGGTGAAGGCCGAGTCGAATGTGTCAGCGATCTCGCTCATCGCATCTCCGACGCGAAAACTCCGGACGCCGGTCCGGGAAGGAAGTCTCGATCTCTTTGTTGACTGTACAAAAACACAGGACTACAATTCTGCATGTCGGCCTTCGGCGGTTACGCCACCGACGCGTGTGAGACGGTTTTTTTTAGGCGGCCTGCTGAAAGCGGGTGCGGCGGCGCGGTGGCCCTGGCTGCGAGCGCGCGTCGGGTAAGGACACACGGAGAGTGTCCCGGTTGGAACGTCAACTGCCTGATTCTGGATGTCTCTGCTCCCACGGGCGGAGAAGACGTTAAGGGGCCTGCTCTGCGTCATCGAGATAGTATAAGGCAATCGCCGCGTCCGTTTGGGCGCGGCGCATTGACCAAAGCGTCGGGAGCACTTCGGGATGGCCATTGGCGCGGCCATCTGCGATGCCTACCACGGACTTGCGACAAGGAGCCGTCGCATGATGTGACCAAGCTCGGGGGCAGCCTTGGCCAAATTCGGCCGACAGCTCCGGCTTATGTCGCATGCATGAGACAGAGCAAATACACCGGAGTCGGCTGCGGCCACGATTCGGTATCGGCGCTCGGCTGACACTGGGCCTCGCCGCTGTGGCGGCGGTCGTCGTGGTGGCGCACGTGCTCGCGACGCGCACGACGCGTGCAGCCGTCGAAGCAGTGAGTAGCATGCGCACCCGGCACGAGCCGTTGGCCTACCGTGCGAGCATCATCCTGGAGAAGCTGAGCGGCTACGACCGTGCGGTCGGCGAAGACCTGCACTCCGACACCGGCGACTTCCAAGCTCTGAGCTCTGCGGGCGATGACCTGCAGCACGCCGTCGACCGATATTTCGACGGCAGCGTGGTCCTCACCCCCGCCACCCGGCACCTGCGTGACGAGCTTCTGGCCCATATTCAGGACGGCCGCCAGGTCGCGTTGGATGCGGTGCAGCAAACGCAATGGAGCCAGCAGCATTCGCAAGCCCTCGATCGCGTTTATCAGCTCATCGCCTCGGCCGGCGGCACCGGACTCACCATTCATGGCCAGGTGATCGCCAGGCCCTCCCTCTCGGCTCTCGCCACGGCGATCGATGCGGTGCGGTACAGCTACGGATCGCCCGCCCTCATCGCCGCGCGCGAGCGCGACTTCGAAACCGTGCTCCAGGCGCATGCCGCGGAGCTTGCGCGCTCGCCCGGGCGCGGCTGGGTTGGCGTCGTGCAGTCCGACTTCGAGCGTGCGGTTCGCCTGCGACAGGACATGGACCGCCTCGACGCCCGCGACATCGCGGCGAGGCGCGCACTGCTGGAGCAGAGCGACGTCCTGACGACGGACGTGCAGAACGAGCTGCAGGCACCCGCGCGCCAGGGAATGTTGGACGCCGCCCGCCACGCGGCCGTTTCGGCCGGGGCCGCCGAGAACACGGTAACGGCCTCCGGGGTGGCGATCCTGATCGTCATGGTGATCGTCTCGGCTCTGCTCGTGGTCAGCATCAGCCTGCCCGTGCGCCGGCTCACCGCCGCGACACGCCTTCTCGCCAGCGGTGATCGCACCGCCAGGGCGCCGCGCGGCGGCTCGGCGGAGATCGACGAGCTGGCCGAATCCTTCAACACCATGGCCGACCGCATCGCACAGGGTGAGGCCGACCTGCGTGCCCAGCAGGCGGAGCTCGAGCGGCACGTCGCCGAGCGCACCCAACAGCTGCATCACCTGGCACACCACGACCCGCTGACGCAACTGCCCAATCGCCGTCAGCTCGCCGGCCGCCTCGCAGGAGCGCTGGCGCGCGCCAGGCAGACCGGGCGCCGCGTCGCGCTGCTGTTCGTCGACATGGACAACTTCAAGTCGCTGAACGATACCCTGGGGCACAGCTTCGGCGACCGGGTGCTGCAGGGCATCGCGGAGCGGCTGCAGGCCGCGGCGGGGCCCAACAGTCTGGTTGCGCGGCTCGGGGGCGACGAGTTCACCCTCCTCATCGAGGAGCTTCGCACCGTCGAGGAGGTCGAGCGGCGCGCCGGCGCGCTGGTTGCGACGCTGCAGCAGCCGCTCACCATCGAAGGCCGGGCGCTCGCAACCACCGCGAGCGTCGGCGCGAGCCTCTTTCCGGATCACGCCGACGACCCGGAGGGGCTGCTCCGCGCCGCGGATGTGGCACTGTTTCGCGCCAAGGAGCTCGGCCGCAATCGCTTCGCGCTCTACCGCGCGGCACTCTACGACGCGGCCGCGCAGCGCTTCCGCCTGGAGCAGGCGCTGCGCCACGCGGTCGAGGCCGGCGAGCTGCTGCTGATGTATCAGCCGGAAGTGACACTCGGCGGCTGCGAGGTCACCGCGCTCGAGGCACTGCTGCGCTGGCGCAAGCCCGGCGGGCGGATTGCCACCGCCACGGAATTCATCCACATCGCCGAGAAGAGCGGTCTCATCCATGAGCTGACCGGCTGGGTGTTGCGCACCGCCACATCCACGGCGGCGGCCTGGCGCGCCGCCGGATGGCGTGATGCACGGGTTGCCATCAACGTGTCACCGCCCCAGTTCTTCGAGAGCGATTTCGTAACTCACATCGCCTGCGACCTGGAGAACGCCGGCCTGCCGGCGAGCGCCCTGGAGCTGGAGCTCACCGAGACCGTGCTGCAGACCGGCAGTGCGACCATAGAAGCCCTGCGGCGCCTGCGCGACTTAGGCGTCTCGATCGCCCTCGACGACTTCGGCATCGGCTACTCCTCCCTGACCTCGCTGGAGCAACTCCCGATCAACCGCGTCAAGCTCGACCGCATGCTGGTCGAAGGCGTCGATTCCAACCCCCGCTCCGCCGCCATCGTGCGCTCCATCGTGACCCTGTGCCACGGCCTCGGCCTCGAGGTGGTCGCTGAGGGCGTGGAGCGACCCAGTCAGCTCGAGTTCCTGAGTCACTGCGGCCCGATCACCGTACAGGGCTATCTCCTCGCCCATCCCGTCGTCGCCACCGCCGCCGCCGAGGAAGCCCAGGCCGCCGCCGCCCGCGCCCGCACTCTGCTGGCCGCCGGCTCCGCCCCACCCCTGTCCCTGGTAGCCACCCGCAAACGCCCGCAGCCCGCCTGACCTCCCAACAGGATTCCCGGGACGAATCCCCGTACGAGAGGAGCGCAGCGCCTCGCTCATTTCAAGTATGCATCCCGCGCCCGCACGCCAACATCCGCCTGATCCGTAAAAAACCCATCTATCCCCGCAGCCAAAAACTCGCTCAACTCCCCCTCCAGATCCACCCCCGCAGGCAAAAACGCGCTCTCGGCCCGGAAAGTCCACGGATGCACCTTCAGCCCCGCAGCATGAGCATCCGCAACCAACGGCGTTGGCCGCGCCAACTTCCCGGTCGCATCCCGCGGCATGATCATTGATTTCGCCGGCCCGATGCACGAAGCATAAGTGGCAATCTCCTCCAGCCCCTCAGGCGTCACGAGATCCGCATAAGTGCGCGGATCACCACTCGCGACCAGATCATACGGCGCCCCCGCGGCCTCGATGAGCTGCACCAACGGCAACTGCGTCAGCCCACGCAACACCTTGAGATTGCCCGCCTCGAACGACTGCAGGAACGCGCGCCCGTCAGCTCCCCGATAGCCGTACCGCTCGAGCGTCGCCACCAACTGCTCCTCCATCGCGAGCCCCCGCGCCGCGAAATAACTCGGATGCTTCGTCTCCGGATACACCCCGATGGGCTGCGGCGCCGCCAGCCCGAGCTGCCGCGCCCGCAGGCGCCGCCGCTCCTCCACTCCCTGCGCCAGCGCGAGTATCTCCTCCAGTGTTGGAATCTCGAGCCTGCCATCGAGCCGCGTGTTGGCCGGCCGCAGCTCCGGGATCCGCTCCCGCGCCCGCAGCGTCTTCAGCTCCTGCAGCGAAAAATCCTCCGTGAACCAACCGGTGACAGTCGCGCCGTCGACCACCCTGGTCGCGCGCCGGTCGGCGAATTGTCCGCGCTCGGCGACATCCGTCGTGCCGCTGATCTCGTTTTCGTGCCGGGCCACCATCACCCCGTCGCGCGTCATGACGAGGTCAGGCTCGATGTAGTCGGCGCCCTGCTCGATGGCGATGAAATACGAAACCAGAGTATGCTCGGGTGCATACCCGCTCGCGCCGCGGTGGGCTATGACGATGGGTTGCCCAAGGGAGCCCATCAGGTGAACCGCCGTACCGTCGAGCGGGCCAGGGCCGTTCCCTGGCCCGCGGCGTCGAAAGGAGCCATAGGGCGCGGTCGCCGAAAGCGCCGCAGGCGACTTTCGGCCGATGAACATATGGGAATGGTAATTGCTAAACTCGCCAAGTGCTGCTCACCGACCACGACATCTATCTCTTTCGCGAAGGCACGCACGTCCGCGCCTATGAGAAGCTCGGCGCCCATGCTGTGGCGCGCGGCCCCGATGGCGAGCAAGGCACGCATTTCGCGGTCTGGGCCCCCAACGCCGCCGCCGTGTCCGTGGTCGGCGATTTCAACGGTTGGAATCCCGCGACACATCCGTTGACCGGCCGCTCCGACTCCTCCGGCATCTGGGAGGGCTTCCTCCCTGGAGTGCGCGCCGGCTCCATCTATAAGTATCACATAGTCTCCCGACATGCGGGCTACACCGTCGACAAGGCGGACCCGTTCGCCTTCTACTGCGAGACACCGCCACGTACGGCTTCCGTGGTCTGGGACTTATCGTACGATTGGGGCGACGAGAAGTGGATGAGCGCCCGCGGCCGCGTGAACGCTCACGACGCCCCCTGGTCGATCTACGAGCTGCACCTCGGCTCCTGGCGGCGTGTTCCCGAGGAGAACGGCCGCTCGATGACTTATCGGGAGCTGGCGCACGCCGTCGGCGACTATGCGGTGGAGATGGGCTTCACGCACGTCGAGCTGCTCCCGATCATGGAGCACCCCTTCTACGGCTCCTGGGGCTATCAGGTCACGGGTTATTTCGCGCCGACTTCCCGTTACGGCACGCCGCAGGACTTCATGTACTTTGTCGACCACCTGCACCGGCGGGGCATCAGCGTCATCCTCGATTGGGTACCGTCGCATTTTCCGGCCGACGAGCACGGGCTCGGCTACTTCGACGGCACGCATCTTTACGAGCACGCCGATCCGCGCCAGGGATTTCACCCGGAGTGGAACAGCTCGATCTTCAATTACGGCCGCGCCGAGGTGCGTAATTTCCTCGCGAGCAACGCGCTCTTCTGGCTCGACATGTACCACATCGACGCGCTGCGGGTGGACGCGGTCGCCTCCATGCTCTATCTCGACTATGGGCGGCGCGCCGGTGAGTGGATCCCCAACCGCTTCGGCGGCAACGAGAACCTGCCGGCGGTGGAGTTCATCAAACAGATGAATCTCGCCGTCTATCGCGACCATCCCGACACGCAGACCATTGCCGAGGAGTCCACCGCCTGGCCGATGGTCTCACGGCCGACCTATCTGGGCGGCCTCGGCTTCGGCCTCAAGTGGAACATGGGCTGGATGCACGACACGCTGAAGTACCTGCAGACCGATCCGGTGTTCCGCAAGTTCAGCCAGAACCAGCTCACTTTCAGCATCTGGTACGCCTTCAGCGAGAACTTCGTGCTGCCGCTCTCGCACGACGAGGTGGTGCACGGCAAGGGCTCGCTCCTCGGCAAGATGTCCGGCGACGAGTGGCGCCAGTTCGCATCGCTGCGGCTCCTTTTCGGCTACATGTGGACGCATCCGGGCAAGAAGCTCCTCTTCATGGGCGGGGAATTCGGACAGAAGCGCGAGTGGCAGCACGACGAAAGCCTGGAATGGCACGTGCTGCAATATCCGCTGCACGAGGGCGTGCGCCGCTGGGTGCGCGATCTCAACCACGTCTATCGGCGGACGCCGGCTCTCTATCAGCGCGATTTCACGCCCAACGGCTTCCAGTGGATCGACTGCAACAACTCCGATGAGAGTGTGCTCGTCTACCTGCGCACGGGAAACGACCCCGCCGATGTGGCTCTGATCGCGTGCAACTTCACGCCCGTGCCGCGCGACAACTATCGGATCGGCGTGCCCCGCGGCGGCTGGTGGCGCGAGCGCCTGAACAGCGATGCGGCCGATTATGGCGGCAGCGGCATCGGCAATTTCGGCGGGTTGGAAGCCTCGCCGCTGCCGTCGCATGGCATGACTCACTCCGTGGCGCTGCGTCTGCCGCCACTGGCGGCACTCGTCCTCACGCCCGACTGACATCATTGCTCGGGAGGCTCTGATGACCAAGGCGCGCGTCGTCATCGGGAATCTGACTCCGCGGGTGGATTGCGGCCGCTTTCCCGCGCGGCGTGTGTTGGGTGACACCGTCGTGGTGGAAGCGGACGTGTTCGCCGACGGCCACGATGCTGTCGCTGCCTCGCTCCTCTACCGGCACGAAAGCGAGTCGCAGTGGCACAGCACGCCGATGAGCTTCCTCGGCAACGATCGCTGGCAGGGGCGCTTCACCGTCCAGGCGCTCGGCCGCCATCTCTTCACCGTCGAGGCATGGGTCGACCACCTGGAGAGCTGGCAGCGGGGACTGGCGAAAAAACATCAGGCGGCGCAGGACATCGACATCGACCTGCGACAGGGCGCGGCGCTGGCCCTCGCGCACGCGGGCCGCCTGCCGGAGTCCGACGCGCGCCGGGTGCAGGAGTGGGCCCACGCGCTGGCCGATCCCATGCGCGAGCGCGAGGAGCGGGCCGTGCTCGCACAGAGCGAGTCCCTGCGCGAGCTCGCGCGCCGCAGTCCCGATCCGCAGTTCATCCAGCGCCACGAGCCGCCGCTCGCCATCGAGGTCGACCGGGAGCGAGCGCGTTTCTCGAGCTGGTATGAGATGTTTCCGCGATCCGCATCGGGCGACGGCGGGCACGGCACGCTGGCGGATGTCGAGGCGCTCCTGCCCTATGTCGCCTCGATGGGCTTCGACGTCCTCTATCTGCCGCCTGTGCATCCGATCGGCGACATCGAGCGCAAGGGCCCCAACAACCGCACCGGCGCCGCGCCCGGTGATCCAGGAAGCCCCTGGGCGATCGGCAGCCGCGAAGGCGGCCACAAGGCCGTGAACCCGCGCCTCGGCACCCTGGAGGACTTCCGCCGGCTGCTCGCCGGCGCCGGCGCGCTCGGCATCGAGATCGCCCTCGACATCGCCTTCCAGTGCGCGCCGGATCATCCGTATGTGCGGGAGCACCCGGAATGGTTCCTCAAGCGCCCCGACGGCTCGGTGCAGTATGCGGAGAACCCACCGAAGAAATACCAGGACATCTATCCCTTCTGGTTCGAGTGCGATGACTGGCAGGGGCTCTGGGCGGAGCTGAAGAGCGTGTTCGATTTCTGGATCGCCCAGGGGGTGCGCATCTTCCGGGTCGATAACCCGCACACCAAGCCGTTCCCGTTCTGGGAGTGGGTGATAGCCGGGATCCGCCGCACCCACCCGGAGGTGATCTTCCTCGCCGAGGCCTTCACCCGCCCGAAGGTGATGTATCGGCTGGCCAAACTCGGCTTCACCCAGTCATACAATTACTTCCCGTGGCGCAACAGCAAGCGCGAGATCATCGACTACTTCACCGAGCTCACCTCACGGCCGGTGTGCGAGTTCTTCCGCCCGAGCCTCTGGCCCAACACGCCGGACATCCTCACCGAGTACCTGCAGTTCGGCGGCCGGCCGGCCTTCGTGACGCGGCTCATCCTCGCGGCGACGCTCGGGGCGAGCTATGGCATCTATGGGCCCGCGTTCGAGCTCATGGAGAGCCGGCCGCGCGAGAGCGGCTCGGAGGAGTACCTGGATTCCGAGAAGTATCAGGTGCGCGCGTGGAACCGGGACGAGCCCACGAGTCTCAAGGACCTCATCACCCGGATCAACCGCATCCGCCGGCAGAATCCGGCGCTGCAAAGCGATGCGACGCTCATGTTCCATACGCTCGACAACGAGGCGATGATTGCGTACAGCAAGAGCAGCGGCGAGGATTCGATACTTGCGGTGGTGAACGTCGATCCGCACCACGCCCAGACCGGCTGGGTGGAGCTCGACCTGGACGCGCTCGGGCTGCCCGCGGATACGCCTTATCAGATGGACGACCTGCTCTCGGGAGCGCGCTTCCTGTGGCGTGGCGCCCGCAACTACGTTGCTCTCGAGCCCTGGGGCACGGCGGCGCATCTCTTCCGGATCCGCCGCAAGGTACGCACCGAGCGCGACTTCGACTACTTCCTGTGATATGAACGCAAAATCCGAGCCACCGCCTTTCACCGGCGATCCTCTCTGGTACAAGGACGCGGTCATCTATGAGGTGCACGTCCGGGCGTTCTGCGACAGCAACGATGACGGCATCGGCGACTTCGGTGGCATCACCCGCAAGCTCGACTACATCCAGGAGCTTGGCGTCAACACCATCTGGCTGCTGCCCTTCTACCCCTCCCCCGGGCGCGACGACGGCTACGACATCGCGGACTACCACAACATCCATCCGCAGTACGGCACGCGGCGGGAGTTCCGCACCTTCGTTCGCGAAGCGCATCGCCGCGGACTGCGTGTCATCACGGAGCTGGTGATCAACCACACCTCCGACGCGCATCCCTGGTTTCAGGCCGCGCGGCGCGCGCCCCCCGATTCCCCGAAACGCGATTTCTACGTGTGGAGCGAGACCCCGGATCGCTACGCCGGCACGCGTATCATTTTCCGCGATACGGAAAGCTCCAACTGGACATGGGATCCGGTCGCCAAGGCGTACTACTGGCACCGGTTCTTCAGCCACCAGCCCGATCTCAACTTCGACAACCCGCACGTCGTGCGGGCCGTGATCCGCATCATGGAGTTCTGGCTGGCGCACGGGGTCGACGGCTTCCGCCTGGACGCCATCCCCTACCTCGTCGAGCGGGAGGGCACCAACAACGAGAACCTGCGCGAGACTCACGAGATCATCAAGAGCATCCGCAAGGTGATCTCCACCAGGCACCCGGAGGGGATGCTGCTGGCCGAGGCCAACCAATGGCCCGAGGACGTGCGCGACTATTTCGGCGACGGTGACGAGTGCCACATGGCCTATCACTTTCCGCTGATGCCGCGCATGTACATGGCGATCGCGCAGGAGGATCGCCATCCGATCGTCGAGATCATGGATCAGACTCCCGACATCCCCGACACCTGCCAGTGGGCGGTGTTCCTGCGCAACCACGACGAGCTGACGCTCGAGATGGTGACCAGCCGCGAGCGCGATTACATGTACCAGGCGTACGCGGCCGACACGCGCGCGCGGCTCAATCTCGGCATCCGCCGGCGCCTTGCGCCCCTCATGGAGAACGACCCCGAGCGGATCAAGCTCATGAACAGTCTCCTGCTCTCCATGCCGGGCTCGCCGATCATCTACTACGGCGACGAGATCGGCATGGGAGACAACTTCTATCTCGGCGACCGCAACGGCGTGCGCACGCCGATGCAGTGGAGCCCCGATCGCAATGCCGGTTTCTCGCGCGCCGATCCGCAGCAGCTCTATCTGCCGCCCATCATGGACCCGATCTACGGCTACGAGGCCGTCAACGTCGAGGCGCAGACCCGCGACCGCTCCTCGCTCCTCAACTGGATGCGGCGCATGCTCGCAGTGCGCAAGACCTCGCAGGCCTTCGGCCGCGGCACGCTGCGCCTCATCCGGCCCGGCAACCGCAAGGTGCTCGTGTACCTGCGTCAGTACGCCGAGGACACGATCCTCTGCGTGGCGAATCTCTCGCGCTCGGCACAGCCGGTGGAGATCGACCTCTCGGAGCACAAAGGCACGATTCCCATCGAGCTCCTCGGCCACACGGCGTTCCCGCCGGTGGGGGAGCTGCCTTACCTGCTCACACTACCGGCCTACGGGTTCTACTGGTTTCGCCTGAGCCGGGAGGCGGCCCCGCCGCCCTGGCACGACGAGCGCCTGCCGCGCGAGGACCTGCCGGTGCTGGTGCTGGTCGAGGGCTGGAACAGCTTCTTCCCCGACAAGGTCGCGGCCTGGCGCGCCGGGCTCGCGCGGCGGCTGCGCACGCAACTCGAAGAGCGCATCGTGCCGCAGTACATCGCGGCGCAGCGCTGGTTCGCGGGCAAGGGTGCGCCCATCACGAGCGCTCGGCTGCTCGATCACACCGAGCGCCAGGACCCGCTGCCCCGCTGGTTCGCCGGCATCTACAGTGTGGAGAGCCAGGGTACGAGCGAGCGCTATTTCGTGCCGCTCGCGATCGCGTTCGAGGACACCGAGGAAGCGCGCTGGCGAAGGCTCCAGCCTTCTGCCCTGGCACGCGTGCGCCAACAGGCGACGGTCGGCGTACTTGCGGACGCTTGCGGGGACGATGGGTTTGCCCGCGCGACCATCGATGCGATCGGCGCCTCGGCGGAGCTGCCCACTCAGAACGGTCGCGTGCGCTTTACGCCCACCGCGCTCTACGCGGAGCTGCGCGGCGATCCGGCCGCGGAGCTCCCGGTCAATCCGACGGGCGCCCAGAGCAGCAACACCACGCTGCGGGTGGGCGACGGGCTCTTCCTCAAGGTCTACCGCAAGCTGCAGCCCGGCCTGAATCCAGAGCTCGAGATCGGCCGCTATCTCACCGAGGTCGCCCACTACCCCAACATAGTGCCGGTTGCCGGAGCCGCGGAGTACACCGACCAGGAGTCCGTCACCTACACCGTGGCGCTGTTGCAGGCGTTCGTCACCAACCAGGGTGACGGCTGGACGTACACCCTCGACTATCTGGCGCGCTTCCTCGAAGACCGCCGCAGCGGCGTTCCCATGCTCGACGATACGCACGGCCTGTACCTCTCGCAGGTCAAGACGCTCGCCATCCGCACCGCCGAATTGCATCGCGCCCTCGGCAGGCCGACGGACGATCCGGCCTTCGCACCGGAGCCTGTTGCGGCCGAGGACGTGGCGGCGTGGGGCGCGGCCACGCGCGCCGCCGCGGAGACCACCCTGACACTGCTGTCGAGCCGGCTGCCGCAGCTGTCGGCGGCGGTCGCGGCGGACGCGCAGGCCCTACTCGCACGGCGCGAGACTCTGATGCAGCGCATCGATCTCTGTACGGCCACCGTGCCTCACGGCCTCAAGACCCGGCGCCACGGCGACTATCACCTCGGCCAGGTGCTGCTGAAGCGCAACGACTTCATCATCGTGGACTTCGAGGGGGAGCCCGGCCGCACGCTCGCGGAGCGCCGCCACAAGCACTCCCCTCTGACCGACGTTGCCGGGATGCTGCGGTCCTTCGCTTATGCGCGTCATGCCGCACTCGAGCGCGTCGCGCAGCAGGGAGGTGATGACTACAGCCGCTGGGAGATGCTGCTGCAGACGTGGGAGCAGGAGGCGCGCCGGACGTTCATCGCCTCCTACGACGAGGTAGCGCGCGTATCCGGCCTCTATGAGTCGCTGCAGGAGTCCCGGCCGCTCCTCACCCTGTTCGAGATCGACAAGGCGCTCTACGAGGTGCGCTACGAGCTGGGGAACCGACCCGACTGGACCCGCATTCCCCTCCAGAGCCTGCTTCGGATGACCGAGTGAGCATAAGGAGGCGCCTTGGACCAGCCATTGACCCGCCGACGCCCTGCCGCGCCCCCCCACCCGGATCGCGGGCAAGGACAGCAGATAGGCGCCGTCTGGCCCGGCCAACCCTATCCACGCGGCGCCACCTGGGACGGAGAGGGCGTCAACTTCTCGCTCTTTTCCGCCAACGCCGACAAGGCGGAGCTGTGCATCTTCGACCCCTCGGGCAGACACGAGGTGCAGCGGATCGCCCTGCGCGAGCGCACGGATGAGATCTGGCATTGCTATCTCCCGGAGGCGCGACCGGGGCTCCTCTACGGCTACCGGCTCCACGGACCCTACCGCCCGGAGCAGGGACATCGCTTCAATCCCAACAAGCTGCTGATCGAGCCCTACGCCAAGCGGCTCGAGGGCGCGCTCATCTGGAGCGATGCGCACTTCGGCTATCGGCTGAGACATCCCAAGGGCGATCTCTCGTTCGACAAACGCGACAGCGCCGCGGGCACGCCGAAGAGCCGCGTCATCGACCCCGCCTTCACCTGGGGCGATGACCGGCCGCCGCGTGTACCCTGGCACGATACGGTGATCTACGAGGCGCACGTGCGCGGCCTCACCACGCGCCATCCGGAAGTGCCGCCGCAGCTGCGCGGGACGTACGCGGGGCTCGCGACGGCGCCGATGATCGAGCATTTCCTGCGGCTCGGCATCACCACTCTCGAGCTCATGCCCGTTCATGCCTTCGTCGATGACCGCACGCTGCTCGAGAAGGGGCTGCGCAACTACTGGGGCTACAACACCATCGGCTTCTTCGCGCCGGAGCGGCGCTATTCGGCCACCGGACAGATCAGCGAATTCAAGACGATGGTGAAGGCGCTGCATTCCGCCGGCATCGAGGTGATCCTCGATGTCGTCTACAACCATACGGCCGAAGGCAGCGAGCTCGGACCGACGCTCTCGATGCGCGGTATCGACAACGCCGCCTACTATCGGCTGAGCCCGGAGAATCCGCGCTACTACATGGACTTCACCGGCACGGGCAACACCCTGAACCTGCAGCACCCGCGGGTGCTGCAGCTCATCATGGACAGCCTGCGCTACTGGGTTCAGGAGATGCACGTCGACGGTTTCCGCTTCGACCTCGCCTCCGCGCTCGCGCGCGAGCTCTACGACGTCGACCGGCTGGGCTCCTTCTTCGACACCATAGGCCAGGACCCGGTGCTGTCGCAGGTGAAGCTGATCGCCGAGCCCTGGGACATCGGCAGCGGCGGCTACCAGGTCGGCAACTTCCCGCCCGGCTGGAACGAGTGGAACGACAAGTACCGCGACAGCATGCGCGCCTACTGGAAGGGCGACGGCGGCCTCATCGGCGAGTTCGCGCGCCGCTTCACCGGATCCTCGGACCTTTACGAGGCGAGCGGCAGGAAGCCGCACGCCAGCATCAACTTCATCACCGCCCACGACGGCTTCACGCTCGAGGATCTGGTGAGCTACAACGAGAAGCACAACGAGGCCAACGGCGAGGACAACCGCGACGGCGCGAACGAGAACCGCTCCTGGAACTGCGGCGTCGAGGGAGCGACGGACGATGCCGCGATCCGCGCCCTGCGCGCGCGGCAGAAGCGCAACCTCATCGCGACGCTCCTCCTCTCGCAGGGCGTGCCCATGGTGCTCGGGGGCGATGAGATCGGCCACACTCAGCGCGGCAACAACAACGCCTACTGCCAGGACAATGAGCTCTCCTGGCTCGACTGGGAGCTGGATGGCGAGCGCCAGGCGCTCCTGGAATTCACCTGCGGGCTGATCGCCCTGCGCCGGCGCCACCCGGTGTTCAGCCGCCGGCGCTTCCTACAGGGCGACACGGTCACCGACGATGGCTCGCGCGAAATCATCTGGCTGAGCCCCGACGGGCGCGAGATGACCGAGGCGGAGTGGGGCGTGCCGTTCGCGCGCTGCCTCGGGCTCTATCTCGCGGGCACCGCCATCGAGCGGCGCGACCGTCGCGGGCGGCTGGTGACGGACAACAACTTCGTGCTCCTCTACAACGCGCATCACGAGCCGATTCCGTTCCAGCTTTCCGCGCCACTGGCGGAGAAGGTCTGGTGGACGGTGCTCGACACAGCCGCTGGCTCGCCCTTCACGCAACAGCGCCTCGAGCCGGACACACCCTACGGGCTGCAGGGACGCTCGCTCGCGCTCCTGCGGGAAACCGCGTACCGATGAGGCGGCGGCACGAGATGCCTTTCGGGGCGCAGATGCTGCCCGGAGGCGAGGTCCGCTTTCGCCTGTGGGCGCCCGCGGCGAAGCGTGTCACGCTGGAGTTGGAATCAACGTCGGGGGCCGGGCGCAGCGTGCCCCTCGAGAAGAGCGCTGACGGCTGGGTCGAGGTCACCACCGGCGAGGCGCATGCCGGCAGCCGCTACCGCTTTGCGATCGATGGCGGGACGCTGGTGCCCGATCCGGCATCGCGGCGCAACCCGCAGGGAGTCCACGGCCCGAGCGAGGTGGTCGACCCGGGGGCGTTCGAGTGGACGGACCAGGAGTGGCGGCCGCCGCCGTGGCAGGAATCGGTGATCTACGAGCTGCATGTCGGCACCTTCACGCCGGAGGGCACTTTCGCCGGCGTGCCGCGCAAGCTCGAGCATCTGCAGCAGCTCGGGGTGACGGCCATCGAGCTCATGCCCATAGCCGAGTTCCCGGGCTCACGCGGCTGGGGATATGACGGCGTGCTGCCCTATGCGCCGGCATCCGCTTACGGCTCGCCGGAGGACCTCAAGTCGCTGGTGTGCGCCGCGCATGCGCACGGCATCGCGGTGATGTTGGACGTCGTCTACAACCATTTCGGCCCGGAAGGCAACTTCCTCCACCTCTACGCGCCGCAGTTCTTCACCGATCGTCACTCGACCCCGTGGGGGGCGGCCATCGATTTCGAGGGGCCGCACAGCCGCGTCGTGCGCGATTTCTTCATCCACAACGCGCTCTACTGGCTGGAGGAATTTCACCTCGACGGCCTCAGGCTGGATGCGGTGCACGCCATCCACGATGCCGGTGAGCCGCACCTGCTCACGGAGATCGCACGCGCGGCGCGCGCCGGACCGGGGCGCGAGCGGCCGGTGTATCTGGTGCTCGAAAACCTCGCCAACGAGGCGCGCCGGCTCGGGCCTCCCGGCGCCGCCGACACCTTCGATGCGCAGTGGAATGACGATAATCATCACTGCCTGCACGTCCTGCTCAGCGGTGAAGCCGACAGCTACTACCAGGACTACCAGGACCAGCCGCACTCGCTCCTCTGCCGCTCGCTTGCGGAGGGGTTCGCGTACCAGGGCGAGGTCTCGCGCCACCTCGGCAGTCCGCGCGGCGAGCGCAGCGCACATCTGCCGCCGTCGGCGTTCATCAACTTCCTGCAGAATCACGACCAGGTGGGCAACCGCGCACGCGGCGAGCGCCTGCCGCAGCTCGCACGCGCCGGGCTGCTGCGCGCCGCGGCGGCGGTGCTGCTGCTGGCCCCATCCCCGCCGATGCTCTTCATGGGCGAGGAGTGGAGCGCGCCCGAGCCCTTCCCGTATTTCTGCGACTTCGAGCCCGAGCTGGCCGGCAAGGTGCGGGAGGGACGCAAGCGCGAGTTCGCGCACTTCCAGGGCACCCTGCCCGACCCATGCGACGCCTCGACCTTCGCCTCGGCCCATCTCGACTGGAACCGCCTGGCGGCGCCGCAACATGCCAGGATGTTCGATCACTACCGCCGCCTGCTCGCCATCCGCCAGCGCGACATCGTGCCGCTGCTGCCGCGAATTCTCGGCGGCGCCTGTGTCGCCTTCGATCCTGGCGGCGCTTTCGCGGTCGACTGGAGACTGCGCGACGACGGCATGCTGCACCTCCTCGCCAACCTGAAGAGCACCGCAGCGCCGGTCATCGGCCGGCCGGCCGGCCGGATGATCTTCGCGACCCACCCGGGAATCCGCGCGGCCCTGACGCGCAATGAGCTGGCGCCGTGGAGCGTGACGTGGCTGCTGGAGCGTTAGCAGCGGCGCGGATTCCGCGCGCCACTTACCGCGTGCAGCTCAATGCCAGCTTCACCTTCAAAGACCTGACGGCGATCGTCCCCTACCTCGCGGCCTTGGGCATCAGTCATGTCTACTGCTCGCCTTATTTCCGGGCGCGCGCAGGCAGCGCCCACGGCTATGACGTCGTCGATCACAACTCCTTCAACCCGGAGATCGGCAACCGTGAGGATTTCGAGCTGTTCGTGGCGGAGCTGCGGGCGCACGGCATGGGCCACATCCTGGACATCGTGCCGAATCACGTTGGCGTCATGGGATCCGACAATGCGTGGTGGATGGATGTCCTGGAGAACGGGCAGGCCTCGATCTACGCGGACTTTTTCGACGTCGACTGGAACCCCGTTAACGCGGCCCTCGCCGACAAGGTGCTGGTGCCGGTGCTCGCCGAGCCCTACGGCATCGTACTCGAGCGCGGCGATCTCGAGCTGCGATTCGAGCGCGAGCTCGGCTCGTTCGCCATCCATTATCACGAGCATCGCATGCCGCTCGATCCGCGCACCTACCCGCGCATCCTCGATGCCGTGCTGGCGCTGGAGCGCAATTCGGAGCTGGAAAAGCTGCGGCGCCTCTTCGGCGCGCTGCCCGATCGGCGTGGAGCGACCGCGGAGCAGATCGCCGAGCGCAATCGCGACAAGGAGGCGCACAAGCGCACCCTCGCCGAGCTCGCCGCCGCGGATACCAGGGTCGCCGCCGCGCTCGACCAGGCGCTGGCCGGCGTGGCCGGCAGTCCCGGCGATCCCGCGAGCTTCGATCCGCTGCATGAGCTGCTCGAGGCGCAGGCTTTCCGGCTGGCCTACTGGCGAGTCGCGTCCGATGACATCAACTACCGCCGCTTCTTCGATGTCAACGACCTGGCCGCGCTGCGCGTGGAGAACGAGGCTGTGTTCGAGGGGACGCACCGCCTGGTGCTCGAGCTCATCGGCTCGGGCGCGCTCGATGGACTGCGGATCGACCACGCCGACGGTCTGTATGATCCGCTCGGTTATTTCCAGCGCCTGACCGGCAGAATCGCCCAGACGACAGCGGCGACCGGCGCTGCCCGGTCCGTCTATCTGGTGGCGGAGAAGATCACCGCCTCTTTCGAGCGGCTGCCCGTGGACTGGCCGCTGCACGGCGAGACCGGCTATCACTTTGCCAACGTCGTGACCCGGTTGCTCGTCGACAGCGCGAGCAAGGGTCGCATGGACCGAACCTACCGGGCCTTCATCGGCGAGCCGCGCCACTGGCCGGACATGGCCCATGAGTGTCAGCTTCGGGTGCTGCGCAAGTCGCTCGCCTCCGAGCTCAACACAGCCTCGAACCTGCTCGTGCGCATCGCGCACGGCGACAGGCTCACGCGCGACTTCACGCTTGCCAGCCTGTGGCGGGCGCTCGCGGAGGTCATTGCCTGCTTTCCCGTCTACCGCACTTACGTGACCGACAGTGTCTCCGAGAGCGACCGGCGCTACATCGACTGGGCGATCGGGGCGGCCCGCCGCGGCGGCTCGGCGATCGAGCAGCCGGTGTTCGATTTCGTGCGCAGCGCCCTGCTGCTCGAGCAGCCGGCGCAGAGCGAGAGCGCGCGCCAGCGCATGCGCCGCTTCGCGATGAAGTTCCAGCAGATCACGGCGCCCACCACGGCGAAGGGCATCGAGGACACGGCGCTCTACCGCTTCAACCGCCTGGTTGCCCTCAATGAAGTCGGCGGCGAGCCTGATGTCTACGGCTCCACTGTCAGCGCCTTCCACACCGACGCTCAATATCGCGCCAGACACTGGCCGCACGAGATGCTCGCCACTTCCACTCACGACACCAAGCGCTCGGAGGACGTGCGGGCACGCATCAGCGTGCTATCGGAAATGCCGGTAGTGTGGCGCCAGGCCGTGACTCGCTGGCATCGCATGAACCGCACGCGGCGACGCGAGATCGGCGGCATGCCGGCGCCCTCGCCCGACGACGAATATCTGCTCTACCAGACCCTGGTCGGCACCTGGCCGCTCGCGGAGCCGGATGAGGCGGCGCTGGATACGTACCGCCAACGCATCGAGGCATACATGCTGAAGGCCGCGCGCGAGGCCAAGGTGCGCACCAGCTGGGACAACGCCAACACCGAGTACGAGGAGGCGCTGCGCCAATTCGTGACCGCGCTCCTCGAGCGCCGCGAGGGCAATCTCTTCCTGGCCGACTTTTGCGCCTTCGACGGCCGCATCGTCCGCTTCGGCCTGCTGAACGGCCTGTCGCAGACTCTCCTCAAGCTCACCGCTCCGGGGGTTCCCGACATCTATCAGGGCAACGAGACCTGGCAGTTCTCGCTGGTCGATCCGGACAACCGGGGTGCGGTCGATTACCCGCTGCGGCGGCGGCTCCTCGCAGAGCTGACGGGCGAGCCGGCCGAGGGGGCGCAGCTCGCCCGCACGCTGGCCGGCGATATCCCCGATCCGCGCTGCAAGCTCTTGCTCCATGTCAGGACGCTGGAGCTCAGACGGCGCGACCCGGAGCTCTTCGAGCGCGGCGAGTACCTGCCGCTCAAGGTCTCGGGAGCACGGGCACAGCACCTCTGCGCATTCGCGCGCCGCCTGGAAGGCCGGCTCGCGGTCGTGCTCGCTCCCCGCCTGTATCTCAAGCTCATGGGCGCCGGGAGCGCGGCCGATGACGGCCGGCCGCCACTGCCGCTCGGAGCGGAGGTTTGGGAGGACACCGCGGTGGAGTTGCCGTTCAGTCTCGAGGCGCCGCTGCGCGGCGTGCTCGACGGGGCGCAGGTGCCGCAGGCAGGCGGCGATGGGCCGCCGGCGCTCAGGGCCGCGGCGGCGCTGCAGTCCTTCCCGGTGGCCCTGCTGACGGGTGGGCGCTGAGAGCGGCGTGAGGTCAACCCCGGGGGCGGCCGGCGCGTTGTATAATCCCCGGGGGCGAACGGAGCCGATCTCATGTCATGCTCAAGGTCCCATTGGCGCGCCTCGCTGCTCGTTGCCGCGGCGCTCCTCGCTTCCTGCTCGGGCATCCCGCTCAAGCAGCGCGATGCGGCCGAGCGCGCCCGCTACGAAGCCTACGCCGGCAAGCCGGTCGATCATTTCACCTGGTTCAGCAACTATGACGGCTGGGAGCCGATCTCACCCGATCAGCTCGTGGTGTGGACGGACCTCAATCAGGCCTATCTCATCACGGTGTTCCACCCCTGCATCGACCTGATGTTCGCTCATCGGATCGCGCTCACCCCCACCGCCGACACCATCTACGCGCATTTCGACTCCGTTCATGTCGAGGGCTGGAAGTGCATGATCAACACCATTCAGCCGGTCGATTACCTGCGCATGAGGCACGACGAGCGTGCGCAGCACGAGGCGGCGAGCAAGAGCCCGGCCCCGCCGAAGGCAGGCGAGTAGAGCGTCACGCCGAAGGAGACTCTCCCATGTTGCACTCCAGAGCAATCGCCCGATTTGCCTGCCTGCCGGCGCGGTGGCGCTCCTCGCCTCGTGCGCCAGCACCCCGCTGGGGCGGCAGGATTCGGCCGAGCGCGCCAGCTACATGACTCATGCCGGCAAGCCGGTCGACCGCTTCACGTGGGTAACCAGCTACCGGCGCTCGGCCCCGATCTCGTCCGATCAGATCCTGGTCTGGACGGGTCTCACCCAGGCCTATCTCGTCACGGTATTGCATCCGTGCGCCAATCTCTGGTTCGCCAACGACGTCGGGTTCACCCAGACCGGAGACAGCGTCTACGCCCGTCTCAACCTGGTCAAAGCCGACGGGTGGACGTGCGGGATCAAGACCATCCAGCCGATCGACTATCGCGGCGTGGAGCAGGACCTGAGCGCTCAGCGGTAACCGCGCGCCTGCAGCGTGAAGAGCCGCGCGTAGGCGCCATCGAGGCGCATCAGCTCCTCATGGCTGCCGCGCTCTCTGATCCGGCCGCCCTCGAGCACGGCGATCTGATCCGCCATGCGCACGGTCGAGAAGCGGTGCGAGATGAGGATCGTGATGCGCTCGCTCGCCAGTTGGCGGAAATGCTCGAACACCTCGGCCTCCGCCTGCGCATCGATCGCCGCGGTCGGCTCATCCAACACCAGAACGTCGGCGCGCGAGCGCATGAAGGCGCGTGACAGCGCCACTTTCTGCCACTGGCCGCCGGAAAGCTCGCGGCCATCCTGGAACCACTTGCCGAGCTGCGTCTGATATCCCCTGGGCAGGGTCTCGATGAAGTCGCTCGCCCTGCCCTTGGCCGCCGCCTCGCGCCAGCGGGTCTCGTCCTCGAAGTAGCGCTCGTCGCCCGCCCCCACATTCTCGCCGACGCGCATCTGGTAACGGGCGAAATCCTGGAAGATCACGCCGATCCGCTCCCTGAGCGCGCCCTCCTCGAAGCTCGCGAGGTCCTCGCCGTCGAGAAAGATCCGACCGCTCGTCGGCGAGTAGAGCCGTGTCAGCAGCTTGATGAGCGTCGTCTTGCCGGAGCCGTTCTCACCCACGAGCGCGAGGCTGGTGCCGGGCTTCAGGTGCAGGGTGACATTCTCCAGCGCCGGAGTCTGCTCACCGGGATAGGTGAAGCTGACATTCTCGAAGCGGACGCCATCCTCCGGGTGCGGGCCGCGCGCCACGGTGCCGCTCGGCGGGGGCACCTCGGTTTCCAGGTATTCATACAACGTTGAGAGGTAGAGGTTGTCCTCGTACATGCCGCTGACAGCCGACAATATCGCGGTCACGGCAGATTGACCCTGCCGGAAGAACGACAGGTACATCGTCATCTGGCCCAGGGTGATCGCCCGCCTGACGGTGCTTACCGCAATCCAGGCGTAGGCCGCGTACGACGTCAGGGTCGCGATGAGGCCGAGGCCGAAGCCCCAGGCGTCGCGACGCATGGTCAGCGCGCGGTCCTCCTCGTAAAGCGTGTGAAAGATGTCGCGATACCGCTGCAGCAGCCGCGGCCCGAGCCCGTAGAGCTTCACCTCCTTGGCGTGATCCTCGCGCGCGAGAACGGTCTCGAGGTAAGTCTGCATGCGCGTCTCGGGCGAGCGCCAGCGAAAGAGGCGGAACGCATCCCCCGAGAATTTCGCTTCCGCGATGAAGGCGGGCAGGCCGGCCAAGAGCAGCACCGCGACCGCCCAGGGCGAGAAGCGGGCGAGCCCCACGGCATAGGTGATGAGGGTGATGCCGTTCTGCGCCAGGCCGAAGGTGCGCGTGACGAGGCTGAGCGGCCGGCTGGAGGCCTCCCGGCGGGCGCGTATCAGCTTGTCGTAAAACTCCGAGTCCTCGAAGTGGCGCAGCTCGAGGGTGAGAGCCTTCTCGAGGATCAGCTCATTGATCCTCTGTCCGAGCTGCACGCGCAGGAGGGACTGGCAGAGCGAGATGCCGCGCTGCGCGCCGGCAATGCCGGCTCCGAGGACACCCTCGATGACGACGAGCTCGATGACACGGCGGGTATCGGCGCCCCCGGTGCGGATCGCCGCAACGACGGCATCGACGATGAGGGCGCCTATGTAGAACACCGAAGCCGGCAGCAGGCCGGCAATCACGGTGAGGCCCGCGAGAGTGACGGTAAGCGGACGATTGGTCCGCCAGACGAGCTCGATGGCGCGGCGGCTGTAGCGGAAGACGCCGAAGAACCCGCGGAGGGTGAGTTTATCGGGGGCGACGGGAGGGGATGGCGTGAGGCGTCCTGGGCGGGCTACTGACATTCGCGACTAGTTTGGGGGCATGGGGGTGGGAAACCAATGGGGTGCGGTCGGGCTGCGAGCGCATCACAAAATGCCCCTTGCCCAGAACGCCGCAAGTACGTCCATGTAGGCTCGCGGATCGCCGTCCTGGCGATCAGCGTCTGGCCAAGGGGCATTTTGCGCTGCGCTCTCCCTTGCAGGATGGGCGCTTTGAGCACCGGCTTTGAGGATGGAAAGTTACGGGAAGAGGAGGTTGCGTTTTTCGGCTACGGCGCGCTCGGCCATCAGGAAGGCGGCGGCGTTCCATGACTGGCCGGGCATGCCGCGGGGGGTGGCCCTGGTGCCGTGCAGCCATTCGGTGAAGGCCCAGTTGCCAACAGCACAGGCGCGCGCCAGAGTTGCGAGCTCGAGCTGCGCCTGCCGCAGATGGCCGGCGGCGGCGAGCGCCATGACCCAGAAGCCGCCGACCATCGGCCAGATGCCGCCATTGTGGTACTGCCAGACTTCGTTCTGACGGTGGCGGGCCATGTAGGGGCGCCAGAGGGCGCTGCGACGTCGGATCGGATGCGTGACCACGCGCACGGGATATAGACGGCTCACCCGGGCCCGCTGCAGAGCATCGAGCGTGCGGCGGCTCGCTCGAGAGTCGGCGAGGCCGTAGAGGACTGCGAGCACGTTGCCGAACACATCACCCTCCTCGCCGAAGAAGGAGAAGTTGACGAAGCTCAGATACAGATCGCGGTTACGCGCGCGGCGCAACACGTACTCGTTGAGCAGGCGGGCGCGCCGATAGCGCGCGAGTCCCGCGGAGAAAGGGTGGAAGAGGCCGTTGAAGTTATCGCGCGTCTCGTCGGCGCGATCCAACCCGTAGCGTCGCTTGACGGCGTACCAGAGCGCGTTGGTGTAGAGCACGAAACCAGAGCGCGGCATGATGTCGGCCCAGTCGCTGGCCTCGTTCTGTTGCAGCAGGAAAAAGCGCTGATGCTCCTGGGCGAGAAGCCACTGCAGTGCCAGCTCGACTCGCCGCGGGCGGCGCTGGCGCGCGGACGGTGAGCGGCGCTCCAGGAAGTCGCGCGCGAGCAGCCACCAGAGGGTGGAGTCGATGCAGCCGAGGTACCAGAAATCGGGTTCGCGCGCGCCTTGCTCGACGAACTTGGGGATCTGACCGTTCGGTGCCTGATGCTCGCCCAATGTCTCGAGGCCCGCCGCGGCGGCTCGCTCGAGCAGGGGATCGCCTGAAAGGGCCATACCGAGGGCGCAAATGGCGGCATCGCGCCCGAAAATGGCGGTATATCCCCGGCTTCGGGCCCGATCCCCCGGACTGGCCGCCAGGATGCCGGCCGGCGTCAAATTCCGGCGCAGTAGGTCGATCGACCTGGTATGGCAGGCATAGATGAGCGCCTGACGGTCCGCAATACCCTTCAGCTTGAGCATGGCGCGACCATCATACCGTCGGGGGCGCCCTCCTGATATAATTGATGGTCTTTGTATAGCGCGGACCACACCGGCTCCGCCATCCCTCCAGCCAGGGCCCATGAACCGTCCCATTCGCAACATCGCCATCATTGCGCACGTCGATCACGGCAAGACGACCCTCGTCGATTGCCTGCTGCGGCAGTCCGGCACCTTCGCAGCCCATGAAAAGCTGACGGAGCGCGTCATGGACTCCAACGACATCGAGCGCGAGCGCGGCATCACCATCCTCGCCAAGAACTGCGCCATCGAATACGGCGGCACGCGCATCAACATCGTGGATACGCCGGGGCATGCGGATTTCGGCGGTGAGGTCGAGCGCGTGCTCTCGATGGTTGACGGCGTGCTGCTTCTCGTCGATGCGGTCGAGGGCCCGATGCCGCAGACCCGCTTCGTCACCCGCAAGGCGCTGGCGCTGGGCCTCAAAGCCATCGTGGTGGTCAACAAGATCGACCGTCCCGGCGCGCGTCCCGGCTGGGTGGTCGATCAGACATTCGAGCTCTTCGACAAGCTGGGCGCCACCGACGAGCAGCTCGATTTTCCGGTGATCTACGCTTCGGCTCTGCAGGGCTGGGCCGGCACCGATCACCTCGAGCGCCGTCCCGACATGTCGGCGCTCTTCGAGGCGATTCTCAAGCACGTGCCGCCGCCATCCACCGATTCCGAGCTGCCGCTGCAGCTGCAGATCTCCACGCTGGATTACAACAGCTACGTCGGCCGCATCGGCATCGGGCGGATCCGCCGCGGCTCGGTGCGGCCCGGCCAGCAGGTCGTGCTCCGCCACGGCGAGGAGGATCGTGGCCCCGCAAAGATCGGCCAGGTCCTGACCTTCACCGGACTGGAGCGCCGTCCCGTGGAGGAGGCGACCGCGGGCGACATCGTCGCAATCACCGGCATTGACGAAGTGAACATCGGTCTTACGGTGTGCGATCCCCAGTCTGCCGAAGGCTTGCCGCCCATCAGCGTCGATGAGCCGACGCTGCAGATGAATTTCCAGGTGAATACCTCTCCCCTGGCCGGCAAGGAAGGGAAGTTCGTCACCAGCCGGCAGATCCGCGAGCGCCTCTATCGCGAGCTGCAGAGCAACGTCGCATTGCGCGTCGAGGACACGGAGGAGCCGGACGTGTTCCAGGTCTCCGGCCGAGGGGAGCTGCACCTCACCATCCTCATCGAGAACATGCGTCGCGAAGGGTATGAGCTCGCAGTCTCGCGCCCACGAGTTTTGACGCATGTCGTCGACGGCGAGGTGCACGAGCCTTACGAGGCCCTCACCGTCGACGTCGAGGACACCAATCAGGGCGCCGTGATGGAGGCGCTCGGGGTTCGTCGCGCGGAACTGACCGATATGGCCGTCGACGGTAACGGACGCGTGCGCCTCGACTACCGCGTACCCGCGCGCGGCTTGATCGGCTTCCAGGGTGAGTTCATGACGCTCACCCGCGGCACCGGCCTCATGAGCCATATCTTCGATGGATTCGCAGCGGTCAAGGGTGAAATCCCCGACCGTCACAACGGTGTGCTGGTGAGCAACGAGCAGGGTGAAGCCGTGGCCTACGCCCTGTTCAATCTGCAGGAGCGGGGACGCATGTTCGTGAGTCCCGGCGAGAAGCTCTACGAGGGCATGATCATCGGCATTCACAGCCGCGATAACGACCTCGTGGTCAACCCCATCAAGACCAAGAAGCTCACCAACATCCGCGCCGCGGGCAAGGACGATGCGATCCTGCTGACGCCGCCCATAGAGCTGACGCTGGAGTACGCGGTCGAGTTCATCGCCGACGACGAGCTGGTGGAGGTCACTCCGGCCTCCATCCGCATCCGCAAGCGCTTCCTGAAAGAGCAGGACCGCAAGCGCGCTGAACGGCAGGACGCGGCGCTCACCGCCTGAAGGCGGCTAGACGGCTCTCGCCCCGGTGATGCCGATGAATTGCAGGAACTCGGCGCGGGTGCGCGCGTCCTCGCGGAACGTGCCCGTCATGCGGCTGGTGATCAGCGAGACCCCGCGCTTGTGAACGCCCCGCGTGGTCATGCATTGATGCGTCGCATCAACCACCACCCCCACTCCCCGCGGGTGCAGCACCTCATCGATGCACCCCGCGATCTGCGCGGTCAGCTTCTCCTGCACCTGGAAGCGCCGCGCGTATCCATCCACCACCCGCGCCAGCTTGCTGATGCCGACGACTTTGTTGGTCGGCAGATAGCCGACATGCACCCGCCCGATGATCGGCGCCATGTGGTGCTCGCAGTGGGATTCGAAGGCAATGTCACGCAGCACGATCATTTCGTCGTAGCCACCCACCTCCTCGAACGTCCGCCGCAGGTAGTCCGCCGGATCGGTGCCATAGCCGGCGAACCACTCCCGATAGGCGGATACGACCCGGCCCGGGGTGTCGCGCAGCCCTTCGCGCGCCGGATCATCGCCCGCCCAGCGCAGCAGGGTCCGCACCGCCTCCTCGGCGGCCTCACGAGTCACGGGACGTGCGCGCCTGGTAGCCATCGGTGCCTCAGTCGAGAAGCCGCTCCATGCGACCGACGATGGTCGAGGGTGCGACGCCGAGCGCCCTGCAGAGCTTCACGAGCGTCGTCAGCGTGGGCTGACGGATGCCGCGCTCCATCTGGCTGACGAAAGACCTGTCGACATCGGCGCTCAGTGCGAGGTCCTCCTGGGAAATGCTGCGCGCCTCGCGCTGCTCACGCAGCACTCGGCCGAAAGCTGTTGCGATATGATCGGATTGCATGTACACGAAGATTCGCGGGCGCCGGAAAGGCCCTCCGGGCGCCGCGTTTGCCGATATCTGAGGTGACACCGGCAAGATGATTCTTTTGCTTGAGGCTTCAGGTCCACGGGATATATCCTACGAACACCATGTCAACGACCGCCGATGACGTCAACCTCGCGCTCTTTTGCGATTTCGAGAACATCGCTCTCGGCGTGCGCGACGCCCGCTATGCGCAATTCGACATCACCCGCGTGCTGGAGCGGCTGCTCCTCAAGGGCTCGATCGTCGTCAAGAAGGCCTATTGCGACTGGGAGCGCTACAAGGATCTGAGAGCCGGCATGCATCACGCCGGCTTCGAGCTGATCGAGATCCCTCACGTCAAGCAGTCGGGCAAGAATTCCGCCGACATCCGCATGGTGGTGGATGCGCTCGACCTCTGCTACACCAAGCCGCACGTCGACACCTTCGTCATCATCAGCGGCGACTCGGATTTCTCGCCGCTCGTCAGCAAGCTGCGCGAGAACAACAAGGGAGTGATCGGCGTTGGCGTCAAGAACTCGACCTCCGACCTCCTCATCGCCAACTGCGACGAGTTCATCTACTACGACGATCTCGTGCGCGAGCAGCAGAAACCGCGCCGCGCCGCACGCAAGCGCGCGCCTGCCGCGGATACCGCGCACAGCGCGCATGAGAGCAAAGCGGGCGAGCACGCTCACCTCGAGGAGGACCGCAAACAGGAGGCCTTCGACCTGGTGCTGGCGACCCTCGATGCGCTGCTCGCCGAGCGGGGCGCGGAGGATCGGATCTGGGGCTCCATGGTGAAGCAGACCCTGAAGCGCCGCCGGCCCGGATTCAACGAAAGCTACTACGGCTTCCGTTCCTTCAACAATCTGCTCGAGGAGGCCGCGCAGCGCCACCTGCTCGCGATCGAGCGCGACGAGAAATCAGGCGGCTACGTCATCCACGCGGCGGAGAACGCGGGCTGAGATCGACTGCGGCGCGGGGCATGCCTGCGCCGCCCAGGGGCGCCGGTACGATCCCGGCCGAGCGGAACAGGTCACAGGAGAGCGGCGGCGACGCCCCGCGCGAATCCAACCGCGTCGGCACGCCCGTCAGCGCCCGGGGCCCGCGGACCCCCGCCTGCCTTACCGTGGTCAACTCGTGTGCGTGCATGCGACTGCGCAGGATTGATGCGGCGCATGATACTCGCAATGGGCGCCCGGGCAGGGGGGCCTGCCGGGGGGCCACCCGGGCCGCAGCGCTCGCGCTACTGCTCCTGCCGCGCGAACCCATCGGGTTGTCGACCATTGCTTGCTATTGGAGAAGCTGCCGGTAAGATTGCCGACTGCGAAACTGCTGCCGCGAAGGTACTGATGTGGCAGTCATTTTTTCTCACCCCCGTAATGCATCTGTCAAGAATCGCTAAGAGGCGCGCAGGCGGCGTGCTGCTTGCCGCGGCGGCGGCGGCATCACTCACCGGCTGCGGCTCATCGAACCAGAGCGCCCAGCAGGCTGCGCCGCCGCCGGTGACCGTGGTCGCGGTGCAGCCGCAGCAGGTCGCGCTGACGAGCAGCTTCACCGGGCGCCTGTCCGCCTATCGCGAAGCGAACGTGCTGGCGCGGGTTTCGGGTGTCCTCCTCAAGCGCCTTTACAAGGAAGGCACGGAGGTCAAGGCCGGCCAGCCGCTCTTCGAGATCGATCCGGCGCCCTATCAGGCGGCCCTCGATGCAGCCGTTGCAGCTCTCGCGCAGGCACGGGCCAGCGCCGTCAACGCACACGCCAACGCGCAACGCGACCGTGATCTGATTTCCAGCCACCTCGTCTCGGAGCAGCAGCTCGACACCGACGAAGCGACGGAACGTTCCAGCGCCGCCGCGGTCAAACAGGCTCAGGCCAATGTCGAGTCAGCGCGCATCAATCTGGGTTATACCAACGTAACATCGCCTATCGCAGGTGTCGCGGGCGAGCAGCAGGTGACCGAGGGCGCACTGGTCGGACAGGGCACGCCGACATTGCTCACCACCGTCGACCAACTGGACCCCATCTACGTGAATTTCGACGAGCCCGCGACCCAGATCGAGCAGCTCACCGGCGAGCAGCAGTCGGGGCGCGTGACGATGACAAGCGGCGGTGCGGCAAAAGTACAGCTCACACTGCCGGACGGTACGCCCTACGGCGTTCCCGGGGCTCTCGACTTTCACGCCGTCACCGTCGATCCGAGCACCGGCACCGCGGCATTGCGCGGCATCCTCCCGAATCCGGACCACGCCCTCCTCCCCGGCATGTACGTCAACCTGCTGGTGACGGTTGGTATCGCGCAGCACGCTTTCCTCGTGCCGCAGGCCGCGCTCCAGCGTGACAATCAGGGCGCCTATGTCCTCACCGTCGGCGCCGACGGTACCGTCGTCGAGAAGCGTGTGAGCACCGAGGGCGCTTCCGGTGTCGACTGGCTCGTATCGAGCGGGCTCGCAGCCGGCGACCGGATCATCGTCGCAGGCATCCAGAGCGCTACTCCGGGCGCCAAAGTGGCCGCCGTCGAGCAGCAGCAGGCCGGCGCCAAGCCAAAGGCCGCCACCACGGCAGCAGCGGCCGCTACAGCGCCGCATCGCCTGGCCTCCGCCGCTACCAATCGCTAGGAGCTGCGCGTGTCGCAGTTCTTCATCGACCGGCCGGTCTTCGCCTGGGTCATCGCGCTGCTCGTCATGCTGATGGGCGGAATCGCCCTCTCGCGGCTGCCGAGTGACTCCTATCCCGACATCGCGCCACCGCAGGTCCAGATCAGCGCGAGCTACCCCGGCGCCAACGCGAGCACGGTGGAAGCCACCGTCACGCAGGTGATCGAGCAGCAGCTCACCAGTATCGACAACCTGCTCTACTTCACGGCGCAATCGAGCTTCGGCCAGGCATCCATCACCCTCACCTTCGCCACCGGCACCAACCCCGACATTGCCGAGGTGCAGACACAGAACCGCGTCTCGCTCGCGGAGCCGCTCCTGCCCGCGGAGGTGAACCAGCAGGGACTGGAGATCAACAAGACGAGCGCCGGCTTTCTGGCCGTTATCGCGCTGCGCTCCGGCCCCGGTGGCCCGAATGCCGCGCAGCTCAACCACCTGGTCGCCTCGCGCGTCCTGGACCCGATCGAGCGCATCAACGGCGTCGGCTCCGCCAACCTGTTCGGCTCCGATTACGCGATGCGGATCTGGCTCAATCCGGACAAGCTCCATGCCTACGGCCTGTCGGCGGCCGCGGCGCTGAATGCCGTGCAGGGCCAGAACATTCAGATCGCCGCCGGCTCGGTCGGTGCGGCGCCGGCGATCGAAGGCCAGCAGACCACCGCCACCGTCACGACCCAGGGGCAGTTCAGCTCCATCGACCAGTTCAGGAACATCCTGCTGCGCACCAATGCCAACGGCACCTCGGTGCGGCTCGGGGACGTGGCCAAGATCGGCCTCGGGCCGGACAACTACTCCTTCGGCACCCGTGTCAACGGCACGCCGGTCGCGGCCTTTGGCGTCGAGGCGCTGCCGAGCGCCAATGCGCTGGCGGTCATGAAGGCCGTGAATGCGGAGATGGGGCTGCTGCAGAGGTCATTTCCGCCCGGCGTGACCTGGTTCGCACCGGTCGACACCACGCTCTTCATCAAAGCAGCCATCCACGACGTGATGTTCACACTGCTCGAGGCGATCGGCCTGGTGTTCGTCGTGATGCTGATCTTCCTGCAGAGCCTGCGCGCCACGATCATTCCCATGCTGGTGGTGCCCACCGCGCTCCTCGGCGCGCTGATCGGAGTCTATGCGCTGGGATACTCGATCAACCAGCTCACGCTCTTCGCCATGGTGCTCGCCATCGGCATCGTCGTCGACGACGCCATCGTGGTCGTGGAGGCGGTCGACCGCATCATGCACGAGGAGCATCTGCCGCCCAAGGAGGCGGCGCGCAAAGCCATGCGCCAGATCAGCAGCGCCATCGTGGCGATCACGCTGGTGCTCGCGGCGGTGTTCATTCCGAGCGCCATGCAGACCGGCAGCACCGGTGTGATCTATCGGCAGTTCGCCCTCACCATCGCGCTGTCGATGCTGTTCTCCGCGTTCTTCGCGCTCTCCTGGACACCATCGCTCTGCGCCACGCTCCTGAGAGTGGAGCAGGCGAAGAGCAATATCATCTTCCGTGGGTTCAACAGGATCTTCGATGGCACCCGTTCCGCCTACGTGCGGCGCGTGTTCCAGTCCGTCACGCACCTGCCGCGCTGGCTGATCGGATACGCGGTGGTACTGGTGCTGGGCGTGTTCCTCTTCGCCAGGCTCCCGGGAAGCTTCGTGCCCGAAGAGGACCAGGCCGATGTCATGGCGAGCGTCGAGCTCCCGGCAGGCGCCACGCTGCAGCGCACCCAGCAGGTGCTGGGTCGCATCTACCACATCCTCATTCGCAACCATGCGGCCCATGACGTATTCAACATAGCCGGCGAGGGTTTCGCCGGCAACTCGGAGAGCTCCGGCCGCTCCTTCATCCACATGATTCCCTGGGACCAGCGCAGCCAGACGGCGGATGAGTTCGTGAGCTGGGCCAACACCGCCTTGCAATCGAAGATCCACGACGCCCAGGTGTTCGTGACCAACCGGCCGGCGATCCGCGGCCTCGGAGAGTTCGGCGGCTTCGATTTCTACCTGGAGGATCGCGCCGGCTTCGGACGAGCCGCACTGATCGGAGCGCAGAATTCGCTGCTCGCCCATGCCGCCAACGACCCGATACTGTCGGAGGTGAGAGTCAACGACATTCCGCCGCAGCCGCAGTTGCTGCTCACCGTGGACCGGGTGCAGGCCCAGTCGATGGGCGTCTCCGTCAATGACGCCTACACTGCACTGCAGCTCATGCTGGCACCGGTGTTCGCCAACAACTTCGTCTATGACGGCCGCGTGCTCCAGGTTCTGCTGCAGGCCGACGCCCCCTATCGAATGGGCCCCGACGCCCTGCAGCACTACTATCTCGCGGGCGCCAACGGCGCCATGATCCCGCTGTCGGATTTCGTCAAGACGAAGTGGATCATCGCGGCGCCGGCGCTGACGCGCTACAACGGCTATCCTGCGGAAGAAGTCTTCGGCACCTCCGCGCCGGGCTACAGCTCCGGGCAGGCGATGGATGAGATGCAACGCCTGGTCAAGAACTACCTGCCGCATGGCTTCGGCTACGACTGGGCCGGGCAATCCCTGCAGGAGCTCGTCTCCTCCGCGCAGGCGCCGGCGCTCTTCGCGCTGTCGATCCTCGTGGTCTATCTCGCGCTGGCCGCGCTGTACGAGAGCTGGAGCATCCCCGCATCGGTGCTGTTTGCGGTACCGGTGGGGCTCATCGGCAGTACCCTGGCGACGCTCGCCCGCGGGCTGCCGAACGACGTCTACTTCAAGGTGGGTCTCATCACCATCATCGGGCTCACCGCCAAGAACGCGATCCTGATCGTGGAGTTTGCGGTCACCGAGCAGCGCAATGGCCGCAGCCTGCACAACGCGGTGCTGGAGGCGGCGAGACTGCGCTTCCGCCCCATCATCATGACCTCGTTCGCGTTCATCCTCGGCGTTTTTCCGATGGTCACGTCGACGGGCGCAGGCGCCAACGGCCGGCATGACATCGGCACTTGCGTGGTGGGCGGAATGTTCACGGCGGCGGTCCTCGGAGTGCTGCTGATCCCGGTGTGTTACGTCGCGATCCGCCGCCTCCTCGGCGATGTGCTCGATGAGCCCGGCCGCAGTGAGATCAGTCCGCCGCCCGCCGAAATTCCGTAACCCGCGCTAGCGGATGTTGCGGCGCGCCGAGGATCTCTCGATCGCCTTCCATACGGCGTAAGCCGGCAAGCCGACGGCGATGATGAGCAGTGTGACTCCGGTATCCCGGGGATCGGTGACGAGCGCGTTGCCCATCAGGGCAACCGAGGCGAGCAGGAAGAGCGCCGGCAGCAACGGATAGGCCCAAACCCGGTATGGCCGCGGCAGGTCGGGCCGCTTGCGCCGCAACACGTACACTCCCGCCACGCTCAGCGCATAGAACGGCCATTCCCCGAGAACGAACCGGTCGGCGAGCTGTGCGAAATCGTTCTGCAGCACGTATATACAACCGAATGCCACCGACAGCGCGATCGCCACGGAGGGGCTCTTGAACCGGGGCGAGACGCGCGCCACGGGACCGAAGAAGAGCCCACGGTCAGCCATGCCGTAAATGATCCTGGGATCGGTCATCATCGAGCCGTTCAGCCCGCTGAAGCTCGACACCAGCACCAGGCCCGCGACCAGGCCCGCACCCGCGCTCCCGATTGCGGGAATTCGCGCCGCAACGGTCGCTGCAACCAGCGGCGATCCGGCCATTTCCGACGCCGACAGCGCGTGCCAGAACCCGAGATTGAGTAATACGTACACCAGCACGACACAAGCGGTGCCGAGAACCAGCCCGATGGGCAGCGTGGTCTGCGGACGCGACACCTCTCCGCCCACAGACGTCAGATTTGACCATCCGTCGTATGTCCAGAGGACGGGGATCAGGGCGCTTGCGATCAACGAGAGGTTGGCAGCGTGGGCCGGGACCGCCGCCGCCACAGGCGGCGTTTGCGGCCCACGGACCGCAGTGAATGCCAGCAGCCCCAAAACGATGACCGCGATGACCTTCAAGGCAGTCGTGATGTTCATGACGGCTGATGCACGCCGCAAGCCGATGTAGTTGATGACGCCCATCAAGGCGATCGTCAACGCGGCAACATAGTGCACCCCCGCGGGCGAGATCGGCAGGAAATACCCGAGATACTCCGCGAAGATGGTCGAGGTGGCACCCAGGGCGGCGGGTGTGATGACCGTGAGACAGGCCCAGCCATAGAGAAATGCAGGCACCGGGCCGAAGCATTCGAGCAGGTAAGCGAAGATGCCGCCCGACCGGGGCAGTGCCGCGCCGAGCTCGGCGACCGAGAGCGCACCGCAAAGGCTGACGAGCCCGCCAATCAGCCAGCAGAGCATCGCGGGCCCGGGCGCATGCAGTTGCGCCGCGACCGTGGCCGGCACCCGGAAAATCCCACTGCCGATCGTGACGCCAACGACGACGGCGGTCGCGCCCCAGGGACCCAGAGAGCGCGGCATGCGCTCTCCCCAGTGATCGGCGGGCGGGTTCTGCGGTTTGTCGATGGCGAACGGCCTGGAGCCTGTCAGTATTGTTTGAGCAGCGATTCGACGTCGGTGCGCTCGGCCGCGATGGCCTGGAAGAGTGGCACGTGCTTCCAGTCGGGGCCGCCGTTGACGATGGCCGCAAAAGCGATCCAGCCGCCGTTGCGCTTGCGCAGATAGCCGGCGATACCGCAAACGGACCGGGGCTCGTCCAGAGTGCCGGTCTTCAGCGCCACGCGATCGAGCCAGGCCGCGCTGCCCTGCCGTAGAAAGACGAAGGGAGCGTCGCGCGGCACCACCAGGCCGCCGTAGTAAGCCGGAAAGCGGCGCGCGTCGTGATACTGGTAGGCGAGCAGGCGGACGAGATCGTTGGCGGAGAGACGGTTATCGGTGGTGAGCCCGCTGCCGCTGTAGATGGGCGGCGCCACGCGGGAGGCGGGATGGTACCGCGCCTGCACCCGCTGCACGAAGTCCGACAGCAGTTGACCCGCCGACGCCAGCGCCTGCGGCGGGTGATCGCCGACACTCGCCGCCATGTCCATGGTGAGCACGTCGGCGATGTAGTTGTTGGAAAACCGGAGCATGCGCCCGAGTTGCTCGCGCAGGCTGAGCCCCTCGATATCGCCCAGCGCGTAGCTGCCGGCCGGCGGCCGGCTGGCGCGGACGACCACCGGCCCCGCAACCTGGACTCCGATCTCGCGCAGAGTCTCCCGCAGCAACAGGCCCACTCCGAGCGACGGATTGGACATGGAGCGGTAAACGGTCTGATCGTCGCCCAGCGGAATGTCGCCGCCGACCTGCAGGAAGTCAGCGCCGCCCGGGCTCGTGCGCCGCTCGATCCACATGGTTTGTCTGCGGCCACGCGCCACCGTGCGGATGACTCCCTGCACGGCAATGGGCAGCTGCGTGACGCCGCAGCCACGCACGAGCGCCGCGGTAGCCGGCGTCGTCGGCCGGACGACCATGCACCAATTGCCGAAATCCACGCCGATCGCGGCGAGCGGCGCGTTGTAGGCCGAATCGCTGCTCTGGAGTGCGTGGCAGCGGTCCTCGGTCTCGCAGGTCACGACACCGAAAGGTGCCGGATCGACGAAGAGGTCGCCGCTCACGACCTCGACGCCCGCGCCGCGTATCTGTGCGGCGAGCTGCCAAAGCGACTGATCGTCCAGCGACGGATCGCCCGCGCCTTCCAGGATGAGATCGCCCGCCACCCGGCCGCGGACGATGGGAGCGTTGGCGAGCAGATGCGTATCGAACATCTTGTCGGCCGGCCAGGTCTGCAGGGCAAGCGCCGCGGTGGCGAGCTTGGTCAGCGACGCCGGCGTGAGGCGTTGTGTCGCATCGAGCTCGCCGATGACACTGTTGCCGTCATCGAGGTCTATGGCGGCGGCAGACACGAGCGCGCCGTGCTGCTCCAAGGCGTGGAGCGCGTGCCACTGCGCGTGGGCAGGAAGCGCCGCGAAGGCGGCGACGGCAAGGAGTAGAAATGAGCGGCTGAACATCAGCGGGAACTTACCATATCCCCGCATGGCTCACTCCCACGGCAGGTCAAGGCAGGGTGAAGTAGAACGCCGCGCCCTTGTCGGGCTCGCTCTCCGCCCAGATGGTGCCGCCATGGCGCTCGATGACGCGACGGGTGATCGACAGACCGACTCCGGTCCCTTCGAAGTCTTTGGCCGCGTGCAGGCGCTGGAAGATGCCGAACAGCCGCTCCGCGCGGCGCGGATCGAAGCCCGCGCCGTTATCGCGGATCGAATACAGCTTGTGCTCGGCGCCTCCCGGACCGCGGCCCTTGTCACCAGCCTGGGCGGCACCGCCGATCTCGATGAGCGCATTTTCGCGGCGGCGCGTGAACTTGAGCGCGTTGGCCACGAGATTTACCCATACCTGGCGCAACAGCGACGGATCGGCCTCCGCAGCCGGCAGCTTGCCGATCCTGATGTCGACCTGGCGCGCCGGCTCGGCGGCGCGCAACTCGTCGACAACCTGCTGCACGAGGCCGCGGATGTCGACCGGATGCTTGCTCAGCGGCTCGCGGCCGAGACGCGACAGGCGCAGCAGATCCTCGGTCAGCTCACTCATGCGCGACGCCTGAGCGGCGACGGTCTCGAGATGCCGGCGCGCTTCGGGCGGTATGCCGTCGCCGAAATCCTCCTGCACCACGCGCAGCAGCCCGTCGATCGTGCGCAGCGGCGAGCGTAGATCGTGCGAGACGGAGTCGCTGAACGCCTCGAGCTCACGGTTCGCGACGCTGAGGTCGCGATTGGCGGCTTCGAGCTCCTCCGTGCGCGCCGACAGGCGCTCGAGCAGAGCCGCATTTTCGCGGCGCAGCCGCAGCATGGCCTGCGTCCGCGCCAGCACTCGCAGGATCACGCGCAGATCGAAGGGCTTCAGGATGTAATCGAGCGCACCGGCCTTCATCGCCTCCACCGCGGTTGCGATGGTGCCGTGTCCGGTCATGACGATGCCCACGAGTGCCGGATCGATGGCCCGCGCGGCGTTGAGGAAGGCGATCCCGTCCATGCCAGGCATGGTGAGATCGGTCAGCACGATGTCGAACGCGCCGGCGTGCAGTGTGCCCAGCGCGGTTGCCCCGCTGGTGAATCCCTTGACCGAGTAGCCCTCGTCCTGCAGCGTGTGGCACAGCGCCTGAACCTGCGCCGCCTCGTCGTCGACCACCAGCAGCCGGTTGATTGCCTCGCTTTCCATCGGCGCCGCTCCGCGCAATTTTGGGA
>DATAXF010000029.1:0-9207 GCA_036273095.1 Steroidobacteraceae bacterium | reverse complement strand
GCCCAGCCCCCGCCCGTTGCCCGGACGAGAGCGATCGTAGCCTGGAATTCGGCCACGCGCGCCGCGAGCGCTGCCTGCTCCGCCTGCAGCGCGGCAGTGTGTGTGGTGGCCACTTCGAGGTAGTCCGCAACGCCAGCCAGGTAGCGCTGATCGGCGTGATAGGCCGACTGTCTCGCCGAGACGGCCGCCGCCTCATCCGCGGCCCGCTCCTGCGCCACCCGGCGCAGCGACACCAGGCTATCCTCCACCTCCTGGTAGGCAACCAAGGTCGTCTTGCGATAGTTGGCCACCGCCTCGTGGTATATCGCCCAGGCCTGCCGGTCGCCCGCGACTCGCGCTCCCGCATCGAGCAGCGGCAGCGAGCCGGCGGGTCCGATCGACCAGAATTTGCTGGGGGCGTTGAGCCACGTGGAGGCCACCGTGCTCTCGTAGCCGGCCGCGCCGCTCAGGGAAAAGACGGGGAACCAGGCTGCGCGCGCCACGCCGATGTCCGCGTTGGCCGCGGCAACCGCCCGCTCCGCGCTCGCCACATCGGGGCGGCGCTCCAGCAATGTCGAGGGAAGCCCGGGGTCGAAAGTCGGCGGCGTGCCGGCGAGGGCCCCGGGAGCGATGCCGAAACTCGAGGGCGGCTCGCCGATGAGGACCGCTATCGCATGCGCAAGCTGTGCCCGCTGCAGCCGCACGGCGGCGAGCTGCGCGCGCGCGTTCTGCCGCAATGTGTCCGCCTGCTCGACGTCCGTCGCCGCGGCGATGCCCTGCTTGTAGCGGTTGTCCGTCACCTCGTAAGCGTGGTCATAGTCATGCACCGCATCCTCGAGCAGCTGCGTCGTCGCATCCGCGCCGCGCAGCGCGAAGTAATCGGTCGCGAGCTCGGCGCGCAGGGAAAGCTCCACGGCCGAGAGATCCGCAGCGCTTGCCTGCGCTTCAGCGTGCGCGGCGGCGGAAGCGTTGCGCACCCGGCCGAACAGGTCGACCTCCCACGCGAAACTGAGATCGCCCACGAAATCATTGTAAGTGCTCCCCTTGCCGCCGAGCAGAGTGGCGAGCGGCGCGTTGGCCGAAGAGCGCTCGCGCGTCGCCGATGCATCCGCATCGAGCGTGGGAAACTCCTCGGAGCGCGCATTCAAGGCCACCGCACGGGCCTGGTCGAGGCGCGCGACCGCCGCCTGCAGGTCGGGATTCGACCGCGACAGGCGGTGCTCGAGATCATCGAGAGTTGGCTCCTCGAAGGCGGTCCACCAGTTGCCACGCGGCACACCGTCGGTGGGATGAGCGGGCATCCAGTTACCCGCTTCCACGAAGTGATCGACCTTCGGCGCCTCGGGCGCCGCATAGCGCGGAGCAAGCGAGCAGGCGCCGAGCACGACAGTCACGCCAAGCGCGGCAATGACCAGCAGGCGTCCGGGCAGGCCGCCAGCGCCCCTTTGGAGCCTCGACGGCATCAGACCTCCGGGCCTGCGCTCTTGACGACGCGCACCGGCGCGCCGCTCACCAGAGAGTCAGGCGGGCTGAGGATGACATGATCGTCGGCCGAGAGCCCGGAAACGATCTCGATCTGCGCACCGTAGTCACGTCCGATCGTCACCGCCTTGAGCGCCACGCGATCATGGGCATCGACCGTCGCGACGTGCAGGCCGTCGCCGCGAAAGAGCAGCACGTTCGCAGGCAACAGGAACGCGCGGGCGGCGGCGTCCGGCGGCACGCGGAAATGAACCTCGGCATAAGCTCCCGGCAGGAGCTGACCTTTGCTGTTGTCCACGAGGAGCTCGACCATGAGCGTGCGGGTGGCGGGATCGATCGCGCTCGCGGTCGTGTCGACCGACGCCTGGTAGACCACGCCGGGTCTGTCCGGCAGGTGCAGACTGGCAGTGAGCCCGGGCCTCATCGCGGCCGCATCATCCTGGGGAACTCGAACGTAAAGCCGCAGCCGGCTGGTATCGGCAATGCCGAAGAGCGCCGCGCCACTGCCGCTGCCGGCGTTGATGAGATCGCCTATGTCGGTATTGCGTGACGTGATGACGCCATCGAACGGTGCGACCACGCGCTCGAAGCCGGCGAGCTGCTGTAGCCGCAACACGTTGGCGCGCGCAGCGAGAACCTGCGCATCGCTCGCTTGCGCCGCGCTCACCTTCTCGTCGGCTTCCTGCTTGGAGACCGAGTCGGTGGCGCGCAGCACGCGCCAGCGGTCCGCGGTCACGTCGGCGATCTTCGCATTGGCCTGCGCCACCCCGAGATCGGCCTGCGCCTGCCGCAGCTGCTGATCGACTTCGGGCGACTCGATATCGGCCAGCACCTCGCCTTTGTGCACCTTGGCTCCGATATCCACGTACCAGCGTCTCACATAGCCGTTGGTCCGGGCATAGATCGGCGCCTGGTAATTGGCCTGCAGATTGCCGGGAAGCACGACCTCCGTCGCTGCGCCGTTGGGTTGCGGCAGCGCGGTTGTCACCGCCAGCACCCCTTCCGTCTCGGTTTGCATGCTCAGCGCCGCAGCGGCCTGATGCCGGGCATGGACCAGCCATGCGAGCGCGGCGAGGGCCACGAGCACCGCGGCCAGACCCAGGCGCAGGTAGGTTCGCGAACCGTCCCGCCTCGCCGTCGGGACGAATCCGTATCTCTCGTCTTGGGAAGTTACAGGTTGATCCACGGGTTCCTCACTATCATTGAGCGCTCGGCTCTGCGCGCAGGTTTCTGCGGCGGTCGTAAATTGCGGCAAACACGGACGGTACGAACACCAGCGTGGCGACGGTCGCAAGCAACAGTCCGCCGATGACCGCCCGGCCCAGGGGTGCGTTCTGCTCGCCGCCGTCCCCGAGCCCGAGCGCCATCGGCACCATGCCGATCATCATCGCGAGCGCGGTCATCAACACCGGACGGAAGCGGGTGAAGCCGGCATCGAGCGCGGCCTGCAGCGGTGTCGCGCCGGCCGCGAGCCGCTCCCGCGCGAAGCTCACGACCAGTATGCTGTTTGCGGTCGCAACCCCCACCGCCATGATGGCGCCGGTGAGCGCCGGTACGCTCAGAGTCGTCCCCGTCGCGAGCAGCAGCCACGCGATGCCGGCCAACGCGGCCGGCAGGGCGGCGATGATGATGAACGGGTCCGTCCACGACTGGAAGTTGATGACCATCAGCAGATACACCAGCACGATCGCCCCGATGAGGCCGATCCCGAGACCGGTATACGACTGCAGCATCGTCTCGACCTGTCCGCGCAGCAGAACCCGCGTGCCCCGCGGCAGCTTCCCGTTCCACCGCCTGATCTGCGCGCGAATGTTCTGTGCCACCGAGCCCAGGTCCCTCCCCTGCACGGCGCCGTAGATGTCGATGATCGGCTGCGCATCGTAGTGGCTGACGACGGCGGGACCGAAGCCGCGGGTGATCGTGGCGAGACCGCCGAGGACCTGGGTCCCGCCCGGCGCATCGATCGGCACGTTGTCGAGGTCCTGGAGCGAGGTCATCAGGTACTGCGGCGCCTGCGCAACGATCGGATAGGAGATCCCGTTCTGCGGGTTCAGCCAGAAGGTCGGCGCGATCTGGCCGCTGCCCGAGAGCGTCAGCAGCAGATCATTGGCGATGTCGGACTCCTTGATGCCGAGCTGCTCGGCGCGCGTGCGGTCGGTATGGACCTCGAGCTCGGGCAGGTTGAACACCTGCTCGATGCGCAGGTCCGCGAGCCCGGGTATCTGCCGGAACGAGTCCAGCAGCTGATCGGCCACCTGGTGGTTGTCGGGGCTGGGTCCCACCACCTGCACGTCGATGGGAGCGGGCGCGCCGAAGTTGAGGATCTGACTGACGATGTCCGCCGGCAGGAACGCGAAGCTCGTGCCGGGAAACTCGAGGGGTAGCCGCTGACGCAGCCGGGCGACATAGCCCGCGGTGGGCGCATGGTGCGGCTGCAGCGAGATCAGGATATCGGCATCGCTGGTGCCGATGGTTCCCGAGTTGTTGTAAGTCATGTTGATGCTCGACACCGCCAGGCCGACGTTGTCGACGACGCTGGCAATGTCGGATGGCGGAATGACCTGGCGCACGGCCGCCTCGACCCGATCGACCAGGGCCGCGGTGTCCTCGACCCTCATGCCCGTCGGGCCCCGCACGTGCAGCTTGATCTGGCCGGCATCGACATCCGGGAAGAAGTTGCGTCCGAGAGCCGGATAGATCAGCAATGAGGCGAACGCGCCGGCGAGGAACAGCGGGATGAACTTGCCCCTGCGGTGCAGCGCCCGTTCGAGCAGCAGCCGATATCGTCCGCGCCCGCGCTCGAAGGCTGCCTCGAAGCGCTGCTGCATTCGCTTGAGCGGTCCCGCCGTGCGCGCCGCCGCGTGCTCCTGCGCGGCCGTCCGCAGCCAGTACTTGGCAAGCGTGAGCACCAGCGTGCGCGACAGTACGAAGGAGATGAGCATCGCGAACACGACCGCCTCGCCCATCGGGACGAAGAGATAGCGCGCGACGCCCGAGAGCAGGAACATCGGTACGAACACGATGCAGATCGCGAGCGTGGAGACGAACGCCGGCAGCAGGATCTGCTGCGCGCCCGCAACGATCGCCGCTTCCACTTCCTGGCCTTCCTCGAGATATCGGTTGATGTTCTCGATGGTGACGGTGGCATCGTCCACCAGGATGCCGACCGCGAGCGCGAGTCCGCCGAGCGTCATGAGATTGATCGTCTGGCCGAGCGCATCGAGCAGGATGATCGCCGCGATGATCGACAGCGGGATGGAGATGGTGACGATCAGCGTGCTGCGCCAGGTGCCGAGGAAGAGCAGAATCATCAGCGCAGTGAGGCTGGCCGCAATGACCGCTTCGACGACGACGCCACGGATCGCGGCGCGGACGAAAACCGACTGGTCCCCGGTCGGTGTGATCGAGGCCCCCTCCGGCAACAGCTCGCGGACGTAGGGCAGCTTCGCCTTGATGGAATTGACGATGCTCAGAGTCGAGGCCGTGCCCGTCTTGAGAATCGTCATCAGCACGGCGCGGCGGCCGTTCACGCGGACGATATTGGTCTGCGGCGGACTGCCATCGTGTACGAACGCCACATCGCGCAGATAGGTCACCGTGCCGTCGCGGCTGCGGACCGGCAGATCGTTCAGCCGGGCGAGGTCGAGCGGACTGGCATTGAGTTTGACCGTGTATTCCGTGCCCGCGATCTTCTCGGTGCCGGCCGGCACGATCAGATTCTGAGTCGCGATCGCGTTCAGCACATCGATCGGTGACAGGCCCTGCGCCCGCAGCGCCGCCGGCTTGAGGTCCACCTGGATCTGGCGCACGGCGCCGCCATAGGGATAGGGGATGGAGGCTCCGGCGACCGTCGCGATCTGCGCGCGGATGACCTGATTGCCGATGTCGAAGAGCTGCGCCTCGGTGAGCCGGTCACTCGCCATTGCGAGCTGGATGATGGGCACGCTCGAGGCGTTGTATTCGAGGATGAGCGGCGGCTGGATCCCGGGCGGCATCTGCTTGAGCGAGAGCTCGGAGAAGGCCACGACCTGCGACATGGCGAGATTCAGGTTCACGCCCGGCTGGAAGAAGAGCTTGATCACCGTCATGCCGGGATAGCTCTGTGACTCGACGTGCTGCACGTCGTTCACCAGCGTCGTCACATACCGCTCTATCTGCCCCGTGATGCGCCCCGACATCTGGTCGGGAGGCATGCCGCTGTACTGGAAGGTGACGGCAATGATGGGAATCTTGATCTCGGGAAAGATGTCGGTCGGCATTCCCGGCTGCAGCGGCGTGCCGAAGATCACCATGGCGCCGATGATCGGCAGCAATAGCGCCAGCACGATGAACGTATAGGGGCGCCGCAGCGCCACCTGGATGATCCACATGTTTCGACCGGCTTCCGGCGGGTTCCGCCGCGAAGAGAGGAGCGCGATTATCGATAATTTCCTCGCGGCCCGCCTCTCTCTAAAGAGTGAGCCGGCCGACGCGACGACATAATGCCGGCCGTCCGCGCCCATGGCTCAGCCCTGGGTGCGCGTGTTACAGTCTGAAACGAAGGGCCCGCCTGCCTGCCAGGCAGTGCGGCGAGGACTGAACAAGAACAAAGCGCCGGCGCCGCCGCGCGCTTGGCGATATAACACCAACAATGGGGATGAGATCCAATGACCAGAGCGATGATCATCGTCGCAGGTGCACTGCTCTGCGCCAGCGCGCTGCCTGCCGCCCGGGCGGCCTGCGGACCTGCGCCGCGGCCGGCATTCGCCATACCGGACGGCGCCCATGCCAGCAGGGACGAGATGAGCGCGGCGCGGGACAACCTGAGCGACTACAGCGCGCAGGTAGCGGCCTACGCGGCCTGTCTCGATGCCGAACAGGCCGACAGCGGACGGAGCGCGACCACTGATGCGCCACGGCTGCGCGCCAGGGATCTCGATCTCGGCAGCGCCGCCCTGCGGCAGCTCGCCTCGGTTGTGAGCTGTTTCACACAACAGGTGCAGGCGTTCAACCAGACCGGCGGTGGCAGCGATGCGGGCCCGGCGCAATGCTCCCGCGGGGCCGTCACACCGCCGTAATCGCCGCTACCTCTAAAGGAGTACCCCTGTGGCCCTCGCGCAGGGCATTCAACTTTGCGGCCGCGTCCTTAAACTACGCATCGCAAGTTGAAAGGAGGTAAATCGTGGATATCGTACTGGTACAGATGCTCGTGACGGCCGTATTGCTGATCGGCTTCACCGTCGAAGTAGTGCTCGGGAAGGTCTAAGGAAGCACCGTCTTGACGATCGAGGCATCGAGCGCCTCGTAATCGGAGTAGGAAATCGTCTCGTACAGCTCCTGCCGCGTCTGCATCTGCCCGATGAGGCTGCGCGGCCCGTCCTCGCGGCGGATGGTGGCGTAAAGCTCCTCCTGGGCTTTTGCTGCTATCCGCAGCGCGCTTACCGGCCAGATCACCATCCGGTACCCCATCGCCTCGAACTCCGCAGCCGTGAAATACGGCGTGCGGCCGAACTCCGTCATGTTGGCGAGAAGCGGCGCGTTCACGCGGCGCGAAAACTCGCGGAACATCTCCGCGGTGGTCAACGCCTCGGGAAAGATCGCGTCGGCCCCCGCATCGAGGTAACGCTTGGCGCGGGCGACGGCGCCGTCGAGTCCCTCGCTCGCGGCAGCATCGGTGCGCGCAATGATGTAGAGGTGGCGCCGCGCGCGCACGGCGGCCGCGATCTTGGCCGCCATGTCCTCGGGCGCGGCGAGCTTCTTGTCATTCAGGTGGCCGCACTTCTTCGGCAGCAGCTGATCCTCGATGTGCACGGCCGCGGCGCCCGCATCCTCGAATGCGCGCACCATCTGCATGACGTTGAGCGCCTCGCCATAGCCCGTGTCGCCGTCCACCAGCACCGGCAGGCCCGAGGCGCGGCTCACTTGCCGGATGTGGAAACAGACATCCTCGACGGTAATGATGCCGAGGTCCGGCAGCCCCATGGAGGCGCTGACCGCCGCGCCGGAGAGATAGAGGGCCTCGAATCCATGCCGCTTCGCCTGCAGGGCCGCGAGCCCGTTGTACGCGCCGGGCATGCGTAGAATGCCGCCGCCGCGGACGAGCTTCGCGAAGCGCTCACCCGCGGGCTCCGTGGGCAGGTTCCGTGCGATGAGGTAAATGCTCATGACGCCCCCCGGAGCTCAGATGACATAGAGGTCGACGTACTCGTTGACCGCTGTCCGCTCCAGGCGCGCGCGGTCGAGCGACAGCTCCGCGATCGCATGCCGCTGCTTCTCCGGGAAGCGCCGCGCGAGATTGCGCCGGAACTTCTCGACCAGCAGCGGGATGCCCTCCTGCCGCCGGCGCCGGTGTCCGATCGGATACTCCACCACGATCTCATCGAGCGTGCGGCCATCCGTGAGTCTGGCGCTGACGGCGTTGGCGATCGAGCGCTTCTCCGGATCGAGATAATCGCGGGTGAATTGCGGATCCTCCACGCACTCGATCCGCGCGCGCAGCGCGTCGATGCGTGGGTCGCGGGCAACCTCGTCCTCGTAATCGGCGGCCGTCAGGCGGCCGAAGAGCAGCGGCACGGCCATCATGTACTGGATGCAGTGGTCGCGGTCGGCGGGATTGGCGAGCGGGCCCTTCTTGTCGATGATGCGGATGCACGCCTCGTGCGTGCGGACGGTGATGTGCTCGATGTCACCGGCGCTCAGGCCCATCGACGCCAGACGCTGGTGCAGCTGCATCGCCGCCTCCACCGCGGTCTGCGAGTGGAATTCCGCCGGATAGGAAATCTTGAAGAGCACGTTCTCCATGACGTAGGAGCCGTATTCGCGCTGGAACTTGAACGGCTGCCCCTTGAAGAGCACGTCGTAGAAGCCCCAGGTCCTGGCACTGAGCACCGACGGGTAGCCCATCTCCCCCGTCTTCGCGATGAGCGCCAGGCGCACTGCGCGACTGGTCGCATCGCCGGCTGCCCAGCTCTTGCGCGAGCCCGTGTTGGGCGCGTGCCGGTAGGTCCGCAGGCTCTGCCCATCCACCCAGGCGAGCGACAGCGCGTTGATGATCTCCTCGCGCGAGAGGCCGAGCAGGCGGCCCACGACCGCGGTCGAGGCCACTTTCACCAACACCACGTGATCCAACCCGACGCGGTTGAAGCTGTTCTCGAGGGCGATCACTCCCTGGATCTCATGCGCCCGGATCATGGCGCCGAGCACATCCTTCATCAGCAGGGGCCTGCCGCCGGCCGCCACCGCCCGGCGCGACAGCCAGTCGGCAGTGGCGAGAATGCCGCCGAGGTTATCCGATGGATGGCCCCATTCCGCGGCGAGGAAGGTGTCGTTGAAATCGAGCCAGCGGATCATGGCCCCGATGTTGAACGCCGCCTGCACCGGGTCGAGCTGGAACTGCGTGCCCGGCACCCTGGCGCCGTGCGGCACCACCGTGCCCGGCACGATGGGGCCGAGGAGCTTGGCGCAGGCGGGGTACTCGAGCGCCTCGAGCCCGCAGCCCAGGGTGTCGAGCAGGCAGTACTGTGCCGTCCCGTAAGCGAGGTCGCTCTCGATGTCGGCGCCGAGGGCGTAGTCGGCGATGTCGCTGAGGACCCGATCGGGCGCCGGCCGGGAGCCGCTGTGAGATGAGGACATGGAGTCTCGCGTCTGAAGTCAGGAACGCTTGTCTATCGGCACGAAGCGCACCGGCTCCGGCCCGATATAGTTGGCCGCGGGGCGGATGATCTTGCCGTCGGCCCTCTGCTCGATGACGTGCGCGGCCCAGCCGGC
>DATAXF010000028.1:0-21967 GCA_036273095.1 Steroidobacteraceae bacterium | reverse complement strand
TCGAACCCCAACATCTCGTAGAGCGCGTCGTACATCGGGCGCAGATAGGGGTCGACCTTCTGATTGAGGTCGCCCGGCAGGAACCCCAACCGCTCGCCGGCCTCCACGGCCGGCCGCACCAGGATGATGCGGCGGATGGTCTCCGCCTGCAGCGACTCCACGGCGCACGCCACGGCAAGATACGTCTTGCCGGTTCCGGCGGGACCGATCCCGAATGTCAGGTCGCGGGTGCGGATGTGCGCCAGGTACTCGCGCTGGTGATGGCCGCGGGCGCGGATGCCGCCGCGCGGCACGCGGATGCCGCGCTCCGCGGGGTCGAGATCCGCGGGCTCCTGGCCGGCCTCGCGCTCGCGCAGCGCCAGGTGCACGCGCTCCGGCGTGATTTCCTCTTCCTTGGCCAGCGCGAAGAGCTCCTGCAGGATGTCCTCGGCTTCACCGGCGCGGGCACCGAGCACCCGGAAGTTGTCGCCGCGCCGCCGGATCTGCACGTCGAGACGCACCTCGAGCAGACGGAGGTTCTCATCCAGCGGACCACAGAGGTTGGCCAGCCGCGCATTATCCGACGGCTCGAGATCGAACTCGCGCACTGCCTCGGGAACAGTTACTGCCACAGGCGTCCGCGCAGGCTGTGCCGCAATGCTTCGGTCACGACGGTTCGCGTGAAGCGGCCGATGATCTCGGCGGGGCCGGCAAAGTTGATCCAGCGGTTGTTCTCGGTCCTGCCGGCGAGCTCGCGTCCGTCCTTCTTCGCAGGCCGTTCCACCAACACGCGCTGCACGGTGCCGACCATGCGCTCGCTGATGCCGTGCGCCTGAGCGTCGAGCTGCGCCTGCAGCCGCACCAGCCGCTCCTGCTTGATCTCGTCGGGGGTGTCATCCGGAAGCGATGCCGCCGGCGTTCCGGGGCGCCGGCTGTAGAGGAAGCTGAACGATTGATCGAAGCCGACCTCGCGCACCAGCGCGAGTGTCGCCTCGAAATCGCGCTCGCTCTCCCCGGGAAAGCCCACTATGAAGTCGGAGGAAATGCAGATGTCCGGCCGCACGCTGCGCAGCTTGCGGACTTTCTCCTTGAATTCGATGGCGGTGTAGCCGCGCTTCATGAGCGCGAGCACGCGGTCGGAGCCGCTCTGCACCGGCAGATGCAGATGGCTGGCAAGCTGTGGCACATGGGCAAAGGCCTCGATCAGGCTGTCGTTGAGCTCGAGCGGATGCGAGGTGGTGAAGCGGATTCGCTCGATGCCGGGCACCGCCGAGACGTGATGAATAAGGGTGGCAAGGTCGACGACGGCTCCGTCCGCCATCGGGCCCGCATAGGCGTTGACGTTCTGGCCGAGAAGAGTCACCTCGCGGACGCCCTGGCCGCCGAGCTGACGCACCTCCTGCAGCACCGACTCGAACGGCCGACTGACCTCGTCCCCGCGCGTGTAGGGCACGATGCAGAAGCTGCAGTAGCGGCTGCAGCCCTCCATGACGGACACGAAGGCCGTGACGCCCTCGGCGCGCGGCTCCGGCAGGCGATCGAACTTCTCGATCTCCGGAAAGCTGACATCGACCACCGGGCGGCCGGTGCGGCGTAGCTCCGCGATCATGTCGGGCAGGCGGTGCAGGGTCTGCGGTCCGAACACCAGGTCGACGAAGGGCGCCCGCCGCGTGATGCCATCCCCTTCCTGGCTCGCCACGCATCCGCCCACACCGATGAGCACGTGCGGCCGCTGGGCTTTGAGCTTTCGCCACTCGCCCAGCATGGAGAACACCTTTTCCTGCGCCTTCTCGCGCACGGAGCAGGTGTTCATCAGCAATACGTCAGCCTCGGCCGGATCCTCCGTGCGCGCGAGACCCACGCCAGCCTCGAGCACGTCCGCCATGCGGGCGGAGTCGTACTCGTTCATCTGGCAGCCGAAGGTTTTGATGAAGTAGCGGCGGGACATAAGCAGGGAATCGGCCCATTCTACGGCCTCGGCCCCCCTGCCGCACGGGCGCCGCGCAGAACTGCATTACGGCCGTAAAACAGCCATGAAATCAATAACTTATACAGACCGCAAGGAGCCGCGAACGCGTCGCAACGACTAGAACGGGATATCGTCGTCGAAGTCTTCCCGCTCCCCGCCGCCGCCGCCGCCACCCCCGCCGCCACCGCTCGGAGCGGAATATTCGGGCATGGGCTCGCGTGGCGCGCCGCCGGCGCCTGCGCCTGCGCCGCTGGCGCCCGACGCGCCGGCTCCCGCGCCGCCGCCCCGGCCGCCGAGCATCTGCATCTCGTTGCCGACGATCTCGGTGGAATAGCGCTCGTTGCCCTGCTTGTCCTGCCACTTGCGGGTGCGCAGGCTGCCCTCAATATAGACCTGCGAGCCCTTGCGCAGATATTCGCTGGCGATCTCCGCCAGCCGGCCGAAGAGGGCGACGCGGTGCCACTCGGTGCGCTCCTGCTGCTCGCCGCTCTGCTTGTCGCGCCAGCTCTCGGTGGTGGCGATCCGAAGGTTCGCCACGCTGCTGCCGGACGGCATGGCGCGTGACTCGGGATCCGCGCCCAAGTGCCCGATGAGGATGACTTTGTTGACTCCGCGCGCCATGACTGTGCCCTCTTGAATGGAGCGCCATTGTAGACGTGGCGCGGGCCCCGCGCGATCCCGGTAAAGGCTCTGCGAAATGGCGATTACTCGGCCGAAAGGCCTCCGACGGGTACACTTGAGGGCTTGATTTTTCGCGGCCGTTTTTCTCGAGACCCGGTTATTTCTCGAGACCAGGGGCCGCCCCGACAGCGACGATTCACCGCGCCATGCAAGCGATCCGTGTCCGCGGGGCACGCACCCACAACCTGAAGAGCATCGACGTCGATCTGCCGCGCGAGCGGCTGATCGTGGTCACCGGGCTGTCCGGCTCCGGCAAGTCTTCCCTTGCATTCGATACCCTCTACGCCGAGGGGCAGCGCCGCTATGTCGAGTCGCTCTCGGCTTATGCGCGGCAATTCCTCTCGATGATGGACAAGCCCGATGTCGACAGCATCGAGGGGCTCTCGCCCGCGATAGCCATCGAGCAGAAGGCGACTTCGCGCAATCCGCGCTCCACCGTCGGCACGGTAACCGAGATCTACGATTACCTGCGCCTGCTCTATGCGCGCGCCGGGACACCGCGCTGCCCTGACCATGGGATCGACCTCACGGCTCAGACGGTGAGCCAGATGGTCGACCAGGTGCTGAAGCTGCCCGAAGGCGCCGCGGCGGCCCTGCTGGCGCCGATGGTGAGCGACCGCAAGGGCGAGCACGCCGATATTCTCGATTCATTGCGCGATCAGGGCTTCGCACGGGTACGGATCGACGGTCGGATTCATGACATGGACGGTCTGCCGGATCTCGATCCGAAGCGCAAGCATACGGTCGAGGCCGTGGTCGACCGCCTCCGCCTGCGACCCGACGCCCAGCAGCGCCTGGCGGAATCGTTCGAAACGGCACTGCGGCTCTCCGGCGGGCTCGCGCGTCTCACCTTCCTGGATGACACGGAGCGCGCAGAGCTCGTCTTCTCCAGCCGTCACGCCTGCCCGGTCTGCGGTTACAGCGTGCCGCCTCTCGAGCCGAAGCTCTTTTCGTTCAACAACCCGGCGGGCGCATGCCCGACGTGCGACGGCCTCGGCACACAGCAGTTCTTCGATCCGCAGCGCGTCGTGACGCATCCCGACCTGTCGCTCGCGAGCGGCGCCGTGCGCGGCTGGGACCGGCGCAACAGTCACTACTTTCAACTCATCCAGTCTCTGGCCCGGCACTACCGCTTCGACATCGAGGTACCCTGGACGGAGCTCCCGGAGCGGGTGCGGCAGGTGTTGCTGCACGGCAGCGGCGACGAGGTGATCGAATTTCGCTACACCGAAGGCAAAGGCCGCGGCAGCGTGAAACGCCACGCCTTCGAGGGCATCCTGCCCAACCTCGAGCGGCGTTTCCGCGAGACGGAATCCAACATGGTACGGGAGGAGCTCACCAGGTATCTCGGCCAGCGCACCTGCCCCGACTGTGGCGGCGCGCGCCTCAACCGGGCGGCGCGTTTCGTCTTCGTCGGTGACAAGGCGCTTCCGGAGATCACGCGCTTGAGCGTCGGCCACGCGCTGGAGCTCTATCGCTCGCTCACTCTCGAGGGATGGCGCCGTGAGGTCGCGGCTCCGATCGTCAAGGAAGTGGGCCAGCGGCTGCGGTTCCTCGCCGACGTCGGCCTGCAATATCTGACTCTCGACCGCGGCGCCGACACACTGTCGGGCGGCGAGGCGCAGCGCATCAGGCTGGCGAGCCAGGTGGGCTCCGGTCTCACGGGCGTCATGTACATTCTCGATGAGCCCTCGATCGGCCTGCATCAGCGCGACAATGCACGGCTCCTCGGCACGTTGAAGCGCCTGCGCGACCTCGGCAACACCGTGATAGTGGTGGAGCACGATGAGGAGGCGATCCGCGAGGCTGACCACGTCGTCGATCTGGGGCCCGGCGCCGGCGCCCACGGCGGCCACATCGTCGCCGAAGGCACGCCCGCCGACATTATTGCCTCCGCGGCCTCATTGACGGGTCAGTACTTGAGCGGCAAGAGAACCGTGACTCTGCCGCGGTTGCGCACCCCGCGCTCGCCCGACAAGCAGATCCGTGTCATCGGCGCCTCGGGTAACAACCTGCGCAACGTCACAGCTGAGATTCCCCTCGGACTCCTGACGTGTGTGACCGGCGTCTCCGGCTCTGGCAAGTCGACCCTCATCATCGACACGCTCTTCGGCCACGCGATCGCCAAGGTCAACGGTCGGCTAAGCGCGCCCGACGCCGCGCCATGCGAGCGGGTCGACGGACTGGAAGATATCGAGCACGTCATCGATATCGACCAGGCGCCAATCAGCCGCACTCCTCGCTCCAACCCCGCGACGTACACGAACCTTTTCGGGCCGGTGCGCGAGCTTTTTGCCGCTGTCCCAGAGGCCCGTGCGCGCGGCTACGACGCCGGCCGCTTCAGCTTCAACGTCAAAGGCGGTCGCTGCGAGGCGTGTCAGGGCGACGGCGTCATCAAGGTCGAGATGCATTTCCTTCCCGACGTCTACGTCGCCTGTGACGTTTGCAGGGGACAGCGTTACAATCGCGAGACCCTCGAAATCCGCTATCGCGGCAAGAACATCCACGAAGTCCTGGAGATGACGGTCGAGGAAGCGCTGCGCTTCTTCCAGAGCATCCCGGCGGTCGCCGGCAGGCTGCAAACCCTGGCCGACGTCGGGCTCTCGTACATCCACCTCGGCCAGAACGCAACCACCCTCTCGGGCGGCGAAGCCCAGCGCGTCAAGCTCTCCCGCGAGCTGGCGCGGCAAACACACGGCTCCACCCTTTACATCCTCGACGAGCCCACCACCGGCCTGCACTTCCACGACGTCGCCCAGCTCCTCGACGTCCTGCACCGCCTGCGCGATCAGGGCAACACCATCGTCGTGATCGAGCACAACCTGGACGTCATCAAGAGCGCCGACTGGGTGATCGACCTGGGCCCGGAGGGAGGCGAAGGCGGCGGCGAGATCATCGCTACCGGCACGCCGGAGCAGATCGCGGCCAATCCGCGCTCCCATACGGGCTCATACCTGCGCCCGCTGCTCCCTGGAAAGATCAGAAGATCACGTACTTCAGATTGACGTAGAACGCCCGCATGATGGGATTCGAGAAGATCGAGCTGTAGCCGGCCGCAAAGTTGTAATCGAGCTGGTTCGAGAAGGGCGGAGTCTCGTTGAACAGGTTTTGAATCCCGAACAGCACGGTCAGACGGGCGATCGGCTTGTAGGACGCGTAGGCGTCCCAGGTCGACTGGCTGCCCACTTCCATCGGATTGCCGGCGGCATCGGGAAACTCGTCGACGTATCTCGAGTAGAACTGGTTCTCGAGTCCGGCACCCCATCTGACGTCCGGGCTCGACCAGTTGATCGTCAGATTATGCTGCCAGCGTATCGCCGGAAACTGCCCCTGGTTGAACCAGCCGACCAGGTTCACGGGGGCGGCGCCGGTGTACTCCGTCAGCCGGTACTGGGTGATCGCGGTCCCTTCCAGGTCCTCGCTGAACTGACCAAACGCGGTGTGCTGCGTGTACCTGATGCTCACGTCGAATCCGTCGGTCGTGGCACCGCCCGTATTCTGGAAGTCCTGCAGCAGGTATCCACAGGTCGCAGCCGTATACGGATGGCAGGCCGCGGCCTCATCGACCGAGGGGGTGAGCGACCCGGCGCTGTTCAGCACGAAGTAGTTCGAGAATGCAGTCGGATTCTCGTACATGGTCGAAGCCGGAATCGTTTGAATGTAGTTCTTGATGAGGATCCTGTAATAGTCGAGCGTGATGCCCAGATTGCGCATCGGGGAGAGGATGATGCCGAGATCGAAATTCTCCGATGTCTCCGGACTCAGGTTCTTGTTGCCGCCATACAGCCCGATTCCCTGCGAGCTGCACACCGTCGGTGTCCACTCGGCGTTGTAGCTGCCCGGTTGGCAGAACGGATTTCCCGTACCCATGGTGGGGCTATCCGACGCAGCAGTCTGGTTGGGTTCATATAGATCGAAGAGCGTGGGCGCACGGAAGCCCGTGGATGCATCACCCCTGAAGGCTATGAAACGCGTCGGCTGATAGCGGATCGCCACCTTGCCGTTATTGGTGGTGCCGAAGTCGCTGTACCTGTCCTCGCGGTCGGATACGTCGAGGTCCAGGGACTTGGCAATCGGCACGTCGACCTCGACGTATACAGCCTGTATCCGACGACTGCCGTCGATCGACACAGGCGAGGTCCCCAGTGCATCCTCCAAGAGGTTGCTCAAAGGGGTCGTGGCGTAAGTGAAAGTCTGGCCGCTCAACTCGGCGCCGAGCGCCACGGTCGCCGGGGTGCCCGCGTTGAACGCGTCGCCGAGCTCGTGGCTGGCGTGGCCGCCGATGCTCCACAGCCTGTTCTTGCCGGTAGCGAATGCCCCGTTCAGATACGAGCTGTTGAGCAGCGCCTGTCCTGCGGCGGTCTGCGGGCCGAAGGGATTGATCAGGTTGCTGAGGATGCCATTGGGCGCAAGCACGGACTCATCCGGTATTCCCCCGCGGGTATCGTTGACGTTCACGTTCTGGCTGTAATTGGCGCTCGTCGAATAGTGCCAGCCGAGGTTGTCACCGGAAAAGGTCAGCAGGATTCTCTGCTCGGTATCGACGTTACCCATGTATCGGCTGTTGGTGGGATCGGTCCATTCCGCAAAGATGGGATCGGTCAGGTCCACCGGACCGGTGCAGGGACCGCCCGTGGCGGCATTGGATTCGCATGTCAGTCCGGCCCCCGACTTCGGAAAATAGTTCGGGTCGGCCTGGGGCGTCATCTCGAACGCGTATTCCATCGGCCCGCTGTATCCATCGGCTTCGGAGCGTGTGTAGAAATACTGTAGCCGCAGGGTGTTGTTGGCCGGCAGCGTTTTGGTGAGCTGCGCCATCGCGGACCCCTGTTGGCTTTCCGGGATCAGGTCCGTGGCGGCGGAAGCCCGGTAGGCGCAGCTGCCGAAGTACGTGGTCGGGAACGGATTGCCCGGGCAGGCCGGAAAGCCGGGCTGCCATTGGTTGCCGTTGTTATCGACTATGGATCCGGGCCATGTTCCCTCACCGTTCGTACCGGTAATGCCCCTCGCCGGATCGAAGCCGTAAGCGGAAAACGACCGGTCCGTGGCCAGCAGCGGCTGCTGCTTGGTGAAATTCGCCGTCAGCATGACGTTATAGCCGTCGCTCACCAGGTCTCCATGCCCCAGGGTGAGATCCGCCGAGCCCGAGCCGGCACCTACCTGCTGCGGGTGATTGAGGTTGAGGTCTACCTCAGCTCCCTGGTAATTCTGTTTGGTGATGAAGTTGATGACACCCGCGATTGCGTCCGACCCATATAGCGAGGAGGCGCCGTCCCGCAGCACCTGGACGCTCTGGAGCGCCGAGAACGGGATGCCGCTCAGGTCGACCCCGGAGTCGTCATTGGCGTTGTTGGCCAGCCGCTCGCCATCCAACAGGATCAGCGTACGGCCCCGGCCAAGATCGCGCAGATTGGCGTAGGTACCGCCGCCGCTGAACGACCCCACGGTCGAGGACGTATTGACCACGTCCGGGACGTTCGCACTGATCTGATCCACCGCCTGCTCCACGTTCACGATGCCCTGATTGCTGAGGGTCTGTGTCGTGACGATGGTGACCGGATCGACGGTCTCGGCCTCGGTCCTCGCGATCATGGTTCCTGTGACCACGACGGTCTGCAGCATGGGGGCGGGCGCGGTGGCGCTGGCCAGCGGCGGCGCCGGCGTCGTCTGCGCAAGCAGGAGAGGAGCTTTCTCGGTGCTCGTCTTCGCGGTGGCCTTGGTGGCGGCGCCAGGCCTGGCGGCAGGCGGCGCGGCGCTGTTTGCCTGCTGCGCAAGCACCGCGAGACTGCCTGCTCCGAAGGCGGCCAGCATGGCCAGCGAAAGCGCGCGCTTTACACAATGGCTGACGGAACGATTGACTCTCATGATGATGAATTCCCCCCATGCGGTCGTAATCGTTCGCGCCTGCAATTTGTTGCGCGACAGCAACAAGTATCGCTTCCACGATAGATTACCTGTTGGTAAAGTGTCACACGAGGAAAACCCGCTGTCAAGAAACGTGTCCGCGGAGATTGCTTAGGCGGCGCCGGGCCTCACCAGGAGCGTGAGGCCTGTCTGCGCTTGGTCAGGCTGCGCTTCGTCCGGCTGTCCGGCGCGGCATCCGCGCCGGCAGCACCGCGCCGGTCCAGGCCTGCCCCTTGACCGGGAAGCCATGACACTTCGAGCACAAATCGACCGAGGGCTTGTGCATCTTGTGGCAGACGCCGCAGTCCAGAGAGCCCCAATGAGAATGGTGCGGATTGCGGCCCAGCGCAAATCCGTCCGGCCCGGTAAGGTTGCTGGTGAGGCCGGCGAGATGCCGATAGCTCACGTGGCAGCCGAGACAGACCTTCGGACTGACGCGATAGTCCGCGGTAGGCAATTCGCTTACGACATTGGCCGCCAGCTCCCTCAGTCCGTCGCGCACGGTCCGCTGATGGCAATCCTGGCAGACGATACCTACCGCAGCATGGGCATGCGCGGTGAAGACCGACGATTTCCAGGTGTCATAGTAGGGGGCGATCACGTGGCAGCCCGCGCAATAATCGGTCGTTCGGATCCTGCCCTTCAGCCAGACTGCCGTTCCGCCAGCGATTGCAAGGCCGGCGAACAGGACCACGGCGGTGAGCACGACGGCGATTCTCAATGGTTTCAACATGGTTCCGCTCGAGCGACCTATCCCCAAGGCGCTTCGGCGGCGGCCTGTTTGCCGCCGAGCCGCCCGGAGGTGAACGCCCATCCCATCTTGAGTCCATGGCTGATACCGTCGAGCAGCAGATCGCCGTGACCCATGTCGCCGCCGGCATAGAGACCAGGGATCACCGTTCCGAAGACATGAGCCACCTGCAATCGGGTATTGATGGCCAGACTGGTATCGGCCGGCAGGACGATATTCCTCAAAGGGCTGTGGCAATAAAACGGCGGCACCCTTATTCCCGCGCCGACGGTGTTGGCGTCCTCGTTGCCGAAAGTCCGTCGCTTGAATTCCGGATCCTTCCCGGCCCGGCAGTTCCCATTCCACTTTTCGATGCCGGCCTTCAGGCCGGCCGGATCCACACCGACCGCGGCGGCCAGCTCTTCGATGGTGTCGGCCTTCCTGATCCCATGGCGAGCGATCAGATCGTCGACCAACGCCCAGCCGCCGATTCCGCTGACCTCGCCGATACCCTGAGACGAGCCGACGACCATGGGCCACTTGTTGAAGAGGTCCGCCACCCGCTTGTCGAAGATCAGGTAACAAGTCTTGTACGGCTGCTTCTCCAGCTCGAGGGACAGAGCCGCCTGCTTCACGCTCTCGTCCCCCACGCGCTGCACGGTCTCATCCGTGAAGCGCTGCCCGTTCCTGTTCACGAGAATGGCCCCGGCATCCACCATGCCGTATGGCATCCAGGCCTGTTTGCCGAGAGAAAACACGCTGGGTCCCGGCGGCGCCCCTCTCACCTGCGGGGTACTGATGCAGTCGAGCATCGTCGACGCAGCGCCGATCGCCCACGCCATGACCAGTCCGCTGCCATCGCGGCTGATGACCGCAGGCGGCATGGCGGCAATCTCGGGCGTGGTGGACCTTGCCATCAATGCCGGGTTCGCTTCCAGGTTGCCGGCCGTCAGCATGACGGCTCGCCTGGCCTTGATGGCCATGGTTCTATTCGTATTCAGATCGACGGCCTGCACCCCCAGGACCCGACCCGCCGTGTTTTGGTAGAGCCGGTTTCCCTTCGTTTCCGTCAACACATCGACGCCCTTGCGTTGCAGGACGGGCCTGAGCACCTTCGGCCATTCCGCGGCCTTCGGTACCAGCACATGCATCCGCTTCACGCGGTGGATGGGGTAGTCGAACGGCCCCTGAATGTTGACGCCGTGCCCGATGAGCCAGTCGATCGTGGCGCCGCCCTCCTCGGCGAGTAGCCGCAACAAACGCATGTCCATCCGGCTGGCCTGATGTGCATTGTTGAGGACGTCCTGCATATAGGCATCCACGCTGTCGCGGATTCCTAATCGCTTCTGCAGACTGCTCAAGGGCACGGTGATCGAGCCAACGCAGACGGACCCCGCGCCGCCCAGCATCGGAAGAGTCTCCAGAAGGACTACTTTGGCACCGCCTTCCGCGGCGCTCAGCGCCGCGGTACAGCCGGACGCGCCGCCGCCAACGACGACCACGTCCGCATCCCGATCCCATGCCGGCTCTCGCTCGGAAGAGGTCACGACCCGAGCCGCCACCAATCCTCCGGCCACCCCCGCCGTGAGCCCGGCAATGAACTGTCGTCGGGAGGGAGGCTTGTCTTCTTCGTCGGTGGCGCTCATGAGCCACGTCTTAACACCTCCTTCCGGTCAGGAGGAAATAATCATTGTGTATTCGTTCGATAAGCTCCGGTCATCGTCGTTTCGCTATCAAAAAAGCGCATGACTTTCATTACGGATTATTAGTTCCCATCGACGCGGCCGTACACGATCATCCTCGATGCGTCACAGATTTGAACGCGGGACTCGAGCCGGCGCTCCACAGCTCAACGGGAAACTCAATGTCAGGTCGCTCGGCAACGGATACATTCAGAACCTCCGATGAATCCACGATCTCATTCCAGCTCCATCCAGCGGGCCGCACGGGGGCACCGCGTCTCGCGCTGATCCACCCTCTGGGCCTGAAGGGAGCCATTTGGGATCGCGTGATCGCGACACTGGCCGGACGGCTGGAAGTACTGACATATGACTGTCGCGGCCATGGAGACTCGGAGCGCAGGGCCATGCCGTTCACCACCGATCTGTTTGCGCGCGACCTCGCGGAACTCCTCGACCACGTCGGCTGGACGTCCGCGGCGGTGGCCGGCTGTTCCCTCGGAGGGTGCGTCGCACAGGCGTTCGCCGCAAGGCATCCCGCCAGAGTGAGCGCCCTCGGACTGATCGACACGACCGCGTGGTACGGTCTGGACGCTCCCGCCAAATGGCGCGAGCGGGCCCTCGCCGCCCGCACCCAGGGCCTGGCGGCAATGATCGGATTTCAGGTCGCACGCTGGTTCAGCGACGAGTTCCGTGCCCGCCATCCTGACATCGTGAGCGCAGTGAGCGCCATATTCGTCGCCAACGATGTCGAATGCTATTGCGCGAGTTGCATCATGCTCGGCGACACCGACCTGCGTCCTTCTCAGACCTCCATTCACGCTCCGACCCGCATCGTCGTGGGAGAGGGGGACTATGCAACGCCGGTCGCGATGTCACAGCAGATTCACGAATCCATCAGGGATTCGACGTTGAGGATACTGCCGCGCGTGCGGCATCTGACACCAATCGAGGCGCCCGGGGAAATAGCCACCCAGCTCCTGGCGCTCGTCGGACTCACCCAGACCGACGCGGCATGATCCCGGCCTCACTGAGGCGCGGCTACGGACAGCCGTGCAGCGGTCTCATGCCACCGTAGCAGGTCTTCTTGGGCGCGAAGAGACTCTTCTCTTTCGCCACGAACCCGTCCGAGAACTTGAGGACCTGGAACCCGTTGTCGTAGCTCGTGAACCAGATCTCGCGGGCGTCGTCCATGAATCGCGCGTAATCCACGGCGTCCGCGGTGTGGTATTTCGAAGAAAGCGAGTTGATTCCCGGAACGTTGAGGAACGTCTGATAGGGCGACCCCGGGCGAGGCTCGGCGCCCACGGCGGGGGGCTTGTAGTAGGCAATCTCGTGCGGGTGTCCAATGTCGCGGACATCGAAGACCCGGATCCCGCCCTCGCCGAAGCCGCAGGCCATCATCTTCGCGTCCTGATAATTATCGACATCGCAGTCGAGCGGCGAATAGCCGTGCCCGAATACCGGATCGTACGCCGTGGCGAGGCAGTTTTTCGGCTCCGTCACCTGCAGGCGCAGAGATGAGACCCGCTTCGGATGCGCGGGGTTATCGACATCGATGATACTGACGTAGCCCCAGCCGGGCTTACCCACGCTGCAGGCCTCTTCCCGCGTCTGCATGGGACGGTCGAACACGTAGCCCGTATGTACGGAAGTGTCGGAAGTGATGACGCCGTCGATATCCGTCACGAAAACGTACTTATGTCCCTTTACCGTGAACGGCCGGATGTACTGGTTGTGCACGACGTCATTCCAGAACAGCGGCTTGCCTATCATTCGGATCACGGGATGTGGCTTGCGGGCCTGCACCTCGCCGACATCGAGTATCGCCATTCCCTGATCGGGCGAAGGCGCCACGGTGCCATCGGCCTCCTTGTAGCTGTGTGCTCCGATCGTGAAATAGATCGTTTTGCCGTCATCGCTCAGCATGACGCCGTGGAAACGGATCCAGCGGGGATTGTCGGTTCTCCAGCGCGCGATGACCTTGGGATGGGTGGGATCGGCAATGTCCAGCGCCATGATGGCATCACCCAGGTCGGGAAACTGCTTGCGGATCACCGGTCCCGTCGATCCCCACATGATGGTGCCGTCCGGCGAGAAGTCGGCACCGTGAGAGACCCAATGGGGGATCACGCCGCTGAACTTCAGAACGGGATTGCGGCAGTCGGAGATGTCATAGATGTCCTCCGTCCTGCCGAACCTGGCGAATTCGTCGAAGTTCTGCGCAAAGAGCAGCTTGCGCTGGTAATCGACCTGGAGCGATTGGTCCGGGTGCATCATGCCCGGTGTCTGCAAATACCTGACGATCGTCGGCTTCGACGGATCCGACACATCGACGACGACGACACCCGGCTTCTTGAGGAACGACGGCAGCCCCGGGGGGACCTGCCATTGCTCGTAGTAAGCACAAGTGCCGTAAACGGTGAAGCCTTCGGCCGCGCCTTCGCCGACACTCTGCCCGACGAGATTCAGGTTGCAGTTGTAGGACCGATAGGGGCCCGGCGCCAGCCGCTCTTTGAGCGTGGTCTGACCCTGAAGGCCGGATTCGGGCCGATCGCCGGGGCCGCAGGTCGCTACCGTGGCGACCGCCCCGGGAGCCGGTGACGCCGACGCCGAGTCGGACGACCAGGAATAGGTAGAAGCGCAGAGCAGCGCCACGGCGCCCGCCAGCAGCCACCGCCGGAATGATCGCATCATCATTTCCCCTTGAACTGTCGCTCGCATCAGTGACCCGCGGCACTCTCTTTGTCGGGGCACCCATGCAGGGGCCGCAGTCCCCCGTAGCAGGTCTGCATGCCGGAGAAGAGCGCCGGCTCCTTCTTCAGGAAGGCGTCGGAGAAGCGTATCACCTGAAATCCGTTGTCGAAGCTCGTGAACCAGATTTCCCGGCCGCCCCGGGCGAAAGCGACGTCACTCACCGCATCGGCAGAATGGAAAGCCTTGGCCACATCCGTCGTTCCCGACGGATATCGGAACGTCTGGTAAGGTGAAGCCGCACGCGGCGCGCTGCCGACCGCGGGCGGCTTGTAGTAGGCGATCTCTTTGGGATGTTGGATGTCGCGGATGTCGAATACGCGCACGCCCGCTTCGCCGACGGCGCAGACCATCTTTCTCGCGTCCTGGGAGTCGTCGACGGTGCAGTCGATGGGCGAATAGCCGTGGCTGAATACGGGATCGTACGCCGTGGCGAGGCAGTATCTGGCGTCCTGCACCTGCAGCTTGATCGCCGAAACCCGCCGCAGGTGTTTGGGGTTGCGGATGTCGATGATGCTCACGTAACCCCATGCCGGCTTGCCCCGGCGGCACGCGGCCTCGGCGCTGGCTTCGGGGCGCTTGAACGCCTGCCCCAGGCTGAGGCCGGAGTCACCAACATGGATCTGCGCCGGATTGGAGATGACGCCGTCCAGCCGGTTCTCCCACAGATACCAGTGACCCTTCACCGCGAACGGGTGGATGAATTGGTTGTGGACGATGTCGCTCCAGAATAGCGGCTGGCCGATCATGGTGATCCTGGGATTCGGCTTGCGGGCCTGCACCTCGCTGACGTCCAGTACGCCGATGCCCTGACCGGGTGAAGCGAGCACCTTGCCCCCGACCTGGGCGTAGGTGTGATACCCGATCGTGAAGTAGAGCGTGTTGCCGTCGTCACTAACGGCAGCGCCGTGAAAACGCACCAGTCGCGGATCCGTCGTCCGCCACCTTGCAAGCACCTTCGGATGTGACGGATCGGTGATGTCGAGTGCCGATATCGTGTCGCCCATGTCGGGGTACTGGGACCGCAGAATCGGCCCGGTCGTCCCCCAAAGGATGGTGCCGTCCGGCGAGAAGTCACCGCCATGAAAGATGTAGCCCGGGATGATGCCGCTGAACTTCAGCGCCGGATGGAGACAATCGGACACATCGTAGATCTCGAGGGTCGGTCCGTATTCCGTGCTCTTGTTGAGGTTTTGTCCTATCAGCAGCTTGCGCGGAAGATCCAGGATCAGCGACTCGGCAGGCTGCATCAATCCCGGAGTCTTGATGTGTGCGACGGGCCTGGGGTGCGCGGGATCCGAGGCGTCGATGACCACGGTGCCCGGATCCTCGAGCCCGGAGACGAGCGGCGGCGGAACCTGCCACTGCGTCATATAGGCGCACTTATCGGTGATGGCGAAACCCGGCCCGGTTCCCTGTCCGACATACTGCCCGACCAGCTCGAGGTTGCAGTTGAAAGCGTGCCGCTCGCCCGGCGCGAAGCGCTCGACGAACGTGGTCTGTCCCTGCAGGCCCGACTCGGTACGGTCCCCCGGACCACACGTCGCGGGTGTGGCAACCGGGCCGAATGCCAGCGCCGGGACCGCGCGCCCGAGCGATAGCCCTACGAGCAACCCGCAGGCGGCGATCCCCAACAGCACCTTTCGATACGACAGCACCACGCGGTTCCCTCTGCCTCCGGGATCGTCACTTCCGCCAGTGATAACCGAACTCGATGCCATACGTCCGCGGCGGAGACGGATTCATGTACATCACCGGAGTATTCGCGAACAGCGTCGCATACTGCGTATTGGTGAGATTGTTGCTCCAGAGCTTCACGTTCCAGTTGTCATCGGGCAGCGTCCAGTTGAGTGAAGCGTTCACAACCGAATAGGCCGGCGCCACGAGCAGGCCCTGCGGATCATAATGCGCTCCGCTGTGATAGTTCTCGATTGCGCTCAGCGCGAAATCCCCGCCTCGAGTGTGGAAGGTATAGTTCGCGCTGAGTGAGGCCGAGAGCTTCTCGGAATACACGATCTGGTTGTCGGACGCGTCTCCGGTATAGGTGACGAAAGTACCATTGCCGTTCGGGTTTGGCTGATAGAAGGTGGCGTTGGCGTAGCTCGTATAAATGGGGTCGGTGTAGCTCACGCCTCCCGTCAGCATCAGGCTGTCGAGCGGCAGCCAGTCGATCTCCAGATCCGCGCCGTCGATCCTTGCGGCGGCGGCGTTGGACATCACGCTCTTGCCGTTGATGTTCTGGCTGACGAGCAGGTCATGGATCTTGTAGTAGAACACAGACGTGTCCGCGCGCAGCCTGTTGTCTTCCGAGCTGGCCTTGAGACCCAGCTCGAAGGCATCCATGGTCTGCGGCTCGCCGGGACCCTTGTTCACACTGCTGCTGATGTTGTAAGACCCGCTCTGGTAGCCACGACTGTACGAAGCGTACCCCATGATGCGCCGGGTGATGTCGTGATCCAGGATCGCCGTCCAGGTCGGCTCGTTCCACACCGCGCTCGGCTGCGGGTTCGTGCTCACGGAGCTGCCCGGAATGATCGCCCCGGCCGCCGAATAGGCATTGCCAGCGACATCCGCGTGATCGCTCGTGTAACGAGCGCCGAGCGTCAGTCGGGTGGCCGTGGTCACCGGTACGGTGGCCTGCCCGAATCCCGCGTAGGACTTGATGTCCTCGTCGTCGAGTATTGTGGTCAGCGAGCCCGGAACGGGCAGTCTGTAGGCGGCGTTGTCGATCTTGTTGCTCAGCACGAAGATGCCCGCGATCCACTTGATCGTCGAGGAGTCGAGCGACTTCAGCTGCAATTCCTCGGTGTAAGTCTTGGTATGGATGAGCTGCTGCGCATTGGCCTGCAGACCCGCGGTCGCCTGTCCCGCAGCCGGATCCTGCGGGTCGAAGGGAATCAGCGCCGGCGTGGTGGCGTTCTTGTTGATGTTCCCCCAGGTCGCGCCCGTGATGCTGACCAATTGCGCCCACGCGAGGTCCTGCTCCACCTTCAGGGAGGTGTCGTACTGCGTCACCTCGAATCCGCCCGGATACGGCAGATACGAGTCGTAGAAGCCGCCCGGATGAACGGGGCCGATCGTGATCGAGGAAAACTCCCCGTTGATGGGCGCAAGCCCGAGAACCTGCGGCACGGCGTGCGAATAGTCCCCGGTGAGCGTCAGGGTCGTGGTATCGCCCGGCGTGAGCACCCACTTGGTGCGGTAGGCCTCCTGCTCTCCCGTGTGCAGCTGCGTGTCGTCGTAGAGGTTCGTCCCCCAACCGTCATTCTGCTTTTGCACGTACGCCGAGAAGTCGGCGGCCAGATCGTCAGTAATGCCCGTGGTGCCGTAGAACTTTCCGGTCACGGTGTCGAAGTTTCCATATCCGACATCGACATCGACGCTCGGGTCGTGCGAAGGAGTCCTGGTCGTGATGGAGACGACGCCCGCGAGCGCATTGCGGCCGAAGAGAGTGCCCTGCGGCCCCTTCAGCACCTCGACCTGATCGACGTCGTTGAAGAGAAACACCGACGACTGGTTGTTCGCCTGATAGACGCCGTCGACGTAGGTATTGACGCCGGGCTCCACCCAGGGACCGTTGCTGTAGTTGGTGAGGCCGCGAATGGTGAGCTGCGGATTGCTGTAGGAGAACGAGTACTGCAGCCCCGGAACGGCCGCGACCAGCGTCGAGATGTCGTTGATCTGCAACCGCGCCATCGTGCTCGCGGAGACGACCGAAACGTCCACCGGGGTTTTCTGCAGATCCTCCTTGCGCTTCTGCGCGGTCACGATGACCTGCTGCAGGGTCGCCGGCTGATTCTGATCGCCGGCGGACTGCGCCAGTGCCGGCGGAACCGCTGGCAGGGCCGTGATCGCGAGCGCGAGCGCGATCTTGCGCCGGTGGAGTGCTGACATGTTTCCCCCTTCGGAACGATTTGCAGGATGGTTATTCAACAGCACGCCACTTCACCGGCACAAATAATGTTTGTGAATCGCTGAAATAAGAATCACTGGGGCGTACCGTCACCATCCTTCGCAAGGAGACGCAGCGCGGCCGCGGCGAGCGTCGTGACGAGCAGCACGGCCGCCATCGTGAGAAGCCCGGCAGTAAACGAGCCTGTCAGGTCGCGCAGCAGCCCCATGAGCAGGGGACCGAAGAAGCCGCCGAGGATGCCGACGGAGTTGATGAAGGCGATGCCGCCGGCGGCGCCGTTGCCGGCCAGGAACCGCGGCGGAATGGTCCAGAAGATCATGCGCGCCGACGACACCCCGAGCAGCGCGACCGTCAGGGCCAGCAGCCGCGGCAAGAGCTCGGCGGAAAGGACAGAGGCCGCCAGGCCGATCATCGCCAGCGCACAGGTCACGATGAGGTGGAAGATGCGATTGGGATGACGGTCAACGTGCCGCGCCCAGAGCAGCATACCGACGGTGGCCACGATGTAGGGCGGCGCGGAAATCAGCCCAATCCGCGTCGGGCTGAGATGGTGTCCCTGCAGCATCAGCGGCAGCCAGATGACGATTCCGTAAGTGCCGAGCGTGAAGCCGAACTGCACGACCGTGAGGATGAGGACGCGCAGGTCCTTGATGGCGGCCACGAGATCGCGCCGCGGCCGCTCCTTGCGCTCCGCCGCGAGAGTTGTGAGCAGCACCTCGCGCTCAGCGGAGCTCAGCCATCGAGCCTCGCGCGGGTCATCGGCCAGCACCCGCAACGTCACGAAGCCCAGCGCAACCGCCGGCGCGCCCTGCAACAGGAACATCCACTGCCAGCCGGCGATGTGCAGCAAGCCGTTCATCCCGAGCAGCAGACCCGAGAGCGGGCCGGCGATCACCGACGAGGCGGGAATGGCGAGCAGGAACCAGGCAAGCATCCGCGCGCGGTAGTGTGCCGGGAACCAGGTCGATATGAGGAGCACCACGCCGGGAAAGAATCCCGCCTCGGCCGCGCCGAGCAGCAACCTGAGGGCATAGAGGCTCTTCGGCCCGACCGCGAGCGCGGTCAGGCCGGCGGCGATTCCCCAGGTGATCATGATCCGGCTCAGCCACAGCCGCGCGCCGACCCTCTGCATGATGAGACTGCTCGGCACTTCGAGCAGCGCATAGCTGACGATCGAAATGCCGGCGGCCCAACCGAACTGGCTGGCCGTGAGGCCGAGGGCCCCGTTCATCGTGATGCCGGCGTAGCCGATGTCGTTGCGATCGAGGAAATTGACGACGTACGCGATCGCCAACAGAACGATCAGATGCCGCGCGTTCTTGCCGCACGCGCTCTCGAGCAGCGCCTCCGCGGAGGCGCTGAGGTTCTCGCTCGATATCCGCGCGCCCGCCGCGGAGCCGATCATGCGAGGCCTTGGACTGCCGCGGGAGACTTCCACTCGATCTCCGGACCCTGCAGACCGACGTTTTGCGGCCTGTCCTCACGCCGCGGGCGGGCACGGGCGTGCGACTCCCACTGGTCGGTGATGCGGCTCAGCTCAGCGACAGCGAGATCGATGAAAGCCCCTGCGGCTGCCGAGGGTGGCTCCGTGCCGGCATGCACTACGAAGTAATCCACCGCGAGATCATCGTCGGCGAGGGTGGTGAAGAGCACACGCGACCCTCTGACATGGCCGCAGACCGCAGCACGCGGCAGTAGCGCGACCCAGTCCGTTTCCGCCACGAGCCTGAGCGCGCACTCCAGGCTATCCAACTCGATCAGACGCTCGGGTACGACTCGGCCGGCTCGCAGGCGCTCTTCGAGCTTGTCGTTCAGCACGTGACGCAACATAGAGGGCACGACGATCTTCAAGTGCCCCTCCAGGGCATCGAGGCGCAGCGCGCTACCGGGCTCGATACCGCTGAGCGGACCGGAGGCCAGGACGATACGATCCTGGCATACCCGACGTGTGGCGATGGCGGCCTGATCCGCAGGATGGGTGAGCAGCGCCAGATCGAGTTCACCGCGCTCGATCTGCGACAGCAGCGCCGCACTCGGACCTTCGACTATGCGGACCTCGCTGTGCGGGTAGGCGGCGAGATGATTCGCCAGTACGGATGGCAGGAATCCGCCGCTCAGGGCCGGTGGGACACCGACTGCCACGCGCCCGGTGACCGTTCCCGCGAGCGCACGAATATCCCGTACGGCGCTGTTGAAGTCTTGAATGAGCTTGAGCGCCCGCGGATAAAGACGCCGCGCCGCCACCGTTGCGGTAACGGAGCGCGCGTTGCGATCGAACAGCGTCGTGCCGACGTGAGCCTCGAGCGCAGCGATCTGAACGCTGACACCGGGCTGCGTGGCATGCAGCCGTTGCGCGGCTCGCGTGAAATTTGCTTCCTCGAAAGCCGCGACGAAGGTTCGTAACAGACGGATGTCCATCGAGCCCCCGCCTCTTTTGTCACCCCGCCAGTGTGATCGAGTATACCCAGCGGACCCTGCCGCGCCAGTTCGAAGCTTGCCGCTGGTGATTGGTTTCTGTTATACCCCCCAGCGAGCTGCCCATGAGCGAGATACATAGCTTCCGCCATCTTCGGGTCGTCGCCGCGGTCGCCCGCTGGGGCGGCGCGCGCGGCGCCGCCGAGCGTGTCAGTCTGTCGCCACCAGCCATAAGCCAAGCGATCACCGCCGTTGAGCGCGCGGTCGGAGAGAAGCTGTTCGATCGCACGGCGCGCGGGATGTTCCCGACTGAGGCGGGTCAGGTGTTCGCCGTCCGCATCGAGCGAGCGATTGGATATTTGAATACCGGTGCGCAGACAATCGCCGTACGCAAGCCCGGCTCGGCGTCCGACGCATTCCTCAGCCGACTCGCGACAACCGTACAGCTGCGCGCCGTGGTCGGCGTCATCGAGCACGGCGGCTATGCGCCGGCCGCACGTCACCTCGGCGTCACTCAGCCTAACGTTCATCGCGCTATCCGGGATCTGGAGAAGATGATGGAGCGTCGTCTGTTTCAGCCGTCGCGTTTCGGCGCCTCCCCGACGCCGGAAGCGCTGGTGTTGGCTCGCTACACGCAGCTCGCATTTCGCGAGATCGAGCTCGGACTGGAAGAGTTGCGGGGTCTGCGGGGATTGCAGGACGGCAGCATCAGAATCGGCGCGCTGCCATTGCTGCGGACCCGGATCCTGCCGATTGCCGTCACGCGACTGGTCGAGCAGTATCCGGACGCCCAGGTGACGATCATGGACGCGCCTTACGGCGAGTTGCTCAATCATCTTCGCCACGGCCGCATCGACCTCATTCTCGGTGCCCTTCGCGACCCGTCGCCGGGTAGCGATCTGCAGCAGGAGGAATTTTTCCGGGAGCCGCTGGCCATTGTGGTGCGCGCCGGCCATCCGCTGCTGAAGAGCCGCGCACTCGATGTCGCGAGGCTGGTGAAGCTCGAGTGGATCGCGCCGCCGGGACCGACACCGGCGCGCGCGCACTTCGCCGAATTCCTGCGCCGGCGCGGCCTGCCGCTACCGAAGCGAATCATCGAATGCAGCTCTTTCATCACCACCCGGGATCTGCTGGTGCGCGGCGACCGGGTGGCGTTGCTCTCCGCCAGCCAGATCGATCACGAGGCGCTTGCCGGTGAGCTCGCCATAGCGGTGGCGGAGCTGCCCGGCACGGAGCGTCCCATCGGGGTATGCACGCGTGCCGATTGGTCGCCCACCCGAATGCAGGCGCATTTCCTGGCTCTCATCCGGGAGATCGCGCACGAGTCCAGGCCGCGCCGCTCCTCGGCACGGACCAGATGATGAGCCGGGCCGAGCTGACTGTTCTACAGCGGGCTGGACTCGAACGTCTGCCGCACCTCTCCGTTCACGACGCGCTCGAGGTAATTGCCGGAGGTGTAGCTCGCGACCACGCGCCGCCAGAAGTTGACGGCGTTGGTGTTGCGCAGGTATTCGGTGATTTCCCAGCGCCCGGTGAAGCGGCTGAAGATGAGCCTGACGGCAGTGGCGCCGATGCCGAGTCGGCGCCGGGCGCGGGTGATGAAGAATTCCGCCATCCGGTAGTCGATTGGGGCGCGAGTCTGCGCCGGAGCGCCGGGGCCCGCAACGACCGTACGGCGCCACGGGGCGCCCGTGCTGCCCCGCACCACCAGCGCGAAGCCTACCGGCTCAGTGGCCCTGAGGATGACGAGCGGGAAGTTGTTGGGGCTGCCGAACCAGTGAAAGAGCTGATCGGGCTCACGATGCCCGACTTCACCGAGCGCCGGAAAGATGCCGGTGCCCAGCGCCAGATCGTCGAGATAGTCGCGATAGACGCTCTGGATCCATAGGCGGTCGCCTGCCGTGTCCCGCGCGTCGCGCACACTAACCGTCATAGGCTTCCCG
>DATAXF010000027.1:0-14220 GCA_036273095.1 Steroidobacteraceae bacterium | reverse complement strand
CGAGGCCAAGCTCAAGGACCCGACCTACAGAGGCGCGATTTCCGTCGCGGGCGACATGAGTTACGAAGGCTTCGAGGCGCACGACGCGCGCGACTTTGCCACGATCACGAACATGTACTGGCCCTTGACCGCCTTTGGCGTGAAGGCGAGTTATCCCACGTTCGATGTGGCGCGAATGCTCTCACCGGCCATGCTCGCGCGCTACAAGGATATGACGACGAGGGGATGCTGGTACTACGACTACGCCGCGGCCGCCGAGATCGGACATCAGGCGGCGGTCCGGTCCGGCTGGAGCGAGGCACCCGAGCTCGCCCGCTACAATCGGGACAGCCGCAGCACCGACAAGCCCATTCGCGGACCGCTGATGGTGCTGGCAGGTGACGACGACGCATCGGTTAATTTCGCCAATATCAAGGCCGGCGTGGCACAGGCCTGCCGCCATCACCTGCCGATCGAGTTCGTGCACCGGCCGCGCCTCGACCATGATCCGCTCATGGACAAAACCATCGGTCTGCAGCTCGACTGGGTGCGCGCGCGACTCGCCGGCAAGCCGTGGAGGGGCAATTGCGGATCAGACATGTCGAGGTGATGGCCGATGATCCGTAAAGCGCTGTCGCACAGTCGGATCTCGGGTGAGGCCGGCTTTCGCTGGCGGGGTCACGAGGTCACGCGCCTGGAGGGCTTTACCGACGCAGTGTTCGCCTTTGCGGTCACTTTGCTCGTTGTATCGCTCGAAGTTCCAAAGACCTACCCCGAGCTGATCAACGCCATGCGGGGCTTCCCTGCATTTGGCATCTGCTTCGCTCTGCTCGCTGTCGTCTGGTATGAGCACTATCGCTACTTCCGACGCTACGGGCTCGAGAATGCGGTGGCGGTGATACTCAACTGCGCGCTGCTCTTCTGCGTACTCCTTTACGTCTACCCCCTGAAATTCATGTTCACGGCAGCGATCGGTCATACACCCTATGCCGACCGCGAGATTCGAATGCTCTATACGATCTTCAGTGCCGGTTTCAGTGCCGTCTTCGGCGTGTTCTGGCTGCTGTATCGCTACGCCTGGAGCTGCCGCGAGGAGCTCGAGCTGACACCACTCGAGCGGTTGCGTACGCGCCATTCGATGATGGACGAATCGTCCATGGTGATGATAGGTATCGTCTCCATTCTGCTCGCTCAGCTCGGACCCAGCTCCGCCGCGGCACTGACCGGATTCGTCTACTTCGCGATCCCGGTTTACCATACGGTCGCCGGCAGCATCTGGGGCGGCCGCGAACGCAAGTTGCAAGCCGACGATCGACGCTAACGATTGCCCCGAGTCGGCGCATCGCGGAGGTCATCGAGCGCGATCCCCCACTTGGCTTTCTCCATCACTTCGTCCGGGGTCGGCTCCTTGCGCCCGAGGTCGAGGAGGGCCTGATTCAGCTCGACGTACGGCCGCATCCTCGACTCGTACCGCTCGAATGCGCCGCGGATCTCGCCCTGGGGCGCGCGCGCAAGCTCGCGAGCAAGAACATACGCTCCAACGAGGGCCAGGCTCGTTCCCTGGCCCGAGAAGGGCGACGGGCAGTACCCGGCATCGCCGAGCAGCACCGCCCTCCCCCGCGACCATCCGTCCATCCTTACCTGGGCGATATCGCCGAGATAGAAATCCGCCGCATCCCGCATCGCCTCGATCAGCCGCGGGATCTCCCACCGCAGGCGCCCGCAGCGCTCGGCGACGAGCGCCTTCTGGGCTTCGACGGGGAGACGCCAGACTTCGGGTGAGCCGAGACCGAAGCCGAGATTGACCCGCAGCTGGCTATTGTCCCGGTTTGGATAGACGAGATATCCGCTGATGTCGTCCCGGTATGACATCTGCCAGTCTTGAAGACCCAGCACGTTCGGGGTGCTGAAGATAGCGAGTCCGATGCCGCAAGACTGCACGTAGGGCGTCTCGTCACCGAAGACGAGCCGTCGCACGTTCGAGTGCAGGCCGTCTGCCGCGACGAGCAAATCGAAAGTGCGCGCAGGCTGATTCTCGAACGAGACCCGGACCTCCTCTTCCGACTGCTCGACGGCGGCGATCGAATCGCCCCATGTGTACTCCACGTGGTCCCGGGTGGTGTCGCAGAGCAGGCGCGCCAGGTCATCGCGGAAGATCTCGATGTCGCCGCTATCGAGGGGGCCGCCGCTGAAGGTACGCTCCTCCGAGCGCCAGGTCTCCCGGCCGTCCGCATCGAGTACAGATACCCCACGCATGCGGGTGCGCAGCTCATGTGCCGGCTCATACAGACCCATTTGTCGCAGTACATCGAGGGCAACTCCACGCACGTCGACGGCTTGCCCACCGGAACGCGGCGCGGTGGCACGCTCGAGCAACGTCGGTCGAGAGCCAAACCGGTGCAGCCAATACGCGAGCGCCGGTCCCGCGACGCCCGCGCCGGAAATGAGTACCCGTTGGTTCAACATTAGCCCCGCCGCCTCCGGCTGCGATCTGACTCCCGGAGCTTATCGCATCTCCGGTCATCGTTCAGCGCCGGTTTGTGCCTGGACGCCTTCCAACTCGATCGCCAGGCTGACGGGAACCGCGTCTCGAAGAGCGGCCGATATGGGCGAACATCTGTAACTCTGTTCGACCAGGCCGGTGAGTCGCTCGGGCGCAATCCCGGGCGCGCCGACGCGTACCTCCAGATGAGTCTCAATCGGTCCAGGTCCAACCGGCGCACCGTCGGCGGCAGCCATGCCAAAGAGTCCCCGCAAGTCAGAGCGGCTGGTGGCGCGCACCTCCAAGACGTCCAGCGCAATCCCTTGAGCCGCCGCATGCATGGCGATGCAAGTCGCAAAACAGGACGCGAGACCCGCCCGAAACAGCCAGCCAGGCGTGACCTGATCGCCCGTTCCGCCCAGCTCCTTCGGCATGTCGCTGGCGATCTGCGTGCCGTTCGCGTGGCTGGCCACCACGCGTAGGTCACCGTGCCAGCGCGCGGTGGCGGGGGCGTCGTCATGCACCCCCGCCTGCGGCTTACGCTGCAATACGGTCTGGACTCGCAGCCACGCCGCCGCGATGTTTTCTGTAGCCATGATTCGTATTCCACGGTAGCGCCCCAATAGGATCTTGAACGGATTGCCGTGGAATCGCCAGGGCCGCGGACGCTCGAGCAGGAGATCAGGACGTTAGGTGAGGCGCCGGCGCAGGGCTGCTCCGATCCCGGACCCTCGGACAGGAAGGGCCGATGTTGGAGCAGGACGATCCGGCACCGGACCATGACACTGCACACTCCGAGTCAGGACACGCAGGATCGGACACCGTCTGCAACCCATGAACGCCGACTTCCACAAACGCATCCAACGCTACGGCTGGGATCGGGCCGCTGACCACTACGAGCCCCTCTGGGGAGCGCCGCTCGGCCGCGCGCGGGCGGCCGTCCTGGAATTTGCCGCCCTCGCACCAGGTGAACGGGTCCTCGACGTGGCCAGCGGCACCGGCCTGATCACTTTCGAGGCCGCCCGCGCCGTGGGCCCCGAGGGCGACGTTCTCGGCATCGACGTCTCCCGTCGGATGGTCGAGCTTTCCACGCAGAGGGCACGAACGCTGGAGATGGCGAACTGCCGCTTCGCCCCCATGGACGCCGAAATGCTGACTCTGCCGGACGCCAGCTTCGATGTAGTGATATGTGCTCTGGGACTGATGTACGTACCCGATCCCGAACGCGCGCTTCAAGAGATGCAGCGCGTGCTCCGGCCGGGAGGCCGCGCGGCGATCGCCGTGTGGGGTGAGCGGTCGAGGTGCGGATGGTCCGCGTTGTTTCCGATCGTCGACGCCGAAGTCACGAGCGAGGTTTGCCCGCTGTTCTTTCAGCTCGGGCACCCGGAAGCGCTCGCAGGAATGTGCGCCGGCGCCAGCCTCGAAGTCGCAAGACAGCGCCGGATCACCATCACGCTCGACTTCGACAGTGCTGAGGAGGCCTGCGATGCCGCGTTCCTCGGCGGCCCCGTCGCGCTCGCATGGTCACGGTTCAGCGCCGACGTGCGTGCGCGCGCTCGCAATCGCTATCTCGATGCCATCGAGCCCTGGCGCTTTGGGCAGGGATACGCGATTCCAGGCGAGTTCCTGATCGTTGCCGCGCGCGCCGCGGTGCGGTCGCAGGGTTAGGTGCCGCTCGACATCGGGACGTCACGGACCATGCTGCCGAGCATGGAGAGCGACCCTGACATCGCCGCGGCGCTCGCCGAGCTAGACATGCCGGACCTGCCGGTATACGTGATCAGCGGCTGCCCCGATCCCTTCGCTGCGGCAGGGCCGGTGTCCCTCTACACGAGTGATCCCGGCAGAGCGCTCATCACGGGCAAGTGCAGCGACCTGAACCACATCAAAGGGCCTATCCTCCGCGGTCTGGCGGCCCGTGCCCCGTACTTTCACAACGGCGCGGCGGCGGATCTATCGCAGGTCGTGAGCTTCTACAATGAGCGCTTTAGCATGGGACTGACGCCGCGGCAGAAGTCGGATCTCGCGGCCTTCCTCGCGGCCCTATAGCGCGTACCTACGCCACAGGTTGCTGAAATCGTGGACCGGGAGCGCGACATCGATTATTAATGCACTGTCCTGCCGGCGCGCGAGGGTTCGTGCCGGTGACTCCAAGCGAGGGCAGCCGTGCAGAATTCAAACGAGGGGAAATCAGCCCGCCTCGACTCTGAGTTGGATCGCCTGCTCGATCTGCCGCCCGCGCAGCGCGAACACGCGCTGCGCCACGACTACCGCGACGAGCCCGAGCTGTGCGTGGAGCTCGAGAGCCTGCTGCGCTCTGCCGCGGCCATGGGAAGCTTCCTGGCGCAGCCCGCCCAGCCTGCGGAGGAGGCCGCGCTCGATGCCGCGGCGAGCGCGCTGCGGCTGGGGCCCTGGCACCTCGTGCGGCGCATCGGCAGCGGCGGCATGGGCACCGTCTTCGAAGCGCGCCGCAGCGACGGCACCTTCGAGCAGCGCGCCGCAATCAAGCTCTTGCTCGTCGGCGCGGTGGGTCAACACGAGCGCTTCGACGCCGAGCGACGCATCCTGGCGCGGCTCGAACATCCCGGCATTTCCCGGCTGCTCGACGGGGGCGTGGCAGACGACGGCCGGCCGTGGATGGCGATGGAGTTCGTGGAGGGCGCCCCGATCACCGCCCATTGCTTCGAGAGCCGTGCGTCGCTGGTCGAGCGACTGGGCCTGTTCGAGCAGGTCTGCGACGCGGTAGCCTACGCACACCGCCACCTGGTCGTGCATCGAGACCTCAAGCCCGCCAACATCCTGGTCGATACCGACGGCCGTATCAGGCTGCTCGACTTCGGCATCGCGAAGCTGCTCGATCAGGATGCCGCGGTGCTCACCCGCACGGCCTCCGTCCTCCTGACCCCGGCCTATTCCGCGCCCGAGCAGATCTCCGGCGGCCTGGTCACCACGTCCGCCGATGTCTACGCGCTGGGTCTGCTGCTGTTCGAGCTGCTGGCAGGCTGCAGGCCGTGGCCGGATACCGGGTCGTCCCTCGCCCATACACTGCGTGCCGTTCTGGACAAGCCGGTCCCTGCGCTCAGCACGGCTGCAGGCGCCAATCCCAACGCCCCACTTCCATCGCGCGCGCTGCGCGGAGATCTCGACGCCGTGGTTGCCAAGGCGTTGCGCAGGGAGCCCGCTCAGCGGTATCCCACCGTCGATGCGCTCAAGCTCGACATTTCGCGCGTCCTGTCGGCCGAGCCCGTGGCAGCACGCGAGGGCGCGCGCCTGTATCGCATCGGCCACTTCCTGCGCCGCCACCGCTGGTCGTTGGCGGCCATCGCGGCGATATTCGTCTCGCTCGCGGGCGGCCTGGCCGCGGCTGCATGGCAGGCGCACCGGGTCGAGGTCCAGCGTGACGTCGCGCGCCGCGATCTCGCGCGTGAGGAGGCGCTGCGGTACGAGTTGACCGGGCTCTTCCGCAAGGTACTCGCGGAGAACAGCGAGCACCCCCTCGACGCCAAGGCAATGCTGGATGCGAGCGCGCAGCATTTGCTGAGCGCTTACCGTGAACGGCCAAAGCTCGCCGGACCGTTGGTCATCACCCTCGCGGACCTCTATGACGCGCTGGAAGATGCACAGGGAGGTGCGGCGTTGCTGCAAGGCTACCTGGCGCAGCCCGGGGTGGACGCAGACCCGGCCTCGGTCGCCGACGCACGCCAGACGTTGGCGAACCTGGAGCTGTTGCGCGGTAACGTCGAACGCGCGGGCACGCTCCTCGACCAGGCGCAGGCGTACTGGGCGCTGACACCCAACAGCTATGACGAAGAGCGGCTCGAGGGACTGGGCATCCGCGCGCGACTGCAGCGCAGCCGCGGCGACCTGGGGGGCGCAATCGCGACCGAGCGGGAGACAATCCGGCAGCGAATCGCAGTGTCCGGCCGCGTGCACCGCGAGACGGCCCTCCTCTACAACTCCCTCGCGATCACGCTGACCGCCGCGAACCAGCTCGACGAAGCTCTCGCCGCCTACCGTGAGACGAGTGCCATCTACCAGGCGTTGGGGCTCAGCGACGGCCTTGATGCGCAGATCGTGCTCGGCAACACCGGCACACTGGAGCTGCGCACGGGGCATCTGCGTGAAGCCGAGCCGTTGCTGAGGGATGCCTTCGAGCGGGAGCGCGCCCTCGCAGGTGACTCCGCTGCGGTCGCAGCGGCGATGGGCTATTACGGCAAGCTGCTGACGATCACCAATCGCGGGCCAGAGGCCGTGGCGACGCTGCAGGAAGCCACTTCGCTCGGTGAGCGCTATGCCGGCGCAAACAGCCCGCTGGCCTTGCAGAACCGCTTGTTCCTGGGCGAAGCACAGCTCGGGGCAGGCGATACGGCCGATGCACGCGCGACGCTCGAAGCCGGCCATAGTGCCGCACTCGAGCAATTTGGCCCGGCGCACGTGCTGACCCAGCGTGCTGCCCTCGCGCTGGCCGATGTCGACCTGGCCCAGGGACATGCGGATGTTGCCCAAGCCCGGTTGCTGCAGGTGGTGGCGGCATTGCGCCCACTCGGTCCGCAGGCCGAGGCTAATCTGAGCGAGGCGCTGGTCGCGCTCGGCGAAACGGACCTGACTCGAGGCCAGCCGCTGGAGGCACGCGCACCGCTCGCGGAAGCGGTGCTGCTGCGCGAGAAAAACGGGCCCCAGAGCTGGGATCTGGCGGAGGCACGGGAGCGGCTCGGCGAGGCGCTCGCTGCCCTGGGGGATGGCGGCGCCAGACCATTACTGCAACAGGCCGCTGACACCCTCGAGGTGCAACTCGGGGCAAATCACCCGCAGACGCTGCGCGCACGGCGCGCCCTGCAGGCCATGGGCACTTAGACCGCCCGGCTCAATTCCCGGAAAAGCCAGGCGCGTGCCTTCAGCCAGTCGCGCTGCACGGTGCGCAGGGAAACGCCGAGCGCCGCGGCGGTGTCCTCCTCGCCGTATCCGGCAAAGAAGCGGCATTCCACGATCTCGGCCAGCCGCGGCGTGGCGTGCGCCAGGCGCTGCAGGGCTTCGTTGAGGGAAAGCAGGCCCTCGTCGGTCTCGATGGCCAGATCGACCGCCTGTGAGAGCGTCACGTGCCGGGCGCCGCCGCCGCGCTTCTGAGCGAGGCGCTCCGCCGCATGGTTGATGAGGGCGTGGCGCATCGCCAGAGCCGCCGCCCGCAGGAAATGCCCCTCGTCAGCATAACCATGCGAGCTGCGCATACGCAGATAGGCCTCGTGCGCGAGCTCTGTGGTCTGCAGGGTGACGGGCCCGAGGCGAGTCCGCTCCCGCCGTGCCAAGTGCTTGACGTGCCGATAGAAGGGCGGCAGGAGCTCGGCTGCCGTGCGCCGCACTTCCGGTGGCGCGCCGCAGTCTGCCAGGGCCTCACCACCGGCCTCACCACCGCCTTCGGCAGTGTCACCCCCGCTCATGGTGCCCATTCTAGCGCCGATCGGATGGCGGGTTCGGGGCCGATTTCCGGTTCTCTGAAGAGTAAGTCCCGACCCACCTTCCACTCGGAGTTCCTGAGCATGAAATCGACCTCCTCCATCCTCTGCATCGCCGCCGCCTGTGCGGCATCACTGCTCGGCCTCGGGCGGGCTGCGGCACAGGACGCCGCGGCCTCGCAGCTGGATCAGCTGAGCAGCTTCCTCGGCCATGGAACCTGCGCCGGCAATTTCATGATCCAGTCGGGGCATCCGACGAGCGGCAGGTTCCACGGCGAGAAGGCACTCGGCGATCGCTGGGTCGTGATCCGGTACGACGAAGAGACCAGCTCGTCGAACTCGAGGCCATACCACGTCACCCAGTACTTCAGCTACGACGCCAAGGCCGGCCACTTCGTCGATGTCCTCCTCGACAACTCAGGCGGTAGCTACAGCGCGGGTAGCAGCAGCGGCTGGCAAGGTGATGTCATCACCTTCGAGAACACTGACTTCACGAGCGGCAGCCACTCGATGTTCCGCGACGTCTTCACGCGGCGCGGCGTCAATGTCATATCGCATGCCGGCTACCAGCGCGACAAGAGCGGCAAGTGGGTGAAGAGCGACGAGGAAATCTGCAAAAAGATGTAAGGCGATCCGCTGCCATGAGTACCGTCATCCCGGCCCGTACAGCTCGTGCAGCTGGCGCAGCTCGCGCGGACGAGCATCGCTACTTCCTGGGGGCTGCCGTCCTTCTGACGTTCCTCGTGCTCTGGGCGTTCGGCTTCGAGTACCGGGATCTGATGCACCCGAGCCAATTCACTGTGTTGGTGCGGGTGCACGGGCTCGTCATGTTCGCCTGGGTGGGGTTGTTCCTCACCCAGGTGGCGCTCATCGTGTGGCATCGGCCGCAGTGGCATCGCCGGCTCGGCGTGATCGGCATGGGGGTGGCGCTCCTGGTCGTGGCACTCGGGATTCCGACCTCGATCGTTGCCTGCCGGCTGGGCGGTGATCATCTGCCGCCCGGGGTCCCGCCGCCGGCGTTCCTGGCGCTCGCTCTCACGGACCTAGGAGCTTTCGCGCTGCTTGTCGGGAGCGGACTGGCGCTACGCCGCCGCCCCGACTTTCACAAGCGACTGATGCTGCTCTCGAACTTCCCGCCGCTCGTTGCGGCCCTCGCCCGCCTGGTTGGGTTTCTGCACCTGGGGATTGGCGTCACGCCACTGCGGAATCTGTTATTGCTCGCATTCATACTCATCGATACGATACGCACTCGCCGGCTGCATCCGGCGCTCGTGGCAGGAGCAGCCTGCCTGATTGCCGCCGATGCCCTTGCCAACGCGCTGGTCGGCACGGCGGTGTGGAGCGGCATCGTCCAGGCATTGGCTGCCTGAGAACGCCACCAGCAACACCATGAAATCAAAATCCGCCGTGCACGGCTTCTTCGAGAAAAACGGGATCCTTCACGTCGCCTTCCGCGTCCATGACGGTTATTTCCAGGTCCCGCTCGCGGACGCGACGCTCTGCGCCAAAATCCGGGCATCCCGCGACGGCAAAACCGAAATCTCATTCACCTTCGATCGCGACCTGAAAATCCTGACTATCGACTGATAGCCGGCTTACGGCCGCCGGGGCGCCCGTCCCAAATTCGTGGCGCTCGCCGATCAGTGATACGACTGTGACGCACGTCTCAGGCCCCCGCGCCAATCTTTGACCCTGCTCGCTGGGCGACACGGCGCGGTTGACTAGTCTTGAGCTCCATATTTGCGGGCTCGAGAGAGGTTTGCGCGATGGCGGACATGGCTGATCGGATTTCGAGTGCGGATCCCGCGCTCAATCGCCGCCTGCAGCGACTGGGGCTCGAGGGCCACGAGGAGTCGTGGATAGACCGCTACGTGCTGTGCAATCACCTGGTGAGCCCGCAAGCCGCTCTGCCGCGTCAGAAGTTCGAAGCAACCGCACGCTTCATCCGCGATCTGGTCGCGCACCGCTGGGCACGTACGCGCTTGTCGCGGGCCGAGGCGAAGCCCAAGCGCGTGTACTACCTGTCCATGGAATTCCTCCTCGGGCGGTCGTTGCGCAACAACATGATGAACCTCGCGGCCGAGCCGACCGTGCGCCACGCGATGCGGCACGAGGGGTGGGATCTCGAGGCGCTCATCCAGGAGGAGCCGGACGCCGGCCTCGGCAATGGCGGTCTCGGGCGCCTCGCGGCGTGCTTCATTGACTCTCTCGCAACCCTGCAGTACCCGGCGATCGGCTACGGGCTCCGTTACGAGTACGGCATCTTCCGCCAGGGCATCCAAAACGGCTGGCAGGTCGAGCGGCCCGACGACTGGCTGCATAACATCGATCCATGGGAAGTGAAGCGGTCCAACCGGACCTACGTGGTGCCCCTCAACAGCTCTTTCGTGCTGCACGGCGCCGGCATCACAGTGCAGCGCAACCGCCCGTCGAGCCTGCTCGGCATCGCTTACGACCGGCCGGTGGTCGGTTACGGCGCCCACTGCATCAACACGCTGCGCCTGTGGGCGGCGGTCGCGCCGAACTCGCTCGATTTTGCGGAGTTCTCCCATGGCGACTTCGCCGGCGCGGTGATGCAGAACATCGCCGCCGAGTCGCTCACCCGCGTGCTCTATCCGGACGATTCGACGCTCGCGGGCCGGGCGCTGCGGTTCCTGCAGCAGTACTTCCTCGTGAGCTGCTCGCTGCAGGACATCATCGCGCGCTTCCGCGAGGACGGCGCCGATTGGTCCAAGCTACCCGATCGCGCCGCCATCCAGATGAACGACACGCACCCGGCGCTCTCGGTCGCGGAGCTGATGCGGCTGCTGCTCGATGAGGCGCGGCTTCCCTGGAACGACGCCTGGGATCTGACGGTGCGTACGCTCGCCTATACGAACCACACGCTGCTGCCGGAGGCCCTGGAGCGCTGGCCGGTCGAACTCTTCGAGGTGCTGATACCGCGGCATCTCGAGATCATCTACGAGATCAATCATCGCTTCCTCGAGGACGTGCGTCGACTCTTTCCCGGCGACGCCGCCCGCGTGCAACGCATGAGCCTCATCGAGGAAGGGCCCGTCAAGAAGGTACGCATGGCGCATCTTGCGGTTCTGGGTTCGCACAGCACCAACGGTGTCGCCGCCATCCACTCGGAGCTGCTCAAGACCCGGGTTTTACCCGACTTCGGCGCGATGTTCCCGGCACGCTTCAACAACAAGACCAACGGCGTGACACCGCGTCGCTGGTTGCAGCAGGCCAACCCTGCCCTGTCGGAGCTGATCACGCGAACCATCGGCCCATCCTGGATCACGGATCTGGCCGAGCTGCGCGACCTCCTGTATTTCATCGACGACGAGGCATTCCGCGAGGAGTTCCGTGCTGCCAAGCGCACCGCGAAGCTGGCGTTCGCCGGCTGGCTCAAAGCAAGCTCGGGGCACACCGTCAACCCGGATGCGATTTTCGACGGCCATGTCAAGCGTATTCACGAATACAAGCGCCAGCTCCTCAATGCGCTGCACATCATCGTTCTCTACAACAGGCTCCGGCTGAACCCCGATCGGGAGTTCACCCCCCGCGTTTTCCTCTTCGCCGGCAAGGCGGCGCCGGCGTATCGCCTCGCAAAGCTGATCATCAAGCTCATCAACAGCGTAGCCGAGACGGTCAACGGCGATCCGCTGGTGCGGAATCGGCTGCAGGTACTGTTTCTGCCGGAGTACAACGTCAGCATGGCCGAACGCCTCATTCCGGCGTGCGACGTCTCGCAGCAGATCTCCACCGCGGGCTTCGAGGCCAGCGGGACCGGCAACATGAAGTTCATGATGAACGGCGCCCTGACGATCGGTACGCGTGACGGGGCGACGATCGAAATGGCGGAGGAGGCGGGCGGCGAAAACCTGTTCCTCTTCGGACTCACGGCGCAGCAGGTCGCGGACAGCGCCGGCTGGTACGATCCGAACTGGCACTACGTGAACGAGCCGGAGACCCGGGCGGCGCTCGACCTGATTTTCTCCGATTACTTCAGCCGCAACGAGCCGGGCGTGTTCGGTCCGATCCGCGATGCGCTGTTGCTGCATGGCGATCCATACCGGCACCTGGCGGACCTGACCGACTACGCACGCGCGCACCGGGAGCTGACCGCCCTTTACGAGGACCGCGACGCGTGGACCCGCAAAGCGATCATCAACGTCGCCCGCAGCGGTAAGTTCTCGAGCGATCGCACCATCGAGGAATACGCCGACCAGATCTGGGACCTAAAGCCCTGCCCCGTTCGCTGATACCCCTTCGTCGTCCGCGCGTGAGATCGCGGTACCCCAAAGCCAGGTAAATAAGAACGAGATCGGAATCCACGCAACGACCGTCAGTAGCACTCTCATCGTCGTCCCTCCGCAGCATGCGGCAAAAGCTACCGGAGGACGGGTGACATCTCAATTCGCGAAGCGGTTCGATAACGGTGACATTGGCTGCCGCGGGCTGAACCGGGCATTCGAGGTCACGGTTCGTGACCCCAAGGTGGTCCCCTACGCCCCGGGCTGTTACATCGGCTTACGTTTGCGCAGTCGACGCTCGAGCTCCGCCGGTTCGATGCATGCGACTGAACAGTTCACCGTGTCGCAGGCGCCGGTGAGCCCAGAGTCGTCCCTCAACAGCCACGGCCTCGCTCGAAACGCACCTCCAAGGTGGTTGCGATGCCCGGTGCGCTCCTTGCGACACCAATGGCTTTCGGATACCGGGGCCACCCGTTGTTGCTATTGACCATTGGCTTGTCGGTTATCGCGACCCTCATCGTCGGGACAGTCGTCCTCAATCTGCGCAGGCCGGAAAAGGAGGAGCGTCATCGGGTGGAGCGCCTTTACCGGACTCGGGACCTGCAGTTCAAACGTGAGATGGGGGTGCTGCTCGGGCCTGCAATCGTTACCGGTAATCGGATCCAGGCCCTGAACAATGGGGATGAGATCTTCCCGGCCATGCTGCAGGCTATCGAGGGGGCGCAGCGGACTATCACCTTCGAGACCTATATCTATTGGTCGGGTCAGATCGGGGAACGTCTCGCGGAGGCGCTCATCGAGCGGGCGCGGGCTGGCGTGCGCGTGCACGTCATGCTCGATTTCGTCGGCTGCGACCGGATCTCCGGCCAGCTGGTTGAGCGGATGCAATGCGCGGGCATCGAGGTGGAGCGCTATCACTCGATACGCTGGTACACGCTCGGACGGCTGAACAATCGCACGCATCGCAAGGTGTTGACCGTCGATGGGCGCGTCGGCTTCACCGGCGGCGTGGGGATCGCGGATCAGTGGCTGGGACATGCGCAGGATCCGGCCCACTGGCGTGACATGCACTTCAGGGTCACCGGCCCGGTCGTCGCGCAGATGCAGGCGGCATTCCTCGACAACTGGATAAAGACGACGGGGCACGTGCTGCACGGGGATGGCTATTTTCCGGAAATAGAGCCGAGCGGGGATCAGGAGATGCAGATGTTCACCAGCTCCCCGGAGGGCGGTAGCGACAGCATGCGGCTCATGAATCTCACGGCGATCACGGCCGCCGAGAGGTCCATCGACATCGAGGCAGCCTACTTCGTGCCCGATCGGCTGATGATCCGCGAGCTCGTGAGCGCGCGCCGGCGCGGCGTGCGGCTCCGGCTCATCGTGCCTGGCGGGCACATCGATTCGAAGGTGGTCGGCATCGCCTCGAAGGAAGGATGGGGCCCGCTGCTCGAAAGCGGCGTGGAGGTGTATCTGTACCGTCCGACCATGCTCCACTGCAAGATGCTGATCTTCGATGAGTACATGGTCGCTGTGGGTTCCACCAATTTCGACATGCGCTCCTTCGAGCTGAATGACGAGGCGAGCCTGAACGTCTACGACGAGCAGTTCGCACGCGAGATGACAGCGGTGTTCGAATTTGACCTGGGGTCGTCGTCACGGTACACGCTCGAACATTGGCAAAATCGACCCTGGCGCGAGCGGCTCGATGAGCTCGCCCTCGTTCCGCTCAGATCGCAGCTGTGATCACCCAGGTTCCGTTCGGGGGTGGGGCCGACGACTGTTAGCTCTCTTTCGTCTTGTCATGGCAGTCACAAGTATTTGATTTTATTGGCACAACCGGAACGACTCTGCCATCTGAGGCTTGTTAACGGCGCGCAATGCTAACGCGATTTTGATGCCCTGTTAGCACTGTTCCCAATGCAATGGTAAGCACTCCGGCATCCGCGTTCTTCCGACGCTGAGCTGATGGCTCGATGCTCTGGCGGCGGCAATCGGCCGCATGCCGAGGGCATGACGATGAGCGAAGAGACGCGAGGGGAGCTGACGCTGGGACAGCAGCGCTTCA
>DATAXF010000026.1:0-36019 GCA_036273095.1 Steroidobacteraceae bacterium | reverse complement strand
GAATGCCTTCCGGCGCCTGGTCTACAAGACTCAGGTGTTCGTGAACCATGAGGGCGATCTCTATCGGACCCGGGTCACCCACTCCATTGAGGTGGCGCAGATCGCGCGCTCAGTGGCCCGGGCGCTGGGAGTCAACGAGGCGCTGACCGAGGCCATCTGCCTGGCGCATGACCTGGGTCATACCCCGTTCGGCCATGCCGGGCAGGACGCACTGAATGAGTGCATGCGGCCCTACGGAGGATTCGAGCACAACCTGCAGTCCCTGCGGGTGGTGGATGAGCTGGAGGAGCGCTATGCAGAGTTCCCCGGGCTGAACCTGACCTTCGAGTGCCGGGAGGGGATCCTGAAGCACTGCTCCGCACGGGCGGCGCGGGAGCTCGGCGACCTCGGCGAGCGTTTCCTCAAGCGCACCCAGCCCGGCCTCGAGGCGCAGATCGCCAATGTGGCCGACGAGATCGCCTACAACAACCACGACGTCGACGATGGTATCCGGGCGCAGCTCGTCAGCCTCGAGGAACTCCGAGAGACGCGACTCTTCCGCCGCCAGCTGGAAGCCGTGACGGCCAGATACCCCGAGCTCGGCGAGCGGCGGCTGATTCACGAGGTCATCCGCCGGATGATCAATCACATCGTCGTCGACCTGATCCGCACCAGCCAGGGGCGGCTGGAGGCGGCGCAACCGGGCTCCATAGAAGAGGTGCGCAGCCAGCCGAAGCCCCTGATCGCTCTAAGCGATGCTGCCCGGGAGGAGCATGGCGAGCTGATGCAGTTCCTGCGCGAGCGGCTCTACCGGCACTACAAGGTGCTGCGCATGACCGCCAAGGCCCGCCGGGTACTGCAGGAGCTATTCGAGGCCTTCCTGACCGACATCCAGCTGATGCCCCCCGAGCACCGGGAGGCAGCTGCCCGCGGCGAAACTGCGCAGGGCGCTGCCGGCCGTGCCCGCGCGGTGGCAGATTACATCGCGGGGATGACCGACCGGTACGCCATACTTGAGCACCGCCGACTCTTCGATCCCACCGAGCGGACCTGACGAAGGGTTCTCATAGCTCCGTCGCACCGTCCACAGAGGGAATCGACAGTGCCGGTGGAGTCCCGCCCGAGAGCGGTTCGTCCTAGCCACGGGGAGACCCGGCGCTGGCGGAGCCCGGAGCCGACGCCTACCCGCATCCACACTCGACCCTCGGGATCGAAAGCCGTGATGGTCGGAATCTTCTCCGCTGGTCCAAAACGTTGACTCCAATGTTCGCGCGGGGTTGGTACTTAAGGAGCTGCTGCGAGCCAACCCGGTCATTTATTCGGGCGATATGTACTTTTGTGCGAATTCCCTGCGCATCCCAGCGGTAGGCCTCCTCTCCTACCTCGTTCAACAGCCTCAGAAGCCCATGGCCGACGCCAGAACTGCGGGCCTGTGTCGTCGGGCCGCGAGCATACGGACATCCATTTATTCGAAATAACCCTTAATTATCAAATACTTACATTTCATACAAACAATTGCGGGGACTCAGCTTCTGGCGACCTAACCTACGTGAAGCTGGCCTTCCAGAGGGTGCCATCGAGAGGCGGCACCGGTTTACATAAGCTCAATAAGACGTGCATGGGTCACACTTTTCAATTGACATAACCCGCTGGTCAGCCTAGAGTTTTCGCGCAAACAGGTCATTTATACGCATGAAGAAGCCGAGCAAGGAAAAGGAAGCAGTGCTCAACGTATTTGCGGCTCTGATCCGACCGCTTATGCGAGTTGCTTTTGAATATGGAATATCGGCAAGTGAGATCGCGGGGACGGTTAGGCGGACGTACGTGCAAGCGCTCGAAGCAAAGTTAGTCGAACAGAACCGACCGCCTACTGATGCGCGTCTCGCGGCTGTTGCCGGACTACCCAAATCCGACGTTACCGCTTTGCGGGATGCGCTTCGATCTGGTTCGCCGCATGGCCTGCGCGCAGGCGTTAGCTTGGATCAACTGACGACCTTGCTGACTGCGTGGCATACCCACCCAAACTTTTCCGGGGCGTATGGACTGGCCCTGGATCTTGATGTGTTGGCGGTGCCGGGTTCACCGCGGCACAATTTCAAAGAGCTCGTGGAAGTGGCATGTCCGGATGCGGACGCCGAGGCTTTGTTAGACGAGTTGATATCGGCTCGCTGCGTTGAAGTTGTGGATGCTAGCACTGCTCGATGTCTGTCGCGTACATACGTACCGTCGGGTGAGGACGTAACGCGAATAGCTAGAATGGGTCGCTTCCTCGGTGCGGTCTCTACGAGCTTGTCACACAACTTGTTGCGCTCCGATGCTGAGCCGGCTTACTTCGAGCGCACAGTCGTTTCCGATGATCCCCTCTCCAGCGCGGGTCGCGACAAATTTCTGTCCGTGGCGTCGGAAAGGGGTCAGGAGCTGCTCACAGAGTTGGATACGTTTCTCACACAGAGTGCAATGCCGGACAAAAGTGAGTCCGGTAAGCGGTACGGGGTGGGCATATATTTCTTTGAGGATGAATCGACGGGTCGAGTTGACCACGAGCCGAGAAGGCTCAGTGATCGAGTTGTGCCCGTAAGCGGTCGGCCGACTGAAGAGATAGACGTTCTCGCGGCTAGGCCCGGGAAAGAATAAGCGGAAGTTTTCGGGGAGTGAAATGAACAAGTTAGTTTTGGCCGCCATTACGACGGCAATAGCTGCAGGCTCTACGGCCTACGCTGGAACCGGAATAAGCGGTAGCGGTAGCGCGAACTCTATCCAACGGGGACAGTTGCTACTCATTGGGCCCGTCGATGCGGTGAATGCGCACGCCGGCCTGGTCACCGTCCTGGGTCAAAAGGTCGCTTATAGCCACGCCGGGCAGGTGGCTGTTGGGGACACTGCGGCGGTCTTTGGCACTGCGAACGCGAATGGAAGTCTTGTGGCAACGTCAATCGTTGACCAGGGGCGGTACGTTCCCGGCGCAACCGTGATATTTCTCTCCGGCAAAGTTCAGAAGACCGATAACGCCGTGGGCCGCGTGACGGTCGATGGCCTGACTGTTGATCTTACCGGCACAATGGCGAACGGTGTTGTTGCGCCCGCTGTTGGAACAGAACTTCAGATAACCGGCACTCAACCTACTGCCGGTGGTTTGGTCGTCGCCAGTAGTGCCAGTCTGGGGATCAGCGGATCTGGCGCTGCGCTTGGAATTAGCGGATCAGGCGCCTCACTTGGAATCAGTGGCTCAGGTGCTTCGCTCGGAATCAGCGGATCAGGCGCGTCACTGGGAATCAGTGGGTCTGGCGCCTCACTCGGGATTAGCGGCAGCGGGTCGAAGAAGAGCGCGAGCCTCGGGATCAGCGGATCTGGCGCTTCGCTCGGAATCAGCGGATCAGGCGCGTCACTGGGAATCAGTGGATCGGGCGCCTCACTCGGAATTAGCGGCAGCGGGTCGAAGAAGGCCGCGAGCTTGGGGATCAGTGGCTCAGGCGCTTCGCTCGGAATCAGCGGATCAGGCGCGTCACTGGGAATCAGTGGATCAGGCGCCTCGCTGGGAATTAGCGGCAGCGGGTCGAAGAAGAGCGCGAGCCTCGGGATCAGCGGATCTGGCGCTTCGCTCGGAATCAGCGGCTCAGGTGCCTCCCTGGGGATTAGCGGATCGGGCTAACTCCACGCCCAGATTGGCGACAGCGGCAACGCCGTCGCTAGATCAGCGTAACCAAAGAACAAGAGCCCCAGAATCCGCGGCTGCAGCCAGCCCTTGAGGGGACAATAGGTGCGCGAGGGCCGGCGCGTTGTCATTCTGCGGACCACGGTGGGTGGTCGTGCACGCACCTCGGTCCTCCATGGCTTGTCAATACCTCATATCTCGCCGAAAGCACGAGAAATGGGGGATTTACCTCTGGCGGCAGAGGGCTGATTATCTGCTCAACGCCGGAGCACGCTGTATTGAGCGAGCTCCGAATCTCATCACCAAAATTGATCACCGAGATTGCCTCGCGCCTCTGACACGGCTCATCGTGCCTCCCGTCTTAGGCGCAAAGAACAGGCGCCCAGACAGAAAGATGGCGGGAACGCTGACCTGCAACAGCTTCTCTTTGAACTCGCGTTAGTCCTCCTCCCACGCGGCGTTACGCCTGCCAGCTTCTGGAGGCTCGGACGTGAAGCGTTCATTCGAGCCGCCGCTGGTCAGGCGCGGTTGAGAAACGGGAAACCCAATCACTCCAAAATAGCCGCTCTGACAGGATTGCCGCGAAAGGAAATAAGGCGAATACTCCAACATCCTACAAAACGCTTGGAGCGAGATCCGACAGCTCGCATGCCTTCCGAGCGGGTAGTGCACGGGTGGCTAACCGATCGACGATTTCTGACGGGAAAGAATCGTCCGAAATCCCTGACTATCAGTACAGGGGCGCTTTCGTTCGAGCGGTTAGTAAAGGAATATGGTGGAGACGTTTCTCCACGCGCTGTGTTGGAAGAACTCCTGAGACTAAAGACGGCACGTCGCACCGGAGGGCGGTTACAGCTGCAGGTAACTAGATTGCCCAATTCGAGCAGTGGTCTCGGTCCCTTAACGCGAGTGATTCCGACTCTTGTAGATGGCCTAAGAATCGCGTCGCATCAACCATCCTCTGCCATCGGCTCATTCCTTTATCGTCTTAGACTGCAGGCAACCACTGAGGCTGAACTTGCTCTGATCCGCCAGCGCTGTTCTTCGGCCGTCCAGTCCCTCCTGCTCGGCTTGAGAGAGTCTCTGGAGCACGAGTTCACGAGACCAATCCGGAAGCGATCCTCGAGGCATGCTCTTACCGTAACAGTACTGATGGCAGGTGCCGGCACGAAGGCCCGCTGAGGCGATATCGGCCGGATTCCGTCGACGACGGGGCGGCATGTCGCATATCCAAAGGTTAGGATGCAAGGATTCATATGAAAGCAATTCCGCTCAAGCAGACTCGCCGCGACTACGAGCGCGTACTTACGGCTGTCTTCGGACTGCTCATCCAGTGCGGTGTCCGTGAGAGAGTTGTGTCGGCTATAGCAATTCGTGCACTGAAAGTAGCGATAAAGAAGGCAATTTCGCTCGGCCCATCTGCTGGCGGTGAACTCGTAACTTTCAGCTTGGTGTTAGACGCTTGGCACCGCGACAGGCGATACTTGACATCCAGAGGAAAACCGAGGGCGGTGACTTTGCTTGGACGCGCACCGAGTGTCGAAGCCTTAATCAGATCAGAAGGACCAATGTTTGACCCGATCGCCCTAGCCCACCGAATCCAATCTCTTCGGCTGATAACTCCATGCTTGGGTAATCGTTACAGGCCGATCGGTGACACGGCGCTGGTTTCGATCTATGGTCCGACTGTCCTCCAGCACGTCGCACGATGTCTGATGTCTCTGCTCGAGACCGTCGAAGACAATCTAAATGGGGCGCCCACTTTGGCTCCCCTGTTGGAGCGATCGGCGGAAGTCCCAGATCTTCCGGCTGAGTGTGTGGACGATTTTCAACAGTTCTCGCGACTTCAAGGTGCGATATTCGCGAGGACTATCAACGATTGGCTCGAGACCAGGCGCGTGAGGGACCAAGCCATTGCCAGGCACGAAAGCGTGCGAGCGGGCGTGCACGTTCATGCGTATGTTGCGCCCGCTAGGTCACGTATACGAGGCTCTACTTCCGCCAGACGCTCCCTTGTTTAGCGCTGGTCCCTCAGCTCCTTCCTTAATATCTTCCCGACATTGCTCTTCGGCAGCTCCTTGCGGAAGTAGACGTGTTTGGGAACCTTGTAGCCGGCGAGGGATTTGCGGCAGTACTCGATCACGTCGTGCTCGGTGAGGTTGGGGTCTTTGCGGACGACGTAGAGGGCGACGACTTCACCGGAGTGCTCGTCCGCCTGGGCAACGGCGGCGCACTCGAGGATGCCGGGGTGGCTGGCGGCGACGGCTTCCACTTCGTTGGGGTAGACATTGAAGCCCGAAACCAGGATCAGGTCCTTTTTGCGGTCCTGAAGGAACACATAGCCGCGATCGTCCATGTAGCCGACGTCACCGGTGCGCAGCCAGCCGCCGGGGAGCATGACTTTGGCGGTCTCGTCGGGGCGGTTCCAGTATCCGCGCATCACGTGCGGGCCGCGGACGCAGATCTCGCCGGTCTCGCCGATGGGAAGGTCCTGACCCTGGTCGTCCTTGACGGCGATCTCGCTTGAGGGGATGGGCAGACCGATCGAGCCGTTGAACTCCTCGGTCGTGGGATTGATGGTCGCGGCCGGCGAGGTCTCCGTGAGTCCCCAGGCCTGGGTGAGAATGTTGCCCGTGACCTCCTTCCAGCGCTTTGCCACGGACTCCTGCACTGCCATCCCGCCACCCAGCGTGACCTGGAGGTGGCTGAAGTCGATGGAGGCGAATCCGGGCGTATGCAGCAGCGCGTTGAAAAGGGTGTTGACGCCGCTGAAGTAAGCGAACGGCTGCCTGCTCATCTCCTTCACCAGCGCCGGGAAGTCGCGCGCGTTGATGATCAGTACGTTCTTCCAGCCAAGGTGCGTGAAGAGCAGGCAGTTGGCCGTGAGCGCAAACACGTGGTAGAGCGGAATCGCTGTGATCAGCACTCCGGGTTTGCTGGCGAAGCGGCCGGCGATCCATGCTTCAGCCTGTAGAACGTTGGCGCTGACGTTGCCGTGAGTCAGCATCGCGCCCTTCGCCACTCCGGTCGTCCCACCGGTGTACTGCAGGAAGGCAATGTCCTCCGCTCCCACCTCGACGGGATTGAGTGGGAGGCCGCGACCGGCTTGGACGGCTTCGCGAAAGTCCACGGCGCCTGGGATGTGCCACTCCGGCACCTGCTTGCGGCGATGCCGCACGACGTAGTTGACGATCCAGGACTTGGGGAACCCGAGAAAGTCTCCCGCCGCGGTAACCAGCACCTTCTTCAGGCGTGTGTGTGGGGCGACCTCCTGAACCACGTGCGCGAAGTTTTCCAGTACCACGATCGCCGTGGCGCCGGAGTCCTCGAGTTGGTGCTGCAGCTCCCGGGAAGTGTAAAGGGGGTTGGTGTTGACGACGATCATGCCGCACCGCAGCGCGCCAAACAGCGCAATGGGGTACTGCAGAGTATTGGGGAGCATGATGGCGATCCTGTCTCCCTTCACCATGCCGGCCGCCTGCAGCCAGGCCGCAAAGTCGCGGGTCAGCTCATCGAGCTGCCCGAACGTGATCGTGCGGCCCATCTGCTCGTACGCCGGCCGGTCCCGATAGCTGCTGCACGCCTGGCACAGCAGCTCCGCGAGGGACGTCAGTCGCTTGGGGTCGATCTCCGCCGCCACGCCGGGCGGATAAGACTTCAGCCAGAATCGGTTCATCGGCACATTCCCCCTCACCGGCTCTTTTTCAACATCGGCTTCAGATACGGCCACAGGGTATCCAATACCAGCGGCTCGCCGCGCGCATTCGGATGCAGGCCATCCTGCTGCATGAGACGCGGATCGAGCGCCACCCCCTTCAGGAGGAAGGGTACCAGCCCGGTGTGGAATTGTTGCGCAAGGGCCGGATACATGTCCGCGAACTGCTTGGTATACCGCGGCCCGTAATTCGGCGGGATCAGCAGGCCCAGCAGCAGCACACGCGCTCCCGCGGTCCCGGCCAGCCGGATCATCTCGGCCAGGCGCTGGCGCGCGAGGCCGAGCGGCAGGCCCTGCAGGGCATCGTTGGCACCCAGCTCCAGAATGAGGATGCCGGGCTGGATGAGGCGCAGCTCCCGGGGCAGGCGGGTGAGTCCGCCGGTGGTGGTCTCGCCGCTCACGCTGGCGTTGATCACTTGGTACCCGTAACCTTGGGTCCTGAGGCGTGCGATGAGCAGCGCCACCCAACCCTGCTCCGGCCTGAGGCCGTGGGCGGCGCTCAAGCTGTCGCCGAACACGAGAATGGTATGGTCGGACGCCACCGCGTTCTGGAGCGCGATGAACATCAATCCGATGCCGAGCGCCCAGGCGACGGCGGTTCGCAGCAGCGTTCTCAAGGCTGAGCACCTCACGAAGCAGGTTCAGAGTCCCGAAGGCCTGTTGACTATTGTGCACGACGTCTCGCTCGACATCGCATCGGGTGAATCGGTCGCGGTCGTAGGGCCCTCAGGGGCGGGCAAGTCGACCCTGCTCGCGCTCCTGGCCGGGCTCGACCTGCCGAGCGCAGGAAGGGTGCTCCTGGAAGGCCGGGACCTCACACGCCTCGATGAGGACGGCCGGGCGCTGGTGCGCGCGCAGCGGGTTGGGTTCGTCTTCCAGTCGTTCCACCTCATCCCATCTCTTACCGCGCTCGAGAACGTGATGCTGCCCCTGGAGCTCGCCGGCCACACTCGGGCGCGCGAGGGGGCGCTTGAGACGCTACGCCAGGTGGGTCTCAAAGAGCGTGCGCGCCACTACCCGCGCCAGCTCTCGGGCGGTGAGCAGCAGCGTGTCGCGCTCGCGCGGGCGTTCGTAACGCAGCCAGCGGTGCTTTTTGCTGACGAGCCGACGGGTAACCTCGACGCGGCGACTGGCGCCAGGATCGGAGAATTGCTCTTCGAGATGAACGCGCATTCGCGCACCACACTGGTGCTGGTGACTCATGACAATGATCTCGCGACGCGCTGCGAGCGGATCGTGCACATGGAAGCCGGCGGACTGAGATAGCCGGGATGCGCGTAGTCCCGCTCGCGATGCGCATGCTGTCCCGGGAATGGCGCTCCGGCGAGCTCGGGGTCCTCCTTTTCGCCCTCACTATCGCGGTCGCAGCACTCACGGGCGTCGGCTTCCTGGTGAGCCGGATCAGCGCCGCGGTGGCGATGCAGGCGAGCGAGGTACTGGCCGCCGACCTCCGACTGGAGTCGCCGCAGCCCATCGAGGCAGCGGATATGGCGGCGGCCCATCAGGACGGCCTTCTGGCCGCGCGTGCCACGAGTCTCCTCAGCGTGGTATTCGCGGGTGATCAGAGTCAGCTCACGGACATCGATGCCGTGACGGATGGGTACCCACTACGCGGCGCGGTGATGGTGGCGGATCAACCATTCGCCAAGGGAGTGCCGGCCTCGGGTATTCCCGTGCCGGGAGAAGTATGGCCGGATTCGAGGCTGCTCGCCGCACTCGGCGGTCATGTCGGCTCCCGGCTCACTATCGGTGCCGCGGATCTTCGCGTCGGACGTGTGCTCATCTCCAGGCCGGACGAGGGCGGCACGTTCACCGGGCTCGTGCCAAATCTCCTCATGAACGCCGCCGACCTGGCCCGAACGCAGCTCATCCAGCCAGGCAGCCGGGCGACTTATGCCGCCCTCTTCGCCGGCACACCTGAGCGCGTCGCGGCCTTCAAACACTGGCTCCGGAGCCAGAGGTATCCGGGGGAGCGTCTGCGAGACATCTCCACCGCCAGTCCCCAGATCAAGAGCGCGGTCGACCGCGCCGGGCGGTTCCTGAGCCTCGCGAGCCTCGTCGCCGTGCTCCTCTGTGCAACCGCGGTCGCGATGTCGGCCCGGCGTTATGTCCGCCGTCACCTCGATTCAGTGGCGCTGCTCAAGACATTGGGCGCGACAAGAGGTTTCACGGTCTGGCTGACGACGCTGCAGCTGCTCGCGGTCGCGCTGCTCAGCGCCGCGATCGGGTCCGCCTTCGGTTACCTGGCCCAGGCCTGGCTGGTATATGCATTGCGCGGGCTTCTTGCCAGCAGGGCGCTGCCGCCGGCGAGCCTCGTGCCGCTCGGGATGGGTCTTCTAACGGCCATCGCCCTGCTCGCGGGCTTTGCTTTGCCGCCCTTGCTGCAGCTCTCGCGCGTGCCCGCGATCCGCGTGTTGCGACGCGACATCGGGCCGCCACGGCCAATGGTGCTGCTCGCGTTCGGGCCGGCGGTGGCGGTCGTCGTGCTGCTCATCTACTGGGTCGTGCTCGACTGGAAACTCTTCCTCGGATTCACCGCAGGTCTCGCAGCTTTCATCGTGTTGCTCGTCCTGACGGGCTCGCTGCTCGTCGTGGGCGCAGGTAGGTTGCGGGCCGGTGCCGGGGTCGCATGGCGCCATGGTGTTGCCAGCCTCAGCCGGCGCAGAGCCGACAGCATCGTGCAGATCGTCGCCTTCGGCACCGGCATCATGGCGCTGCTCCTCCTTGGCATCATCCGCAGCGATCTCGATGGCGATTGGCGCAGGAGCCTGCCGGCCGACCTGCCGAACTATTTTTTCATCAACATCCCGCCGCAGAGTCGTGATGCCTTCACCGCGTACCTGCGCGCGCGCGGTGCCAGAACCTCGCGTGTGCTGCCGATGATTCGAGGCAGACTGACGGCGATCGATGGCCGCCCGGTGCAGGAGATGCACTTTCGCGATCATCGGGGCGACGAGTTCGCGAATCGCGAGCAGAACCTCACCTGGTCGGCCGCGCTCGGAACCGACAACCGCGTGGTCGCGGGCCGCTGGTGGACGCCCGCCGACACCGGTCGGCCGCTCGTCTCTGTCTCCACGGAGTTCGAGCAGTGGCTCGGCTTGCATCTCGGCGATCAGCTCACCTTTGACATCGCCGGCGAGTCGTTCACGGTACGCGTGGCGAGCATCCGCAAGGTCAAATGGGACAGTTTCAGACCCAATTTCTTCATCGTGTTCGCCCCGGGCATGCTCGACAAGGTCGCCGGTACCTACCTGACGAGCGCCTACATGGCCTCGGGCACGGGCGAATCCCTCGCCGGGCTCGCCCATCGGTTTCCGAGTGTTTCCATATTCGACATCGATGATCTGCTCGCGGACGTGCGCTCGGTACTCGACAAGGCAGTGTTGGCCGTGCAGAGCGTGTTCGCATTCACGCTGCTCGCCGGATTGACGGTGCTGCTCGCGGCCGTGCAATCGAGCCGCGATGAGCGGCGCTACGAAAGTGCGATCCTGCGCACTCTCGGTGCGAGTCGCCGCACCGTGCTGCGGGGCGTGCTGGCGGAATTTGCCGCGCTCGGCATCCTATCCGGACTCATCGCGGCGGCCGGCGCATCGATTGCAGCCTACTTCCTCACGACACGAGTCCTCGACCTGCGATACGTCTTCAGTCCCTGGGCCTGCGTCGTCGGACTGCTGGGCGGCGCACTCGTGGTGGTGGCGAGCGGCTGGCTCGCCACTCGTTCCGTGGTGCGACAGCCGCCGCTTGCGACACTACGCGCCGACGTTTGAGCGGACCATGTGCGACAACTCACAGCGCGGGCCGCCGGCCCGCCGGTATGCTCCCCGCGCATTCCGGCTTCTGTCCGGATGGATTAGGTTAAGCGGGAAAGCCGGGGAGCAGACTTGGGAAAATCACCGCCTGAAGGCGATGCCGCGGATGAGCTGACGGCGGATGATCCGACGGCGGAGCTCGAGATGCTGGAGCAAACGATCTCGATCGAGGGCGCCCGGGAGTTGCGCCACGACGCGCACGGGCTCGTCCCCGCGCCCATCCCGCGAGCGTGGGTTCTCGAAGGCAATCCCGTCGCGCGCGATAAGCGCCTGACGGGCGGCAGCGATAGCCTACCCAGGACGCTCATGTGGGACTGCACGGCTGGCCGGTTCAACTGGCACTACGAAGACGACGAAGTCGCTCACGTGTTGGAAGGCTCCGTCGTGATCGAGGACGCCGCGGGCGTACGGCAATTGCTGCGGACGGGTGATACGTTTCTGTTTCCCGCGGGTTCCCAATACCAGTGGACGGTACAGAATTACATTCGCAAGATCGCGTTCGCGTATTCGCCGCTACCGCGGGAGGTGCAGGTCCTCCAGGGGATCATAGAGCGCCTGACGGGGCCGTTCCGGCGCAAGCCGGGCGCGACGCCATCCCGGGACCGCTGATCGGCTGTACCCTTCCGGGGCGCCGGAGTAGTCTCTGCGTGTGGCGAGCGTAAGACTCTCCCCTGCAATCACTGCGGCACTCGCCGCGGCGCTGCTCTTTGGCGCCAGTACGCCGCTGGCCAAGCAACTTCTCCGCGACACCTCGCCGATGCTGCTCGCCGGTCTGCTCTATCTGGGCAGTGGCATCGGCCTGAGTGCGGTCCGGCTCCTCCGCGACCGCGGATGGCGCTCACCGGCGCTCACCCCCGCCGAGTGGGGCTGGCTGCTCCTCGCGATCGGATTCGGAGGAGTGCTCGGTCCCCTGCTCCTCATGTTGGGGCTTGCGCGCACACCGGCGGCGTCCGCCTCGTTGCTGTTGAATCTCGAGGCCGTATTGACGGCACTTCTGGCGTGGCTCGTCTTCCGCGAGAATGCCGACCGGCGGGTCGTGCTCGGCATGGCGCTGATCGTGGCCGGGGCTGCGGTGCTCGCAGAGCGTGCCCCTTCCTATACGACGGCGTCCGGCGGCGGCGCGCTGCTCATCGCGCTCGCCTGCCTCTGCTGGGCACTCGATAACAATCTCACGCGCAAGGTGTCGGCTTCCGATGCGGCATTCCTCGCGGGACTGAAAGGGCTCGCGGCGGGCGTGGTCAATACCGGGGTGGCAGTGCTCCTTGGCGCGCGATTTCCGAGTCCGGCAGGCACGGCGGAGGCGATGACGGTCGGCCTCCTCGGGTACGGCGTCAGCCTCGTGCTGTTCGTGCTGGCACTGCGTGGGTTGGGCGCGGCGCGCACCGGGGCATACTTCTCCACCGCGCCATTCATGGGCGCGGCCATCGCTATTCTCGCCTTTGGGGATCGGCCCTCGAGCGCCTTCTGGGCGGCGGCAGCGCTGATGGGGACCGGAGTGTGGCTACACCTGAAGGAGCGGCATGAGCATGCGCATATGCATGCGCCCGTCGCGCATGCGCATCGCCACGTCCACGACGAGCATCACCAACACTCACACGATTTCGATTGGGACGGGCGCGAACCGCATACGCACGAACATGCGCACGCAGTGCTGACCCATAGTCATCGGCACTATCCCGACATCCATCATCAGCATCGACACGATCAATGACCGCCGTGCGGCGGGTCATGCCATGCGAACATGAATGTTTCGATACTTGTCGTCGTAGAAGGCAAGTCTGTCCTTCAATGCGGGGTGCTCGTCGAAGGGCTCTTCGTAACTCCAGACCGCATCATCAAGCTTCCCGTGCTGGCCGTCTTTGTCCGTTGAGAGGGTGAAGTAGTTGGCGGTGCCTTTGAACGGGCAATGGCTGGTCGTGGCGGTGCGCTGGAGCCTGTCCATACGCACATCAGCGCGCGGGAAGTAATACCTCGCGGGGCTGCCGTCCTCGTCGACGCGGATGACGTTGCTCGAGTCGGCGACGATCTGCCCGTCGAGCTCGACAGTGACTCGCTGGCCGACCGACGTCTCGAGCACTTTGTGCTCGGGCCACTTCTGGTGTCCGGGTGACTTGCTCATGCCTGGCCTCCTCGTGCTGCGCGGAGTGGAAGCTGGAGCACGCAGCAGGCCTTGTGCCTGTGCGCGCGGGACCAGGAGCCATTATTCGCGAGACCGGGTCTCACGGATAGCCTTGCACGATCAGCGGCGGCGCCTGACGCTCAGGCCGCGGACAGCATCGTCCAGGATTGTTCGGCCCAGAAGAGCGCGTCGACATAGGCGGCGCGGATCAGATGCGGCGCCAGGTCGGCATACACTGCATGACCCCAGACGCCCCGCTCGTAAGCGCGAGTACATTGGAGCGCAGCGCCGAGCGGCCCCTCGCCCGCGACCAGCGCGCTCACTATTGCGGGCGCGAGCGGTAGATCCTCGACCACCTTCCGGGTCGGGAGACCCAGTAACGCGTTGAGGAGAGAGAAGAGCCCGGTGATGAAGAATGGGCCGGCGTCGCGCGCGCCGCCGAGCTTGCCGAGCTGCTCGCACATGCGGCCGCGGGTCATGGCCTGCACGATCAGACCCGGTGGGCGGTCGTCCAGGCCCTGCAGGCAGAGGAGGCCTGAGAGCTGGCGCAGCGTGTCGACGCCCAGAATGACGATGGCTTGGCGGATGGAGTCGATCTTGCGCGGCAGGTTGTAATAGCTCGAGTTGATGCAACGCAGCACCCTGTACGAGAGCGAGACGTCCTGACTGAGGAGGCGCTCGACCTCATCGAGCGAGTAATCCTCGCTCTGAAGCGCGCTCGCGAGGCGCAGCGCGCCGAGCCGGCTCATCGGCACCCGGCGCGCGCGGAAGGTCTCCGGCTGTTGTAGAAAATTGCCCTGAAAGCCGTTGAAACCCAGTGCGATACAACGCTCGAAGTCCTCCCGGCTCTCGACGTTCTCGGCGATGAGCTGGAAGCCCGCGGCCCGCAGTTCCCGCGCCAGACGGGCAAGCTCGTCGTGGGGCGGATGGGTGACTTCGAGCTTCGTGATATCCGCCACTTCGAGCAGACGGGGGTCGCTGCTTTGTGGCGAGTAGTCGTCGAGCGCGATTCGATGGCCACGCGCGCGCAGAGTGCGGATGCCCTGCAGGACCTGCGGGTTGGCGCGCACGTCCTCGAGCACCTCTATGACGACGCGCTCCCCCTGGAGCGGCAAGTCGGGCAGCCGCACCAACAGCTCCTCGGGGAAGTTGATGTGCACCGGCAGGCCACCCGCCAGGCGATCGAGGCCGATTTCCAGCGCGGCGACCGCAACGACATCGAGAGTGGCGCTGCCGGCATCGCCGAATTGCGCGGTCCGGCTTACAGGAGAGGCGCGATAGAGCAGCTCGTAGCCTATGATCGCCATGGAGGCGTCGTAGATAGGCTGCCGCGCGACGAATACTTCCGGGCGGGCGGGATTCACTGTGCAGCCCGTATGCCGATGGTTACCCAGGAGTCAGGCAGCGGTTGCGCCTGCCAGTTGAGTCCCTCGATGGTGAGCTGGTAATTCCCCGGCCCGAGCGCGGTGCTGTTGAGCGCAATCCTGAGGTTGCCGTCGGAGTCCTTGGCGATGTGGTCGATGACGCCGACGCGCCCCTGATTGATGCGGTCGATGGTGATGCGGAAGAGTCGGTAGGGCGAGCGTGATTCGTCGATCCGGAAGTCGGCAAGCTCCGCGTCGCTGCCGCCGCCAATGACGATGGCGGGCGAGTCGGAGGCGCCGTCGCGGCTCGGCAGCAGGTGGATGTCGCGGGTACTGGTTGCCGGATCGAGCGCACGCTCAGTTGCTTCCTGGCGCAGAGCTGCAATGCTGCGGGTCTTCTGTGCACTGCCGCTGGCGACGATCGCGAGAGCGATGGCCAGAACCACGGCGGCTGCGAGCAGACCGAGGACGATCTCGAGCCTCTGCCAGAAGGCTTTAGGCGGCTCCGTCCAGGGCTCGGGCTTGCCGCTCGCCTCGAGCAAGCGCAGCGCAGCATTTACCCGCTCGGGAATCCCGAGCTCGTCGAGGAGCTCGGGGTGGTCGCGGCAGAAGCGCTCGAAGTCGGTCGCCCCTTTGATGGGCAGGCGGCCGGAAAGATAGCGCTCGACCACCTGGTTTCGGGCGATGAAGTCCCGGTCCATGAGCTCCGGGGCCGGCGGCGCGACCGGCGACAAAGCCGGCGGTGGGGTGGCGGGAGATGCTGCAGCGGCAGGTGGGGGTGGTACGTAGACCGGTTCGTCGACGGTTGATACCGCGACGGGTGGTGCCACGACGGGTGGTGCCGCGACGGGTGGTGTCGCGACGGGCGGGGCCGCGACGGGTGGTGTCGCCACGGGCGGGGCCGCGACGGGTGGTGCCGCGACGGGCGGGGCCAGGACAGGCGGGGCTGCAACAGGACGCGCCGCAACGGCTGGCGCTACTGGTCGCGGCCGTGCGGCCACGAGCGGTGCGGCCGGAGCGGCCGCAGCCGTAGTCACGGGCGGCTTTGCCGTGCTGGTCTTCGCTACGACCGGCTTCGTTGTGCTCGTGGGCGCGGTAGTGGACGTCTTTGCGGCCGACGGCGTTGACTGCGGCGAGGTCGGCGCGGGTTTCGGAGGAGTCGCAGCTCGCACTGGGATCTGTGGGGGTGTCCGGCTGCTCTCGCCGTCGCGATTGCGGATCTCAGAGGGAGCGCTGGTGGCGGCGGGTCCGGTGATCAGTGGCGGCTCGCTCGCGAGGAGAAGCATCTCTGGGTCGATGAGATCCTCGCCCTCGTCCAAGGCACCAACCGGCCCCGACGGCGCTCCGGACGCAGCAGGCGGCGCTGGCATTGCGGAAGGCGCACCGACGCTGTCGCCGCCGGACGGCTCGCTCAACGCCAGTCCATCAAGGGGCGTTTCGACGGGCAGATCGGGCAGCGGCTCGGGGAGCGGACGAGATCTGGGGTCCATCATGTAAGAGGGCGACCTCCGGCAATCCAGACGCCGATCCTGCAACGGGCGCGCGAGCAAGCCAACCTGCCGCCTCACAGATCGAAGCGCACCCGTCCTCGATTCGTGACTCCGATCGCACTTCTGTCGCGAGTGAGCGAGATTCACCACCGGTACTGCATCACATTCCGTGTGGGCCGCGTGAGATAAATTCCCCTCGCGATGCGCCCACCCCAGCACCTCGAGCACGAGAACTTTCCGGATTCCACGTATGCGCAGGAACTGCGCCGCGGTTTCCCGGATCTGCGCTTTGCGCCCGATCTCGAGCGGATCTTCCAGGCGTTTCACTTGAAGCGCGCGCGCACGCGTGTGCGCTTTTTCCAGCTGGCAATAGGGCTGCTCGCGATCGCCGCCGCGGTCAATCTGACAGTGTCAGGTGCGGTGCCGTTGCGTGAGGTGGCGCTCGGGTGGCTCGGCCTGGTGATTCCGGCGTGCCTGGCGCTGGCGCTCGCGTCCTGGAGCCGTCTCTACCAGCGGCTGTATCTGCCTGCCGCGCGGCTCCTCCTGCCGCTGATCGCCGCCGTAGCCGCTTTCGGCATCGCGGATCGGCGCATTGCCGGATATCCCGAGCCCTTCTGTTTCCTCACGACCTTCAGCATCGCGATCTACTTCCTCGGCGGCCAACTCTTCCGCGAAGCGCTGCTCGTCAACACCTTCATGGTCGGGGCACTCGGCTTCGCACTGGCGCACGCCGGCTGGCCTGCCGCCGACGTCGTCTATTACACCACCGAGCTGGTGATCACGAGCAGTGTCGGCGCCTTCGTCTACCAGGGCGTCGAGCGGCAGTTGCGCACCTCGTTTCTCGAGCGCGGCCTGCTGGGCGAGCTGGTGGCGCGCGATGGCCTCACCGGCCTGAAAAACCGCGGCGCCTTCGACGACTACTACGCGCGCCTATGGCACCAGGCGATCCGCGAGCGCCGCTCGCTGGCGCTGCTACTCATCGACGTCGATCATTTCAAGGCATACAACGACCGCTATGGGCATCAGGCTGGCGATGAGGCGCTACGGAGCGTTGCACGCGTGGTGCAGCGCTTTGCGCGCCGGCCGCTCGACATCGCGGCGCGCTACGGCGGTGAGGAATTCCTGCTGGCGCTCTACGATCTTGGCGCCGAGCACGTGCGTGAGCTCGCCGAGCAGCTGCGTGAGTGCGTACAGGGGCTGGGTATCCAACACGACGATTCGCCCGCGGGCGTCGTAACGGCGAGCATCGGGGTGTCCATCGTCAGTCCCCGGGCCGGCCGCAGCTCCGAGGGCGCGGTGCAGCTCGCGGACGAAGCGCTCTACGCCGCCAAGCGTGGCGGCCGCAACGGCATTCGCGTGGTGGATTGCTACGGGGTCAACTACTCGACCGGGGCATTCCGCCGCAGCGCGTGACGCTCGAGGAAATGTTCGACCTTGTCGCGGTAGGTGCGTGAGAGCTTGAGCTCCTGACCCGCTTCCAGGGTCAGGAAGTATTCCCCGTTCATGTGCGCCCGCAGGCTCTTGACGAATCGCAGGTTGACGATCGTCGAGCGGTGCACGCGCTGGAAGAGCCGCGGATCGAGGATCTCCTCCAGCTCCTTCATCGTGCCCCTGAGGATGTGGGTATCGCCTTCCGCGTGCACGCACATGTAATCGCCCGCGGCATCGATCCACTGGATCGCGGGGATGGGCACGCGCACGGTCTTGCGCCCCTGGCGGATCGGCAGCACCTGGGGTTGGTGCACGCCGAGCGCAGCCGTGCCGCGCTCGAGCAACTCCTCGAGCCCGATCTCGCCCGAGCCGGTGACCTCCGCCACGATCTCCATCAGCCGGTCGCGCTGATCGACGGCGCTGCGCGCGAGCGCGCTCTGCCGTACCCGTTCCAGCGTTGCATCGAACCTGCGGTCGTCGATGGGCTTCAGGACGTAATCGACCGCACGCGCCTCGAACGCACGCACTGCGTACTGATCGTAGGCGGTTATGAAAACGACGAGCGGCAACATGTCTCTGGGAAGGTGCGCCAGCACGTCGAAGCCGGAAAGTCCCGGCATCTGGATGTCGAGAAAGACGAGGTCCGGCCGCTCCCGCTGCAGCGTGCCCACGGCCTCGCGGCCGTTGCTGCACTCGGCCACGACCTCGAATTCCGGAGCTTCGTGAAGCCGCAGCGCAATCCCGCGCCGCGAGAGCAGCTCATCGTCGACGATCGCCGTGCGGATTCTCAAGCGTTCGCGCTCTGCGGCAAGCGCACCGGGCGCGGGTAGCGCGGCTCGGCAGCGCGCGGCGCCGCTTCCTCACGAGTGGCGGTCTCGAACGGTAGCGCCATCTCGACCCTGAGGCCCGGGCGGCTGTCGAGCACGGCGAAGCGACAGTTGTCACCGTAGAGGACGGCCAGGCGCTCGAGTGTGTTGCGCAATCCGACCCCGCCGCGCCGCTCGGTGGGGCGGGAGGAGTCGTCGAGTCCCGGACCATCGTCGGTGACACTCAATTCCAACATCGTGCCGCGTACACGGCCCTCGATACGCACCATCCCTCCCTGCTCGCGCGGCGAGACGGCGTACTTCAGCGCATTTTCCAGAAGAGGCTGCAGCAGCAGGCTCGGCACCAGCGCATCGAGGGCCGTACCCTCGATCGCGTACTCCAGCCGCAGCCGCTCTCCGAAGCGCAGGCGCTCCGTGCCGAGATACAGATCGAGCGCCTCGATTTCCTGCCGCAGCGTCACGCGCTTCATCGGGTCCTGATCGAGCGTGTATCGCAGGAACTCCGACAGACGCATGATCGCGCGGTTGGCCGTGCGGTTCTGGTTATCCAGGATGAGAGTGGAGATGGCGTTGAGTGTGTTGAAGAGGAAGTGCGGGTTCAACTGGTAGCGCAGCATCTTGAGCTGCGCTTCCTGCGCCAGGGTGACTGCCCTCAGTACCGCTTCCTGCTGTTGCTGCTTCGATTCGTAGTACTTGATGCCGAAGTAGAGCGCGCTCCAGCAAAGGAGCAGATACGTCGACATCAGCGCGCCCTCGAAGAGGTCGAAGGGCGAGGTAAAGGGCTTCCGATCGAAGAAGTGCTGCACGTCGAGGTTTATGACAATGCGCAGCGCGAGCGCCGTGATGTAGGACGTCGCCAGCACCACGGGAATGACCCAGCGCTCGCCGCGGCCCCAGATGGCGCGGTAGATGTAGCGCATCGGGATGGACAGCACGAATCCCCCCGCTGCCGCGGTGGCGATCGCCGGGCCGACGCCGGCGGGACGCTTATAGAAGAGAAAGCCGAAGTAGACCGCCAGCCCATAGGCCAGCCACCCGGCGGCGTGCAGGGACCAGAAGCGGACGTTACGACTGGAGCGCAGTTGCGAGAGCGTGAGCATGATTAGCCGGTTCCCCCTCGGGGACCATCATACTCAGGAAGAATTCCGAGGGAAAATCAGCGTGGAAATCCTTGCGGCCGGGCGCCCCGGCGGGACTTCACAAGGCCGTCCCGAGCAGCGTTTCCAGGGGCTGCTGCCGTGCCAGCATCGGGCCCTGGGCGAAGTCGCACCCGACCGCGCTCAGCCACTGCAGCGCCGCCTCGGAGTCCACTTGCTGCGCGGCGCAGTGCATGCCCAGCACCTTCACCGCCTGCACCACTGCCACCACCAGCGCCTGGGACAGCTTGTCGCGCAGGGCACCCCCCGTCAGCCGGCCGTCGATCTTCACCAGCCGCAGCGCCTTTGAGCGCAGGAGCGGCAGCACCGCGGAGTCGAACGAGAAATCGTCGATGACGACGAAGCAGCCGAGCTGTTCGCACCCGGCCATGAAGCGCTCCACCTGGGCGCGCCGCTGGGTGCAGAGCGGCTCGGCGATCTCGAAACCGACCGTATCGGGCGCGATGCCGTTGCTCTGCAGTCCAGCCGCAACCTGCCTGAGAAAGCCTTCGTCTTCCAGGGTGGCGATGGAGAGGTTGAGCGTGAAGCTGGCGGGCTCGACCGTCCAGGCGGCCCGGTGAGCGCCGAGCCACGCGAGCAGGTGCTGCATCGCGAGGGAATCGAGCACGGCGGGGTCGCGCAGCTCGCGTGCCGTGCCAGCCGGTAGCACCTCGAAGCGTCTCATGCGTCCGCCGGAGCGAAGCTTCACGAAGGGCAGCATCTCGAGCGTGACCAGGGCGGGATCGAGCGAAACCGCGCGCGCGGCACCCGTCGCCGCGGGACTCGCGAGAATCCTCGAGCTGGTCGTATCGGTGGCGGGCGTCGCTTGCTTCAGGAGCCGCGAGCTCGCCGTGTCGGCCGCAGGCTGCAGAATCGGCGCGCGCACGCTGCCGCTGTCCGCTGCCGCGGAAGAATCGAGCGCCCGCGTACTGGCGGAGTCGGCCGGCGAAGCGGGGTTGCCGGCCCGCGCCGGCAGGACCATCGGCGTATCGGTCAGCTCGAATTCCAGTATGTCGTTCATCGCCCCCGGAGTGAGCTCGTCCTCCGCTTTGCGCGCGCCTTTTTTGGGCGCTGCAGACTGCGCCGGTACCGAGGCCGTCGCGGCAACCGATTCCGCTGCGGTGGCGGCTGCTTCGCTTGCGGCAAGAGAGAGGACCAGGCCCGTGGAACCGGCGGGGCGCAGGAATACGGCGACCTTCTGCAGGATCGTGCGGGTGTGCGCCGACATGATGCGGTCCATCAGTCCCTCTCCGATGATGGACTTGTAGTCGGCGAGAATCATGGCGAGTCCCACCAGATGACCCTGCGGCGCGCGCACGGCCAGAAAGGCAGCGATGCGTCCGTCCTCGAGTCGATGCTCGCAGCAGCCCTTGCCTGAATCAGCGCTGAGTCGCTCCAGCGCATCGAGGACCAGCGAATGCTCATCGGGGCCGAGCGCGCCTTCACTCAGCCAGAGTACATTGCCCTGGCTGTCATAAATCGAGACCGAGTGCAGCCGCATCGGTGGCAGCCCCGCGCGCAGCTGCCGGCCCAGTGCCTCCGCATTCGCCGGCTCCGCGGCCGCCGCAGGGCTGCCGTTGGATGGGCGTACTGGGAGCGCATTCTGTGGCTGCAAAACGTTCCCCATCGCGTGCTGCGTTTCCGGTATTGGTGTGCGTTTAGGGTGACAGCATACCCTGGGGTCCGCCGTGAAGTGTGTCTCTTCACGTGCTCGGCGCGCACTCGTACGGGGCTCGCCGGGCGGCGAACCCCGTACATATTGCAGCGTGTAGAAACGCCGGTTTCAGGCGCTTTTACTAAATCCGGGGCCGCTGCCCGCGAGGTAGTCGGTCTTGCCGATCTCGACGCCGCTCTGGCGCAGGATCGCGTAAGCGGTCGTCACGTGGAAGAGCGCGTTGGGAATGACCCAGCGGATCAGGTAGTCGAGGCCTTTGAACTCGAGCGCACTGTCGCGTACCGGCACTTTGATGATGCGGTCTTCCGAGCCCTCGAGCGCACTGGCCGGCACGCCCTTGATGAAATCGATCGTGCGCGCAATGCGCGCGCGCAGTTCCTCGAACGTCTGTTCCTTGTCTTCGAACTTCGGCGCTTCGACGCCGGCGAGACGCGCCACGCCGAATTTGCTCGCGTCCGATGCGATCTGAATCTGGCGGGTCAACGGCAGCATGTCGGGCGTGAGGCGTGCGGCGAGGAGCAGAGCGGGGTCGTACTTGCGGGCGACGGCGTGGGCGTGGCCTTTCTCGAGAACGTGCGACAGATTCGCCAGGCTGTTGGCGAGCAGGTCGACCGAGACGGCGTGAACGGAAATCTTCATTGGTTTCCCCCGGAAGGTGGCGTGGATGACGGGCCACCCCATCTTAATCATGGAAACCCTGGCGTGCGTGCCCCTCGGGTGAAACAATAGGCTCCCACTTTCGAGGGATTGCACCCGGCTTGAGTCAGCTCTGGGCACCCGCACAGCTGGCCGTCCTGGCCAAGGTCGTGGACCTCAACGGCTTCTCGTCCGCGGCCCGCGCCTTGGGCGTGCCCAAGGCGGCAGTGAGCCGGGCGATCGCTGACCTCGAGCAGGCCCTCGGGGTTCGGCTCCTGGAGCGCACGACCCGCCGCGTGTCGTTGACTCCCGCGGGCCATCTTCTTTATCCGCACGCCAAGCGCGTGACCGAAGAGTGCGATGCCGCGCGCGCGCTGATCGCGAAGCTGCATGCGCCCGCGACCGGGCCGCTGCGCATCGTGTCCGATCCGATTTATGGCCGCCTGCTGCTGACTCCTCTCGTACCGCGATTTCTCGAGAGCTTCCCCGACATTCCGCTGGAGGTGGCGCTCGATGGCGTTGCCACGGAAGGCGGCGGCTGGGACGTGGCCATCTGCGCGCGGCCGTCGGACGATCCCGCGATCGCGCATCGGTTGCTCGGCACTCCGCCCGCCGTGCTGTGCGCGACCCCTGCTTACCTGGAGCGGCGCGGGACGCCCATGCGCCCCGAGGACCTGCGTAGTCACGATCTGCTGACGCCGGAGCCTGCCGAGCTGCCGGAGTTTCGCCTGCTGCTGAGTCGCGGGGCGCAGCGGGCCGAGGTCGCGGTGTCGCCCAAGCTGGCGGTCGGCGACCCGGCGGTGCTGCACGCGGCGGCTGCGGCTGGGCTGGGGATCGCCCTGCTGCCGGGGTTTCTCTGCCGTCAGGGGCTCGCCACCGGCCGGCTGAGGGAGGTACTGCCGGATTGGACCGCGCCTCCCGCGGCCGCTCTTCACGCCCTCTATCCGGTGGCGATGGAGGCGGATACGCGGGTGCGGCGATTCATCGAGTTTCTCGCCGCGAGCGTCATACCGGCGCTGGCGGAGCCGTGAAAACCTACCGGCCGGCAGACAGGTTACCCGCCAGTAGGATTGCGCCGCAACGGCGGCTACACTAGCTCGCCATCGGGCCTCCCAACGCCCTCACCGCCTCTCCGGAGACGATTCATGTACCGCGCGCCGCTCGAGGAATTGCGTTTCGTGCTCGAGGAGCTTCTCGGCATCGGACAGCTCGCCGCCTGTCCCGCCCTCGCCGACTACAGCGACGAGGTCGGCGCTGCGATTCTGCAGGAGGCCGCCCGCTTCGCGCAGACCGTGCTCGACCCGCTCAATCGTTCCGGCGATCGCGAGGGCGCGCGCTGGACGCCGGAGGGCGTGTCGACGCCCAAGGGCTTCAAGGAGGCGTACGCGCAGTTCGCGCGGGATGGTTGGCAGCAGCTCGGCACCGATCCGCGCTTCGGCGGCCAGCGCGTGCCGCTGGCCGTGAGCAGCGCGGTGCAGGAGCTCTGGGGCGCCTCGAACCTCTCCTTCGAGCTATGTCCGATGCTGACTCATGGTGCGGTACACGCGCTCGAGCTCTGCGGGTCGGAGGCGCAACAGCAGCTCTTCCTGCCCAGGATGGCGAGCGGCGAGTGGACCGGCACCATGGTGCTGACGGAGCCGCAGGCCGGCTCCGACCTCGGCCAGGTGCGCACGCGCGCCGTGCCGGAAGGCGATCACTACCGGCTCTTCGGCCAGAAGATCTTCATCACCTGGGGGGAGCACGACTACACCGACAACATCATCCACATGGTGCTGGCGCGCATCGAGGGTGCGCCGGCGGGCGTGAAGGGAATCTCCCTCTTCATCGTGCCGAAGGTGTTGGTCAACGCCGACGGCTCGCTGGGCGAGCGCAACGAGGTGCGCTGCATCTCGATCGAGCACAAGCTCGGCATCCACGCGAGCCCGACCTGCGTCCTGCAATTCGGGCAGGAGCGGGGCGCGGCCGGCTACCTGGTGGGGCAGGCGAACCGCGGCCTCGAATACATGTTCATCATGATGAACACGGCGCGCCTGGCAGTGGGCGTCCAGAGCTATGCCGTCGGCGAGCGGGCTTTCCAACAGGCGGCGGAGTACGCGCGCACGCGCCTGCAGGGCAAGCCCGGCCCCGCGGCTGACGGCGAGCGGCTGCCCATCATCCACCACCCGGACGTGAGGCGCATGCTGTTGACCATGAAATCGTGCACGGAGGCATCGCGCGCCGTTGCCTTCTACGGCGCGGAGCAGCTCGACCTCGCCGCCTACCACCCCGACGCCGCGGCGCGCGCCGCCGCGCAGGCGCGCGGTGACCTGTTGATTCCGATCATCAAAGGCTGGTGCACCGAGACCGCCAACGAAGTCGCCGCCATCGGCGTGCAGGTTCACGGCGGCATGGGCTTCATCGAGGAGACGGGCGCGGCGCAATACGTGCGCGACGTACGGATCACGACCATCTATGAGGGGACGACGGGTATCCAGGCGAACGACCTCATCGGCCGCAAGATGGGCCGCGACCGCGGCGCCGCCATGGGTGCGCTCATTGCCGATATGCGCCGCGAGCTGCAGGCGCTCGACCCCGGCGGCGATGCGTCCCGCGAGACTCGCGATGCGGCGCTCGAGGGAGTCGGACTCCTGGAGTCGGCGACCCGTTCTCTCGTCGGTAACATCGCCGCCGCACCGGAACGGGCCCTGGCGGTGTCGGTGCCCTACCTCAAGCTCTGCGGCCTCGTGCTCGGCGGCTGGCTGCTCGCCAAGTCGGCTGCGATCGCCGCGGCGGGTGGCGGCGCGGCCGGGAAGGATTTCTACCAGTCGAAGATCCGCACCGCGCGTTTCTACGCCAGGCAGGTGTTGCCGCAGGCGATCGGCCTGGCGAAAGTCGTCGAAGACGGCGCGGCGAGCGTGTTGGAGGCGGAGCCGGAGAGGGTGTGAGTCGGCGACTCTCCGCCGGAGTGGTGGTGGTCAGGCGAAGCGACCCGGGCTGGCTCTTTCTCGTGCTGCGCGCCTATCGAAACTGGGATTTCCCCAAAGGCATGGTGGAATCGGGTGAAGAGCCGCTGGCGGCCGCCCTGCGTGAGGTCCGCGAGGAAACGCTCATCGCGGATCTGGAGTTCAGCTGGGGAGAGGCCTACCGGGAGACGGAGCCTTACGGCAATCGAAAAGTCGCCAGATACTATGTGGCGGTGACGCGTACGGAGAAGGTCAGCTTGCCGATCAGCCTCGAGCTCGGCAGGCCGGAGCATGACGAGTGGCGCTGGGTTGATTGCGATAGGGCGCTCTCGCTCGTCTCCCCGCGGTTGCAGCCGATAGTGCGTTGGGCAGCAGACACGGTTGGCGTGGGATGATGCGGGGTCGATCGGATCACCTGGCGATCTGCTTCGCCTTGGCCGCGCTGAGCTTCGCGTCGATCGTAGGCGCTGGGGCCCGCATCACCGTGACAGATGACTTCCGACATGAAGTCACGGTGCGCGCCCCTCCCCAACGGATCGTGAGCCTGGCTCCGGCCGCGACTGCAATGCTGTTTGCCGCCGGCGCGGGCAGCCAACTCGTCGGCACGATCGAATACTCCGGGCAGCCTGCGGCCGAGATGCGACTGCCCAAGATCGGAAATGCGGACGCCATCGACATGGAGAGCCTGATCGCCTTGCGACCGGATGTGGTCGTCGTCTGGCCGGACGGCAACAACCCCGCGCAGATCGCCACCATCGAGCGTCTGGGCATCCCTGTCTATAGACAGGAGGCAACCACCCTGGACGGCATTGCTGACTCCCTGCGCCGGCTGGGAAGGTTGACCGGGACCAGCGCTGCGGCAGACCGGGAGGCGGGCGCGCTGCAGGCAAGACTTGCGGGTCTGAGGAGGGAATACGCAAACCAGAGCCGCTCGCCCACGGTTTTGCTGGAGGTGTGGGATCGCCCCCTGTACACGGTGGGCGCCGGGGAGCTGATGAGCGATGCGTTGCGGGTCTGCGGCGCCCGGAATGCATTTGCGGACCTGCCGTCGCGCGCTCCTGCAATCGGCATGGAGGCGGTACTTGCCCGCAATCCGGACATCATCATTGCGGCCGCCCCGCCGGGCCGGGGTGCCGTGTGGCTGGCCGAGTGGCGGCGTTTCCCGTCCCTACGGGCCGTGAGAACCGGACGGCTGCTGTCCTTCGAGGATCAGAGGCTGATGGGACTGGGGCCGGGTGTCATCGACGCAACGGCCGCGATGTGCCGGAAAATCGCGGCCTTACGCGGGGGCCCCGGGGCAAAATAGGGCCCGCATGGGCTCGGGCTGCGGCATGGCCAGCCGCGGTCATAATAGGTCACTCGAACGGGTGTTGATTGGTATCGCGCCGCCGAGGGCTCTGGTAAAGTGCGGGGAACGGAGAGTCATCAATTACAATGACTTAGGGGCTGGATCGGCAGGGCGGCAGCACGTCGGAAGATGGTCAGGATTACCTCCCTTGTTGTGCATTCGCTGCTGTATTTGTCGTATACGGCACTGCTTTCCCTGTTGATCATGACGGACGCGCGCGCCGGCGATCCGGTCGCGAGCTTCAACCTGCCCGCGGAGCCTCTGCCGCAGGCGCTCATCGACTTCTATCATCAGTCCGGCGTCCAGCCCGGGTTCGCCGCCACCACGCAGATGGTCCGGGCGAAGAGCAGCCCGGTTTTCGGGACCATGGCGAGCTCCAAGGCGCTCGACCTGATGTTGAAAGGGACCGGCTACACCTACCAATTCGACACCGACAACTCCGTCGACATCATACCCGCCGATGAGCCGAGTCCGAAGCAGGCGGCGACGGTCGCGCGTGTCCCGACTCCGGCGCCCCGAAGGCTGGCGGCCGATCAGGACGGAGGGCGGCTCGATGAGGTCAATGTCACGGGTAGTTTGATCCGCGGCGTGCAGGACGCCGTTGCTCCGCTCCTGTACCTGAAGCCGCAGCAGCTGGCGATGGCGGATTACGAGACGGTGCAGGACGCTCTCTACTCCCAGCCCATCCTCTCTCTGAACGGGCCGCGCGAGGACCTGGGCATCGACGCCAACGAACAGTACGGCGCCGGCCTCGATCTGCGGGGCTTGGGAGTCGGTGCCACGCTGGTGCTGGTGAACGGAGAGCGGCAACCGCTTTCGGGACTCAACGGCGACTTTGTCGATGTATCCACGATACCGCTGAGCGCTGTAGAGCGCATCGAAGTGCTGCCCGACGGTGCTTCGGCGCTCTACGGGTCTGACGCCATCGCGGGCGTAGTGAACATCATCATGCGGAATGATTTCGACGGCGCCCGGTCAGAGGTGAGGTACGGGACCGCGGGCGGCGGGCGGCGCGAAATGGTGGCGTCGCAGCTCTTCGGCACGCACTGGAGCGGCGGTCATGCGATGCTCGCATACCAATACTCGGATGAGACTTCGCTTGCCGCGGCAGAGCGTCCCTATGCGGCCAACGCCGACAAGACACCTTACGGCGGCGGCAATTTCGACAGCTACTACAGCTATCCCGGCAACATTCTGAATCCCCAGACCATGCTGCCCACGTACGGCCTGGCGCTGCAGCAGAGCGGGCAGGCGCCGGCCCTGGCGGCGCTGTCGCCGAGCCTCGACCTGCAGAATCAGTTCGCAGGCCTGCAGCTCTTCCCCGACGTGACGGCAAACGAGTTTTATGCGACGGTCGCGCAGGATCTGAGCGACAAGCTGCAGTTGTTTTTCGAGGGGCGCTTCGCCGAACGGGATGCGCTTGAAAGCTACCTGCCCAACACGGCGACCCTGCTCGTTCCTCCATCCAACCCGTATTACGTGAATCCGTACAGCGGGGTGCCCTACGTGGAGGTTGCTTACAGTTTCCTGCACGACTACGGCCCTGCGACCTTCTCCGCCGGCAGCCAGGTCTACATGGCTACGCTGGGAGGCAAGCTGCAGTTGGGCCAGACGTGGCAGGCGACCTTGAGCGAGTCGTACGGCCGCCAGTCGCTCCGGAGCGTCCAATATGACGCGGCCAACGTGGATACTCTGCAGAGTTACCTGGTGGATCCCAATCCGGCGACGGCTTTCAACCCCTTCGGCGCCACCAATCCGGAGACGCTTGCGGCGATCGAGCAAAGTTACCCGCTGCATTCCGTAGCGACCGTCGAGTACACACGACTTGTCGCCGACGGACCCGTGTTCAGCATGCCCGCGGGCGACGCCAAGCTTGCCGTTGGCTTTGAGCGGCGGGAAGAGGGATTATTTCACGACATCGCGGATCCGTTGAATCCCGATGAGGAGACTATTCCGCAGAGCTACTCCCGCCACATCGAATCGCTCTTCTCCCAGCTCGATCTGCCTTTGATCGGGGACACGACCAATTCGCGCTCCGCGCCCCGATTGGAGCTGAACGTGGCGGGCCGGTACGAGCACTACAGCGATTTCGGCGGGACTTTCAACCCGACATTCCGCATTCAATGGATCCCGGTGCAGCCTTTGAAGTTGCGGGCAAGCTGGGGACGCTCCTTCCGCGCCCCGACGCTCGACAATCTGTATGACACCTCGGCGAACGCCGCGGGGTCGGTGGTGCTACCCGACCCGCAATCGCCAACGGGCCGCTCATTGGCGCTGGTGGAGCAGGGATCCAATCCGGACCTGAAACAGGAGACGGCCAAAACGTGGACGGCGGGCTTCGACCTGGCCCCGTCAGTCCTGACGGGCTCCACGTTCTCCGTCACCTACTACTCGATCGACTACGATGGCCGCATCGCGCAACCGGGAGCCGACAATCCGTTTGCGGTCCTGACCGATCAAACCGAGTGGTCCGCGGTGATTACCCGGAATCCGACGCGAGCACAGATAACGGCTGTCTGCGACAGTCCCTACTACGAGCAGCCGGTATCCCAGTGCCTCGCCAGCTCGCCCGCTGCGATCATTTACGGCACGCTGGCAAATCTGTCGACGACCAAAACAACGGGCCTGGATCTGGAAGCGCACGATTCCCTGAGCGGCGCCTTGGGAACCCTGAGCCTCGACGTCACCGGGAATTATGTCTTCGACTTCGATCAGGAGTTGACCGATACCTCGCCTGCGGTCGATATCGTCAACACCGTGTCGAATCCGCTGGCGCTGCGGCTGCGTGGCACGGTCGGCTGGAGCCGCGCGGGTCCGCAACTGCCCGGGCCTGCAGTCGACTTGGCGGTGAACTACGCCGGAGGGTACAAGAATCCCGGCAGCACTCTCGTGCCGAATGTGTCGCCCTGGACGACAGTCGACCTCAGAGTCGTCTATCGGACCCGGCAAGACTCCGGCTGGCTCGGCGGGATGACGTTCTCACTGAATGCGACAAACCTGCTCAACCATGAGCCGCCGTTCGTCGACGACCAGTTCGGCTATGACCCGGAGAACGTCCAGGCCCTCGGGCGGGTCGTGAGCGTTGACATCAGTAAGCGATGGTGAACGCGGGATCGGCCCCGCTGCAGGGGCACGCCCATGACGTGCCCCCGCATGGCAAGGCCGCTTCAGTAGGGTTGAAAGCCGGCACCTGAGTCCAGCTTTGGGCCCAGCCATCCGCCCTGGGTATCCGACACCTTTCCCAGCTCGAGAAGCGCGGCATCCTGCGCCGGCTCCGCGTCCCGGCGACCGGCTTCGACCTGATCCTGCTCTGTGCCTGACCGAGTGTCCGCAAGGGTGTTCATGACTTACTCCACGCCAGCACCACGAAGTGCCGATGATTTGCAGGCGATTGTTAGGTTGGAATATAGGGACAGCGCTGACCGGAGCCAATGCTACAGCAAAACAGCTGCACAGGCGATACACCCGGATCGGGGGACTTTACGACCTTTTATATGTCGCCTGGGGATTCGGGCTACGCCGCCGCCTGGGTCTCCCCGGCAGCTTCCCAGCCGACGTTATCCAGCACCCGCGCCACGGCGTGCACTGTAGCTGCGATCCGGACTGTGCTCTGGACCGCCTCCCGGGACAGGCCGTGTTGACGTAGTTGCCGTTCGTGCGAGACCACGCAGGTGCCGCAGCCGTTGATGGCCGAGACCGCGAGCGATACGAGCTCGAAATCGGCCTTGTCCATCCCCGGATTGCCGATGACATTCATCCGTAACCGTGCCGGCATGCGCCCGTACTCGGGGTCCTCCACCAGATGCAGAAAGCGGTAATAGACGTTATTCATTCCCATGATGGCGGCCGCCGCCCGGGCGGCGGTCTGATGGGCGGCATCGAGGTGCGCCGCTGCGAGCTCGCCGATGGCGGCCGCGAAAGCCGGGTTGCGGGATGCCTCGGCGGCGCCCAGGGCCACTGCCCAGATCTGCTGTTCCGTGAGGCCCGGAGCTCCCGTCGGGGAGAGCACCGAGCCCAGGTTGAGCTTGAGGTCGCGCGCGTGGTCCGGCAGCGCATCGCGAAGGGTGTCCAAAGTCGTCATGGTCGATACCTCGTTGTTTATGCGCTGGATCCGGGCATCCTGCCCGGCCCAGCGCGCCGGAAGCAAAAAGCGTGGTTCTTGCTTCCGGCTCCGCCACCTGCGGCGGCGGGGCACATCCTGTGCCTGGGTTCCAGATCAGGCTGCTTTCAGGGTCTCGTCGCCTTGCTTCCAGTTGCAGGGGCAAAGCTCGTCCGTCTGCAGGGCATCGAGCACACGCAGGACCTCTTCGGGGTTACGGCCGACGTTGAGGTCGGTGACGTACACGAAGCGGATGACACCCTGCGGATCCACGATGTATGTGGCGCGCTGCGCGACACCTGCCTCGGGGTCCAGGATGCCGAGCCGGCTCGAGAGCTCGCGCTTGATGTCGGAGAGCATGGGGAACGGCAGATTGCGCAGCTCTTCCTTGTCCCGCCGCCAGGCGAGATGTACGTAGTCGCTGTCGATGCTCACGCCGAGCACCTGCGCGTCGCGGGCCTGGAATTCCTTATCGAGCCGGCCGAAGGCCGCGATCTCGGTCGGGCAGACGAAGGTGAAGTCCTTCGGCCAGAAGAACACGACCTTCCATTTGCCGGCGAAACTGTCCTCGGTGAAGGGCCGGAAAGAGGCGCTGACGTCGCTCGACACCACGCCGCTGAGGGAGAAATCCGGAAAACGCTGACCAATGCCTAACATGTCGTGAGCTCCTGGGTAATCGTCCGATCTTCAGTCCCATGTGGGAACGGAAGCATCATGGGTGTCGGGGGTCGATTTATCCAATGGATTGACTTTATAATCCCGATAGACGCCGTATATCAGGGTGCAGGATGAGCGACATCAAGCTGAAAGACCTTCGATATCTCGTCGCCGTGGCCGACTCGCGCCACTTCGGGCGCGCGGCCGAGAGCTGCTTCGTCAGCCAGCCGACGCTCTCGGCGCAGCTCAAGAAGCTCGAGCAGTACCTGGGGGTGCAGCTCATCGAGCGTCAGCCGAACAACGTGTCGCTCACCGAGGCCGGACAGCAGATCGTCGCCCGCGCACGACGGATCCTCGAGGCCAGCGATGAGGTGGTGACCCTGGCGCGTGCGCACCGCGATCCGCTGGCCGGACGGCTGCGCGTCGCGTTGCTGCCGACGATCGGACCTTATCTGCTGCCGCGGATATCGCAGCCGATCAGACGAGCGCTGCCGCGGCTCGAGCTGCATCTCTACGAATATCAGACGGCGCCGATGCTGGAAAAACTGCGCGGCGGCGAGCTCGACCTCGGTGTCCTGGCGCTGCCGGTGGAGCTCGAGGGCCTGGAGGCGCGGGAGCTCTTCGCGGAACCGTTCACGGTCGCGGTGCCGGACCGCCATCGGCTCGCCAAGTGCGAGCGCGTCCAGATAGCCGATCTCGAGGACGAAACGCTGCTCCTGCTCGAGGAAGGCCATTGTCTGCGCGATCAGGCGCTGGAAGTCTGCAGCCGGGTGGGCGTGGGCGAAAGCCAGGATTTCCGCGCCACGAGCCTGGAAACGCTGCGGCAGATGGTCGCAACCGGTGCCGGGGTCACCTTGCTGCCGGAGCTTGCCACCAAGGGAGCCTACGGCGATGCGCGCGGTGTCACCGTGTTGCCGTTTGCGAAGCCGGTACCGGTGCGGCGCGTGGGCGCGATATGGCGCAAGACCACTGCCCGGCGTCCAGCGATCGATGCGCTGTGCAAGCTGATCACCGAGCGGGCGGCCTGAGAGCCCTGCTCTGGCATAATCCTCCGGAGTGAGCCGACCAGGAACAAGCGCGCAGCACATCACACCCTACGACCGCTTCGCATGGAGCGACGTCGAGGTGGAGCGGATGTTGGTCTCCGGCGAGCAAGGACAGGAGCTGACCGCGTATTTCGGGGACACCGAGTACGTGGATCTGGTGCGGCTCGCCCGCAAGGCGGAGCGCATCGGCGCGAGCGATGCGAGTCATCACGTCGTAGTGGTGCCTGGCATTCTCGGCTCGCAGCTCGGAATCGCGCGCCCGCCGCCGTTGCCCGACGATGTGCTGTGGCTCGATCCCATCGACATTCAGGTCGGGAGATTGCGGCTCCTCGGGCTGGACGCGGGCGCGCCGATCATCCCGCTCGGCGTGGTGCTCTATTCGCACCTGAAGCTGCGGCTGCGGCTGCGCGCCGCGGGATTCGCCGTCACGTTTCACGACTATGACTGGCGCCTCGGGATCGAGGAGTCGGGCGCCGCCCTCGCGCAACGGCTGCGTCAGCTCGGGTCGCGGCGCCTGGCGATCGTCGCGCACAGCATGGGCGGCCTGCTCACCCGGACGGCATTGACTCTGCCGGGCACGCAACACGTCGAACGTGTGGTGCTCCTCGGCACCCCGAACCAGGGCTCGTTCGCGCCGGTTCAGGTTTTACGGGGCACCTATGCGACCGTCCGCAAGATCGCGCGGCTCGATGGCGCCACCACGGCCGAGCGCCTGACCGAGGAAGTGTTCAACAGCTTTCCGAGCCTCTATCAGATGGTCCCCACCGCAGGCGGCAAAGGTGTGGCCGACCTGCTGGACCCGGGCGCATGGCCGGACTCCGGTCCGCCGCTGCGGCTACCGCTCCTCGAGCGTGCGCGCCACTTCCGTGAAGGGTTGCCGCCCGCGGATGAGCGCTGCGTGGCGGTCGCCGGTGTGGGGCAGCAGACGGTCACGGCGGTGTCCAAGGTACGAGATGGCTTCACCTACACCATCACGCGGCATGGAGACGGCACCGTCCCCGTCAACGGTGCGGCGCTGGGTACGGCCAATACGTACTTCACCAGGACGGCCCACAGTGAGTTGACCCGCGATGCGCAGGTTGCATCCGCGATCGTCGACATACTGCGCAAGGGCTCCACCCGGCGTTTGCCCAGGCGATGGGCCAGCAAGAGCCGCGCGCAAGCCCGGATAACGGATCGCGCGTTGCGACGCGAGCACGCCGGCAAGGTCGACTGGGCCAGCCTGACACCGCTGGAGCGGCGCGACTTCCTCCAGAGCCTCAACGAGCCGTTGCAGTTGCGGTTGCGCGTACCAGCGACCCCTCGTTGAGACTGATGGGTGCACTCACCTTGTGCACGCCGCGCTGGAGACGGACGTCAAAACCAGGTCCTGGCCGTCGCGGTCACGATAGTGAAATCGGATGACGGCGCCCATCTGGAGCAACGGCTGCAGGGCTGCCCCTTCGCAGACCGTATGGCGCACGTCCGCCGACAGTCGCTGCCGCAGCGTCTGGAGTGATGGAGGCGACAGCCGGCTCGCGCTGATGTTGGTCAGCGTATAGTCATAAGTGAAGAGCGTCCCCGGTCCGGCCTGCGCGCCGTCGAGCCTGGTCATGTCGTCGATCATCCGCGGGGTGCTGGCGTTCACGCCGTTCGCGGCCTGTGTCAGCTCCTGCTGCAGGGCGGATGTCGGCCTGCGTGGGAATGTGTGTCGCGCCCGATCGTGTTGCGCCTGAGGTCGCAGCGCGAGCAGCGCCGCTATCGCGACGAGCAGTATCCCCGCCGTCGCCCAATGGTGTGGTCTGATACGGGCCCGTGGTGTTGCCGGCTGCGTGCCCGGCGCTGCGCCGGCGGCTTTGGGTCCGAGGACGCCGGGCAGCGCTCCGGCTGCCGTCCAACCCGGCAATCCCTCGTGCCAGAGCGGAGTGTCGTGCGTGACCTGTCCGGTGCCCACGAGGGCCCGCAGGGCATCTTCCCCCAGTGGTCCTATCTCACGCTCGCCGCGGCGGACATACCAGATCATGACTCAATGCCCCGGGGCGCCCTGCAGCGCGCGTATGAAGGCAGCCTCCGTCTCCGGACTGGAGGCGACCGCCGTGTCATACATGAGCAGCAGGCGGTCGCAATCCAGCTTCGGACTGATGTCGCGTGCATCTCGTTGCGGTACGCTGCCTTGGGATGCCGTCGCGCCACGCTGCCCCGTCGGAGCATCGAGAAGCGCGGCGAGCGCCGGGCTGATTGCGGCGAGTGCGGCGGCGGAGCGGACCGGACCAGAGGACGAGGATCGCGGCCTGAGTATCGCGACGCACTGGGCCGGGGCCGATGACTGGAAGCGCCGCGCGTCGGTTCGCAACTCCACGAGAAGCCGAAGCGCGCTGCCAGCGTCGACATCGGCCAGCCGCTCGCGCTCCATGGTGCCCGCGGCCTCGGCGACGAGACCGTTGAGTTGGCTGTCCGGTGCATTGCGGCGAACGCCGAGGCGCACTGCGCGGTCCAGCTGATCGAACCGTGATGGCTCGACTCGCCGCAGCTCGGCGAGGAACGGATAGCGGGCTTCGAATGCCGCCGCTCGCGATGCACGGGCGGCCGACGATTGGACTGCAGGAACGTGGTTTGGAAGGCTCCTGCTGCCGGCGATCACCAGCAGCAGGAGCGCCGACAGTCCAGTCAGGAGGCGGATAGCCCAGCGCCCAGGCTCGGTCCCGCCCGGCGCAGCCGCTGCGATGAACGCTCGCGCTGGTGCCGGCATGCGCATGAGGGGGGCGAGGTCAGCCAGCTCCGCCATCCGGGACCAACTCGCGAGTCCCATGCGCCAGACACGATCATCCGCGCCGAGGGCCCCCGCCTGCGCAAGCTCCACGAGCACCGCCCAGGCAAACGGTCCTGCCCGCCGACCTGACACCTCGAGATACCACCGCCGGTTTGCGGCGGCACTCTCGACCCCCCTGGGATCTGACGGCATGGACGGCTCAGAACACGAAAGGGATCAGCATCTTGGTGCGGCGACGGTAAGCGGGATAAGCGTCGGGAAACTGCGTGAGCATGGTCTTCTCCTCGCTGCGTGCAGCGAAGATGAAGTAGATGAAATAGAGCACGGGCCCGAGCAGCCAGAGCAGGCCCGCGGTGAAAGCGGACCCGATCATCGCCAGCATGAGGCCGGAGTAGATCGGGTGCCGTACGTAGGCATATGGGCCGGAGGTCACCAGCTCGTGTCCCTCGCGCAGCGACATGGGCATGCCCCAATTACGGCCAATGTGGACGCGCGCCCAGACGGCAAAGGCGAACCCCGCAAGACACAACCCAACTCCCACCCACTGCAGCGCTATTCCCGGATGTGGCAGCGTGTGATGGATGGATGCGAGGGTACCGACGACCGCGTGCCGGCGGAATCGCACGAGGATGAACAGGCCGAAGGCGATGGCGAACCGCAGGCGCCAGCCTGCCCATGAGGAGGTTCCCTTGCTCGCCTTCTTGTTGAACTGCGCGAGCACGAGCCAGCAGAGTACGAATGCCAGCCACAGCAGAAGGATGAGCACTGTGGGCCGCGGCATCCGCGCAGGCTCAGTCGCGGAAGTTGTTGAACTGCAGCGGCAGGTCGAGCTTCGCGCCGCGCAGGAGCTTGATGGCGTCCTGCAGGTCGTCGCGCTGTTTGCCGGTGACCCGCACTTTCTCGCCCTCCATGCGCGCCTGCACCTTGAGCTTGGAGTCCTTGACGAGGCGCGAGATCTTCCTGCCGGTCTCGGCATCGACCCCCTGCTTGAGGAGGACCTGCTGGCGGGCCGCCGCGAGGTTGGTCTGCGACTCCTGGATATCGAGGCAGGCCAGGTCGATGCCGCGCTTGCCGAAGCGCGACTTCAGGATCTCGAGCATCTGCTTAAGTTGAAAATCCGCCTGCGCGTGCAGGGTCACCGTGAGCTCCTCGAGCTCGAAGCGCGCCCCGGTGTCCTTGAAGTCGAAGCGCTGCGCGAGCTCGCGGTTCGCCTGGTCGATGGCGTTCGCCACTTCGTGCGAATTGACTTCGGAAACGACGTCGAAAAACGGCACGGGACTATGTCCTTTGCGGTGTCCGGACCGGCTGAACAACCGGGCCGGCGGGCGGCTATTGTAGCCCAGTG